>JADZFR010000025.1 GCA_020849795.1 Planctomycetota bacterium | reverse complement strand
TGTCCTCTAGGTTCACGCCCGCAAACCCACATTTCTCGTTGGGATTTGGTGGCGTGTCCTCTAGGTTCATAGCCGTCGTAAAGGCTGACCCTGTGGGTACTTAGAGTTGGGACCTCAGACCATTAGACACTTGGCCGGTAATGCGAACGGGCCTCCCACACAGGAAGCCCGCTCCTCACAAAGGACGCCCCGAAGGGCACCCTCTTTTCGTCCAAGTTTACGCCCTGCCTCGCTGCCGTCAATCATTCACGAATATGTCGGTCGTCGTGGTGTCGATGGGCTTTGGCTTGGCGGCTATCTGCATGGCCTGCTCCAACGTCCGGCATTCAGGCGGGATGTTGGTCAGTTGTCCGGCGTACAGCCGTTCACTGACCGTGACGCTATGGCCTAAACGCCGGGCGGCTAGGAATGCACTGGCGGCGCCGTAGATGCCTGGCGCGCACACAAGGAACGTAGCGCACGTCCTCCGCAGCGTGTGCCAGCTGAACGGGAACTTGAACTTCGTGCCTATCCTCTTCCTGCAGCTCTCGGCCGTCTCCCTCGACAGGGCGTCATGCCGGAGCCTGTTGTTCTTGATGATCGTGCGGCTGAACACGAATGGATCATGCTCGGCTGCTGCTGCTTTCCGGGCGCTAAGCAGCGCGTGTACCGACGGGCTCTCCTTCAAGGTGATTAGGCGACCGCGACCACCCTTTCCTGCGCTTTCCGGTAACCGGATGACCCACTCGTCAAAATCCACGTCTCGCCAGCGCAGGGACAGCGCCTCAGCCAGTCTCAGGCCGGTCAACAAGACGACGCGAATGAACGGTGCGATGGCGTAATGGTAGTGGCCCTGCCCGTCGGTCAGCTTGGCATCATGCCGGTCGGCCGCCTCCAGCAACGCCTTGATCTGGCCAGTGTTTAGAAACTCGGGCAGCGACCTGTCTTCGGGAAGGTATGCCAGCCGGTCGAAGATGGCATCGCTGCTCAGCTCGGGCAGCAGGTCCCGCCGGCGCATCATGTTCAGCAGGCTCCTCGTGCTGTTCAGGATGGTGTTGATCGTCCTGGGTGACCTCGCTTTGCCTTTGGATTCCCGCTTGAACCTCTCCCCCTTGCCCCGCTTGGGCTGAAGTTTCTCCTGCGAAAGCAGGGCGTCGTGAAACTGGGTCAGGTGGATGGGCTTGACGGCCTCGATGTGCTTGATGCCTTCGCCCTTGCACCATTCCTCAAACAGGTTTCGTGCCCGGTCATAGACGGCGATCGTGTTCGTACGCCACTTCTTCTGGCCGATGTCGAACGTCGTATCAAACGCCTGCTTGATCGGCGTCTTGGTCTCGACGGTCTTTCCGGTCAGCTTGGCGGCGCGGTAGGCGGCAATCTCCTGCGCCTTATCGATGCACCAGTCTTTCCGCTCCTTGGGATTGGACTTGCCCAAGCGGTTCAGGCTGACCTGAGTTTCCCGTCCGGTTCGTGGGTCAACAAACCTGGCAACCCAAGTTCCCGTCCGCTTGATCTGTTTCAGCTTGACCCCGCGGTGCTGGGTGTGGGTCCTGCGATCCCGTTTCCTAGCCATCTGACGCCCTTCCAGGGTGCACTTGACGTGTCAAGCCGTGTCCCCCGTAGTGTCCCCCAAGAAGTCGTTCTAGCGCGAGAATCGCCCTGCCGCCCTGACTTGGCACATTACCGCTACTCCGGCTACAACAGCGCATTTCATAGCATCGGCGGCAGATTAGGTCGGTCGGTGGCGGATGTCAAAAGATAGTTCGAGAACTCATAACCGTGAGGTCGCTGGTTCGAGTCCAGCCCCCGCTACCAACCGCTAGGCCGCCTGGAGTAAGGCTTTCAGCCGAGTCCGGGCGGCTTGTCTTTTTCACGAAACCCCTGAGTCACCAGAAACCGTCACCAATCTTGCACCCATTCTTGCCACGGCCCTGGCCTGCAGTCTGAACTTTCGCGGCTTTTCCAGCCGTGCCGGGCGTTCGGCGGCCTTCCCCGCTACTCGCTTCTCATCGCCACTGTCGATGCAAGTCGCGCAGGAGCGCCTCGGCAGGCCTACTTCCCCTTTGCGCCGGGCTTAAGTTCGGCGCGCAGCCGGAACTCGATCCAGCGGCTCATCATCACCGGCACCATGAACATCGAAATCAGGTTGATCACCATCCCGCCGAAGATCGGCAGCGCCATCGGCTGCATGACGTCACTGCCGCGACCGGTGGCCCACAGAATCGGCAGCAGGCCGATGATGCTGGTAAGCACGGTCATAAAGGCCGGGCGTATGCGTCGTGTGCCCGCATCCATGACCACGTCACGCACGTCCTGGATGGTCTTCGGTGGTTTACGCGTGCGAAGCTGGTCGATGTAGGTGCCGATCACGACGCCATCGTTCAAGGCCACGCCAGCAAGGACCAGGAATCCGACAATAACCGCCACCGTGATGTAAATCGGCGGCCCCTGCACCTCGCCGGTGAACAGGCTCTGTACCCAGGGCCAGTAGCGCACCATCAGTGCTCCGCCGGCGAGGTTTATGGGCAGGCCTGAGAAGACGATCAGCGTGTACGACCACTTGCGGAAGTGCAGGTACAGGATCAGCAGAATGATGACGAGAATGATCGGCACGATGAACAACAGGCGCTGGTTGGTGCGCTGCTGCTCCTGGTACTGGCCCACCCAGTTGAAGGTGTAGCCGGCCGGCCAGTCGACTTCCTTGTCGTCGATCGCCTGCTTCAGACGTTCCTCGACGCGGCCGATCAGCCGGGTCTCGTCGATGCCGACAGTATTGAACGTGACGTAGCCCGTGAGCCTGCCGTTGGCGCCGCGGATCTCGGATGGGCCGATCACGTACTCGATGTCCGCAACTTCTGTGATCGGAACCTGCGCGCCAGACGACGTCGCGATCAGGATGCGCTCAAGGTCCTCCAGGCGATCGCGCAGGTCGCGCTCATAGCGCAATCGCACGGGGTAGCGCTCGCGGCCCTCGACTGTCCGGGTCAGGGACATGCCACCCAGCGCAACCTCGATCGTGTCCTGCACCATCATGACCGTCAGGCCGTAGTGCTGCATGCGGTCGCGCCGGAGCCTGTATTCGACATAAGGTTTGCCGCCGGTGCGCATGGCCACGACGTCGCCGGCACCTTCGACGCTCTTGACGATCGGCTCAAGCGCCAGCGCCAGTTCGGCGAGCTGGTTGGCGTCATCGCCCACAATCTCGAGTCCGATCTGCGAGCGGATGCCGCTGGAAAGCATTACGACGCGGGTCTGGATCGGCTGCAGCCAGCTGGGAGCGGCACCCTTGAGGCCGGTGACGCGGCGCAGCTCGGCGATCAGTTTCTGCCTGTCCATGCCGGGCCGCCATTGGTCCTTGGGCTTGAGGAGCACGACAGTCTCGATCATGCCGATGGGTGCGGGGTCCAGCGCGGTTTCGGCGCGGCCGAGCTTGCCGATGGCATACTCGACCTCGGGCACCGTCATGATCTGCTGCGTCTGCCATTCCATCACGCGCAGGGTTTCAGATAGCGACGCCTGCGACAGCAGCGAAGGCATGAACAGCAGCGTGCCTTCGTCCAGCGGAGGCATGAACTCCTGGCCGAAACCGGGGTAGTGCTCCTGCAACGCGGCAATCGGGCGAATGCGGTCGGGCTCACCACCCAGCGCCGCAATTGGGGCCTTCACCGGCCACAGGATCGTGGATGCCCCGAATGCGGCCATTGCGCCGAACAGCAACCCCAGCCCGCTGATCAGATACAGCACGCGGCTGCGCTTCAAGAAGTGACGCAGCGTCGGCCGATAAACACCGACCAGCGCGCGGGCCACGGGGTTGGATTCGATCGGCGTAAGCGGCTCGTTCCAGATGCGCAGCACGCTTAGCGCGGTCAGCAGGAACACCGGCAACGCGACGAACACGGAACTCAGCCCCAGCCAGGTTTCGATGTAGACGTCGGCCCGTATGACAATCCACGCCAGCAACGAAGCCATGCCAAGCGCGCCTACCCACTTGAGCGTTGAGCCGAAGCGGCGCTGGCGCGGCGACAACTCGCGTGCCTTTCGCCCGCCGATGAACATGTAGCACAGGACGGGCACCAGGCAGATCGCCAGCACCAGTGAAGCCGAAAGCGTCAGCGTCTTGGTCCAGGCCATCGGCGAGAACAACTTGTAGCTCTGGCCGGTCAGCGCAAACACCGGCACGAAACTGATCACCGTGGTCGCCACACTGGTGAAGATGGCGCCGCCGACTTCCCGGGCCGACCTGCTGACGACCTCGAGACGCGGGGATTTTCCTTTGTCATCCAGCAGCCCGATGTAGATCGTCTCGGTCATGATGATCGCCATGTCAGCAATGTCGCCAATCGCGATGGCGATGCCGCCCAGGCTCATGATGTTGCTGGATACCCCGAACACCCGCATGCCGATGAAGCCCAGCAGCATGGCCAGCGGGAAAGTGCTGGCCACGATCAATGCGCTGCGCACATGCAGCAGAAAGATCAGGATGATCAACGCCGTAACGATGATCTCCTCGACCAGCGTGTCACGCAGCGTGTCCAGCGTTTCCTCGATCAACTCCGTGCGGTCGTAGAACGGCTGGATCGTCACGCCTTTCGGCAGCGTCGGCTGAAGCCGTGCAATCTCGGTTTTCACGCGGCCGATGACTTCCTGCGGGTTCGAGCCGAACCGGATCGTGACGATGCCGCCTACGCGCTCGTTGTGTCCGTCGGCCAGGGCTCCGCGCCTGAACTCGGGCCCCATTTGCACGCGCGCAACGTCGGACAGGCGGACAGGCACGTGGCCGGTGTTCTTGACCACGGTCTGTTCAAGATCGGACAGCGACTTGACGAAACCGACGCCGCGGACCAGGAACTCTGAGCCGCGGTTCTCAACCGCCTTTGCGCCGACATCGAGGTTCGAGTTTTTCAGTGCCGCTACAACTTCATCCAGCATCACGTCGTGGGCGCGCAGGCGCTCCGGGTCAACTTCGACCTGGTACTCGCGCACGAAACCGCCGATGCTCGCCACTTCGGCGACGCCATCGACCTGCAACAACGCGTAGCGCAGCGTGTAGTCCTGCAGTGTGCGAAGTTCAGCCAGGTCGTAAGGGCCGTCAACGGTGTACATGTAGACTTGACCCAGCGCCGTCGCATCCGGCCCAAGCGTCGGCGTTACGCCCTCCGGCAGGCCGGCCTGCGCGACGGCCATGCGCTCGAGAACCCGCGCGCGCGCCCAGTAGATGTCGACGCCATCTTCGAAAATCAGGTACACGCGCGACATGCCGAACCCAGACATCGTGCGCACGTCTTCCACCCGCGGAACAGCCTGCAACGCGCTCGCCAATGGGTACGTCACCTGGTCTTCGACATCCTGCGGGCTGCGGCCCATCCATTCGGTCGAGACGATGACCTGGTTCAGGCTGATGTCGGGGATCGCGTCTTTCGGATTGTCCAACAGCGCCTGAAACCCGAACACGACGACACCGGCCGTGGCGACCAGCACCAGGAACTTCATGCGCAGGCAAAGGTCAATCAGCTTGCCGATCATTCACGATCCCAACGCTAGTGGCCGCTGTGTGACGCCGCGGACGAACCGCCTTGCGGGCGGAACAGCGACGGTTTGCCCGCAAGTTCCTGCTGGCTGTCAATCAGGAATTGCCCGTTCGTCACAATACGCACGCCTGTCGGCAATCCTGAAAGCACGGGGTAGAACTCGCCGCCCCGATGCAACTCGCCGCCGGGCATCTCGTGGTACTCCGCGCACAGCGGCCCCAGCTGGACTTCAAATCCCTGGTATTCCGGCCTTTCCAGCCGCTGCGCGCGGCCGTCATGGTCGTGGGCCACGCTGCCGTCCGGGTTGCGGCCGGCCCACCACTCGACGTAGACGAGGTGGCGCCGCCCAGTGCTGAGCACGGCCTCACGCGGGATCGACCATGCCGGCGCCGGCAGCTTGCCCGCCTGGTGCCTGCGACGCTTCAGCGCCATGCCGCAAATGCGGCAGAACTCACCCGCTCCGTCAGACCACTGCAGCGGGTGCATCGGGCAGGCGTACTGCCCATCCAGCGAAGGTCGGCTCAGCGAGCCATCGGCCGCAAGCTCAGCCAGCACCGTGGCGGCGCCAAACATGCCGGGCTTCAATCGGCCGCCCTCGTTGGGGACTTCCACGCGCACGCGTGCCGTGCGGGTCATGGTGTCCAGGGCCGGATCAATGAAGCTGACTCGGCCTGCAACGTTCACCGCCGGCAGTCCGCTGACCTCAACTTGCACGGGCTGGCCCAGAGCAATGAACGGCAAGTCGCGCTCGTGGATGCTGAGCATCAGCCACAACCTCGACAGGTCGGCGACGCGATACACCGGCATGCCCATCTCGAGGTACTGGCCCTCGTGCGCCATCTTCTCGAGCACGACGCCCGAGATCGGCGACGGTACGGTGAAGGTCGCCGAGTCCGCGGGCTGTACTTCAAGTTGCGCCAACTGGCTCGCGGTGAGCCCGAGCCGGCGCAGCTTCTCGCGCGCCAGGATCAGCAGCCTGTCGTAGCCGGGGGTTCCCGCGGCGACGCCTTCCTGGGCGACTTTCAGTTCCTTGTGCGCCGAGTAGAGGTCCGGCGAGTACAGGTCGAACAGATGGTCGCCTTCGGTGACTGCGACGCCTGTGAAGTCGGCGTACAGACGGTCAATGCGTCCGCCGACCCATGCGCTGACCACACGATCAAGAGATTCGTCGACCTCGAACTGGCCCAGGGTGCGGATCTCGCGCGCGAGCCTGCGGCGCGCCGGTGCTTGAGTGCGAATGCCCATGGCCCAACGGTCACGGTCGTCCAGCGGCAGTACCGGACCGGTATCCACGAACTTTTCCAGCGTCATGCCACACACCGGACATTCGCCAGGCCGATCGAGGCGCGTACAGAACATCGGGCAGGCATAGAAGACCTTTGCGCCGGCGTTTGGGTCGTGGCCGGCATGCGGATCGCGAACGCCGTTGCCGGAAACCACCAGCCAGCCGCGCGGCAGCAGGAGCGAGCCCCCCAGACCTGCGACAGTGCCCCCGACCACCGACAGCAGAAACGCGCGGCGTTTCAAGAAGCTCGCTTTCCCGGGGGTGGGCGTCGAACTTGTCGGACTCTCTTCAGGCATGGGCATCCCCTACTTGAGCACAAGTTTCCCGTCTTTTTCGACCAGCCCGTAGTGGTCATAGTATTTGGCGGGGTCGGCGATGAACTCGTCGCCGCAGCCGCTCCAGCAGCAAAAGAAGACCTTGAACCCTCGGTGCAGGATGAACACGTCCCCGTCGGCATCGATGTCGCCGCCCATGATGCCGCAGGTGGCTGGCGCGGCCTTTTCATACTTCGAAGCATCCACCTTGAGCAGCTTGCCTTCCTTGGTCGGCTCCAGCGAAAGCTTGGCGTAATAGCGGATCGGCTTTTTCAGGAACTTGTCGCGGTTGGCACCGTTCTCAAAACGGATCTTCCAGCCTTTGTGTTCGAGCACGGTGGGATTCTCACCCACAGCCTTTCCGCTGACGGGGTCGCTGACGTTTTCAAGTTCCTGAGGCAGATCAGCCTTAGGCTCTTCCTTCTTGGCATCGTCCTTCTTCGCTTCTTCTGGAGTCGACTCTTCCGCGCCGGCTTCCTGATTCGCGGCCTCATGAGCACCATGTTGACTCTCCTGCTGCGGCTGGTCGGGCATGTTGTTCGACGTGCGACTCAGAGCCGCTGCACGAATCAAGCCGCCCACGAGGAACACAAAGGCGAAGGCGGCAGTAAATCCAAGCAGGTTGCGCATGATTCTCTCCTTACTGTTGGTCTTCCAATGGCAATCCGGTAAGTGATTCAACCGCCGCGCGGGCCTTCAGCGCTTCCGCGCGCGCGCGGATGTAGGACAACTCGCCCCCCAGCCACGCCTGCCAGGCGCTGATCACATCCGTCAGCTTGGCCCGGCCCGAAGAAAAGTCGGCCCGGATCAGTTCCAGCGCCTGTCGCGCCTTGGGCAGAGTGCTGGTCGAAAGCAGGCGCATCATGCGTTCCGCGTCGGCTAACTCGAACAGCATCCCGTCCAGCTCGGCGTGCAGGTCCAGACGCTTTTGTGCAATGACAAGTCTTGCCGCGATTTTCTCGGCTTCGGCGGCATTGGTACGGGCGGCGTTGGCGCCGAAGCCCCACGGGATGGTGATACCCACGTGAAAGGCCACGGCGCTTTCAAAGGGCATGTCGGCTGGCATGTTCATCTGCATCCATTCGGCGGCGACGAAGAAATCCGGCACCCACATCCAACGCGACTCAATCAGCCTGGCGTCGGCAACCCGAGCCTGCGCGTGGCTCATTTGCAGCATCGGGTGCGTGTCCAGCGCGACCAGTTGCTCGGCCCGCGTGGGGACTTTGGCCGGCTTCACCTCTGGCAGCGGGTCCAGTACGGCGGCCGCGTCCAGTGAAACACCGCTTGCCGCCTCAAGGGCCTTCAGCAACGCCGGGCGGCGCAGCGCCAGCGCCGCAAGGTCGCTTTCCGTCTCCTCCCGTTCCACCTGCATACGCAGCAGGTCAGCCTGGCTGGCCTCGCCCGTTGCGAGCATGGGCTCCATCAGCGCTTCGAGGCCGCGCGCCAGGGTGGCAAGCTGACCCAGGATCGTGGCCCGTGAGTCCAGGGCCTGCACGTCGGCATATGCAGCGATTACGCGACGACGCAGTTCGCGACGCACTGCATTAAACTCTTCGGCCATGGAACCGGCTTCGGCGGCCAGCATGTCACGCCGGGCCACAACCTTGCCGGGGTTGGGGAACATCTGCGAGATCATGATGCCGCGGCGCTCGTCCATCAGCCGGACATTGGCCTTCTCGGCCTGCATGAACTCGCGGTACTCCAACATCGCCTCGGGCATCTCGAAGGCGGTTCCGATGTTGTCCACAGCCCCTTTCCACCGGTAATAGCTGGCGGCAAGCAGCGGGCTGCGGGTCTGGGCCATGCGCAAAATGTCGGCCAAGGATGCTCGCTTCAGCGCCTCGGGCGCTGAAGCCATGCTGTCACCCGTAAGCGATTCATTGAGCACATCAGAAAACGCGCGCAGGTCAGGTTCAGGCACGGACGCCAGGCGCTCGCGCTCTGTGGTCGACCCACACGCGACAGCGAACATGGAAAGAGCAATACAGGTAAGTGACAATCTGAAACGCACCGCACACCTCCAGACTCCCGCACATACGAGATGGAGCACGGCGCACGGCGTGCGCCGGGCGAGTGATGCTTCAGATCAGGATCCGGCACAACCGCAGATAGCCACAAACCAGGGGCGGGGCATTGGCGACCGCCTCGGGCTGCGCGTAGGTAAACGTTTGGGCGAGGCCGCGCATGTCCAGCACGGGACCGGCTAGAGGGAACGCCGGCGACTCTTGCGTCGAAATCTCCTTCGCGGATTCGGCGGAAAATGCAACCGCCTGCGAGCAACCCGGATCCGTCGGGCAGGGCTGCGGGTCTTCCTGCTTGTCGGGCGTGTCGGTGCAACCCGAGTGGCCGCAGCAGGCCGTCTCTTGGGTGCATCCCGTTGCGGCACCGCCTTGACCGGAGACATCCGCGGCGGGCATTGCGCAATGGCAGAACAGAGTGAATTCCCCACAATGGCACGGACGCAGCAGCGGTACCACGGTGAGCAACACGGCGGCAAAGATGTTCAGTGCCGAAGCCATGGTCGCGATGATAACTCGGCAGCTATGTACGGGTTCAACCCATTTCCGAAAGAGTTGGTATGCATTCAACGTGATCGCCGAGTTGCGTTTTGGCCGTCTGCCTGCAATCCGGCTGTCTGGCAAATTCCAGACTGGTCATGGATTGGCCTGCATTTTGGGAAAAGTGTAGTGGACTCCGGATTGTTCGTGAGACTGGGAAAGGAGCAATCATGAACAACCATGAACATCACCAGGGGCATCGAGTCACCAATACCAGCGAACACCATGAGCCGGACGCTCACGCCCACCACGAGAACGCCGCCCACGGCCATGACGACCACGCCAGCGCTGAACACTCGGGCCATGACGCGCACGCGGGACATAGCGTCGCGATGTTCCGTCAGCGGTTCTTCATCACACTGCTGGTGGCCCTGCCGACGCTGGCATGGGCACCCGAGCTTGAGCATTGGTTCGGCATTGCCCCGCCTCAGTTCACAGGCGCACGCTATGTGCCGGCTGTGCTCGGCACCTTTGTCTTCGCCTACGGCGGCTGGGCATTCCTTCAGGGCATGTGGCGCGAGCTGCGTGCCCGACTGCCGGGAATGATGACCCTGATTTCGCTGGCAGTCACGGTTGCCTTTGTCTACAGCATTGCCGTCACGTTTGGCCTGCCGGGGATGGCACTGTGGTTCGAGCTATCGACATTGGTGGCCATCATGCTGCTTGGGCACTGGATCGAGATGCGTTCGATCAATCAGGCCCAGGGCGCCCTGAACGAACTGGCCCGCCTGCTGCCTGACATGGCGGTGCGCCTCAACGGCGATCAGGTTGAAGAGGTGCCCGTCAGCGCGCTGCGCGACGGCGATCTGCTGCTGATTCGGCCGGGCGCGTCGGTGCCCGCCGACGGCATTGTGCGCGAGGGCGATAGCAGCGTGAACGAATCCATGCTGACGGGTGAAAGCGCACTCGTGAAGAAGGCCCCCGGCCAAGAGGTCATCGCCGGCACGATCAACGGGGCAGGCTCGCTGCGTGTCGAAGTCACCGGTACGGGCGACAGAACGCGTCTTGCGGGCATCATGCGCCTGGTAGAGCACGCGCAGAAAAGCAAATCCCGCGCGCAAGTGCTGGCGGACAAAGCCGCCCGCCTGCTAACCGCTGTGGCGCTGAGCGCGGGCGCAATTACCCTTGGGGCGTGGTTGCTCGCCGGCGCCGAACTCAGTTTCACAATCGAACGAGTAGTTACCGTGCTTGTGATCGCATGCCCCCACGCGCTCGGCCTCGCGGTACCTCTGGTCGTGGCGATTTCCACGACACTGGGAGCGCGTAACGGCTTGCTGATCCGCGACCGGCGTGGGCTTGAAGAAGCACGCAATCTCGATGTGGTCGTGTTCGACAAGACCGGGACGCTCACACTTGGTGACCAGCGAGTCGTCGGAACCACGGTCGATGGAATCACTGAAGCAGAGGCAATGACGCTTGCCGCCGCCGTCGAAGCCGATTCAGAGCATCCGGTCTCCCGAGCCCTGGCCCTGAGCGCTCTCGAGCGCGGGCTTGCCATACCGCGGGCGGAAAACTTCCTGGCCCTCCCCGGTCGAGGAGTCAAGGCAACGGTGCAAGGGCGCGAGATTCACGCCGGGGGACCAGCGCTGCTGGCCGAGCTTGGTGCAAGTGTGCCAGAACCGCTGAAGCAGGCCGCCCTGCAGGCTGCAGAAAGGGGACAATCGTCGATCTATCTCGTCGAGAACCGTCGGGCGTTGGCGGTGTTTGCCATCGCTGATGCGCCGCGTCCAGAATCGCGTGAGGCCGTGCAACGCCTGCAGGCAATGGGCGTTGAGGTCGTAATGCTCACGGGCGACGCGCAGGCCGTGGCTGACGCCGTGGCAGCCGAGCTTGGAATCAAGCGCGTGTTCGCGCAGGTTCTGCCGGATCGCAAAGCCGACAAGATCATTGAGCTGCAACGGCAGGGCCGCACAGTCGCCATGGTCGGCGACGGTGTGAACGACGCGCCGGCGCTTGCGACAGCCGACGTAGGAATCGCCATCGGCGCGGGCACGAACGTAGCGGTTGAGGCCGGACACGTGGTGCTTGTCCGAAGCGACCCGCGCGACGTGCCGCGCATCGTGGCGCTAAGCCGCGCAACATACCGCAAGATGATCCAGAACCTGTGGTGGGCCGCGGGCTATAACATCGCCGCAATCCCGCTGGCGGCAGGCGCGCTGGCCTGGGCAGGAGTCATCCTGCACCCGGCCTTGGCCGCGGTGTTCATGTCCCTGAGCACGATCATCGTCGCCATCAATGCGCAATTGCTGCGCCGCACGAACATGGGAGCCCGGTAAGCGAAGCACAATTGTGCCTGACCCCATGGCTTCCCTGCGTCCAGCCGTCGTCGCCTTCGGCTGCGACTTCCGTGCCCTCCACAAAGCAGATGACATGGCCTTTGGCCAGCCTGCCCGCACCAAAGCCGATGGTCTGGCCCTTCGGCATTGCAGGTTATGCTTGGCTGGCTGGGAGTTCGTTGAGCTTGAGCGAGAACAGGGGCGGTGTGCCTGGAACTTCCCAGTGCTTTGGCCTGACCAGTATCTTGCGGCCCTTGAGGACTACGTCCTTGAACTGGTGCGCGAAGCAGGTTTCGTCAGGCATCTCGGTCAGGATGACCCTTTCAAACACCGTTGCGCCCTTGCGTTCCAGCTTGAGTGTCAACTGGAAGCGCTCGCTGTCCATGCTGCACAGCAGACTGGCGCGCAACCCTGTGCCGCGCAGCAGCTTTGTTTGATGCACCCACTCGTTCTTGTAGCCGCCGCGCCGGAAGTCCTCGATGAAGCCGAGAATCTCCTTCAATGGTATCTCGTGTGACTTGGCGGCTTTGTGCAGACCCTCGACAAGCATGGAGATGAAGAACTCGTGGTGCTCACCGGGCTTCAGGCTGTCGTAGCGGGCTTGATCGAAGTGGACAGGAGAAATTGCATTGTGCTCAATGCTGATGCGAACCGGCTCATCGCCACTGCGGCGACCTTGCACCAACACTGAACCAAACCCCTTCGCGCTGAACTGCAGGGGTCGCAATCGTCGACTCACATAACTGTTTAAGTAGGAACAGCGAAACAGAAAATCGCTTCCGTATGAACCCTCGGCATATTCGTCCACGTTCAGATACAACGCCACTCTTCGCAGTAACATTAGGGCACCCTGTGCTTGTCCAAGTCCTTCAGTTGCCCAATGTCGCGCAGTCGCAACGCGTTGGCTTCTTCCCACTTCTTCATCTTCAACCGTGCCCATGGGCCAGCCGGAATCTCGTGGACGACATTGGCCACGTAGCGGTCTGGTTCGCCGGCTTCACGACTCCACTGCGCTGCCTGCTTGTTTGCCCGCGTTGAGCCGCGATACGTTCCACCGGCTGCAGGCGCCGTGCGCTTGCCTCCGCTGATACCTGTCTTCACGATTTCACCAGTCTTGGTGTCCAGAATCTCGTACCCGTGTTGGGCCTTTCCCGACCGAACACTATTGCCGTTACACTTGTTGTGGACGAACACCCAGCCGGCCGCCGTGCCCACGTGGTACGTGTGCCAGTCGGCGACTTCGAAGTTATAGACCGTCACCGGCGTTGCAAGGTGTTCGGTGCGGGTGTGGGTGACTGTGGCTGTCGTACTTCCGGCGCCGCTGTTTGGGCCGCCTGCGAGTGACAGTGTCTCGCCGGGCGTCAACTCGCCCATCGCCACCCAGCTGCCGCGGGTTACGCTCCAGAACGGGTGTTCCGGCGTGCCGGTGAGGGTGTGGGTTGTGCTGTTTGCCGCGCTGGCGGTTGATTCGAATGTCCAGCCGGTGATGCCCGCCAACCCGTCGCTCGCGCTCCGGGCTCCTGTTGTCATGACCGGCGCGCTTGCACTGGTCGTGTACGTAACATGCACCAGCGTGGCGCTGGTGTTGCGGAAGAGCTGCACGACCGGCTTGAAACCTTCTTGCCCGGTAAACTCGTTGCGGGCCCACACCAGGTCGCCGACTTCAATCTGCTCGATCGGCTTGCCGGTGACTTGGCCGTCGTCGCCTTCGGCTGCGACTTCCGTGCCCTCCACAAAGCAGATGACATGGCCTTTGGCCAGCCTGCCCGCGCCAAAGCCGATGGTCTGGCCCACCAGCGTGGCCGCGGCGCTGGTGATGTCGCCGGTGCTGGCTGCGTAAGCCGCGTGGCCGAAGTCGCTGACAGTCAGCGCGACGCTGAGCCCCTTGGCCCACATGCAGCCGCCGCCGGTCAGCGCCATCTGCACGACCGACGCAGAAACGTTGCCCACCACGCGGCCGTACTGGAACTGCTTGCTGTCAACATCCACGCCCGCGCTGCGCCACTTCTCCGCCAGCCAGTCGCCAGCATGGGGCGAGATCGAGTCGACTGCGCCGGTCGTGTAGCCTGCCCCGGCTGTCTTTACATCCTTGGCATAGTGGTCCCAGCCGGCGCGGTTGTAGGTGTCGACGTTGGTCTTGACGGTGTCGGCAACGGCGCCTGCGTCTTTCCAGTACGCCTCGGCGGCACCGCCGAGGTCGCCCTCCTTCAGCTTGTTCCAGATGTCGGCGTAGTCCAGGCCGTCCGGGTCGGTGTAACGGGCGGGATTGTTGCCTGCATAGAAGTGCAGGTTCCAGAACTGGGCAGCCGCCGGGTCGGGGCCGGTGAAGCGCATCTGCACCGGGTCGTAGTGGCGGTGCAGCGTGTAGTACAGGCCCGCATAGTTGGGGCCGGTCTGGCGGCATGCGGCTGCGGGTGATGTGACCGTGCCGCCGTCTTCAAAGCCCGCCAGCGGACTCTCGTACCGATAGCCGGCATACAGGCAGCGGCTGGATTCGGCTGCCACCCAGCGACTCAGCGTGCCCGCGTGGGTGCCGCGCCGCGTAACTCCGGGCGGGGCATAGATGCGGAAGCTCGTACCCGTCTGCCCCAGTGCCGCATAGTTGCCACGCACACTGACTGTGTTGCCGCTCACTTCCTTGATCGGCACGAACACCTGCTGGTTCACGTCCGGCTGCAACACCCAGCCCTCCATGAACTCGGTGACGGCTGCGTAGGCATCGAGCGTAAAGACCGTGTCGCCGTTGTGTTGCTGGGTCGCGGAGGCGTTGACAGTCCATGTGCCGGTCTGGGCGGCTTCGGGTTTGCGTTCGCTGCCGTCGATGGTGAACCACTTGCCGGGGCCGTAATCCTGCGCGGTGAAAGCGCCGACGACGATCAGACGGTTGTTCGCAACGGTGACCAGCGTACCGGACTGGTTGTTGGGGCCCATGCGGATGGCGACGCTCTTGGGCGTGCCGAATGGATCAAACAGCATCCAGGCCTCGAAGGGGTCGTGTTCGACCTCGATTTCAAGGCATGGGTCCTGATGGTGCGGTGAACCCGGGACGTTAACGGTACCCTGGGTCACGGTCTTCATGACGCCGTGGCGCATGCCGGCGCGCAGGTCGTAGAAGGCAGCGATGGCCTTGGCCTCGTCGTTGCTGGCACCCCACGCGATGCCGCACTGGCCGCCGACGTCGCGCACCCACACGACCGAGCCGTTGTGCGAGATGACAATGCCGGTGGCGAACACCGCGCCGCCCTGTTGCGCCGGCTTTGCTACGCGCAACTCACAGCCGAGCAACTCCAGGTCAGACAGGACGTTGCCGCGCAGGCTGACGATGCTGACATCGGCCCATGTTCCGTGCGGGGCAATGTTGCTGATCCAGCGGCCGTCGAGGGCGACGGGCGCATGCACGGGCACGCCGTAGTCGGTGTAGTCGTAATCATCCAGCCGGTCGCCATACAGGCTGGTTGTGGCAATGGTGTTGCCCTGCGCATCTTCATGCAGGAAGCGGTAGTAGGGCGCGAACTCGCCGCAGTAGGCGACAAACTCAACCAGCCGCTTCCAGCCGATGCCGCCGGTAACGGCACCTAGGCCGTACGTGAACTGCACGATCTCCTGGACCATGCGCTGGCCAAAGTCGAGCTTCCAGGTGACTTCGGCGGCTGTGTCGGCGCCGGCGCCATCGCCGCCAAAGCCGATGTTGGGAACGAAAACCGTGCCGCGCTCGTGGGTTGTGCCGGGGGCGTCGACCTGGTGGACCATGCGGCCGAAGCAGTCGTAGTCCATGCGGCGGAGGACGGTGGAGCCGTTCAGCACGCGGACGATCTGGCCGCGCCAGTTATGCTCGTGAGTCAAGCCGGTGGTGGGGTCGCCGGTGATGCGGCCGGAGGTTTCATAGGAGAACTGGCCTGACACGTCATCGCGCGATTCGATGACGTTGCGCGCGTCCGCGTTGATTGTGATGTTGGTATCGGCGGCCAGAGTGCCAGACAGGTAGTCGTTGAAGCCGGTGATGTTATCCACCGTGTCCTGCTGGTACTCGCGCCGCCACTGGTGCTGGAGTGTGCTTGCACCCGCGACGTAGGGGTTGCTTGCGTCCAGATCGGTTGGCGGCAGCCCAGTGCCGGCCGGCAGATGATGGCCGTTGATGGCGGCTGTCATGCGGCCGGCGACATCGTACGCGAACAGGCGCGACAGGCCGCCGCGATCGACACGCCGCTCAAGTACCGGGTTGCCGCCGCGATCGCGCCGCGTTTCAACGGCTGAGAATGTGCGCAGTTGCTGGGGCGACTGTGGCCACTTGTGCAGGTGCCGGACCTCGGAAGTTCCAAGCCGCTGGTCCTGCGTGAACCTTGTGACTGAGCAGGCCATCTGCCAGCCGCTGCCAGTATTCGCTGATTTGCCGGGGATGCCGGGGCGCGGCGCCGCAATGTGGATGGCGGAGTAAAGGCTCCAGTCTCCGAACTGGCGTGACGCGAGTTTACTGCCCTCATGGTCGTATCGCAGTAACACGTGACCGGAGGGGAACTGAGAGTCTCGCACTTCATAAGGCTGGAAAGCGGTGTACCTGTGGCGGTACTCGATTCTGCGGCTGTCCCAGAAGCGCATTTCGGTCTCAATGCCATGTGCATTGTAGGCTGACTCCATGGACCACGAACTGAACGTGTACGGATTCGTTTCATAGAGCGACTGGAAGCCCAGTTGCGTGCTGTTCTTCCAGTGTGGTGCGACATCGACAGACACTAACTGGCCGCCCTCATAGACTTTCAACTCCTGGTGTTCGATGGCGCCAAGGGTGTTGTACTTGAAGGTAAGGAGATTCTGCTTTTCGCCGGAGCCGGACTTGCACTCGGCGCGGGTAATCTCGCCGAACTCATTGAACTCGAATGACTCGATGGCTTCTGCGCTGGTCAGCGACCCGGTACCGAGCGTTCCCAGGTCGAGCGCGACTCCATTGGTCACGACACGCAGCACCAGGTTGCCGGCGCTGTCGTATTTGTTGTGCACGATCTTGCCGTCGGGCTGCTTGACGCGTACTTGGCGATCCTCAAGGTCGTACTCGTACACCCATTCGCCGCCGGCCGGCAGGTGTCGCTTGGTCAGGCGGCCACGCTTGTCGTACTCGTATAGCGTCTGCTGCGGCGTTCCGTTGCGCGATGCCGACTCGAGTGTCGGCTGGCCGGAGATGTTGTACTGCGTTTCGGTCTTGTGAAGTTCCTGCGAGCCCTGCTTGACCCACGTCATTGTCGGGCGGCCGGCGAAGTCATACTCGGTCTCGGTGCGGCGGCCATCGCTGCCGATCACGGCTTCGACCCAGCCCAGATTGTTGCAAAGGTACTTGGTTTCAGCGTCGAAGTGGTCAAAGGACTTGCAGACGTTGCCGGCGGGATCGTACTCGGTTCTGGTATGGGCTCTCTGGCTCTGTGGCGAGTCGACGTTCCAAGTGAGGTAGTTGTGGTCGGTCTTGGTGACGTTGCCCTCTATGTCATAGCTGTAGTCGCTGGCTCCCCTTGAGGATGATGAGTACGCGAGATTGTCGCTCATCACCCAGCCGAAGCCGTTGATGGAGACGTCGGAAAGCACTGTCGCGCTGTTGTATTGAGTACCGGGCATTACCGCCCATGACTTCTCGACTTCGCCGCGCGGGGTCAGTTGCATGCCGGTTTCAGCTGCCGGATAGCCGTCGTGAGTTACTGCGGCGGACAACGGTGCGCCATTGCGATCCCGTGCCAGTTGCCACTGCTTGTTCGTGTTGCCAAGCTCGTCCTGCTGGCTCCAGTGGATGCGTGCCTGCCCCAGTGGAATCAGGACGATGTATGCATCAAATACACCTTGCCGCACCTGTTTCACAATGTTGGGATGCGTCGGCTTGGGGTAGGTGACCTCGTGGACAAGTTCGCCCCCCGGGGCCGGTGAAACGGTGCGGGTGCGCCGGCCAAAGCCGTCATACTCGTACTCGACGACGGTCCCGAGCGGGGATCGCTCCCAGACCAGGTTCCCTGCGACGTCATAGGCGAACTTTGATTCAGCCGTGAGTGAGGCGTCACCGGCCGCGATGGTCACGGACTTCGTCAGGCCGCGTATGTCATAAGTGTACTCTGTCTTGAGTGCGCTGGGGTCGGTCTGGCGCACCAAGCGGCCCATGATGTCGTACTCATATTGTGTCGTTGCCGTGACCGCTCCCGCGTCAATGTCCGTGGTCACGGAAGTGACTTCGCCGCGAGTGTTGTACGTGTACTTCGTGTGCAGCCACCCACTGCCGCGACGCGTGGTGGGCCGCTGAAACGTTGTTTCAAGCTCAGAGTCGGCTGTTTTCCAGGCGTCGGCTGGCAACGAGGATCCCGACGACGTGCCGGTGTGCGTAGAGGACAGGTAGCTGATTCCGGAGGTCACGCGGCCGTTCTTGTCGTAGAAGTAGTATGTCTCCGGCCGCACGGCGTCGCCGGGTGCACCCGCGGGCGGGTGCTTGACGTGAACAAGCTGCCCGGCCGCATTGTACTTGTACAGCGTATCAAAGTTTTCGGGCAGATAATTCGGGTCGCCTGTGCCGGTACCCCGCGGTGAGCGCATCACCGCCAAGTGACCTCGCTGGTCGTAAGAGTAAGTTGTGATGGCGTGTTTTGGCGATGTGCCACTGCCGTTTGAGCCAGATTTATTCGAGGTCACTACCAGCGATGGTTGGCCGCATTGCCCCACGTGCGCATACCCGTCCCAGTAATGGTAGGTCGTGACTTCTCGTAGGCCTCCACCGTCAGTGCGCAGCCCCTGCTCTTCTACTTTGCGGCCGTAGCGATCGCTGATTGCCCTAGACGTGACGGTGACGGCGTAGGGTTTACGGCCGGTCGGCCGTATTGGTGTATATGTTGCCCAAGTGTCGGTGGACATGTCGGCCCGCTGGTCTTGCGGCACCCACTTCGGAACCTTCGCGGTGACGATGAATGTCTTGTTGCCGCGGCTGTCTACGGTCATTGAAGTGTTGGGAAAGTACTGCCCGTATCGTACGGTGTCCTCGTGCGCGTATGTGGTGACCAGATCGTGGGCAGTCCAGCCGCGACCCTCAGTACGGCGTTCCTGGATCACCTTGTAGCGCGACAGCGGGTTTGAGTTGCTGCCGTACAATTTCCACTTGCCGACGGTCCAGCCCTCGGCTGCGAGGTCACCGTACACCAGCAGGCACTGACCTCCGCTACCTGGCTCGACAATGACGTAGCGGCAGAAATCCTCTCGCCCATACGGATCAGTCCTAGCGAGCTTGATCAGCTTGCGGTGGTGATTCTGCAAATCACCGATCCCGGTCAACCAAACCCATGACTGGTTCAGGGGAGGCGTCGTCCCAGTCAGGACCGAGAAGTCGCCTTGGGCGATCAGCTGTTCACTATGCGCATACATCAGAAAGAGTGAGCTGTTGCCGGGGTAAGTCGTGCGGATGGTGGCACGCGTGTCTTGGTGGTACTCGTACTCGGTGACATAGTTGTTAGTTCCGTCGGACAGTTTGACCTGGTCGGCCTGTCCGAACCCGTTGAGCATGTGCTCAAGCGTCGAATTGTCCGGTTGTGTGACGGTGGCTATCTCCACGACGTGTGAAGTCAGATTGCACTGGTAGGCGACCGCAAGAGTCCGCGCGCCAGGCAGTTGCTGGGACGTAACACGCTGCTCGGCGCCGTGGGGGCCGTCTTGCTGGGTGTAGGTGTTCACGATCTCGGCTTCTTGGCCGCTGCCAAGGCCGGCAACAGCATGCCAAGTGTCACTGCCAAACGACGGGGCGCACTGCGCCGGGGACAGGACACTGGTCAGCAAGCCGTTCTGGTAGATGTATCCGTTCCAGAGCTCTCCCGGATTCTGCGCAAGCTGGCTCCAGCGGTGGCCTGTCGGCAGTTGCTGCAGCGTCAGTTCGTGATTCGCGCTGTACCAGTACTTCACCGATTCAAACGTGTTCTGGTCAATGGTACCCACACCGTGAATGCGCAGCCTGGCGACGCGATGGATCTCGGCGATCTTGCCATTGGTGTGGTAAGCGAGCTTCAAGCACTCACACGAGTATGCAAACCCACTCTCGCTGAAAGCATCCCCGTTGATGTAGTCGAGACGGTACTCCTGCATCATCCAGCCGAGGTTGGTGTATTCCAGCGTGTGCTGGTTGTCGTTGGCATCGGCCACACGGACCAAAGGCAACTTCCTGCTTAGGTCGGGCAGTAGTGCACGCATATCGGGACCGCCAAACGTGAAGCGCAAACCCGCCGCGGTCTGGATCGTGATTGCGAGCGTCAACTTTTCGCCCTGCGTCACTGGCTTATCTTCATGCCAGGCCGACGCCGCCACGCCCACTGGCGTGGCAAACTTCCAGCGGTTTGCTGCGCTGTCCCAAGAAGCGACAAATGAGATCTTGTCGCCGTTTGGTGTGTACCAGTCAAAGTGCGGCGTTGGATACGTCCCGGTGTCGTACTTCATGACCAGGTATTGCAGGTAAGTGCCGAACCAGCCACGACCCAACGGCCCGTCGAAGTCCGTCTTGCCACTGCGATAGGTGCGGTCAAACATGACCGGGAACGCACGGCCCTTGGTGCCGATGTCGGCAGTGCGCCAGGTGAATTCGCCGTTCTGGAGCGTGACGTTGACGGCTGCGGCGTTGGCCATGGGAAACGGATAGCTGGCCGTCGTGTTGGAAGGAACGCTCTGGTCCCGGACCAGCCAATACGAACCTGTGGACAGCACCGTCGGCGGGCTGCCTTGTGTTACGACGTCGAATGTGCCCTTGCCGACGGTTGCGTTGGGCCCGACATCGAGCTTGACCTCGAGCACGACCGGCTGGTTCAGGCCTGCAAGGTCCGGTGTGCCGTCATCGAAGAAGCGAGCGCCGCCACCGTACGACGAACCGCCACCCTGGAGCACGTTCACGTCGGTTACGGTGATGTCTGAGTCGCTGAATTCGACCCAGTCAGCGCCATTGAGAGAGTCGCCGTTGATGTACAGTGTCTGGTTGGACTGGCCCTGTACAAGTTCGCCCGAAATGATGGCCAGCCCGTTGCCGCCGATATAAATGCGCAAAGAGTGCCACTGCGTCCAGAAGCCGTATTCATTGGCAACACGCACCCGGATCACCAATTCTCCTGACGCGATCCACTCCTGCTGCAAGTCCGACGTCACCAGAATCTGCTCAACCGACCATGTTGCGCCAGTGGTCCCCGGAGTGCCCCAGAGCGCATGCTGGGCGCCGGCGATGTTCTCGCCGGCTTGTACTAACGTGCTGCCGCCGACGTAGAAGTCGCGGTCCAAGACACACTCAAACGTATCGGGGTCGATGTCGGCCCCGCCCTGCGAATCAAACTCGACGGCTACAAGAAATGCCCCGTCGGTGATTTCGTCCTCGTCCACGGCGCCACCCGTTTGGACGAAACTGACTTTGGGATAGTTTGGTGACGGCGGCGCAATCACCTCCAGGTCGACAGGTAGCAGTTCCTGGTATGTCGTGAACCCATGCTCAGACCACACGTCGGGCGTGACGACCTCGAGAGAGGCTGGTCCCATGGCGACCGACTGGGTCTCAATGTCGAACAACAGCAATTCGCGGGACAGCACGAGGATGCTGCTGCCGGGTACGGTCATTCCGCTGGTCGCGGAATTCACGAACGTGCTTGCCCCGAAGTGCGTGTGGTTGCCGACTATGACGGCTGGCCAGATACCGTCGGTTTCAACGTAGGTGGGTGATGCTGACCCGACTGTCGCCGCCCTTGGTGTGGCAACCACAATGTCGCTGTCAGTTCCCGGGTTGCCCCAGGCGTGCGGTCTGACCTTGTAGAACTGCTCGGCATCATTCGTCGCGGGGTCGTGCACGAAGAACAGCGCGCCAGTTGTGCCAATGAGCGTGAACGGCCCGGAATACTGCGCTGCAACGAAAACCTCGTAATGGAAATTCGGGCCCGCCTGCCCACCGGCATTCCATGTCAGCAGCACGCGGCTGTCGCCGGCATAGGCACACAACTCAGAGACTTCTCCTGCCAGCCAGGCAACCAGGTCACCTCCCGTTGCCTCCCCGGGGTCGTCGTCGAACGCTTCTCCTGCATGGTCACCGCCGGAGCCAGTCAGCTCGACACGGGCCGCACTCGCCAGTGCCGAAACATTGAAGCCCGTAACTGAATCGAAAGTGACATCGTTCAAGCTGGCGAACGGCGCACCGTGGTAGCGCCAACGAATGCAGTGTCCGGCGGCTCCACCGATGAATGCGAGACCGTCAATGTCCAAGGCCGTAAGGTCGGCGCCGACGTCCAGGAAGGCATCCTGGAAGGTGGACTGCGCGATGCGCAGGTCTGCGCCGCGTGTCATGACTCCGAAGAGACCCGAGCCGTAGACTGTCGCCGCGCCGATGTCGATTGTACCCCCATCGACATTCAAGTTTGCGGCGTTCAGCAGTACGCTGGCGCCCGCGGTAACCCACAATTGGCCGCTGCTGCTGGCCGGGCCGTTCAGAGCGAGCGTGGCGTTGTCGCCCACGGTCAGGGAGCCCTGGTTGTCCAGTTCCATGACTTCCGATGCTGCGCCTTCGCCGAGAGTCAGTGCGGCGCCTGCGTGAATCCGCAGTTTCTGGGCGGGTTGGAGAAGCCGCAGGTTGGTTGGCTCGCCGGGCAGGGCAGCGACGCCGCGAATCTCAACATGGGCTCGCAGCTCCAGTGTGCTGAAGGCCGGCTCAAGCACAAGGTCATTGGCCGGAGGCGTAGCCACCAAAGGCAGCCCCGGCTGGTGCGGGATGGAGATCACGTCCGCCAGTGCAATCGCGGACAAGCCGCGCGAATCAATCACCGCCTTGCCCGAATGCAGCGACACTTGGGCGAACGTCCCGGACGGATCGACAAGGTCTGAGCCAGGGAATCGGATAAGCGCAGCCGCGTGCGCGCCGGATGCAGGATCAACGATCACGGCAATGAGGTCCGAAGCGGCAAGCGCTGCCGGGATCAACAGCTGAAAGGCCCCCGTCGTCGGATCTGTCGTCGCCGTGGCCAGAAGCGTTCCACCCTGCGCGACCGCATGAACTGTTCGATTGCCCACGCCACCATTGGGGTCATGGTACGTTCCCGCAATCTCGTACATCGGGTCGATGTCAAAGCTGGGCGCGGACGAACTGACTACCGCTTCATACGGATCGAGCGTGGTGACGCTCCAGACCCACGAGACCGGTTGCGGTGCCAGCGCCCAGGAAGCCGGCACACGCAAGCGAACTTGCGACGCCGTGCCCGCAGCTGGCGTCAGGCCGCCGGCGGTCATCGGCTGCCAGCTTGTTGCGCCAAGTACCTCGAACAGACCTGGGGCAGACCTTGAGTCCACGATGTGTAGCGTGCTGCCACCGCTCTCTTGTATTTTGATGACGAAGTGCAGGGGGTCGCCATCGGTGTCGCGATCCTGAGACCACCGCAGCATCGGTCGCGCGGTGTGCACAGTCGTAACCGGTTCTATCGGCATGGCAGCCGGCGGAGCCCAGTTTCGATGGTAGCTGATCGTTCGCCACTCGCTGGGCTGACCCGTGGCGGTGGGCCACACACGCACGCGTGCATAGCAATCCTGTCCCATCGGAACTGGCACTCCCACCTGTACTACTTCACTGGCATCAGGCACGGGCGAAGTGAAATTCCAGACCAGACTTCCAAACGCCTGGTCGTGGGAAAGCTGAACCTGAAACTGCGACTGCGCCTCGCCGACAAAGTCTGATCCGAACGACCACGCCAGGTATGGTTGATCGGCTACCACGCCGAAGGAGTTTGCCGGCGTAGTGGCGTTCTCACGCACCTGCAACCAGCGAACAAAGGCCGGCCGTGGCGACGGGAAATCGTCGTCTTCAATTGTCACCGGATACTGCGGGTTGGTGACTTGGACGTTGCCTGTGGCCGACGAAAGGATCAGCACAAAGTCCCGATATGCGATGTCCTGTTGCGTGTTACCGAAGATCGTAACCGGAAACTGCGCCGAGTAGTGTCCTGCCGGGATGATTACCTGGGTGACCAGCGGCGCATACTCGTAGCCTCGCCGGGCGAGGCCGTCGGCGTAGTCGATATGAATGACTACATCTGCGCCGAACACCTGGTTCAGCGTCACTGTCCAGAGCGGCGCCGGTGTCAGCGCTGGCTGGTTGCCCTCAATGACCTGAATCGGCCCCGTGACGCTTACAACGGTGGGCGGAGGCGGCGGCAACACCGTCAGAACAAACCACTTGCTGCATGTCTGGCCGCTGTGGTCGGCCATGACCAATACGGGCGCCAGCAGTGGCGGCTGCCAGTGCTGCAGTGTCGGGGCAAGTCCCGAGATCTGCCCGCTGGAATCAATCTGCAGCCCGGGCGCCGCCGGGGACAAGATCGTCCAGGTTGCAGGCAGCACCTCTGACAAGTTCACCTGTATGGGTCCGTACGGTTGCCCGGATTGGGCTGGCGGCAAGCCCTGTGTAGTGATCGACCAGGAGCCGGGAAACCACGTCAGGTCATTCTGGCCGACATGAGCTGTGCCGCTGAATCGTCCACCGACCCAGACCCGGTCAACGCCCGCGATGCCTTCCAGGTACACCACCCTCACACTCTCATTCAGGCCGGTACCCAGTACATCCGCCGTCCAGGCTTGCACGAGGCCGCTTGGGCTCAAGGCTGCCACGCCGCGTCGCGTGAACGGCGTTCCGCCACCCTCGGTCAATGACGCAAAGTCGCCCCCGAGATACACCGTGCCGCCGGTGGCCGCGATTGCCTTGAAACTGCCGGCTGATTGCGGCTGGAACGTCGTCACCGCCGCTGTCACCCGATCTGCACCCGCCGCGCCATCGCGAGCCTGGCCGCCCACATCCGTGAAGTTGCCGATGAAGACGATGTCACTTGACGTGCCGGCAATGCCCCAGACCCGGCAAGGGCCGGTAATTTGCGCATCCCAGTTGACCAGCGTTCCGGTTCCGGCTGTCACTGCTACGATGCCGGGCCTGTTCACGGAAGTCGTGCCGCCGAAGTCGCCACCGATGTAAATGCGCTGGTCCGCGGCGTCGTGCAATAGTGCGTACACACCCTTACCCTGCGTGGGGTCAAGGGGTACGAGCCATGAGTCGAGTGACCCTGTGGTCTTGTTGACACGCGCGACGTCGGTGCGCTGGAACTGGCTGGTGGTGCCGCCGACGTGCGTGAAGTCGCCGCCGAGGTACATGGCACCGGCCCCGTCATAAACGATTGTCCGGACCGTGGCCGTTGCCCCTGAAACGCCCGGGTTGAAGCCGTTTGGAAGCATCGCGTAATCGTTTGCGGTGGCCGCTGCGGCACCCGCTCGCGGCATGCCGCCGCACGTTGTGAAGCTGCCGCCGAAGTACACGCTGGCGCCGTCGGTGGTCATCGCCAGCACCGGCCCGTTGGTACCCGGACACCAGGCCAGCAGATTGCCTTGACGGTCGACAGCGGCGAGGTTGCCGCGCAAGGCAACAACCTGCTGAAACGCGCCCGCAATCGCGTAGCCGGTGCAAGCGCCGGTGGGCGACCAGGTAGCGCTGACACAACGAACGGTATCGGCAACCGACACGCGCAGGTTGGCCCGCAACGTGCCGAAGGAGGCGGATTGCGCTGAGTATGCCGCCAGATGGCCGGCTGGCAGAGCGCCGGCCGCCGTGAAGCTGCCCACGACCAATACTTCGTCACTCCCGGCTGCGATGCCCAGCACGTTGTTGTTGAGGCCCGAACTGAACGACAATGCGCTCAACTGCCCGCCGGTCAGAGTATACACGGCGAGCGCATCCGGGGTGCCGGAGCCGTACGACGGGGTTATGGAACGGCCAGCCCAGATTCGGCCGTGACTGTCGCGCACAAGGGCGTTTACCCGCGATTGGCTGCCAGGGCTTGATGCCGGCGGCTGGCCAAGCAGGTTGGTGACCGCCAGGTTCCAGACATTGTAGTAGGTCGTGCCGTAGTACACGCCCGAGAACGACCCGCCGAACACAATGGTGTTCGACAGGGAAGTGCCATACGAGCCGGGCACGATCTCGATGGCGTTGACCGAGCCCCCATACACCCTCGGAATCTGCGCGTACACACTTGGCGATCCATTGATGCCGAATACTGCGAGGTTGCTGATAGTCAGGCCGGCCAACGGAGAGTTGTTCAACCACACTCCGCCCAGGTAGTTTCCGCCCACCACCAGGCAGTACTCACCCATGCTGGTGCCCGTCTCGCCGATGCGCATGCAGTACACTTCGCCGTTGCTGCCGCCGCCGCCCTGCGCCACGCCGAAACGGTTCGCGTCCGATGGCACGGTACCGGTGGCATGGACAATCGCGAGGTTTCGGAATGGCATGTTTGAAACGGGCGGGTTCTCAAGCCGATCGAACTTGCCGCCGAAGTACACGCGGCCCCACGTGTCCAGCTCTATTGCATTCACTGCTCCGAACGTCGTGCCCTGCATATGCGGGTTCGGGCGGAACGCGCTGTCCAGTGTGCCGTCCCAGCGAATCTTGGCGATGTTGCGGATCACGGCCCCGGGCTGCCCGGGCACGGCGATCTCAAAGCGTCCACCGATGTACACATTGCCCGATGCGTCCGTCTTCACTGCGCGAATGTCCGGTGCGGCAAGAAACTGCGGCGGCCGGAAACGCACGGCACCGGTCGTATCGAGTACCGCCATTCCCGAGGCCTGCCATTCGACGCCGTCAAAGGTGCCGCCAAGGTAGGTGATGTCCTGGGCAACTGTCATCGCATGAACTTCGCCGCGCAGCCGCCACTCCCGTTGCAGGCCCGGCTGCGCTGCCTGACCGCTGGTGCCGGCGCCGACGCCATACACGGTGGTGATGGCCGGGCCGCCCGCGACCGTTGCGCCCACGGCGGAAACAATGCGTGCATGGATGGTCCAGGTTGCGGCGTGATAGCCCGGAAGCACCTGCACCCGGAAAGACGCGACTGTCTGGCCGGGTGTGAAGACCAGGCGAGAGCTGGTCGGCACATATGGCAGGCTGGACTGGCCACGGGCGAATTCGGCGGTATCAGGCAGGCGGTCATCGTCCCCGCCGTTGCCGGGCTCAAACGTCTCGCAATCCACGGTGACAGTGCCGGCTGGCGCCGCGTCAAGCCTGACTTCAAACTCCGCGTAGCTGTCCTTGCTGCCGAAGTGGGTAAGGCTTGAGCCCGAAAGCTGCACACCCAGCCTGCTTTCGTTCCGGAACACGGAGTGTTGCCCCGTGGATCGGGCAATGACGATATCAGGAAAGTCGTCCAGGTCGGTATGGGCCGTGAGCAGCGACACTTCGGCCGGACCTCCGGCGTGGCCAACGTACTCAAGCGGTGCAAACCCGTTGGCTGTCTGTGCCAAAACAACTGTGCACCCGGCACACTGCAGCACCAACTCAGGAGTTGCTTCGGCATTCAGGTTCCGGGCCACGAGCCTCAGGCAAGTGCCGGAGACGCCGTGCGGCCCTTGCTGGTCCACAACCCAGCCCCCGAGGTCTTTGAGGTACCTGCACAGCAGGATGTCTTGTGGTCCCGCGAACGCGACCTGAGGGGCGTCGCCCAGTGGACCACCGACGAGCGTAACCGCCGTGGCGCCCGCCACCGCCAATTCGTTGATCGGTTCGCCGTCCGACGAGAACAGCAAGGCAACCCCGCCTGCAAGCACGAGGATCTGCGGCAGTCCGCCGCCGGCCCCATTCTCGATCAGGTCATGCACCAACAGGCCCGACACCACCGATTCAGTTTCGCACAGTAACTGTGGTTCACTGAATCCTGTCTTGCCTGCAAGAATCACAACAACGTGATGCTCATAGGCGATGACGACGTCGAGGCGCCCGTCCCAATCCACGTGCGCCGACTGCAAGGCCACCGGCTCGCCATATTCTTGAAACTCCAATGCTTCCACCAGTTGAAAGCCTTGTCCGGTTTCCCACCTGTAGTGCAGCAGGCCCATTTGGTCCGCGATCACAACGCCCGGAAGCCCCGTCGGGTCCGGGTCAAATGATCCCGTGACCATCAATGCACGGCCGCCGCGCCCGGCGGCAAACACCGCAGCGGGAGCGGGCGTCGCCGACGCAAAGGATGAAAACAGCAGGTGGCCCTGGCCCAGGACGCTGGAAGTCGCGATCGCATCCATCGTGCCGTTGCCGTCAACGTCGGCCAGCACAAGATCGCTGGTTGCCTGCTCGCCCAGCCCGAAGTTCCGTGACGTGCGCGTGAAGCCGCCGGGTGATACTTCGCCAGCCACCGGCTGGACATAAACAAAGCTGGCCTGGCACTCGCTCCACAGGTCGTCCGGCCCTTCGGGTACAATAAATCGGTACCGCCAGAAATAGGGGACCATGGGTTCCAGATTGGTGCCCAGAGTGAGCGCAATCAGCGGACTGCGTGCACCCGCAGCGACGGGGGCGAACTCAGCAATACCGCTGGTTGCGACGATCCATTCAAAGTCGCTGGTGAGGGACACCTGCACCTCGGCGCCGATTGCCACGGGAAACTCGCCGTTCAAGTCGCCGGCATACTCAGCACCGAAACGCGGATTCGCTGTCCCGATCGGCGCAGGGTTGCCCTGCACCTGCTCGTTACCCGATCCGGCGGTGACTCGCAGATCGCAGGGCCGGGAAGGTCCAGAGACCGTAAACGCAGCGGGTTCAGGAGAAAACGGGCTTGCTGCGCCTTCAGCATTCCGGACTGCGCCGCGCCAGTAGTATGTGGCGGACTCAAGCAGCGCAGGGCCCGCGTAGGCGACAGCGGGGGTCAGTTCGCCGTTGCTGGTAGGCGCGATCGACGAAAAGCCGCTGTCCCAGATGAGGCTTGTGAACTCCGGGTCGAGCCCCACCTGGATACGGAGCTTCGTAGCCGGGGACTGCGTCTCGGACAGATAGCGCACCCGGAAGAAGGGGTGCTTCGACCACCCGGCACCCGCCTCAAAGCTGCCGGTCCACTGCGCAGTGTCAGACACCGACATGTCGGTCGGTGCATGGGGCGAGGCAATCAAAGCTACGCTGTCAAAGGCGATCGCCATTAAGGCGATGCTCAATACAAGAGTGCGCACACCTGCTCCTGCAAATTCACCGAGAGAGAAGTTCGCTGGACTGAGAGTCGGGAAATGTATATCGTTCCCAGCGCACTTCAAGGTTGTTGCAGAAATGGGAAAGTGATTAGTAATAAGTATGCGATTGCAGCGTTCCATGCAAGTGGGGATATCGAGGCGAAGTGGGCGATTCTGAATCGGAGTGACAGCAATGGGGAGAAAGCGGCCGGTCATCGTGGTGTGCATTCTGGCGAGTGTTGCCGTGCTCTCTGGTCTGGCCACACTTCTGTTCATGGGTAGCGGACTTGATCTGTTGGCTGGAAGTCCCGTCACGCAGGCAGACCCGGAACGGCAAGCAGAGGCACAACCAACGCCTGCCCCGGCTTCGCGTGGCGAAAATTCAACTGCATCGAAAGCCGAGGACGCGGACGTGCGGGTTCGAAGGCTTCATGCGCTCCGCGACGACCCAGGCGCAAGGTCGGACATGCAGGAACTGACGGTGGCGATGGTCGCGGATGCGTCGGCGGAAGTTCGACTCACAGCGTTCGAAGTCGCCCGGCATCTTGCAGCCAAGGAAGGCGGCACACAACTCCTGCAACTCCTGAAGTCCACGATTCGAAGCCCGCACAGCGAAGTCCGCCGCGAGGCCTTGCGCACCTGCACGACACATCCGCAGTTCGACCTGATCGACGAACTGCTCCACCTTGCGAGCCAGACAACTGAGGAGAGATTCCTGGCTGTGCAGGCGCTGGCGTACCTGGACGATGATCGGGCGCAGATGGCTGTTCTGGACGTAGCGCGTTCTGAGAACGTACCGCGAAGCCAACGCATGCGCGCCGTGGCACTACTGACACGGACGCAACTCACTGCCGGTGTGCTGTACTTGCAGGAATTGGCAAAGGGCGATGATTCGGAGCTTCGAGACTGTGCTCTGGCAGCGTTGTCAGCGATGCAGCAGCGGTACCGTCGCTGATGTGGGCCTCACGGGTGCCGGCTCGTGGCGTAGTGCTCGGGTGGACTGTGCCCGGGGTTGCAGTCCATGTTGGTCAGCCGTAATCGCGGGTTGCTTCGCAGGGCGGCGCGACGAACAACCACCGACGCCAAGGGGCGCTGTCACTACTTGAATTCCGGCTTTACCACTTCGTCCCACCAGCGCTGATAGTCGATCTCGCCTTCGGGCTCGCCGATGTATTCACCCCCGGCGTTCCGGGTGCGCTCCGGCACGGGCACTCTTTCAATTCTGCCGGCGGCGTCACGCACTTCCCGGTACCGATAGCCTTCGAACATGTCGCGCCACTGGCGCGCCAGTCGCGCCACGCGCTCATTTGCAAGCCGACTTCGCCACTCGCAGAACAAGCGCCAGACTTTCTCAGCGCGTTGAGACAGTCGATGCGCACCCAACGCATCAAGGACTGATTTGGCCCGTACAAGGTAGAGCGAGGCCACGGGGTCGGCCCATGTACCTCCACCGCCAGTCTCGGTGGCGCGCGAGTCAGGCAGCACCATCGCCTGAGCAGCATCCAGCCGCAGCCGGGCGATGCGCGAAACGAACGCGGCACGATCATCGCGGGGAACCTCGTCGACCCATGCCCTGACCGAGACGATGCGAGCTGTCTTGCCGTCGCAGGCCATCAGCACTTCGTCGCCGGCTTTGTTGAAGCGTACGGTGTGCAGCGCGCCGCTTTTCGTTTCTTCATAGACGATGAGCAACCGGCCCGTGGCCATGTCCCAGACTCGGGCCGTGCGATCGTCGCCGCCGCAAACCAGTTTCTGGCCATCGGCGCTGATGTCGACCCAGCTCGGCGAGGCGAAACGATGTATTGCGAAACGGTGCCGCTCAGTGCCGGAAGCGAAGTCCCAGACTCGCGCAGTCTTGTCGTAAGAACACGTCACCAGAGTTGTGCCATCACGCGAGAGTCTCAGGCCGCGGATGGCGCCGATGTGGCCGTCGAACGTCCGCAGAAGCTGGCCGGAAGTGTACGCGAAGACCTTGATGGCTCCCGTCGCGCCGCCGGTGACGATCTGGGTTTCATCCGGCGTAAAGGCGATTGCCCGGAAGGTGTCGGATGCGTCAATGCAAAGGCGCTCGATGCCCTGCGGCAGGCTCCAGATCCGGATCGTGCCGTCGAAAGCGCAGGAGGCCAGTTCCGTGCCGCTCTTGTTGAACAGCAGGTAGTTGACGCAGTCACTGTGCCCCGTGAGTTTCAGGATCACGCCCAGGGTTTCGGGATGAAGCAGGCATATGCGCCCTTTGTCCGTGGAGCATGCGATGCTCGACCCATCGGGCGCGTATTCCACCCGCGTTACCTCTTCGCCCAAGTCGGCGGATTCCGCCAATCGCTCGCCTGTCGTCGCATCGAATGTCCGGATGCGTCCGTCCCTGCCGCACGTCGCGATTTGCGATTCATCGGGGCTGTAGGCTGCACAACGCATGTAGCTGGTGTTGGCATCAAACGATACGCGGACGGTTGTCGGTTGCACTTCCCAAGACGCGACGGACTTGTCGTCCGAGCAGGCAATGGCAAACGCGCCGTCGATTGCAAATGCAACGTGACGCGACTCTCCGGAGGCCCCCTCGAACCTGCGGACCTCTTTGCCATCCCGCATCGCGATCAGGCGCACCGATCCATCCGAAAGCGCGGCAAGCACAAACGCGCCATCCGGGCTGATGTCGACAGCATTGACCATGACTAGGCCGGCCACGTCGATGCGCGTGTACTCTTCGCTTTCGTCCAGCTTCCAGACACGAACGGAAGAACCGTCGCTGCCGCTCACCGCCCACACACCATTGGGCGACACACTGACTCCGCTCAGCACAAGGCTTCTACGCTGCGGGTAGGCACGCAGCACTTCTCCGTCAATGATGCGGATGAGCCGCAAGTATCGGTCATCGCACGCGACCAGGACAGAGTCGCCCTGCGGAAGGTAATCCATGCCGGAAACGCTCGAAGGAAGAGGCCCGATCCGGCCCACGCGCTGCCAGGTTCCGACGTTGAACCTGTTCAGCGTGTCGTCGGCACAACCGGCAGTCAATTCGCGCCCATCGGGACTGAATGCCAACGTTGTCACAGCACCGCCTTCGCCTGCAATCTCCGCCGCCAACGAGCCGTCGCGCACGCGGTAGATCAGGATCTGCCCGTTGGACTGGCCGACAGCAATCCATCGTCCATCGGGGCTGGCGCTTACGCTGCGCGGTGTATCGAACACCTCCGATACACGCCAGCGCACGGCACCCGTCAGCACATCCAGCAGCGCGACCGATCCTTCGAACTCGATTACCGCCACTCCCTTCCCACCGGGAACTACCACCATCCCTTGGAGTTGATGCTGCAAGCCTTCAAGTGCGCGGCATTCCTTGGCCGCTTCGGCGTTCCAGAACCGCCATGTGCCGTCCAGCGCAGCCGAGATCACCATGCCCTGGTGTGGGGTGAAACTGACGAAGTTGATGGCGCCCCAGTGTCCCGACATCTCCTGACGCAGCGCACTTGCCTGCACGTCCCAGACCCGGAGTTTGCAGTCGGCGCCACCAGACAGCAGTTCGCGCTCATCGTAACTCAGTGCAATGTCCAGAATCGGTCCTTCATGCCCGACGAATCCCGCAACCATGTCGCCCGTGGCTGCATTCCAGATATGGATTTTACCGTCGTCGCCAGCGGTGATGATTTGCTGGTCGTCCCTGAGCCACGCCACGTCGCGGATTTGGGCATGGTGGGCCTGCCAGCCCAAAAGCTGGGTACCATCGGCGGCATTGAAAACTGCCACCGACCCCTCGTGCATGCCCAATGCCAGCAGTCGGCCGTCCGCGCTGAAAGCCAGAGCGCGGCCAACCTCAGGTGGCGCGCTCCATTTGGCTTTGGACGTCAGTGTGCCGGTGTCCCAGATACGAATGGTGCGATCAGCTGATGTTGTGGCGAGCAGTCCGTCGGACTTGAACTCGGCCATGGCGAGCACGTCGTTGGCGTGACCCTCGAGGCTTGCAACGCGTTCCGAGGTTGCCACGTCCCAGATGTCCAGAACGTGGCTCGCGCCGGCGGCAAAAATCTTGCTGCCATCAGCCGAGAACTTTGCGGAATAGTAGTCATAGCCGGAGTAGGCAAAACCAAAGCTCGCGACCGTGTCGCCCGTCAGGACATCCCACACGACCAAGCCATCTTGGACCGGTGCGACAGCGAGGCGTCCTGTCGCATCCATGGAGATGCTTCCGTAGTAGTCTCCAAACTCCGGGGAAGCCAACACGTTCAGTCCGGCAAAAAGCGGGCGGGTACGCCACAGCGGACCAGTGCTTTCACGCAGCACGTTGTCCGGGGGTTCACCTTCCAAGTCATCACTCAGGTCGCGCGCGGCCTGGATATGCAGCAAGGCCGCCTGCCGGCGAAGTTCTTTGCGCGCCGTCTGGGCCAGATTCACCTGAATGCGCGCGGAATTTCGCCGCGATTCTCGCAGCCGCAGCTGGGCCTCCTCCTTTGCCTTCCTTTCGCCCTCAGCGCGTTCGCCAGCGATTCGCTCCTGGCGCTTGGCTTCGGCCTCGTTCTCCTGTGCGAGCTTCCTGGCCGCCGCTTCTTTGCGCTCGTTTTCCAGCGCGATGTCGCGCTGCTCTTCGGTTCGCGCCTGCTCTTGCGTGATGGTCCAAATGTAAGCGGCGACGCCCAGGACCGCGCAGACCACAAACACCGCCACCGCATTCCACAGCAGCGGGTTGCGCCGGTATGCCAGCTGCATTCGCCGGGCAGCCCCGGGTGGCCGGTACATGATCGGGCGGCTGGCCAGCGCCAGCGCAACATCTGAAGCCAGCACGCCTGCGCTAGGACGGTCCTTCGGCTCAGGCTCCAGCCCGCCCTGCAGCAGCGCGCGCACTTCTGACCCGGCTCGGGGCAACGCGATGCGCGGGGCTGCCGGGCGCTGCGCGTGTTCCCGCTTGAAGTGCGAGGTTTCGTCAAGTTTGCCCTGGGAAATCCGTGTGTCGTCAAGATCCCACTCGAAGATCCGCGTGCCGGTGTAGAGTTCGTAAAAAGTCGCGCACAACGAGTAAACGTCCGTGGGCGATCCGACCCCGACCTCCGAGTGCCTCATGCGCAACTGCTCCGGCGACATATACGCCAGCGTTCCCGGCGCTTCACCCGAGCGAGTTTGAATGGTGCGCGCGGCGCTTTGCGAGCGCGCAATGCCGAAGTCCATCAGCTTGAGGTTGCCATCGGCCGCCACCATCAGGTTGGAGGGCTTGATGTCGCGGTGAATCAGCCCCACGCCGTGCACCACCTCAAGCGCGCGTGCCGCCTGCTCCAGCCAGTGCGTAAGATCTCGATGGCTCGGCGACTTCGGGTCGCGGGCAGCGATCTGCTTCCATACTTCTTCCAGCGTGCGACCCTCAACCCACTCCAATGCGATGAAGGTCTTTGCCGGCTTACCGCGCACAAACAGAGGCTCGAACCAGGCCTCGCCCGACAGGTCGACGTTGCGCGGCACCAGCCACGTGCCTTCCCCATAGCCGAGGACCTGCACAATGTTCGGGTGGTTGAGCAGGGAAAGAAACTCTGCCTCCTTTTGAAAGCGCGCAGCGTCTTCCGCCGTCGCGCTGTCGCGCAGAATCTTCAGTGCTACGCGCCGGCCTGTCGAAAGCTGGCGTGCCAGGTGCACCGTCGCAAAACCACCCTCGCCGACGGGTCGGCCCACAAGATAGTCGTCCAGCACCACGCCGCGCAGTTCCTCAGGCGCGAGGCGCTTGAGCAGCTTTTTCAGCTCGCGCTCGCTGGTTTCGGCCTCACCGAGCATGCGCGCGATAGAGCGCAACACCGGCCCCGCCAACGTCTCATCCACCAAAGGGTCGCCATCGTCACCCGAGTAGCGGGCCGCGTAGTCGTGTGTCAGGCCGTTGAATGTCAGCACGCGCCCGTCGCGCACAACGAACCAGGGGACAGCGGGCGCCCGCGACTGCAGATGCTGGCGCAGGCCCAGCAGGCCAGCCTTGTGAAGCTCGACGAGCGGGATGAGTGCGTCAGCGGCGCGGTTCCAGAATGGCGCATCTGGTGCAGGCGTTTGATGCGCTACGTCGTTGCGCAAGGCAATCGGCATGGCCAACAGGCCCAGCAGCGTCAGCCCCGACACCTTGGTGCGGCACAGGTCGGCCAGAGGACGAAGTGCTTCGAGCGTTTCTCGCGAAGGCCGCTGGTCCAGCAGTTCAAGCAGCCGCCCCAATTCCGGCGCGACAGCTTGCTCTTGTCCATGCGAGGCTGTCGAACGCGCCTTGCGCAGAGAATCAATGAGTCCCTTGAACGAGCCGAATGAGGGCCGTTGCAGGTTACCCAGTGCCTCAAACAGGGCGGGGGAAACCGTGCCGGAAGTCTCCCACAACGCAAGCGCGTGCAGCGCCAGCCCCCGGAAATCCGCCTCGAGCAAGGCCAGCGCGCGGCGCACAAACCGCTCGGCGCCAAGTTCCGTGGCCGGCCACTTTGCCTCAGCCTGCGACATGCGAACCTCATGTGGCATTACACAGAGACGAGAAACAAGCGTGCAGCGCGAAGCGCGGTTGGACGCAATACACCTGATCAAATCAGTCGATCGCCATCAAGTCCGGCTGCATGCTAGTCCGTCTATATACACGTGACCACACTCTTCCCACACACCCGCCATCCGGGCCATTGCTGTCAGGGGGCGATGGTGGCTTGCGTTGGCGGAGGGTTGTACGAAGAGACACCTCCGTGCAGATACGGCTGCAAGCCAAGCGCCGAGCGGCTTGGCGGATGGCGGGGGCAGAGCGGCGGGCACAAAAGGCGACGGCGTGCGGCACGGTCGGCCATCCATGCAGGCACCACACATATGTAAGGACAGGATGCCCCGAGACAGGCTGCCGTTTCACGGCTACTTCGCGACTTCCAGGGGGTTGCTCCACGGTCCCTGGAGCTTGCCGTCGCAGACACCGCGGACGATCACGGACGACTTCAGGTCCTTCGCGGCCTTGACGACGAAGCTTGTGCCTTCACCGCGCTCGAGTTTGCCCAGTGACTTGGCGTTGATGGGCTTGCCGTCTTCCACACCGTCGCAGGTCGCAATCTCGACGCGCTCGAACGCGGCCCAGTCGTCGAATGTGAATTTCTCGCCCTCCCACATGCGCGGCTCCCACTTGAGCGTGCTGCCGTCAAAGCTCAGGCCTCGGGGTGCGGGCGTGAAGTAGCGAGTCCCCTCCTCGCTGCTCCACGGGCGGTCCGGCTTGGTCGCGAGAAATTCCTTGATCGCGGGCTCGAACGGCGTATCGCGGATTTGCATGGTGCCGGGCGCCATGCCGTGTTCACTTTTGCCGGTGGTGTTGCCGAGCCAGGTCACACATCGCACGTAGCGCGCGCCATAGTCAAAGAACAGGTTCAAGGCTTGCAGGTATTCAGCGGTGCTCAGCTTCTGGACCGCAAATGCGCTGGGGTGACACTCGAAGCTGCCCCAGTCGCTGCCATTCTCCTGTGCCAGTTTTTGTACCGCGGCCCATACTTTGGCATCACGCGGCATGCCGTACAGGTTGAAGCCGATGTTGTTGAAAGATGTGGCGTTCATCCACGGCGCCAGCGACGTGTGCGCGTACTCGACGCCTGAGCTGCGATACGCGCAGCCGTGCTGGCGCGTCCAAATGTCGGCCTTGGGAACGTCGCACTCCTCCACCGCCACACGCAGCATTTCCCGCAGGGCATCGGCGATGCGCCACTGGCGATAGCCGGGGTTCTCTTTTGCATTGTTCTGGTAGTGCGCCCACATGGGCAGGCCGGGCCCGCGCGGAGAATCAAAGCCTCCCTCGATAAAGCCGGCCTCGCCTTTGCCGGGCATACCCTTGGCGGACTTGGGCAGCGAGTTGGGGAACTTGTCAATGTCCCAATACTTCAGCTCCCAGGTGGTGAAGTCGGTGCCGTAGGTGGCGTTGAAACTCTTGTTTGAACCCTTGGCGCGGACCGGTGATGGATCGTCTCCGAAGTCTTCACCGCCCGGGCGGCCTTTGCCCTCGAGCGGCTGGCCCTTGGCGAAGAACCCGCGATGCGTCAGCCAGTCTCGGAACTCGGCGACGGCAAAGGGCGAGTAGTCAGCATACCAGGCGTCGCCGCCGAAGAAGACGTACTCGAACTCGTTGGGTCCGGCGAAGATCGTGAATCGCTCAGCCTCTCTGCGGCGCACATAGTCCTTGGCGCTGTTGCGCAGGTAGGTGAACATTCCGTCCCAGGTTTCGCGGCAATAGAAGCTGGGCGTCAGGTCGGCGTCGGCCGGGTTGCCCTTTTCGTTCGCGGTGTTTTCGTCGACGATCTCGTTGCGCTGGTTCCACTGGCGCGCGCGCCGGTCTTTTGTGTTGTATGCCGGGTTCAGACTGTCGAGCGGGCTGTTCCAGACATAGCTCTCGTACAGGCCGTGTTCGGCGCGAAACTCGCTGCTCAGCGGCACGCCGTCGTAGTTCAGGCGCACGTACATGCCGCCTTTGCCCACACGCTTCACGATGTCAGCGTACTCGTCTTCCCAGGTGGCGAACGCGGCGTCTTTCAACTTGGTGCGCTGGATGGTCAGCCAGAAGCACTGGCCCCAAGTCGGCTGCGGCAGCTCGACCGGCTCGTTCTTGCCGCGCGATTTGCGCTTCTGGGCGTCATGCGAGATCGGCGCAAACAGCAGCAGCGCCGCGACGGCGAATGCGATGGCCGTGAATGTCAGCCTTCCCTTCATCTAGCTGCCTTTCGCGGCCTTGGACTTCAGCGCCGCTGCGTCGCGGCCCGCGGGTGTGTCGGGGTACTTCTCGATCACCTTGTCCAACTCGCGCACCAGTGCTTCGCCCTTGAGGTCTTTCGTGGCGGTGATGCGCGCCAGCATTTCGTCGGCTGCCTTGCACGTCTTGTACTCGGACGTGGCCCTCACGACCTTGGCCTCGGCAGCGCACTCGTTGGCGTAGTCCAATCCGTCATAGGCTCTGCTGTCGTGTTCAAACAGCGCGACCAGCGCTGTCAGGCGACGGTCATCGCGCAAGCGCTTTGCTTCTTCTTTGCGCCAGTCGATGGCTTTGCGGACTTTGTCGGCCACGAACTTGGCGTCAGCGGCAACGCTGGCGTCTTCATTGGACTCGTGCTTCTCGGCTTCCAGCAGCGCCTTGCCATACTTGCCCGCGTTGTAGTGCTTCACGGCCGCACCGAGTTCGCGCTTGAGTTTCTTGTCGATCTTGCTGTCGGCGCAGTCTTTGAGCCACCCTTCGACCATCGCGCCCGTGATGTCTGCGGGCTTGCCCGTGAAGGCAATCTTGCCATCGGCGGAAATCACCCAGCCGCGCGGCACGCCCTGGCCCATCTTCACGTAGGCCGAGATGCCGGGGGCCTTGGAGACGACGCCGTAGTTCAGAGGGTTCTTGCCCAGCCACTCGTCGACTTTGGCGGGGTCCTCGTTCGTAGAAGCGATGATCTCAAAGCCGCGCTCGCGATACTTGTCGCTGAGTTCTTTCAGGTGGGGCACGCCCGCCACACAGGGGCCTCAGTAAGTTGCCCAGACTTCGACCAGCACAACCTTGCCGCGATAGTTCGACAGGCGCGCCAAACCCTGCGGCGTGTTCCATGTGTTGGTACCGAGCTCAAAGTCCGGGGCGTTGTCGCCGATGGCGAAGTCCGCCGCACTCAGTTGCGAGCAACCCAGGGCAAGCAGCAGCAGGCAGAGAATTCTCATGGGCGCCTCCGTTCAGGTCGGCAGTCTATCCGGTCGCAGCCCAAAGGTCCGTGTCGGATGGAAAACTGCCTTTCATATCTGGAATGATCGACAGGCGGGCTCTCACTTTCAGAACCCGCATTTGAAAGTGCGGGCAAAGCAATCACACGAGTAGTACCCTGCCGGAATCGAAACGCCGCAGATGGTAGACCTACCTGCGGCATTCCATTACAGAAAGTGGAGGATGCCGTGCCTGCCACCACACTGCGCCAACGACTGAACCACCTTGCCCAGACTCACTCACAGGCCGAGCTTGGCCGCCGAACGGGCTTCCCGCCTGCCAATGTGCACCGCTTCATGAAGGGCGGCAAGGTCCCCGCGGAATTTTGCGAGTCGCTGGTGCGCGAACTGGGCGTCAACCCAGCGTGGCTGCTGGCCGGGGAAGGCACACCCTACCTGGCCGACGTCACTGCGGGCACCCAGCGGATGGCGTCGAACGTGCTGGAGTTGGTGGAAGCCATGAGCGCGGTTTCGCGCATGCGTTTGGGATCGCTCACCGGCAAGCACCACCTGCGCGTGTTGCGCGAGTTATCCGCTGCACTGGACGACCATGAAAAGCTGCGCCGCAAGCTGAATGAGAACAGCCTGCCCGTGTTCGAAAAACTGGTCGTGGACCTGGAGAACGTGCTCGACAAGCGTGACCTGGAACGCGGCGCAGAGTTGCTGAAAGCCGCCGACCAGGTTGCGCGCCTGTGCGACGACGATGCGTTGATGCTGCGCCTGAATGCGCAGCACGCTTTCTTTGCCTATCTTTCCGGCGATTACGAGAACAGTGCCGCCTGGCGCCGCAGGGTGTTCATCCGCCAGATGGCTTGGGGCGAGCCTATGGACGAACGTCGCATACTGCACGCCCAATACCTGGTGATGGCCGTGCTGGCGATGGGCCGCGTGCGCGAGGCCTTGCGCATCTGCAACGCGGCATTGGCGCTAAGCAACGGCGTGCGTGGCCGCAACTGGTGCGTGATGCTTGCTACCGGCGGCCTGATGGAAATGGACCTGGGTGACCTGCAGGGCGGCATGTCCAAGGTCATGCGGGCGCTGCCCGAAGCGGCGCCGGTACTCCACGACCTTTACGGCGGCTACTTCGCGAAGATGCAGCTGTTCTCGGGGCTGGGTGACGTAGCGACGTGCCTTGCGGACAAGCCCATGTCGTCGTCGAAGTCGCTCCAGATCCTGCGTTTTGCGGCTTGGCTGGAAGATCTGGAAACGCTGGAGCTGGCAGTGAAGCGCTGTGTGTCGAACGACCGCAAAGACGCGCTGACCCATGCGATGCCCGACAACCCGGTGTCCGTAAGCGCGCTGGCCCTGCTGCACGTCCTGAAGCAGCCCACGCGAAACGTCTGCACCGCCCAGCTGAAGCTCGTGGATGGCATTGCGGTGATCGAGCAACGCACCCGCATCCTGAAAGAAATCGTGAAGACGCAACTGCTGCGTGCAGCGCGCCTGACGCAACGCGCGCGCGCGCAGCTTCGGCTGACGCTGGCCCAAGTCGAGTTGTTGCCGACGGACATCACGCTGTCGCCGGACTTCGCCGCGATACACCATCGCAACGTGATCGAGCTGGCCGATGATTCCATGGCGGGCGCACGGGCCCGGGCCGTGGAGTTTTTCTCCAGCTACTTCCACGGCGGCTATGCCTGCTTCAAACGCTGGGCTGAGCTCGCGTAAACACAAGCCGCGATCAGCAGCAGCAAGGCCAGAATCCCCGCGGCGCCGCCCGCCCCCGTGCACCCGCCGCCGCCTGCAGCGGATGGCGGCCCGGCCGTGCCAGCCGGCAGTGTGATCACTGCCGTGCCTGTCGCGGTGTTGGACGGCGCGGCGTCGCCCACTGTGTTGAAGGCAATCACCCGATAGCCGTAAGAAAGGCCATCGGTCAGACCGGCGTCTTCGTATCCGGTCACGCCCGCTGCGAGTGTAGTCAGGGTGGTGAAAGGCGCTCCGGCGTCTGACCGCTCAATCCGGAAACCGTCTTCATTGCTGCTGTTGTCGGCGAAGCTCACAAGAATGCGCAGACCGGAAAGCGTCGATGCCGTGCAATTGGTGGCGGCAGAAGGTGCAGTGGGTGTTGACGATCCGCCACCGTGACCTGCGGGGCCGTAAGCGGGCACGCCGGCGCCGCGCTCGTAGGCGCCGAGGTCCGGCGCGTTGCCGGCGGTGATGTTGGCCAGAGTAATGCCCGTGTCGACGGCGACGTTGCTTCCAGACTTGAGTGTCAAATCTGCGGCGCCCGGCGTGTAGGGCGCCGAGAAGCCGCTGGTGAAGGGATACACAAGACCGCCGCGTGTCGGCATGGCCGCACTGGTGAATACAGAATAGTCGACCAGCAGGCCGTGCGTCTCCTGTCCCAACCCAGAACGCAACGCAGCCAGGCTTGTGTAGTAGGCGCCGTTAAGCCGGCCGAAGTTGGACGCCGCGGGTGATTGATACCAGCCGTTGTAATCCCACGTGAAGCGCTGAGCGTTGGTGTCAAACGCGATCGCGCCGGAGTCGTCACTGGCAAGAAACAGGTTGTTGCGGAAGTGCGAGTTGCGCCAGTCGCCGCCGCCAATGCCGCGCGGGTCAGCACCCACAAACGTGTTGTTAAAGACCAGCATGCCTGTGGGCGTGTTGCCGAGGATGTGGAACTTCAGCGGCTTGAGCTGGTAGTTGTAGATCGCGTTGCGCACGATGTAGGTCGGCCCCGCAAGGCACGGCTGGCACGAGATGCCGCACAGCACGTTGGTGAAGCGGTTTTCGTAGATGCGATTGTTGAAGCGCGCGCCGTCCATTTCGATGCCGTCGTCGGTGACATTGTGGAACTCGTTGCCGCGGATGTCGCAGCCGCTGGTGTCGACCGTAGTGTCGTTGCCGCCCAAGCCTGCCGTGTCCCACCAGTCGTAGATCTCGTTGTATTGAATGATGTGCCCGCGCCCCAGCAGCACGCAGGCGTATGCGTCCTGGTTGCGGCCACCGGTCCAGTCGATGTTACCGCGAATACGGTTCTGCGAAATGTACGCGCCCTCGTGCCCGGCGCCCTGCAGCAGGATGCCCGAGGCTTCACTGGTCGGCGAAACCGCCGAGCAGTCAATCACGCACTCGCGGATCACCAGGTTTCTCGTGGACGTGCCCCTGATCGCCGTGCGCAGCGGGTTGCGCACGGTGACTTTCTCGAGGTGCAGGTGCTGGCTGCCTGAGAACGAAAGCACCGGCTGCGCGCTGCCCGCACCATCGAGAATCACGGTTGCAGCATCCACGCCGCGCCACACGATCGGGCTTCCGGCGGTGCCGCTCCTGTTAAAGGTAAAGGTACTGGGAATCGAGTACGTGCCCGCTTGCAGCAGGAACACATCGCCGGCGGTCGCGCCTGCCTGCGCAGCCGCGAGGCCGAGGTATGGATTGGACTGCGAGCCCGCGCCGCCACCCGAGCCAGGCGCGACATACTTGAGCACTGGCGCAGCGGGGTCAGCCGGAATCGCGCGCGTACGCAGGTTGCGCGTCTGCACAGAGGCGCCGCCGTCGGGATCGTTCAGCGTCAGCCGGATTTCGTAATCAGTGTCCGGCTGCAGGTCCAGCACGCTGCCCGCCAGCAGGTTGCCCGGGTCGAATGCATTGCCGCTGACACTGGCGGGCTCCACGCGCAGCATTGGCTGCGCGGGTAGCCACACCGTCGTGCCTGCCTGGCGGTACTCCACGGCGACCGTGCAGTCGAGATCGGAGTCGCCCGAGATCAGCCAGCGAAAGCCAAGACAGTGACAGGTCGGAATCTCGTCCACGATGCTGCCGGGGGTGGTGGCAGTCTGCGCGAACACCGGCGCGGCATAGATCATCGCAAGCAGCAGGAAAGTGCGCATAGCTCCTCCTTGGGCTGGCCCCATTCAAGCCGGCGCACCACAGGCGCTCACGCACCAAGTCAAACTCGCCACGCAAATGCGGTGCGCGCAACTGCAATCGTTTCAGATTTGAAATGCGGCGGCTCAATGCCGGGCAGACGAACCGATCAGCACCGAAGTGGATCAGCAGGGTCCAGGTGAAATGCCTCACGGAGAAGGAGATCGCGCCTGCATCAGCGGCTGCGTGGCCTGAGGCTGTCAGGGTTCGCACATCGAACGAACCTGCTGGTCGCCGAGAAAGACGGGGCCACTAGCAAGCAGCTTCAGCGCCAGGTTGGCGTGAACGACAAGACCGCGCGCCTGTGGACGCTCAAGTTCCGCGAGATGCTGCATGTCCGCGAACGCGACGCGCTCACGGGCCGCGTGCAGATCGACGAGACCATCGTCGGCGGCAGCAGCGCTGCGCAGCCGACACCAAGCTAATCAACCAATTGCAGCTGATTGGACCGTCACTTGGATCTGTGGCCAAGTTGGGGCGCGGCCGGGACACTTGTCTGCAGTTGGTGTTGCCGGTGCTCCGCTCGCATCGAGATCAGTTCAGGGCCCGGCGCTCTACTTGGCGGCTTCCAGCTTCTGCTTCAGCATCGCTTCGCTGCCGCCTTTCACTACGTTGCCTTCGGGGTCGATCAGGACTGTGGTTGGGTAGGCTTGCACGCCGTAGTTGGTGGTGCTGGTCTTGGTGTTGTCGAGCACCACGGTGAACGGCAGATTCTGGCCCCACTTCTTGATGATCCCCTTTTCCTCGAGCAGCTTGTCGAGCTTCTCGAATGTGTCCGCCCGCTGGTCGGGGTTGTGGATCGCGATGATCGCGAACTTGTCCTGCTGCTCTTTGTGCTCTTCCCAGAACTTCATCAGTGCCGGCAAACTGCGGCCCGTGCAGGGGCCTCACCAGAAACCCCAGAACTCAAGCAGCACCCAGCGGCCCTTGAACGTGTCGAGCGTGACCGGTTCAGGATCGCCCTTGCGCGCGGCGCGCTTGCCCACAATGTCCGACGGCAGGTTGCGCACGAAGTCAACGTTGATCGCCGGCGCCTTCTTGCCGTAGTGCTTGGCCAGCGCCGTAATCTTCAGCGGCACGTCCAGCGTGACAGCCGTGCCCGCCAGCGTGCTGATTGCCGGCCGCGCGTACTGAAACGCCTCTCCGGCGCTGATCAGCGTGCTGTACTCGCCCACGGGCAGCAGCAATTCAAACACAACCTGGCCCACGGCCTTTTCGTCGGGCTTGGCGCTCTGTGTGGTCAGGCGCGTGCTGCAAAGCCACACGGGCGGGGCTTTCCAGTAGACGTTGACGTAGCCTCCGGCTTCAGGCTCAAAACCCTCTTCGCCCATGAGCGTGCCTTTGACGGTGACCAACGGCTGCAACGTGAACTTCAGGTTCTTGAGCGCGTCGGCCTTCACGATGGCGACTGCGCCCAGCTTGCTGTCGGCGTCGCCGGCCTGGATGCGATAGCTGCGCTGCGGCTGATCGGGAAAAGTGCGGACGGTGAGCGTGAACTTGCCCTCGGCGTCAGACTTTGCGCCGCCATTGGCGCTCCACTTTCCGTCGTAGTTCCACATATCGGCCACGGAGATGCCGGCCAGCGGCTTGCCGTCGGCGTCGAGCGTGATGCCGCTGACCTCGACGTTCTCGAACTTCACAGCCGGGCGTTCCTGCGCCCGGGCGGGCAGGAACAGTAGTGTCAGCACGGCCAGCGACAGCACGGTTCGCATGAGTCACCTCGAAATGGTTTACGCCAGTGATTCCATGAACGACTGCGCCTGCGTCGCGACGTTCTCGCCTGAGACCGCGCGATCAATCAGTTGCACGACCTGCGTGAAGTGCTGCTCGGTCGCGCCCAGCGTGGTCAGCAGCGGGCTGCCGACGCGTATGCCGCTGGTCTGCGTTACGGGCAACGGGTCGTACGGGATAAAATTCTTGTTCACGTAGATCTTCTGTTCGCCCAGCAGGTTCTCGATCTCGATGCCGTTCTTGCCCGTGCCGGTGATGTCCACCATCACCATGTGGTTGTCAGTGCCGCCAGTAAGCACGCGGTAGCGCTTGGGGTTGATCTCGGTGAAGGCCTTGGCCATGGCCTTGGCGTTGGCGACCACCTGCCGCTGGTACTGCTTGAAATCGGGCCTGAGCGCCTCTTCCAGCATGGCGGCCTTGGCAGCGATCACGTGCACCAGAGGCCCGCCTTGGCCGCCGGGAAACACGGCGCGATCAATCTTGGAGGCAAACTTGCTGCTGCACACGATCATGCCGCCGCGCGGCCCGCGGATTGTCTTGTGGGTCGACATGGTGACGACGTCGGCGACGTCGACGGGGCTTTGGTGTTCGCCGGCCGCCACGAGGCCCGAGATGTGCGCGATGTCGGCCATGAACATCGCGCCGTGCTCGCGCGCGATGGCCGCCAGTCGCTTGAAATCAATGGCGCGGGGATAGCTGCTGGCCCCGGTCACGACCAGTTTGACGTCGGGGTTTTCTTTCAGCAGGCGCGTATATTCGTCTTCGTCGATCCGCCCGGTCTCGCGGCTCACGCCGTAGTGCACGAACTTGTAGAACTTGCCGCTGGCGTTGAAGGCCGCGCCGTGGCTGAGGTGACCGCCGTGTTCAAGCTTGAATGCCAGCACCTTGTCGCCGGGTTTGATCAGCGCCATGTAGGCCGCCAGATTGCTTTGCGTGCCGCTGTGCGGCTGCACGTTGGCGTGCTCGGCCTTGAACAGTTGGCGCGCCAGGTCAATTGCATGCTGCTCGACCATGTCGGTGAACTCGCAGCCGCCATACCAGCGCTTGCCGGGATAGCCCTCGGCGTACTTGTTGGTGAAGACCGTGCCCATGGCATTCAGGATCGCTTCGCTGACGAAGTTCTCGCTGGCGATCAGGTTGATGCTGTGGGTCTGACGCTGTCGCTCGCGGGCGATCAGTTCCTGGATGGTTGGCATGGCAGGTCCTTCGGAATGTGGCCGGGCGCCGGGGCCGGCTTCACTCAAGTGCCGCAAACAACCGCTGTAGGTCGGCGCTGGTGTTATACCAGTGCGGCGCGATTCGCAATATTCCCTGCCTTGCCGACGCCGCGACCTTCGCGGCCATCAACCGGTCAGACAGGTCTTCGGATGCGAGTTTGCCGTCTCGCCGGATGCTGACGATCTGGCTGCGGGCTTCAGCCGGCCAATCGTCGCCGAAGGTCGCAAACCCCGCCGCCCGCGCGCGTTCACGGGTCTCCTGCGCCAGCTTCGCTGTTGCCGCGTGAATGGCGGCCGTGCCCGTTTCGCGTTGCAGCCGCAGCGCGGCTTGCAGCGCATACACCTGCGGCATGGCCGGCGCGCCCAGCATGTAACGGCGGGCCCCGTCGGCGTGTGGCTGCTCGACGGAGTTGAAGTCAAAGGGGCGCGGCACGCTGTAGGTGCCGCGGCTGTGGGGTGCGACCTTGTCAATTGCGTCGGCCCGGATGTACAGCGCGCCGATGGCGTCGAGGCCGTTGAGGTACTTGCGGCTGGCAAAGGTCAGGGCGTCTGCGCCAAGGGCGTGCGCGTCTACGGGATTGGCGCCGATGGCCTGCACGGCATCTATGGCGCACAACACGCCGCGCGCACGGCACGCGCCGGCCAGGGCTGCGACGTCAAGTTTGAAGCCGCTGCGAAAGTCCACCCAGCTGGCTGCCACCAGCCGGGTGCGGGGCGTAAAGGCGTCCACGAACGACCGCACGCTGCGCTGCCCGTTCTCGGGCTCGGGCAGTGTGGTGACCTGTACGCCGCGGCGCACCAGGTCAAGCACGGGGCGCACAACGCCGGGGTAGTCGCGCAGGTAGACGATGGCGTGGTCACCCGGCTGCCAGTCGATGCCGAGGGTGACGCGCGTCAGCGCGTCGGTGGCGTTGGCGAGCAACTGCACTTCGTCGCGGGCCGCGCCGATGAACGCGGCGAACTCGCTGTGGGTGTCTTCCCAGATGCGCTCCCAGTCGGCCCATGCGGTGACGCCCCGGGTGCACAGACTGTCAATGTAGCCTTTGGCGGCAGCGGCGGCGGGCAGGCTGATCGGCCCGCGATAGGCGTTGTTGAGGTACGCCCAGTCGTTGGTGACGGGAAACAGGCTTCGCGCTTGGGCTGAGTCGAGCATGCAGACATCCTAGCAAAGTGCGGCCCCGGCACTTAGCGCCCGGTGCGGCGCAGGTTGCCGCGAAACGTCGGCCAGCCGCTGCCCTTGCCTTTCAGCCTGATCGCCATCGCCAAACCATGATTGCCCTTGAAGTCGTCGGTGCTGGTGCCTTCGCCGATCACAAAGAAGACGTCCAGCGTGCCGTCGCCATCGAAGTCCGCGACCACTGGCGCGCTGCTGATTTCTTCGTACGTGGTGCCCTTGCGGGGCGCGTCGAAAGTGAACGTGACTTCGCCGCTTTTGCCGTCGCGGGCAATCACGCTGCAGCCCACGAAGTACAGGACATCCAGGTCGCCATCGCCATCAGCGTCGACAGGCGCGCATCCGCGGTCGAGGCTTGTCGCCAGCGTCGCAGACCACGCTTCGCTGCCGTCTTCGGCATTCAGCACGTGAAGTTTGCTGCTGCCCAGAGCAAGCTCATCGCGGCCATCGCCGTCAAAGTCGGCAATCGTGATCGGCGCGAACAAGTACCCACCGGGCCGCTTGTGCCAGCGCTGCTTGCCGGCGGCGTCCAGCGCGTAGACGTCGCCTTCGCAGGTTGCGGCGTAGACGGTCACGCTCTCGCCGGTGCCGCTGATCGCGACGCCGTGATACATGCCCATCGACTTGTCGTTGCCGCGGGTTTCGAACTCCCACAGCGACGCGCCGTCTTTGCCGTTGAGGGCGTGGATTTTTCGATCGCCGCGCCAGGTGGTGATGATCGCGTCGAGAACGCCGTCGGCGTTGAGGTCGGCCAGCACCGGCTCGCTTTGCACGCAGCCCTTGAAGCGGCGCTCCCAGACTTTCACGCGCGACTTACCGTTGAAGCAGGTGACTGCCCCGTCGCCGTCGCGCTGCCACATGCTGCCGGCGAGCACCTCGACTACGCCGTCGCCGTCAAGGTCAGCCACGGCGGGCGGCGAGTCGGTGCCGCTGGGCAACTGGAACACGCCTTTGGGTTTTCCGTCGGCGCCCAGACAGTAGAGCTTGCCGTAGGCCGAATCGCCGGACAGCACCTCGGGTTTGCCGTCGCCATCGAGGTCAGCCACGGCAACGCTTGCATCCAGCGGGCCGCCGTCGGACTTGTGCTTCCAGCGCAGCTTGCCGGTGGCTGCATCGACGCAATACAGGTGTTCGTCGCCGTAGTAGGTGCCGAATAGGATCTCGGGTTTGCCGTCGCCATCGACGTCGGCGACATGGGCTGAGCCCTTCTGGTCACTCTTGAGTTCAAACTGCCACAAGACCGGGCCGGCGGGCGCGCCGCCGAGCTTCTTCTCAAGCGCCTCGACGCGGCGCTTGAGGTCAGCGTTTTCTTTCTCCAGCTCGCTGACCCGCTTTTCCAGCTTGCTCAGGCGGTCTTCAGGTTGGTCCTGGGCAACGACAAGCCCGCCCATCGTCAGCAGCAAAGTGAGTGTAATCGGTATGCGCATGGGTCACCTCGGACAGGCATCGTAACAGATCATGCCTGTTGCGCCGATGATGTCACCCCTCCCGGCCGCGGTACTTAAAACAGAAGCCGCCGCAGTGTCGCGGCGGCTTTGTTGTGGATGTCGGACTGACACTTACGCCTTGCGGCGCCGGCGCCAGGCCAAAAGGCCGAACAGGCCCATGACGACCGGTGCCATCGGCGCAGCCGCGACTGTGCAACCGCCGCCGCCGCCACCGCCGCCGCCGCCGCCGCCGCCGCCACCGCCGCCACCGCCCGCGAGGACGTTGATCGTGATGGTTGCATCAGTGAAACCGCCAAGCGTGTCGGTGACGCGAAGGGTGACTATGTTGTTGCCAAGGGTCGCCGCGGCGCCAGCTGACAGGTTGGCCGTGACGCTGCCCGCACCGCTGACGGAAAAGCCGGTCACGGTGATGCCGACCGGCAGGGGTGTTACCGCGGTAACGACCAGGGCCGTCGCTGCGTCTTCCGCGTCGCTTACGGTCGCGATTGCGGTGTTCACTGGGGCTGCCGACATGGTGACGGGGAAGGTACCGCCTGCAGTAATGTTCGGCGCGGTGTTCGTGACGCCGGTACCGCTTACCGTAAACGTGTACGGGTCCTCGTTGAAGTCCAGCCCGTCGAGGGGCGCGCTGCCAGAGTCAATGGTGACAGTGAAACCGAATGCGCCCGTGCCCGGTGTGACCAGAATGTCAAACGTGGTCGAGCCCGTGGTCGCCGCGACTGTCGCAGACGGCTGGACGCTGACGGTTGCGGTGCAGTTCGACGTACCCGAGGTCACGACCGGCGTGGCACCGGGCAGGTCAAGGATGTCGAGGCCCGTGTTGCGGATGGTGTAGGTGAAGGTCTGGCCGCCGGTAGCGACGTTGCCCACTGCGTCGTTGCCGCCGCTGGCGATGCTTGTGGCTGAAGGACGCTGCACGTCCATCTCGGGGCCATTGCCCACGATGTCGAGGATGATGTGGCAGGTTGGAAAGCCGAGAGTGGCAAGGTCCGTGGGAGTCGTGACGCCGCACGCCGCGGCGCTGATGTACGAGGCACTGGTCTGCCCGGCCGTGTTGCTGCCCGGGAAGAAACCCGCACCTGCGGCTTGGCCGTCCAGCACCGCAAACTGAACAATGATCGTGGACCCTGTGGCAAAACTCTGCGGCGTCGTCAGCGGGAACACCTGGACGCTGTTGTTGTAGGCGCCCGCAGAGGGCTCAACGACAGCCTGGTCCGTGCCCACCTGGGTCATCGCGCCGGCCGGGAATGTACCCCCGGAGTGCGAAAACAGACGCAGCACAAAGTTGTTCGGAGCGCCGCTCGTGGCTTCAATTCCGACGCGAATCGCCTCAACCCGGAATGCACCCGTGGGCTGATACACGCGCCAGTACTCATTGGCCGAAATCAGGCCACCTGCATTGCACGATACCCCGTTGCCGACCGCGATCGTCGTCGAGTCCGTGCTGTTGCTGAGGTGTGTCTGGGCCGCAACGCTTGTTGCCAGCACAGCCGCAGCCATGGCCAGCAGCCCTGCATACTTACCCTTGATGCTCATTCTTGTCTCCCTTGGGAACTGTCAGTGCGCGCCCCTGGCGTGCCACTGTCCTTGCCAACCACCGTGCTGCCGGCGCGCAATGCACCCACACGTCGCGCCTTGATTCGTTTACTGCGCAAGCCCAGCACCGCCAGCGCTGCCAGCACTGCGGCGGCTGCACTGCCGCCTGGCGCCGGGCTTGTACTGCAACCTTCTTCTTTCTTGCCCCCGTCTTTGCCGGCGGGGGGCGAAAGCCAATCTTCCACCATCGCGTTGGTCACCAGGCTGGATGACCCTGACCACAGCAAGCGCCCCTGCCTGTCGATGGCAAACACAGTCGAGTACGACGGCACAGTGTATCCGGAGTCGTCAGCCACGCGCGCCATCCCGTAGGTTGCGCCGTAAGTGGTGATGAAGTCCTGGATCTCGGTGTCGTTCTGCGCATAGTTTGCAGCAACAATCTCCAGCCCCTGCGTCTCGTACAGCGTCTTGAGCTCATTGAAGCGCGGCACGGCGCTTTGGCAGTGCCCTCACGTGGTGCCAAACCAGTCCAGAAGCAACACGCTGCCACGGTAATCCGTGACTTCGTTGAACCCGCCGGGAGTGTTCCATGAATTCAAAAACACCTTGTTGGCGACTTCATCGCCAACCGCCTGTGCATGCAGTGCGTACGTCGAACACGCCAGCAATACACTGACTGCAAGTAACTGCCAGAAACGCATACTACCCCAAATTGGAGTGACTCAGTCTATCGGCCAATATGTCGCATTACTACGGAATTGTGCCCGGCCAACAGGCCAGAAGCGCTGCCTTAACGCAGAACGCCCCGGCTGCTGCCGGGGCGCATGCTGGCGGCACGGCTACTTTGCTTCGGGCCACTTCAGGAAGGTCTCGACTTTTTCGTCGAAGTGGGCCTTGGTCAGCTTGATCATCGTCTTGTCGTTCATGTCCATGCGGATCACTTTGCTGAACCAGCCGTTTTTGGCGATCCAGGTCCTGGTCGTGTTGCCGCTGTCTTTCACGATGATGACTTCGCCGTCGAACTTCTTGCCGCCCATCTCGACGTTTGCGAAGTCTTCGCGCACCACGATGCCCGGGGCGTCAGCCGCTTCGCCCATGCCGGCCTTCCACTCGGCGACCTTGATTTCTTTGGGCTCGGCGCCTTCCTTGCCGATCCAGGCTTTCTTGACGTTGGGCGTGCCCGCGTCGGCCCAGGCATCGACCTCATAGGCCAACACCACGCCCTGTGCGGACAGGTTCTCGATGATGAACTCACTCTTTGCGGGCTTGGCGACCACCTGCCATTTGTCGGTGCTCTTGCCGGCGCCGAAGTCGCTCTCGACGTGCCACATCTGGCCGACGCTGACGGTTTCATGCAGCGCGACCCACGCCGACGCCTTCTGCGTGCCGTTGAGGTACCGGTCGATCATCTCCTGAGCGACGTCTGTGTCGGCGCCGCACGCCTTTTCGGCGGCGCTGCAGCCGCCCGTCCCGCCGCCGCTTTTGTCCTTCGTCTTGCAGGCAGCCGTTACGCCAACGAGCAGCACTGCGAGCAGAAACACTGATTTGCGCATGCATCCACTCCTGGGTTTCGTCAACGGCGTGGTTTCTAGCAGGCAAGTTTCAAGGAATAGCCAAAGCCGCATTGGAAGAAGTTAAAGCCGGTGGCGCGAAGCGCCGCACACAGGCTAAAACGTTGCCATGAAACCGCTGGTCGTCATCAATGTTGTCGGGCTCACGCCCGCGCTTGCCGCAAAGGCGCAGGTTATCTCGACGCTGGCGCGCAAGCCGCTTGCGGGGGTGTTCCCCGCAGTCACGATGACCGCCCAGGCCAGCATGCTGACCGGGCTGCAGCCCGCGCAGCATGGCGTGGTCGGCAACACGTGGTTCTGGCGCGAGCTGGGCGAAGTGCGCAACTGGGTGCAGAGCAACCGGCTGCTGCCCGAGCCCGTGTATCGCACGGCGCGCAAGCTGGCCGGTGACAAGTTCACGAGCGCGAAGATGTTCTGGTGGTTCAACCAGGGCAGCGGGTGCGACTGGTCGGTCACGCCCAAGCCGCACTACGGCAGCGACGGCAGCAAAGAGTTCGACATCCAGACCGAGCCGCCGGAGATGGCAGCCGAGCTCAAGGGCGCGCTCGGCAACTTCCCGTTTCAGGCCTTCTGGGGCCCGCGGGCCGGACTGCCGAGCAGCGACTGGATCGCGCGCGCCACGGCCAAGGTGATACGCGAGAAGCAGCCGACGCTGACACTGTGCTATCTCCCCCACCTCGATTACGACTTGCAGCGCCTGGGCGAGAGAGCCGACACTGCGCGACTGGTGGCCGAGGTGGACGCATGCGCGAAGCTGGTGATTGACGCTGCGGCAGCTATTGGCGCCGGCGTACTGGTCGTCAGCGAGTACGGCATCACACCCGTGACCCGCGCCGTGACGCCCAACCGGGCATTGCGCCGCGCGGGATTGCTTCGCGTGCGCCCCGGGCCCTATGGCGAGATGCTGGATGTGCACGACAGCCGCGCGTTCGCCGTGTGCGACCACCAGACCGCCCACGTGTACCTGCACAATGCAGCCGACGAACCAGACGTCCGCCGCGTGCTGGAAGGTCTGCCCGGCGTGGCGCAGGTGCTGGACCGCACGGACCAGCAGCGGCTGCACATTGAGCATCGCAACGCCGGCGACCTGGTCCTGCTGAGTGCGCCCGACTCGTGGTTCGCGTACCCGTACTGGCTTGACGATAACAGCGCGCCTGACTATGCGCGCAGCGTCGATATCCACCGCAAGCCCGGCTACGACCCGTGCGAGTTGTTCATGGCAGGCAGCAAAGCGGGCGCCGGCGCGACACTGCTGCGCAAGAAGCTGGGGCTGCGCTACCGCTTTCGCACCTGCCCGCTCGACCCGTCGATCGTCAAGGGCAGTCACGGCCTGCCGGCCCGCGACCCTGCCGACGGGCCGATCATCGCGTGCAGTGAGGCAGCCGCGCTGCCCGAGGCGCCGGCCATGACCGACGTGAAAGCAATCGTGCTGACGCTGCTGGGCCTTCGTTAGGCAACGCAAAACCCCGCCCTTGCGGGCGGGGCTGGTGTTGTGGTGTGCGGCTACTTGTCTTTACCGGCGTCTTTGCGGTCTTCGGTGCGCTTCTGGGTTTCGCGGTTGAACTTCTCCCAGAAGCCTTTGTACTTGCTGGGCTCGCGGCTGTCTTCGCTGCTTGCGCCGCCCTTCATGTCCTTTTCTTTCAGGTTGGTCTGGAAGCCGTCGCCTTTGCCGCGGGCGAACTCGTCGGTTTGCTCGTCGGGCTTGAGCTTGCCGTCACCGGGCTGGTACTGGCCTTCGGCGTTGCTGTTGGGCTGCTTGCCGCCCTGTTCCTGCTCTTTGCCCTGGCGCGGGTCTTCGGTCTTCTGGCCCTTGTTGTCTGGCTTGCCCTGGCCCTGTCCCTGGCCGGACTGCTTCAACTGGTGGGCGATCTTGATGCTCTCGTCCACACTCTGGCGGGCCGACTCGGCAGATTCGCGCTGCTTTTTCAGGGTCTCTTCCAGCTTCTTTTCGGCTTCGTGCTGATGGCGAGTCACACTCTCCATGGTGCTTTCGCTCTCGGCGAGTTTCTTGAGCAGCTCCGGGTTCTGGCGCAGCAGCTCTTCGAGGCCCTTGCTGTCTTCTGACAGCTTGCGGATCTCTTCCTCACTCTTGCCGCTGGCCTTGGCCAACTCGGCAGGATTCTCGGCAATCTGCTTGCGCAGGCCCTCGGGCAGCTCATCGAGCTTGCCTTCGCGCATGGCCTTCTTGATCTTTTCAATGCGTTCGGCCACGACGTCGGCTTTGGGGGCATCAAGCGAGGCACGGGCCAGTTCCTTCTCAAGGCCCTCCATCTCGTCGCTGGCCTTCTTCATCAGCTTGTGCAGCTCGGCCATCATTTCCTGCGGCGTCTTCTGGGGCGCCGGCTCGCCGCCTTCCTGGGCGAACACAGGGGCACCAATCAAGCCGCTGAGGGCGACTGCAAGAATGAGTTTTTTCATGGCTGCTTCCTTCGTTGGGCGGCTTGGCCGCTTGTTCTATTGTATGATACGCCGATCCGCGGCTGCCAGTTCCTTATTCTTGTGGCGCCCCGGGAATCTGCTTGCGCAGGTCGTCCCAGATCTTTTTCAGTTCCGCCTGCTCGGCGGCATAGCGTTCGTACAGGCGGCGGTAGTAGTCCGGCAGCTCGTCACGGTCGTAGTCGTTGGCCATGTCGGCGAGCTTGCGGATCTTTTCGCCCAGCGCCTTCTGTTCTTCGTACACCAGCTCCATTTCTGCCAGTTTGCTGACCAGCGGGTCGGGCTGCGGCTGGCCCTGCTGCTGCTGTTGCTGTTGCTGTTGCTGCTGGCGCTGCTCGGAAAGGCGTTTGCGTTCGCCCTCTACGGCCTTGAGCATGCGATCAAGCTTCTCGATCACTTCCTGCTGATTCAACTGCGTGCCTTCACCGACGTCCTGGCCCTCGATCTGGCTCATGATTTCGTGCAGCAGTTTCTGGATCAGCTCCATGTTCTTGGTGAATCCGCCGTAGTTGCCTGACTTCAGGGCATCGACAGTTTCATCGCAGATCTTCTTGACCTCTTCCTGCTTGCTGTACAGGCCCGCACGCTGGGTCTTCAGCGCACGGTTCCAGCCACCGCGCTGGCGCACTTCCAGGTCAAGCTTGACGGTGACGTCGTTGGCCTCAAGCTGCTGCTTCTTCATCAGCTTGAGCGATTCCTCGACCTGCACCAGCATCTGTTCCTGCTGCGACTGCACGTACTGGTTCAGCTCTTCTTTGAGCGCTTCTTCGGCTTCCTGCAGCTGTTCTTCGGCCTGTTTCTGGTCTTGCTCGGCTTCGCTGCTCTTCTGGCGGTCGAGGTTCTCGCGCGCCTTCTTCATGGCCTTCTGGGCTTCCTGCGTGGCCTTTTGCGCGCGCTGGTTTTCCTGGTTTTTGGGGTCGCGGTTGAACTCGTCGAGCTGCTGTTCAAGTTTCTTCTGGCGCTCTTCAAGCTCCTCGAACTTGATGCGGTCCTTTTCTTCGACGGCTTCGTTCTGGGCTTCCTGAAGCTTCTCAATGGCTTTGCCCAGGTTCTCGGATGCTTTCTGCTGCTCTTCTTTGCCGGACTCAAGTTTGCCCTGCTTGAGGTCCTCTGAGGCCTTCTTCATCTCCTCTTCAGCCTGCTTCAGGTTGTCGCGTGCTTCCTTTTCACTGGCGGTGGGCTCTTTGCCGTCGGGGCGCTTTTCAAGGTCGCTGCCGGCCTGCTTGGCTTGCTCGGCCAGTTTCTGCTGGCTTTCGGACAGCTTGCCTGCGGCTTCAGATTGCTTTTGCTCAACCTGGGACTGTTCTTCCTGCAGCTTCTCAATGGCTTTGTTCAAGGCTTCCTGGGCCTTGGCCTGGGCCTCCTGGGCCTTCTGCATCTGTTCACTGCGTTGCTGCTGGCCCTGTTCGCCCTGCTTGCCTTGCTCACCCTGTTTGCCCTGTTCACCCTGCTTGCCCTGTTCACCTTGCTTGCCCTGCTCACCCTGCTGGCCGCTCTGGCTTGCTTCGGCTGCCTTTTTCAGTGCGTCGGCGGCTTCGCGCATTGCGTCTGCGGCCTTCTGTGACGCGTCAGATGCTTCGCGGCTGTTTTCGCTGCCCTGGCCGTTCTTGGCAGAGTTTTCGAGTGCCTTTGCTGCTTCTTCGGCGCGGCGCGCCATGTCCTGTTGCTGCTCGCTGCTGCCTTCCAGGGCGCGGGCGCCGCGCTGGGCGTCCATGCTCTTCTGCATGCCTTCGCGGGCATTCCGGATCTGGTCTATCGCGTCGGTTTCAGCCTGTACGCCCTTTTCGGCGTCGCCACTTTCCATGGCCTTCTGCGCGCCGCGCGCCTTTTCGGCGGCGTTGCGCAGGCCCTGCTTGGCCTGGCTGGATCCTTCTTTGGCGTCGGCGGCTTCCTCAAGCATGCGGGCCAGGTCTTCGGAGTCGCGGGCGGCCTGGCGCGCCTGGTCGCCGGGGGCGCGCTCGGCTTCGCGCTGCATGGCGCGGGCGGCCTGGGCGGCGTTTCTCATGCTTTCGGCCGAAGCCTCGCCGTTGTTGGCCTTCATCTCGTTCTGCAAGTGCTCAAGGGCCTCGTCCATTTTCTGGGCGGTGCCGCGCAACATGCGGTCGTCGGACTTCTTCAGCGGCTCCGCCGACTCGCGGGCCCGCTGCAATGCGCCCTCGATGCCTTCTTTGTCCAGTTCGGGCTCGGGCAGCTTCTCTACCTGTTCGGCGAGTTCGTCGAGCTTCTTGCCAAGCTCGGCCTGTTTTTCCGCAGCCGACTTGAAATCGGGTTTGCCCTGCGCGTCAGCACCCTCACTTTTCTTCAAGTGTTCGCCGGCCTTGCCCAATGCTTCCAGCGCCTTCTGCATCTCGGCCTCGGCGTTGTCGGCCTCGGCGTTTTCGAGCTTGCTGGCAGCTTCATCCATGGCGCGCTGGGCGTTCTGGACTTCTTTCTCGGCCAGGTCGGCCTCGCTGGCCTTGTTGGCGTCGGGGTCGCCCTTTTGTTCTTTCTGCTTGGCAATCTGGTTGGCCAGCGCCTTGAGTTCGCGGTTGATGCTCTCGGCGCTTTGCTTGGCGTTTTCCTGCCCGGACTTGGCGCGCTTGAGATCAGAGTTTTCCGACGCGCTGGGCTTGAGCGCTTCCTGCGCCTGCCCCAGCGCCTTGTTGGCTTCGTCCTGGGCCTTCTGGGCTGTATCCGGGTCGCCGCTGTCCAGCGCGTCCTTGGCTTCCTGGCTCTTCTTGCTTGCGTTCTCGAGCGCCTGCTGGGCCTTGCGCGCCTCAATCGACTGGGGCAGGGCATCGGCCTGCTTCTTGGCTTCCTGGATCGCGGCGTCAGCTTCTTTCTGCTGCTCTTTCAGCTGGTCCATCACCTCTTTGGGCAGCTGGGTGTTGGCACCCTGGCGCTGCGCGTTTTCGGTGCGTGTCTTGCGGTATGCGTCCAGTTGCTCTTCCGCCGCTTTGTTGACCGCGTCCAGCGCCTTCTGCACCGGGGCTTCGCCGGCCTTTTCGGTGTTCTTCTTTACGTCGGTCTGGTCCTTGGCCAGGCGCTCAAGGTCTTTGCTGATGCGGTCAAGCGCCTTCAGGTTTTCATCGGCTTGCTTAGCCTGCTGCGCCTCTTTCTCAAGCTTCTCAAGCTCGCGCAGGGCCTCTTCCATTTTCTTGACCTGCTCTGAATCGCGCTCCTTCTCGTCGGCGCGGCGGCGCTCAAGGTCTTCGGCGGCGCGCTTCTGGTCTTCTTTCAGGCGCTCAAGCTCGGCCAGGTTGCGCTCGATTTCTTCGCGGCGAGCCTCCAGGTTCTCGGTCTCAGACTTCAACTGATCCTGCTGCTGCTTGAGCTCGCGGACCCGGTTCTCCATCTCGTTCAATGAACGGGCCTGGTCGTTGTCGCGCAGCTCGCTGGTGTCGGTGCGGATGTTTTCCTGGTCCTGGCGCATCTGCTCAATGGCTTTGAGCTGTTCTTCAGTGCGCTTGACCTTTTCGTCTTCGCCGATCTTGGGGCCGTTCTCGAGCAGGTCGATGATTTCGGCCAGCGCCTTTTCGATGTCGCGCCCCTTCGAGGCAGCCGTGCGCACCTGGCCGCCGCGGATGTCTTCCTCGGTGCTGCCCATCGACTCTTCGATGCGCAGCTCATTCAAACGCTTCAAAGCCGCCGTGATCTGCGGGATTCGGCGACGCTCGGCCGGGTCTTCGCTTTGTTCAAGTTCAAGCTGCAAGTCTTCAAGCCGTGTCTTCAGGCTCTCCAGTTCCTTGCGCGCCGCCTTTTGCTTTTCGGCCAACTTGTCCAGCCGGTCTTCCTTGGGCGCGGCGGCTGGGTCGCCGGTCTTACCGGCGTCCTGCGCCGAAAGCGGTGCACGGACAAACAAGCCGACAACACCCATTGCACAGGACAGCAACAGGGCGCGGCCGAGGAAGATCAAAGTGTGTTTATGCATGAATGGTCCCCGCAGAACAGTCAGTCACTAAAGGTATTACGCCAAGCAGGGCACTTCGGTTCATAAGGAAGAAGTAGAATTCAGAAGGATTTTGATCTTCAACGTAAGTGGTTTGCTACCAATGGTTTAGAGAACCACAGACCGGACACAAGTGTCCGGTCCAGGCAGAGTGCACGTGATTGCGAAGCGTGACTCGGTTAGTCACCGTCGCGGGCTTCGTCGGTTACGCCCTCGTTGGTGTCTTTCTGGTTCTTCAGCAAGTTCCGGAAGCCTTGCAGAATGTCGTCGTAGCCTTCCCACTTTTTCACCTGTTCCTGCACGGCGCGCAGCACCGAGACAGTCAGCTCCTGCTGCTTGGTCAGTTCACTCAACAGTTCGCGGCGTTCGTTGGGCTTGATGCCGACCTCAAGCACGTTTTCATAAATGCCGCGTCCGCGCTCGAGACATCCGGGTGTGTAGACACGATTTTCCTGGATCAGTTTGCCGAAGCTGTCGGCGCTGAAGCCCGGCTCGGGCAACGCACGCAGCAGGCTGCGGCGCAGGTTGCTGATCACATCACGCGCCAGCGTGCGGATGGTGTCGTCCTCGGCTTCTTCCAGGCGCACCAGCGGGTTGTTGATCGCCTGCTGCAAGTCGCGGTCGGCCGACGCGACTGCCAGCAGCAGGCGCACCGTCTGGATGCGCGACTCTTGCGGGCGCGCGAGGTCTTCGCGTTCAAGCCGGTTGAACTGGTACACCTGCGCGAACACGCCAAAGCGCGACAGTACAACCTCAGCGTCGCGCAGCAGCTGGTTCTGGCGCCGGTAGGCGTCGTTCAGGTCCTTGCGCAGGGCCTCGCCTTTTTCGTTGCGGAAATCCAGCAGGCCCGGCTGCTCCAGCGCGTCCAGGCTGATCTGCAGCAACTCGGCCTGGTTGGTCAGCATGGCGTTGATGGTGGTCTTGATCTGGCGGATCTGGCTGCTGACTTTGGCGCGCAACTCGTCAACGTCGGTCAGTTCGTACGTCATTGTGGTGTTGTGCTTGCTGCCCTGGAACACCGGCGGCGAGCCGTCTTCCGGCTTTACCTGGTTGAGGTCAAAGGCCTGGATGTACAGTTCCACGCTCACGCGGGTCCCGGCCGGCGGCGATGTGCCGGCCAGCAACTTGGAGAACTCGAGTTCGAAACCACCCTTCACCTCGCGCTCGGGTTTGGACCCCAAGTGTTTGAAGCCCTCGGCGAAAGGCTTGTACTCGGTGAACTCGTTGTCGATCGAGTAGCGCCAGAACATGCGGGCGCTGCCCACGCCATAGTCGTCGCGCAGATCGAACTCAAGCGGAATGACGGCGTCCTCAGTCACGTACACAAACTGGTTGCTGACAAGCGGGTCGCCGCTGAACAGCACCCGCACGGTCGGTGCCGTGTCTTCCTTCACCTGCATCAGGTCACCGATGCGCTGCCCGTTTTCGATGCCCTGGCGGTCCACCAGCTTCAGGCGCCAACGGCTCATGCCAAGCTGCAACCCGGGGATGCGCACGCTGTAGGCGTTCTCGCCCGCAGCCTGGTCGGTATCGAGCAGGTAGCGCTGGCTGCTGCCGACATTGAAATCGACAAGCAACGCGCTTGCCTCAGGCCCTTCCAACTGCAAGGGTTTGCTGGTGGTAAACCTTACACGCACATGTGTGCCCGCAACGGCGTCGATGGCAGGCTCGTTGGTCGTGCGCTCGGCCAGCACCAGGTACTCGGGATAGACGTAGCTGATCTCAATGCTGCTGGTGATCTCGGGCGGCGGGATCACACGCACCGTGAAGGGACCTGCCGTGGCGTCGCCGGCGCGGATCGTGATCTGCTCAACGGGATTGATGATGCTGAGCTTGTTGTAGGAAAAGAATATCTGTTCGCCCTCGCCACCGACCATCGCGGCGCGTTCCATCGGCCTGCTGACGGGGCCGCCAACCTGCATATACCGACCCGTCTCGGGGTCGCGCTGGAACGAGACGATACGGATTTCGGCTTCGACCGGGTCTTCGCCGCTGGGGCGCGCGATGATGCGCAGGTCGCTGCCGGCGGCAACTTCATACACGCCGGTGGCCCGCAACTCGGGTATGGAAGCCTCGGGATTGAACGTGAAGTTGACGTTCAGCTCTTCGGTCGTCGGATACTGTGGCAACTGGTCACGCGCCAGGATCATGACTTCGAGTTGGGTGTTGGTCGGCCACTCCGGCCCGCCACCCAGGGCGCGACGCACCCATGTGCTCATGTCGCCGCGCGCAAACACCGCATGGCCGAACACGATCGCCATGGCCAGGATGCTGCCCGTGACCATGTACAGCAGTCGGCGCGAGCGCACCGCCTCGTTGAACTGCAGCTTGCCGGCAATATCGAAGGACTCGATGACGACCGCGCGCATCATGTCGCCGCTGGCGGCATCTTTGTACTTCTCCTGGCTTTTCAGCAGTTGCAGCGAAGTGATCAGGCGGTCGTTCAGCAGCGGGTACTCGCGCTCGACCAGCAGCGCAAGGTCTTCATCACTGAGTGTACGGGACAACGGGTACACCAGGTTGCGGATCGCGACTACCGCCAGGATCAGCAGAGACAAGACCAGAAACCCGACGCGCATGCCTCCCGGCAACTTCAGCACCAGGTCGGTGTAGTAAAGCCACAACGTCAGCCCGGCGGCCCAGATCAGCAGCTTGGCCAGGCCCCACGACAGGAACATCAGGCGGATGTGCCCGCGCAACTGCGCCAGTTTCTTTTCGATCAGGGAAAGACTCATCGGGACCTCAGGTCTAGTTTCAGGTTCTCGCTCTGGATGCGCACTCGAGCTTCGCCCTGCGCGCCGTAAAGGTCGCCACGATACTCAAGCCGCAGCCAGTGCTCGACGCGGGGCGTGACCACCAGCAACGGGCTGACATCAAACCGGAAGCGATAGGTCGCGCCCGGTTCAAGCCAGGTCTCGCCGGTGTGGTCGTTGCCCGGGTCGGGCTCAGGTGTCGGCGGCCACGGCGGCAGGCTGACGTTTTCGGGCGTTGTGTCGGGCTCGTACTCTGACGCATGCGACACGTGCAGCAGGTAGATCGGCTCTGAGAACGCGCGTTCGCGGTCAATGGCGCGGCGCACCTTGAACGGTACATAGCCGGCGTTGACCATCGTGACCTCAATCAGGAACTCACTGCCTGCCACGCGGCTCAGCAGCAGCTTCAGCACCGGCCGCGCCGGGTCAGGCAGTTTGCCGCGTTCCACACTTGTGCAGTAGCCGGCGGTGACCGGGATGCTGCGCTCAGAGTTCAGGCCATACACCCGCACGCTGCCACGCCCGACGCTGACCTGGGTTTCGGAGCCGTCTCGCGCAATGTTGATTGTCAGGCTGCCCTGGTCCACCTGGACCGTGCAGTGGGGCGTCTTAACCTCGAACGATCCCTCCCCCACGCCGCCGGGCTGGATGTCCAGGCGGCGAAACTCGCCGCGCGTAATTTCAACGCGTCGCGACTGTGTGAACTTGAAACTGCTGTTGGGCTGCGCTTCCATGGTGCTGAACGTGTTGTTCACTCCTGTCGGCAGCCAGACAAAGGCGTCGTAGGCGCCGGTGTCGTACTCCTTGTTCAGCAGCAACTCAGTGCGCTCGACTTCGCTGCGCCTCTCGCCGACCGTCAGGGTCGGGCTGGTGTACACAATCTGGCCAATCACTTCGGGTGTGGCCAGGCCTTCGCCCCCGCGAGAGAACACGATCAGCAGCACCACGGCGACCACGCCGACCAGCATCGCGATCAGGAAACTGCGGCGCAGCATCGCGTGCACGCCCGGGATCGCGCCGTCAAACGCTCCGTCTTTCTTCAGGCGGCTTCGCAGCCGCTCGAAGCTGCCGCGTCTTGGCGCCACGCTGCGCACCTGCTGGTGCAGACGCATGTGACTGCGAATCTCTTCCAGTTCTTCCTTGATGGCGGGGTCGGCTTCGGCGCGCTTGTCAATGGCGACCTGCGAGTCGGCATCAAGTTCGCCGAGAACGTAGCTGACCAGTTGCAGGCCCGGCGCCGCCTGCGTGACTTTCTCGTCGTCAAGCATGGGGCGCCCCCTGTGCCTTGCCGACAAAGCGCTTCAAGCGGTCGCGCAGTTTGCGCTCTGCGTAATAGACGCGCGATTTGACTGTGCCCAGCGGGATCTCCAGCGCTTCCGCGATCTCGCTGTAGGTCATGCCCTGGTAGAAGCTCATCACCAGCACCAGCCGGTGCATCGGGTCGAGGTCCAGCAGGCCGGCGCGCACGCTGTCTTCGATTTCTCGTTTCTCGGCGCGCATGTCGGGGCCCTCGTCGCGCGACACCGCGAGGGCATCAATCGTCTGCATCGGCTTGATCGCGGCGTAGCGGCCGCTGGTAGTGGCGCGGGGGTCGTTTTCCGACAGGGCGTCGACGCGGCCGGAGTCGAGCAGGCTGTCGCTCTCCACGTCCACGGCGCGGCGCACCGACTTGCGGCGGGCCTCAAGATCAATCCAGCAGTTACGCCCGATGCGGTAGATCCAGCTTGAGACTTTCAGGTCGTCGCGGAAAGTCATGGCGCCACGCCAGGTGCGGATGAACGTCTCCTGAAGCAGGTCCTCTGCCCGGCCGTCATCCCAGCACAGGCGATAAAACAGCGCGTAGAGCCGCCGGTAGTACTTGTAAAACAGTTGCTCAAACGCCTCCATGTTGCCGCGCTTTACCGCGGCCATGAGCTTGTTGTCCTGGTTGTCGGAGGCTGTGGACATCTGGCTCCGTTCAAACGTCACAACTAATACGCGCCCGGGGTGCTCCGGGTTCGCGCAATTCTGCAAACCGTTCCAATGTAGGGGCTTGCAGGCTGCCCCACAAGGCGTGTGCTGGCCTGCGGCGGCTGGGAGAGGCTAGGGGTACCGGCGCGGCCTTCCGTCATCCTTGACCCGCGCCTCAGCCTCGGGTTTGATGTTCCGCATGTCACGCTGGATCACATTGTTTGCGTCGCTGACGGCAGTTGCAGCTTTGCCGCTGCTGCTGGTGTCGGTGCGTGGCGAGCGCCACATACCCGCACCCACATGGGTCAAGTCTGCCAAGGCGCAGTCCGGCGACTGGAAATGGAGCAGTGCCAGCACCGGCGCGGTCAAAGGCAAAGTCAACTTCAGCGCCAAGCGGCCCAACCAGCCGATGGTGGTGTACCTGGTCAAGGTAGACGACGCCGGCAAGGTGACTACGCAGGGGCAGCACGCCGTGCCCGCAGAACTCAAGGTAAGCCAGAAAGGCGCAAAGTTCGACCCCGGCTTCGCGGTGCTGACGCGCGGGCAGGATGTGACGTTCGAGAACGACGAAGAAAAGGCGATCAGCCACAACGTCTACTTTCTGGGCGACATTGAGCTGGACTTGGGCATTTTTGAACAGGGTGCCGCCGCCAGCCACACCTTCGAGGATTACGGCGAAATCAGCGTGCACTGCAGCATTCACAAGCGCATGGATGCCAAATTCTTCGTGGCGCCGAACCCGGCTTACGCGCTGCTTGATGGCGATGGCGAGACATTTGAGATCAAGGGCGTGCCCGTTGGCAAATACAAGCTGCTGACCTGGCAGAAACAGAAGCGCTTCAAGGACGTGGACATGGCCGTCGAGATTAAGGATGGCGCGACCGTCGATGTGATAGTGGAGATGACACGTTGAAGGTAGCTCGCCTGAAAAGTGTGTCGCGAAATGTGGCGACGCTTTTGGCCGTCGCCGCACTGCTTGGCGCCTGTGCCACTGGCCCGGAGCTGCCTCCGCCTGCTGCCGGCACCGGGCAGGTCGTGGTCGCTATGCGCTTAATTGAAAAAGCTGTCGACGACACCAACGTCTCGGACGAATACGCCGTGCGCCGCGAGCGCCATATCACGGGCAAAACGCTGCCCGACATGGTGGTAGTGCTTGAGGGCGGCAGCGGCGGGTCGGCCACGCCCGGCGACTGCGAAATCACGCTGACCAGCGACGGCTTTTCGCGGCGTCAGTTGCTGCTGAGAGCCGGGGGGACACTCAAGGTCACGAATCAGCGCAAGGACGCTGTGTCGGTCTTTGGTTTCAGCCGGGAGGGCAACGAGGTCGCGGTGAATCTTGAGCCAGGCGCCAGCAGTAGCGTGCCGGTGCCGAAGGCCGGGGCATACGAAATGGTGACCGAATCCGACAACAGCGCCTATGCGGTGCTGCACGTAGTCGAGAGCGGCGCCGCGTGGATTGGCGCATCAGACCAGTACGCGGTTTTTCGCGACGTCAAGCCGGGCACATACAAGGCAGTCGTCTACCAGGCGCGTGCCGAGGGCTGGAGCAGGGAAGTCACGGTGATTGCGAATGGCCGTGAAGACCTGAAGGCCGAACTCAAGGTTGCCAAGCGGAGATAGGGATGCGTTGGGCGCTGACAACTTTGTTGTTCATGGCAGCCCTGGCGGGGTGTGCCAGCGCGCCAAGTTACCCCGACCCGCAGCCGGGCAGCGGCCAGATTCTCGTGACCCTGAACGGCCAGGCCCGCGAAGGAGTGAAGGGCCCGGCGCGTGAAGACGAACACGGCGAATACAGCATCACCCGCACGAGCGTCGAGAAGGGCAGAGATTTCGAGCGTGTGAACTACAAGGCAATCTCGGATGTGGTGGTGATTGTGCCCGAGGCTGCGATGACCACACGCGGACTCGCAAGCAGCGTTGAACTTGTGGTAGACGAGGCCGGATTCTCGCGCAGCCAGCTGGTGATGTCGCCCGGTACGGAACTGACGGTTCGAAATCGACGGGACACCGCCCTGACCGTGCTCGGGTTCTCCGGCGCAGACTTCTTTGAATTGACGGTCAAGCCCGGTGCATCCGCATCGACACGGGTCGCGGCAGCCGGTACCTACGAAATCGCGTGCGACGAAGACGAGAGCCTGGCAGGCACGCTGTTCGTCACCGGCAGCATGTACTGGTCCGGCACGTCTGACGAGGGCGCTTTCTTTGATGCGCTGCCTCCCGGCGAGTACACCGTCGAGGTCTACGCGCCGCGCCTGCCGTCTTCGACCCGCAGGCTGACCGTGAGCGGCGGCAAGCGCCAGACTGTCGCGGTCGACCTAACCGTCAACGACCTGCCAAAGGCCAGGCGCTAGGCCAGCCCGGAAACACCCTCGACACGATTCGAGCCGCAGGCGACACTCTGGCGCATGTCGCTGCGCTACAAAGCGTTGATCGCCGTGGTCCTGCTGGTCGCCGTCTTGACCGGCGCACTGGTTGTCACCAGCGGCCAGCGCTTTGAAGAAGACGCACGCGCCCGCATCACCAGCGACCTGCGCAAAGACGCCGGATTCCTCAATACACAGGTCCGGGCGGCCAGCCGCATTTCGCGCACCGCCCTTGAAGGCTCGGCAGAATCCAGCGAGTTGGTTCAGCTTCTCACCAACCCGGACATCGCGACCCTCGGCGACAACCTGCTGACCTTCGCGCGCTACTGGCGCGAAGACTCTGAATCAGACATCGCGCTGGCGGCCCTGGACGCCTTCGTCGCCGATGACAAAGGCGCGAAGATGATCGCGCCCGCGGGCAAGGACCTGAGTATCGTCGCAGTCTCCGCCCGTGACCAGTTCAGTGGCGCTGACCGGCTGCTGGCCGACCCCGAATTGATCGCGTTCGTCGACGGCTTCTATCACGAGTATCTTGATCTCAAGGAAGGCAAGGTGGACCAGTACTCGCAGGCGGCCGTGTTGCCCGTCGCGGGTGCCGTGTTTCTGGTGGTGCAGACCTACCTGTTCGAGAGCATCCAGGATCGATCGGTCGTCGGCATCGGCGTGACACTCACAGAGATCAGCAGCAGGTGGATTCGCGGCAACCTGCCCAGCGCCGGCGAGGAAGATGCCAACCCCGTGCACAAGCTCGTGTTCTCCGGCGAGGTGCTTACCGCAAGTACGCTGGGTGAAATCGGCAGCGCGTCTTCGCAGGCTGTGTTCAAGCGTGCACTCTCGATGGAAAGCACCACGGCAGGCGCGCAGTTTGAAGTCGAGATTGAGGGCGAGACGTTGATGGGACTAACCCTCTCTAGCGACCTCGGGCCTACGGGGCTGCAGAACCGTCCCGGCTTCATCACCGTGAAGAGCCTCGACAAAGAGTTCGCGTCGTTCATCGTGGTAAGGCGGGGTCTCTTCATTTTCGCGGCAGTGCTGGGGTTGGTCGCAGCCGCCGTGGCCTACTTCGGCGCGTACACCGTGATCCGGCGTCTGCGCCGTATAGAAGAAGCGACCATGCGCGTGCGCGAAGGCCGCTTTGACACACAGGTGCGGGTGCGGGGTCGCGACGAGCTGTCCAAGCTGGGCAAGGCGTTCAATGACATGACGACCGGCCTGAAGGCACTGGGGCTGTATACCCACGAGACACTGGCTCGAAGCGTACTGGACAAACCCGAACTGCTGGGCCAGGCCAGCACGCGCGAAGAGGGCAGCATCTTCTTTTCCGACATCAAGGGCTTCACCACCATTGCCGAAGGCATGGGTGCCGAGGCGGTTACAGCGCAATTGAACGAGTATTTTGGCGAGTTGGGCAAATCACTGCGCGATGAACGCGGCTACGTCGACAAGTTCATCGGCGACGCGATCATGGCGTTCTGGGGCCCGCCGTTCGTCAAGTCGGGCGACTACGCCGTCCGCGCATGCAGCGCGGCGCTGGCCTGCCTCGCGGCATGCGCGGAGCTGCGGGTCAAGTGGGCCCGCGACGGCAAACCGCTGTTCTTTCAGCGCATCGGCATTGCCACGGGCGAAGTGGTCGTCGGCAACATCGGCACCGAGACCAAGAAGAACTTCACGGTGATCGGCGACAACGTGAACCTGGCGTCTCGACTTGAAGGTGCCAACAAAATGTACGGCACCGAGATCCTCGTGGACCAGCGCACCGCTGAGCTGGCCAAGGGAAAAGTGCTGTTCCGTGAGATCGACCGCATCATTGTCGTCGGCAAGCATGAGCCGGTGCGGATCTATCAGCCGATCGCGCTGCTGGAGACAGGCACCCAGGCATTCCGCGGACAACTCGTGTTGTACGAAAAGGCGCTCGATCGGTACCGCGGCCGCGAGTTCGTGGCCGCCGTGGAAACGCTGAACGAGCTGCTGGCGCAGCAGCCCGACGACGGCGCGGCGAAATGGCTGCTGGGCCGCTGCCAGGAGTTGATCGCGCACCCGCCCGGTGATGACTGGCAGGGCGTGACCACGGCCACGTCCAAGTGAACGAACCTTTTCGGGAACTATTCGTTGCCCGCGCGCGTCATGTTAACGACGGGCGAAGCGAGCCCGCTGCGGATGCGAGCCATGCCCCTTACGCTTGAACAACAGTTGATTCTCCATGCCTGGGTCGATGGCGAATGCTCAAGCGCCGAAGCCTCGATTGCGGCAGAACTGCTTGAGTCCCCACAAACTTCCCTCGAAGCGCGCGCCTACCTGCGCGACGTGCGCCGCCTTCGACAGATCGTGGCCGGGTGCTGCGAAGTGCGCGCCCCCCACGGCCTGCACACCCGCATTCTTGCCGCAGTCAACGTCGATCATCGCGGCCGAGTGTACCGCCCGCGCTTCGGCGCAATGCTGACGGCGGCTGCCGCGGCCCTGTTGATCGGCGTTGGCGTGGCCTTTGGAAGCGGCACGTTTACCAGCGACGCGCCTGCCCACCCCCAGCTTGCGACGGAATTCCCGGCGTCCAGCACGCGTGGCGAAACCGGGCGGCACCAGTCTGCGCCGGTCCCCAAGCCTGAGCCGACGATTGTTTCGCAACTGCCACCCCAGTTGCCGCGCCAGCCTGACGGCGGCCCCGGTGACGCAGCCGAACCCGACGCGCCGCGAACCAGCGTGCGCCTTGACCGCGGCGCGGAAGATGCGCCCTGCGAGATCCTGGTCGATTTTGCGCGCACGGGCGGCAACACAGTGAACCAGGTGTATTCCGACTTGATGATGCTGGCAGCCTTGCACGGCGAAGCCGAACTGGTGGAGTCCCGGCCCGACCCCGACTTTCCCGGCCACGACTTCGGCCAGTACGAATGCGTCAGGCTGAGCGTAAGCGAACGGCGACTGCCTGAACTGCTGTACTCGGTGAACGCGATGACCACGAGTCAGAATTACGGCCTGCTGTGGATCCCGGCCGACTTGCGCCAGACCGCCGACGTGGTTGCCGCGCGCGCCGAAGTGTTGTGCCAGACCAAGGCCGGCAAGCCGACACTTCGCAACTGGATGCCTCTGGCCTTGCAGGCAGCCGCGGGCCGTGGTGAAGAAGCACCGGCGATCAATGAGGCCGGCAAGTTGGGAAGATGGCCTGAAAGTGACTACGCCGGGCTCCCGGGTTCAGATCGTAAGATGTTGATATATATCAAGTTACGCTGATATTCAGGGCGAAAGGTCGCTTTGCCATCAAAGCGGGAACCAGATTCCACGTCAGAGCATCCAACAGTCAGGAAGCGCGGGTGAAACATTCCCCGCCAAGAGTATGGTGAACAGATGCAGCCCTTGAACGAACAACATCGCGAGTTACTGAGCGCATGGCTTGACGGCGAATTGACCGCCGCCGAGCAGGCTGCAATCAAGGACCTGCTGCAGCGCGACGACGCCAAGGCCTACATCGCTGAGCTTGAGCAGACGCGCATGCTGGTGACCCGCCACGCGATGGTGAAGGCACCAGCCGACCTGGCAACCCGCGTGCTTGCCCGCATCGGCGAAGGCTCGGGCGGCGCGGGGCGCGTGGCGGCAATTCATCAATTGCCGACTGCCAACTGGCGCACACCTCTGTATGCGATTGCCGCGGCACTGCTCGTTGCCCTGGGCATCATGTTCGGCCCGGCCCTGGTCAGCCCAAAGCCCGAAGCTCCCCGTGATGTGGCGCGCGAAGTCATTGAGCAGAACAACAAACGCGGCGGTGCGGACGCAGCGACGGAAAAGCTGCCGGGCACCAAGTCTGACTATGAAGACGCAGACGCCGAAGAGATGCTTCGCCGCGCGACCGACAACTTGAAGCTGAAGCGGGACGGCAGCAACGGCGACACCTGGGGCAAGGACAGCGACGATGTGAATGAAGACCCCAGCAAGGATCCCGAATCCCTGGCGGAAACGCCAAAGATGGCACGCACCGCAAAGCCTCCCAGCAGCGGCACCGCCAATCCGACCCCGCCCTCGGCGCCGGCGGACGACGAGCCCCGCGAGAACGCAAAGACAGGCAAAACCGAAGCCGCCAGAAAGGTCGGCGGAGAAGAAAAGCAGGACGGGACCGAGTCAGAACGGGCCGAAGACCAGAACGACGGCGCAAACGCTCGCCCGGTCGAGACCACCCCAAAGGGCAGGGACAGCGGCAAGAAGCTCGAAGGCAGTGCGGACGCCGACGCCACCAAGGACGCGAAAGAAGCAAAGCACGGCGACTCGGCTACGAACGACGTTGACACACGTGAGAACCGCGACAAAGCCGGCCGCGTTGCTGACAAGGGCGGCGAAGATACCGGCGGCAGCGCCGGCAAAGCCGCTGGCGGCGGTAGCAGCAGGGGTCAGCCGCAGGGCGAGAAGGCGGCCGAAACAGCCGATGAGCAAGGCGCTCCACCGCCGGCACCGCAACCGGACCAGGCTGCGGCAGCGGACGCCGACGCACACGTTTTGGTACTACATGCCACGGAAGCGCTGGCTGCTCAAAATGACGTGCTCTGGATCGCAAGCCTGTACGGCGCCGTGACGCTCAAGGATGAGGACGCAGGCACCGAAAGCGTCCGCGTAGACCTGCCGGAAGACAAGCTGGAGGCACTTCTCACCGCGATTCGCCGGCTTGCCAGTGATCAGGACTACACCACGCTGGCAGTGCCGGGCGCAGACGCGAAAGCTGAGAAACCCGCTGCCACCGACGGCAAGATTTCGGGCTATCTGCCGGGCAAAGAGCCTGAGCGGAACGCGAATGCGCAGCAGAGCACGGTGCGCGTGATCGTGAAGTTCAAGTAAGCGCCCGTCGCCGGTACAGGCAACCACAGCCTTCCCCGCAGACAGTTCGCGCGGCACACTTGCGCCGTGGAACCCGTTGACCCTCGAAAGTTCGATTGGCCAATCCCCGAGCCTGACAGCGCCGAAGAGCTCGCGCTTTCGGCGGACGAGTCATTGCAGAAGGCCGCTGAAGGCCTGAGCGTAGACCTCAACCGCCTGCCCGCGCCGCTGTCGCAGGGCTTTGCCGAGCTGCTTGCCGAGTGCTTCGACGACTCGCCCTCGCCCAGTGAATCGGTGTATGCCATTGAGCGCATGTTCGCCGCCGCCCCGGCCACCGTGGCCGATTTCGTCAGCGGCGCGCTGCTGTCGCCGCGGGCCTTTCGCCGGTTGTTCACGTTGCTTGGACACTCCCGCGTGCTGGGGCGCTTCTTGCTGATGCACGGCTGGCGCGAGTTTCTTCAGCTCAGTGAGGCGCAACTTGCGGCGGCGGTCACCAAGGCCGACGTCGTGGCGGCCACGCGCACACGCATGGCCTCCGGCGACGACATTCGCTCTGCGCTGCGCGTTGCCCACTACATGGCCGCGCTGCGCGTGCTGTACCGCGAAGCCGTGCTGCAACGCCCGATCGAAGAAACCGGCGCCGAGATCAGTGCCCTGGCCGACGCGGCCCTCGAAATCGCGCTGGAGTACGCCCGGCAGGAACTGTCGGTGAAGGGCTTGACGCCCGCGACTGACTTCCGGTTCTGCGTGATCGCCATGGGCAAGCTGGGCGCCAGCGAGTTGAACTATTCGTCCGACATCGACCTGATGTTCATCTATGACGGCGAAGGCCCTGAACGCGTCGGCGCGCAAGGCTATGCGGTGCGGCTGGCAGAGGCGTTGATCCCGCTGCTGGATGACGCCACCGAGCACGGCCGAGTGTTTCGCGTAGACACCAGGTTGCGCCCCGAGGGCAAGCGAGGCCGGCTGGCCCGCAGCCTGCAGGGCACGCTGGACTACTACTTCAGTTTTGGCACGACGCTTGAGCGCCAGGCGCTGATCAAGGCCCGTGCGGCGGCAGGCGACACCGCGCTCGGGCACGAGATGGTGGAAAAGCTGCAGCCATGGATCTTCCGCAAGTACCTGACCGTCGAAGAGATCAACCAGATCCAGGCCCTGAAACGCAGCATTGAGCAGCGCACCGGCAACCGCGACGAACAGTTCACCGACGTGAAGACCGGGTTTGGCGGCATCCGCGACATTGAATTCGTGACGCAGTTCCTGCAGTTGCTGAACGGCGGGCGCATTGAGGGCGTGCGGCGCGCGGCAACGCTGGCAGCGCTGGATGCGCTGGCGCGCCAGGGCGTACTGAACCCGCACGAGGCTCTGGAACTGGCAGACGCCTATCGTTTCCTGCGTTCCGTTGAACATCGCCTGCAACTTTGGGAAGGCGCGCAGACCCACACGCTGCCCGCGCACGGCAACGCGCTGGTGCGCATCGGTCGCGCGCTGGGCCTGCGCGGACCACGGCCGATGGACCCGGCGCGGCGCCTGGTGCACGCGCTGCAGAAGCACACGTTGCGCTCGCGCGGGTTGATGGTGCGGTTGTTTGCGGGGTTGTTTGACTCGCACCGCTCGCCCGCAGAAAGCGAACTGGTGCTTGACCACGACATGGGCGATCAGCAGGCGGCGGGAATCCTCGCGCCGTACGGGTTCACCGACCCGGCTGGCGCATTCCGGGCAATTCGCGAGCTCGCCGAGGAAACACAGGAGAACCGCCTGTACGGGCCGCGCGCGCGAAAGTACCTCGCCAGCATGATGCCGGCGCTGCTGGACTTCTGCGGCAAATCGCCGCAGCCCGACTTCACGCTGCTGAACTTTGAGCGGATCTGCGCCAACCTCGGCGCCAAGACCGTCTTGTTTGAACTGGTCGCCGAAGACCCGCGCGCGCTTGCCATCTTTGGCAGCATTGCCGCACAGTCGCAATGGCTTACAGACATCCTGGCGCGGCGCCCGGGGTTGGTCGATGAGTTCATTGACGGCCTGCAGACCTTTGCCGCGCTTGACAAGCAGCGGCTGCGCGACGACCTGCACAGCCGCGTTGCCTTTGCCCAGGACGCCGTCGATGCGCTGTTCTGGCAGCGTGACGTCGAGTTGCTGCGCATCGGACTGTTTGACGTCAACGGCCGTACCCCGCTGCCCGAGACGCTGCGCGAGCTGGCGGCGCTGGCCGATGTTCTGCTTGAGTTCGCGCTGCGCAACGCGCTGGCAAGCGAATTGGCGCGCGATTCGGCCATGGACGAGGCAAGTGTGCGCGACCACTTTGTCGTCATCGCAATGGGCAAGCTGGGCTCCGGCGCCATGAACTATGCCAGCGACCTTGACCTGGTGTTCGCCTACGACCCCGCCGCATTTGGTGACGCGGCCGCCGCGCAGGCCTTTTACGTGCGGCTGGCACGGCGCCTGCGTGACCTGCTGTCGCAAAGCGGTGAACGTGGCAAGCTGTATGAAGTCGACCTGCGCTTGCGACCGCGCGGGAAAAGCAGCCCGCTGGCAGTGACACTGGACGAGCTGGACAAGTACCTGCGTCAGGATGCCGGCTACTGGGAACGCATCGCGGCTACGCGTGCTCGCGTGCTTGACACGTCAACAGCAGCGGGCAAGCGCGCCGGTACAATACTGGATGACTTTGTATTCGGGGCGCCCGTCGACGTGCAGGCCACGCGGGACATGCGGGCGCGGCTGGAAGCCGAGGCGCCGACCGGCGGCCTCAAGCGGGGACGCGGCGGAACGCTGGACATCGAGTTTCTGCTCGCGCACCTGCAGATGTTACACGGCTTGCGCGAGCCGGGGCTATGGGAGGCAATTGAGCAGTTGGCGGCGCGCGGAGCAATCGATGCCGCCGACGAAGACGCGATCGCGGGCACCTACGCGTTTCAGCGCCAGGTTGTCAACCGCCTTCAGATTCTGGATGGCGTGTCGCGACACGAGTTGCCGCAGGACGGCGCGCTCGAAGTCTTTGCGCGGCGCATGGGTTACCAGGCTGGCCCCACATCAGGCGCTGCCAGACAACTGACCGAAGAACTTGCGTGGCACCGCGACAACGCCCGCAGGATGTTTGAGAAATACGTGCGCTGAGCACCCTACTCTATCTTCAGCGATTCGCCTTCACGCAGCGATGCCGGCTGACCCTTGGCGTCCAGCAGCGTGACCTGCACCACCTCGTGATTGCCCGTCGGCAGCTTGAAGTCCAGTTCAATGGGCCGGCCCGCAAGGTCCGTCAGCGCCATGCCCCCGGCAGTCTTCAGCGCTTGGCGTTGGGTTTCCAAGGCTTCGCTGCTGGTCAGGGAGATGCGTACCAGCGTGGGCCCAAGCCGGAAATCGGCGACGCCATCCAGCTCGTCGACCCAGGCCAGGTCGCCGATCTTCTCGCCCGCTTTGTGCACGAAGCGGGCCGAGACTCTCTTGCCGCCCTTGTACAGCACAATCTCGAACAAGGCGCGGTCATGCGAGCCGCCCAGCAGGGTCACCCGTGCGCTGCCGCCGACCGTGACTTCGATGCTTTGCGAAATCTCGGACTTCTCGGCGCCGCGCTGCGTGCGAATCGCATACACATAGGTCTTGCCGGCGGTCACGTCCTTGTCCACCCACGCCAATGTCGACGCGTCAAGGTCTGCGGCAATGCTGAACGTAGTGCCTTCCTTCGTTGAGCGCAGCACATGAATCCGGTGCGGTCGCGGTGTCGCCGGCAACGAAAACGCCAGGCTGACGCTGTCGCCGGTGGCCAGCGCAAGCGGAGCAGGCGGTTTGGGCGGCGCAACCTGACCCGAAGTCACACCACCGGCCAGGAAAACACCGGCCAAAGTCAGGAACGCAAACATCACGAAACAACGCTGCATGTGCGTAATTGTGGCTTGTCGCCGCACCTTCGGGAATGCCTAATTCCTGCCTTCACCGCCATCACGGAGACTGCCCATGGCACTGGCGCACCTCATTACGCCCGAAATCGCTGAAATGCTGCGGTCGGGCGACTTCACCGGGTTCCGGGCATTGTCGGAAGAATTCCACGCAGCCGACATGGCCGAGATTCTTGAGTCTGTGCCGAACGACAAACTGCTGATCGCCTTTCTCGCGCTCGCCAACGACCGCCAGTCTGAAGTGTTCGAGTACCTGAACCCGGAAAGCCAGATTCGCCTGTTGAACGAGTTTCGCCCCGAGGTGCTCTCGCGCCTGCTGAATGACCTTTCCGACGACGCGCGCACGGAGCTGTTCAAAGAGTTGCCCGGGCCCGTCACCCGCCGGCTGCTTGAGGTACTGGCCCCGGACGTCCGCAAGCAGGCGCTTGCCCTGCTGGGGTATGACGACCACAGCACAGGGCGGCTGATGACGCCCGAGTTTCTGCACATCAGCAGCGATGCCACAGCCGCGGACGTGCTGGCCAAGGTGCGCCGCTTCGCCGATGAAGTTGAGACTGTGTACGTCATCTATGTGATCGACAGCGTCCATCGCCTGATCGGTACCGTGAGCCTGCGCGATGTCGTGATCTCTGCGCCGGAGCGCAAAGTCAGCGAGTTCATGACGCAGAACATGGTCTTTGCCAAAGCCAGCGACGACCGCGAACATGCGCTGGCTTTGCTGCGAGAGTATGACCTGCTGGCGCTGCCTGTTGTTGACTCGAAGGACCGTCTCGTCGGCATTGTCACGTTCGACGACCTCAGCGACGTTGCCGAAGAAGAAGCCACCGAAGACATTCTCAAAATGCACGGTGTCGCAACCAAGCTCGATGACTACTTCGACGCCGTGGTCCTGAAAAAGTACCGCAGCCGGGTGATCTGGCTTCTGGCACTGGTGCTGGTGGGTGCCGCGAGCGTGCTGATCCAGCAGGAGTACAACCCGATCCTCGCGCAACTGCCGCTGCTTGCAGCCTACATCACGCTGCTGGCCGCAAGCTCGGGCAACGTGGGCACCCAGAGCGCCGGCATCCTGATCCGGGCGGTAAGCACACCCGACTTTGACCGCAGGCGCCTGCTGAAGATCTTCAGTCTCGAGGTGCTTGTCGGCCTGGGCCTGGCGCTGACCATGGCCGCGGCGGCATGCGGGCTTGTGCTGGCACGCGGGGCCGAGCTGCAATCACTTGGCGGCCACGAAGTGCACGAGGTTGCGATCATCCTTGGCCTGGCTATGTTCGCCGCGATTGTCACCAGCAACACGCTGGGTGCCGCAATTCCGCTGATCATGAAGGCCTTGAAGGTAGACCCGGCTGTCGCCGCCGGCCCGTTCATTACAACTGCTGCGGACATCGTGACGGTGTTGATTTACTTCAATATTGCTGCCGCCATGATTGCCTGACCATGCGCAGCACAAGATCAGGCAGGCTGCAGGCAAATCCGGATTGCATCGGGCTCCGTACCCTATTGCATGATTCCTATGTTCAGTCTGTTGTGATAGATTTGCGCGCCTGCCCAAACGCAGTGCCATTCTCGCGATGCAAGGAGCCGTTATGCAGTACCGTTTGTGGTTGATCCCGGTCGCTGTCCTGTGCGTACTGTTCCTGGTCGCCGGTTGCCGCAACACGAAGGCCAAAGGCAACTCCGAGTCCAACGCCTGCAGCGGAGAAGTCACAAAGCCCGAGAACAAGCCACCCGAGAACAAGGCGCCGGAAAACAAAGAGCCCGAAATAGACCCGGAAACCGGCGAGGTCTGCCTGCTGCCGCCCGCCGCACTGCCCGATGACCTTGGTGGCTTGTTGAAGGTTGGCGAAACGCCGCCCGAGATCACACTGACCGACACGCGTACCGGCAAAGAGGTCAAGCTTAGCGCGATGAAGGGCAAGACGGTGTTGTTGTTCTTCTGGGCAAGCTGGTGCCCGACCTGCAAGATGGCGTGCCGCAAGAACGGCTCGTTGTGGAAGATGATGAAGGTGATCGACGAATCGCCGGACTCCAACGTGATGATCCTGGGTATCGGTACCGGCAGCGACGACAATGCCGACTCACAGAAGGCGTTTCTGGATTCGAATGAGTGCACTTGGACCAGCACCTTCGATGCCGGCAACAAAGTAGAAGAAAAATACGGTGTGCTGGGCGTACCCACCGCCGTAGTGGTGGGCAGTGACGGCAAAATCCTGACTTTTGGCCGATACGAACGCGACTGGCGCGACCGGCTGCTCGAGTACTTGAAGCAGGAATGCGTTCAGAAACCGGAAGGCAAGTAGCGCGGCGGCATGAGCGACGACCCACTTCTGAACAAGGGCGAGCTTGGCCCGTACAAGATCGAGCGCAAGCTGGGTCAGGGCGCCATGGGCGGCGTGTACCTGGCACGGCATCGCGTGCTCGATGTCTACCACGCCATCAAGGTCATTCACCCGAAGCTGATCGGCGACCAGACCCTGGTCGAACGCTTCCTGCGTGAAGCCCGCAACACCGCTCGGCTCAAACACATGAACATCGTGCAGGTGGTGGGTGCCGACCAGGTCGACGGCATTTACTACCTGGCCATGGAGTTCGTCGAGGGCAAGACACTTGAGCAGATCATGCGCTCGCCCGGGCTGAACCTGCATGACTCTGTGCGCTACATCCACATGGTCGCCAACGCGCTGGCCTATGCGCACTCGCGCAACATCATCCATCGCGACATCAAGCCTGCCAACATCATGATCAATGAAGAAGACATCGCCAAGCTGATGGACTTTGGCCTGGTGCGCGATGTCGGGCAGCCTGAGGGCGGGGAAAGCGGCGAGCAGCTGACCATGGCCGGCTATATCATGGGCACGCCGCAGTATATGCCGCTGGAACAGTGGCAGGGCGAAGGTGTTGACCATCGCAGCGACATCTATGCGCTGGGCGCAACGCTGTACGTGATGCTGTGCGGCAAGCTGCCGTTTCCAGGCAAGAACGCGCGAGACATCTTTCGGAACGTGCTGACGTCTCAGGCGAAGTTAGTCAACGAACACAACCCCGACATCGACCGCGACCTGGCTGCGATCGTGCACAAGGCAATCGCGCCCGAAAAAGATGATCGCTACCAGACTTCGCAAGAAATGGCGCTGGCCCTGGAAGCTTGGTGGGATCAGCACCCGTACCAGGGCACCAGCCTGTTCAAAGCGCCGACCATGGAAGAGACGCGCGGCGTGACCGGCGCGCGGTCTGTACTTTCCTCAAGCTCGGCCAACACCAAGGCCGCAAGTGCCCCACCTGCCGCCACGCGTGCCATGCTGCAACACGGCAGCACACTCGAGGGCAGCACGCCCACTTCGATGGGCTCGCTGCAGCCGCGCAGCAAGGCGCCGATGATTGCGGTAGCCCTACTGGTCCTGATTGCAGCCGCGGTTGGCGCGTACATCATTTTTGGTGGCAAGGACAATGGGAGCGGCAGCCCTACACAGCTTGCCTTTGAACTGGCCATTCCGCCTGACCGCGCACTAGAGGCCCTGCCGCTGGCGGTGAACAAGAAGTCATTCAGCATTCCCGGCACCAGCAACGGCGAAGTCACCCTGAACGGCGTGCCGTACGCGCTGGGCGATTCGATTAACCTCAAGCCGGGCTTGAACACGCTGCATGTGAAAGCTGCGCTGGGCGAATCGACCCTTGAGCGCACCTTGTTTGTGCTGCTGGACGAAAGCGTCCCATTGGTAGCAGTGCCCGACTTGGCAGGGCGCGACGGCAACGTGATTCCGACGACCGTTTCTTCCTACAAGCTTAAGGGTAGCGTCACCGACGAAGGAAGCGGGCTCGACGGCCTGAAAGTGACCCTGCTGATTGACGGCGAATTGCGCGAACTGGTGCTCGACCCCAGGGGTGGGTTTGAGCGGGACATACCTGTGTCGGAGAAAGACGTCACGCTGGAGTTGATGGCGACCGACCGCGCCGGCAATCAGACGCAGGCTCTGACCTTCTGGGTCAGCCCCGACCGCAACCCGCTGTCGTTCATCGACGAACCCAAAGGCGCCGTGTGGGTCACCACCGAGAACTTCACGATCAGCGGCAAGCTCAGCAAGAACCGGGGCGTGACATTGGCGATTGACGGTAAACCGACCAAGCTTGACACAGACGGCAACTTCAGCGCCACAGTGACGCGTGCCCCGGGCCGCCACGATATTGCGATGGTCGCCACTGACTGGATCGGAAACATACGCGAACTCAAGCGCTCTGTGGTTGTGGACCTTGATCCCCCCAAGTTGACGCTTGAACTGCCGCAGGCCGGTACACTGCGCGTCGAGTCAGTACCCGCCGGCATCGCGGTACAGGGCACGCTGGACAGCGCCGACGCGGTGCTGACCGTGAACGGCAGAGTCGTCACCGTCAACCCCGATGGCACGTTTGCCATCGATGTGCAAACGGACGCATTCGGCCCCTTCAAGGTCACGCTCGAGGCCACCGACCCCGCACGCCGCACCACACCAGCCGAAGTGGTGATCGAAGTGAAGCGCCTGCTGTACAAGCCGCTGGAGAAGAACGCACAGGGCCATGCGGTGTACGAGCGGATTAGCGATGGCATGTTGATGGTGCTGGTGCCCGGCGGCAAATTCACGCGTGGTGTAGCCGAAGTGCTGCCCGACGCGCGCGAACGTGAGATTGAGCTGTCGCCCTATCTCATCGCCATGTACGAGGTCACGCGGGCGCAGTTCGCAAAGTTCCTGACCGAATCGCGCGTCAACGCCGACGACGCGCTTGGGCGCCGCTGGCTGGTCAAGGACGAGACCGGCGAATTCGCCGGCTTGCAGGTTGCGGGCAATCAATGGAGCGCAGCCGAGGGTGAGGGCCAGTTTCCGGTCACACACGTGACATGGACCGGTGCGCAGGCGTATTGCAAGTGGGCCGACGCCGACACCGGCGACCTGCCCAGCGAGGCGCAGTGGGAGTTTGCAGCACGCGGAACCGATGGACGGCAGTTTCCGTGGGGCAACGAGCCCGTCAACACGCGGCGCGCCAACATCAAGATCACTGGCCGAGACGCCACGGTCACCGGCGACACGATGGCCGATGGCGATTCGCCATTTGGACTGCGCATGATGGCCGGCAACGTGGAAGAGTGGTGCCTCGACTGGTACGAAGAAGGCGGCTACGCGCTGCCGGGCCAGCAGGGCAAAGACCCGGTGCTGCGCACCAAACCCGGCGCCAGCAATCGGCGCGTCGCCCGGGGCGGCAGCTGGCAGTCGCCGCGCCTGATTGAACCCCAGAAGACGGATGAAGACGCGCCCGGCGACATTCGCACCTATGCCCGTTCACGGCGCCTGCCCGACAAGGGGGCCGATGACCGCGGCTTTCGGCCGGCTGCCAAGCTTCCTCAGGATTGAGTGCCAGCCCATTCGAAAGCAATGACAATCCGATGTACGATCGCACCGACCCGCGCAGGGTGTTCTTTGGCAGCATTGTGCAGTTGAGCATTTCCGACGCCCTGTGCGGAAAGTATCGTGTGCCCCACCACAGGAGAAGACGAACATGATCATTTCACGCTGGATCGCAGTGTGCGCGTTACTTGCGCTACCCGCATGCTTTGTGCCGGTGAGCGGACAAGAGAGCGGCCAGGAACCCAAGGTCAAAGAAGCCAAAGCGACCAAGCTGGACCCGAGCCAGCGCGACCCGGATGCCTGGGTACCGCAGGAACCATACGACCTGACCGGTCCGATGCCGACCGATGAAGAAGTACGCACGGCGATCAAGGAAGGTGCGCACCACGTTCTGACGGCCCAGCAGGAAAACGGCTCGTGGGACGTGCTGCTCGAAGGCCACCTGCTGTCGTACACCGCCGACCAGGCGATGGATGCCGTTGCAGTAACCGCGTTGGCAGGCATCTCGCTCGCGCCGCACAAACACCTGGATGACCGCATCGAGCCCGCGCTTGAAAAGGCAGCCGCCTTCGTCATTGACCGCATCATCCGCGGCAAGCTCAGCTTTCAGGTTGACTACGCCTGCTGGCGCTACACGCTTGCCCTTGAGTTCATGATTGAGCGCCACCAGTCGACCACCGACGCCGACCGCAAGGCCCTCTATCACAGCACGGCCAAGCGCTGCATGGACGGTCTGCTTCGCATCCAGCTCAACAACGGCGAGCGCACGTTGATGGACCAGCGCCGTCGCGCCAAAGCAGACGCTCGCGCAGCCAAGGCATCTTTGCCCGGCGACATGGGCGTGGTGTTGACCCTGCCGACCGACCAGGACTATCGCGGTGGCGCACCAGTCGAGGGCACAGTTGCCGGCAGCGCAGCCGAAAAGGCAGGCTTGAAGCCCGGCGACCGCATCACCGAAGCCGAAGGCATCCGTATTGAAAATGCCTTTGACTACTACCTGCTTGAGCTGGAGTTCATCCAGGGCCAGACGATCGACTTGAAAGTGAAGCGCGAAGGCGGCGCCGTCGAGAGCATCAGCGCCCAGATTCCCATGACCTGGCCGATCTACACGGGCATCGCCGTGCGCTGGGATGGCAACAGCGCCATCGCCGACAACTTCCTGGCCAAGTCGCCCGCACTGAAGGCCGGCATGGAAGTCGGCGACAAGATTACCAGCATCAACGGCATAGCCATCGCAAGCGATGCCGACCTGAAGAAGGCCGTTAGCGCGCTGGCACCGGACAAGGACGTGAAGATCGCCGTCAGCCGCGGCGGCAAGTCCACCACGGTGACCTTCAAAGGCGCGTACGCACCAGAGGGCGCGCTAGACATATTCTCGATCGCAGAAGACACGAGCGGCCTCGACGGTGTTGAGGTCAAGCCCTACTACGAAATGTACGGGCTGCAGACAGGCAACCCCGCGTTCTTCCGCTTTCCGGGGTTTGCGGCGCTGCGCCTTGGCATCAAGGTCGGCGACCGCATCACACACATCAACCATGTGCCGATTGCCGGCCTTGACCACTACCAGTTTGTCTCGGCGCGGCTGCCGGCCGGCGAGTTGGTCAACGTGCGCTGGGTCCGCGGCGGCGAACAGATGGAGAAATCCACCATGGTTTCCCCGCTGGTACAGCCGGGCAGCATGGACGTCGTGTTCGTCGGCGGCGCGATTGCCGGCCAGGCATCACAGTTGCTGTACTCCGAGTGCCGCATCATGCAGGTTCTGTCCGGCGGCTCGGGCGACAAAGCCGGTTTGAAGCCCGGCGACGTGATCACGAAGGTTGAGGGCCATAACACGCCGGACCGCATCGCCTTCAGCGACGTCCTGATGTACTACAGCGCGGGCGACGAGGTCAACGTGACCTTCAAGCGCAAGGGCAAAGAGCAAACCGCCAAGGCGCGGCTCAGCTCGCCCAGCGAGACGCCGGTCGAAGAAGGCGGCTGGGCTTACTACCCATGGATGGGCCTGGCGACCACGCACTCGACGTCGGCGGCGCTGATTGCGCTGTACCGCGGCCGCGACCTGCTGGGGCTGACTCCGCCGAAATCTGCACTGGGTGCAGGCGAACGCCTGATCACCGGCCTGCGCGTCGAAGACCCGAATATACCGGGTCTTGAAAGCTACCTCTACAAAGCCGACGCCAAGCAGTGGGCATTTGCCCTTCCCTTTGCCAGCGACATTCGTGGCAACGTGGGCCGCATCTGCGGTTGTGAGTTGCAGCAGTACAAGGCCAAGTTGCGCACCAAGGATCAACTGAAGAAATCTGTCGATGCGTTCATCAAGTACCGCTATGAGCTCGACCGTGTGCGCGACTTCTGGCATACGCACGCCCGTCACCTGTACCAGAACGCGGCTTACTATTGGATGTTTGGCCACTACTACGCCATCCAGGCGGCCAAGGAAGTGGGCGGCGATACCGCCAAGAAGACCAACGAGATCGTGCTCAAGGCCGTTATGCTCGACCGCGAAGAAGGCGGAGTGTGGAACGACCACCATGCATTCGGCGACCTGATCGGTACCTGCCAGGCGTTGCAGGTGCTGGGCGAGTGCGAAGGCGGATTCAGGAAGTGATCTGAGCGTCACTGTGCGGAAGGGCCCGGCTTCCCGTGAATGCCGGGCCTTTTTCCATCCAAGCCTATGTCGAACACTGCCAAAGCTGCCTCGATGTTGCCTGGCCTGCCGCTGCCGCTGGCGCAGGCGTTGCGGCGCGCGTTGAATGCCAAGTCGCCCGAGGGTGCCCACCTGGGCGCCTACTACTTCT
>JADZFR010000024.1 GCA_020849795.1 Planctomycetota bacterium | reverse complement strand
AGTTGCTCACCGCCAGCATACCCATGCCGCGGTGAAACTCGCGCACGCCCTGGTCGGCATAAATGGCTTCGCCGTCTTTGCGGGTGGCCTCGCGCATCAGGCCCGCCAGCTTGACCAGCGAGTCCACCCCCACTCTCAGGCCGGCTTCGCGCGCGGCGGTCAATGCCAGCATCGCCCAACCGCTGATCGACAGGTCGTCACGCTCGGGGCGGCTCCAGCGTGTGTCGCCGGGATAGCGCTGGGCATAGTCCCAGCCGCCGCCGTCGCCCTGGCAATCGCACAGGTAGTTCACGGCGCGTTGCACCGGCGTGCGCAGCTTTTCGTCGCCGGTCAGCATGTACAGGTCGCACAGCGCCAGCGTCGCGATCGCGTGCCCGTAGAACGTGGGGCGGTAGGTGTCCGTGGGAAGGCCGAAGCCGCCGTCGTCGGCACGCTGGCGCGACAACAGCCAGTCGCGCGCGGCCTTGACCGTGCCGGCATACTTGCCGTCCTGGTGATCGTGGCCCGCGCCCGTGAACGCCAGCAGGCACAGCGCGGTGATGCCCACGTCGTTGCGGGCCATGCCCACGCCCTCGGCCATGCGCTCGTGCTGGGCGGCGCCGGGCAGGTAGTGCGCCATGTAGCCGTCGCTGTCCCAGCGGCCGTCGTGGTCTTGCACCTTGGCCAGCCACGCCAGCCCCATTTCGACTGCGTCTTCGGTGTCGCTGCCGCCGCCGTGCTTGCGCAGGCCGTCGGCGCGGCGTGATTGCCCGCGCGAGCCCGTGGCGCCGCCGCCGGGCAGGTTGGCCGGGCTTTGGCCGACGGTCGCGCTGCCGCTGCCGCCGGCATTGGCGGCAAGGCGCTCTGAAAGCGGCCGTGTGTCGGTGGCCGCGGACTGCGTGGCGTTCTCAACAGGCTTGGTGCGCTCGGGCAACGGCTGCGCCTGCGGCTGGTCATCTTGCCGCATCATCTCGCTGACGGATGCCGACGATGGCTGCACTTCTTCGGCAGCGGGGCCGGGTGCGGCGCCTTCGTCTTTGTCTTTGGCGTCGTCGGGGTCCACGCCTTCCACGCCGCCGAGCTGCGTCACGAAGTCACCCTTGCGCGGCTCTTCCCACAGGCTGAACAAACGATGGTTGATAAACAGCGTAAACGCCATCAGGTGCACGCTGAGCGTCAGCAGGATGGGTGTGCCCCAATCGCGTTTGCGGCGTTCAGTCACTGCGCCCCTTCCTGCGTTTGAGTTCTTCCTGCAACTCCTTGACCAGCTTTTCCAGCTCGGCATCGGTCATGTCGCGCACTTCGCGCGTGCTTTGGCCGGTCAGGCGGTCGCGGGCTTTGCGCGCCTCGGTGGCGACGGCTTCGCTGGGGTCAGAGTCGGCCAGCCGCGTAAGCTCGGGCAGCGCCAGCTTGTCATCCAGCATGGCGCACACGCGGCAGGCAATCACGCGGGTTTCGTCATCCTGCACGCCCAGCAACGCGCGTACATAGGGCCGCGTCGCGATCAGGCGGCGCGAGCCGGCCTCGATCAGGCCGTCCCACACCTGGCCCAGGTCGGTGCTTTGCAGCTTGGCGATCACGGGCGCTGCCAGCTCATTCTCGATGGCGACCAGGTCGTCGGCCACGTCGGCTGCAAGCGGGATCGGGGCATCGGGCTGGGCCGGCGCCGGCGTGGGACCGGTCGGGCGATTGTCGGGCGGCTTTTCGCCGCCGGGATTTTCCCCGGTGGGCGTGTCCGCGGGCGGGCCGGCGTCGCGTACCCGGTTTGAGCGTTGGGTCGGCTGGCCGCGGTCTGGGGACTGGTTGCCGCGTTCGGCGGCCATCTCGTTCAGGCGCTGTTGCGACGTGACGGCAAACCACAGCGACACCGCAAACATCGGCAGCACGATAATGATCAGCACAATCGGCAGAATCGGGCGCCGTTGGTCCTGGCGGGCGCCGGCAACAAACTCTTCGGCAGCGCGTGTCGGCTGCGGGCGCGTGGCCGCCGGCATCACACGCGGCAATGACTCGGCCGGGCGGGCGGGCATGGCGGGCGGCTTGGGCAGTACGCGGCGTTCGGTTTCTGCGGTGGGATCTTTGCGGGCGGCTGTGCAGCGCGAGCAACTGAGCACGCCGCCCAGGCGCGACGCGCGGCCCTCAATCAGGTCCAGCGCGGTGACGGGAATGCCGCAGCCCTCACAATGCCAGACGGCAGAATGATACTCGCCCAGGGGGCCGGGTTCAGCCGCTTCCGGGGTGCGAACGGGCTGTTTGGCGACACAGTTGCTGCAAATGGTTTCGCCATCGCGCTCCACGGCTTCACCGCGTGCGATGGCGCCTTCGCTGAGTGGTCTACCGCACTTGTCGCAGAACTGCAGCAGCATACAGGACCCAGGGGAGGGCCCAGGGGAATCAAGGGCCATCGCCCGTGTTAAGTGTAGCTATGGGTGCAGGTTCTGACAGGGTCTCGGCGCCCCTGAATTGCGGATCGGCAAGCCTAGGGCAGCTCTTGCTTCAGGCAGAACACGCTGCCGCCGGACTTCATGAACTCGCTGGTATCGAGCTCGATCACCTCGAAGCCCCGGCGCGTCAGGGCCTTTACCGTGGCGTCGCTGCCGCGCTGGATCAGCACGTGTTTGTCGTCGGGGCAATGCGCGTTGCAGGCGAAGTTGCGGCTGTCTGCACTGCACAGCGGGATCAGGTCTTCAAAGCCCGATTGCAGGCGTTCAAGGCCGGGCGCGTCAAAGGCGCCGGGAACGTACAGCGCTGCGCGGGTGGTCAGCACGCACAGGCAGGTGTCGAGATGATAGAAGCGCTCGTCGGTCAGGCGCAGCGGAATCACGACGGCGCCGGTGGCGCGGGCCACGAAGTTCCATGCCTCAATGCTGGTGCGCGGGCCGACGCCGCCCCAGAAGGCGTGCTGGCCATGGTGGCGGATGGCATCGCCGGTGCCCTCGAAGGGCCAAAGTTCTTCGGGGAATCGCTGCACGGCATAGCCGTGGTCGCGGTACCAGCGCTCAAAGTGGGCGACTTCGGCTTTGCGCGAGGCGTTGGCCATGCTGGAAAGCACGACGGCGGGCTGGTCGTGCGTGTCGCGGTACGCGAGGCTCTGGTTGGCCGAGAAGCAGAAGTCGGGCAGGCCCGCCGGGCCGTCGATTTCGTGCACCGTGATGCCGATGTCGCGATAGGCCGCTGCCAGCGCCTGCCACTGGTCGATTGCGCGGTCGCGGTCAACCAGGTTCAGGCGTCCCTGCGCGTCTTTCATCCATGGGTTGATCGCGCTTTCAACCTGAAAGTGCGAGGGTCGCGCCATCAGCACTGCGGTACACGGTCCCCGGCCCGGCGCATCGAGCAGGGCATTGGGTATGTCCTCGGCGTTGGTGATGACGGGCATGTTGTCCTTGACGCGGCCTGTATGGAAAGGATAGCACACGGGCGATGAATCACCTGTTCACGATTCTGAATGGCGGCGTGTTTGTGTGGCTGGTGATAGGCGTTTTGTTCAAACGCAAACCGCCATTGCACATGATGTGGATGTGCGCCGGCTTCGCCCTGGACACGGCGTTGCTTCTGTTCATTGAACTTGACCGCAAGGCAACCGGCGCGTTGTTTGCGCCGATGGGCCCGTGGCTGGTGGTGCACATCGTGATTGCCGTGATCCTTGTGCCGTGGTACCCGATGCTGCTTTACAGCGGCGGCAAGGTCAGCGCGGGCAAGCCGGTGGGCTTTCACAAGACCATCGCGCGGGTGTTCTTCGTGCTGCGCTTCCTGCTGTGGCTGACCGCGGTGCTGGCGATGCAGGAAAAGGCCGCCGGGTGACACGGGATGAGCCCCCCGGCGTGAGCTGGGGGGGGGGGGGGCCAAGCCCCGCCCCTACAAGTACTTCAGCAGGAACTCGCGGGCGCGCCTGGCTACTTCGACGGCTTTGTGTTCGAAGGTGTAGAGTTCGACGGTGATCCAGCCGTTGTCGTAGCCTGCGCCGCGCAACTGCTTGAAAAACTCGTCGAAATCGATCGCGCCGTCGCCCGGCACCAGGTGAAAGTGCACGCGGTCGGCGGCGATGTCCTCAATCTGGATGTGGTGAATGCGGCCTTTGAAGCGCGCGGCGTTGGCGGCTGGGTCTTCGCCGACGCAATAGAAGTGGCCGACGTCGAAATTCAGGCCCAGCCATTTATCGGCGACTTTGTCGCTCTTGAAGCGGCCCATGAAGTCGTCGTACTCGCCGGCTTTCTCAATCAGCAAGCCGGGCTCGGGCTCGATGCACAGGCGTACGCCGGCTTTGGCTGCGTCGGGCAGCACGCTGCGGATGCCCTCTTCAAACCAGTCGGCCGCTTGTTCGCGGGTGACGCCGGGGTCGATGGGCCCACCCGGTTCCGTTGAAATCGTCGGCGCGCCCAGCTTGGCAGCCAGATGCAGGCAGTTGCGCGTGTGCTCAATGCGCAGCTTGCGGCGCGCGGGGTCTTTCTCGCACCACGAAGGCCGATGGCAGCCCTCGATGCCGTACAGCATGAACGCGTTGCAGTTGGAGACTTGCAGGCCGCGAGCCGTCAGCTTTTCGCGCCAGCGCTTGATGTCGGCGTCCGAAACCTGAGGCGGAAACGCATGCGGCGGGTCCAGCAGGATCTCGATGCCCTGGTAGCCCGCATCAGCAACCAGATCAATCGCCTCATCCAGCGAATACCGCTTCATTGCATTGCTTGCGAATGCGAGCTTGAAGGACATGCACCCAACTTAGGTTGTTCCGGCGCGCTGCGAAACTGTGTGACGCGAAGAAGTGAAGGCGCGAAGAACAGCAACACATTTGAACCAGGGATTCGCACGGATAGCGGCGACCCTATCTGTGTGCATCGGTGGCTGATTGGCAGTTGCCTTGCCTCGCATCGGCGGCAAACTCTGGCGCATGAAGATCTTCCTTACAGGTGCCGCGGGTTTCATTGGCTCGCATGTTGCCAGGGCGCTGATGGCGCGGGGCGACACCGTAGTTGGCTTTGACGATTTTAATGACTTCTATGACCCCGCGATAAAGCGGCGCAATGTGGCCGAACTCAAGGGCCTGCGCATGTTCGAGGGTGACCTGCGCAAGAAGCTGGATGTTGAGAAGGCGCTTGGCGACGGCTGCGACGTGGTCGTGAACCTCGCCGCCCGCGCCGGCGTGCGGCCTTCGCTGGAACAGCCCGAACTCTACGCCGACACCAACGTTAAAGGCCTGATCCATGTGCTTGAGGCCATGCGCGCACGGGGGCTCAAGAAGCTGGTGCATGCCAGTTCCAGCAGCGTCTACGGCGGGCAGGAGAAAGTGCCCTTCAGCGAAGACGACCCGATCAATCACCCGTGGTCGCCCTACGCCGCCACCAAGCGCGCTAACGAACTGATGCTGTCCACCTGGAAGCACCTCTACGGCATCGAAAGCCATGCGCTGCGCTTCTTCACCGTGTTCGGTCCCGGCCAGCGGCCTGACCTGGCAATCTCGAAGTTCATCAAGCTGATCGACGCCGGCAAGCCGCTGCCCTTCTTCGGCGATGGCAAGAGCGGCCGCGACTACACGTACATTGACGACATCGTGCAGGGCGTGGTCGCCAGCATTGACCGCGTCAGCGGACTGGAAATCATCAACCTCGGCGGCGACGAGCCCGTAACGCTGACCGAGATGGTGCAGACGATCGAGAAGGTCATGGGCAAGAAAGCCATCCTCGACCACCAGCCCGACCAGCCCGGCGACGTGCCGCGCACCATGGCCGACGTAAGCAAAGCCAAACGCCTGCTCGGCTACGAGCCCAGAACCAGCTTCGCGGAAGGCGTGGCCAGGCAGTACGAGTGGTACGAAATGGCGAAAGGACGCTAACCACATGAGGACGCGGTGTACTCAGAGGAACCACAGCCCTGTGCCCTCTGCCGGGCATGGAGTTGCTTTTGGTCGATCGGAAGTGCGATAGAATGGCCACAAAGGCTGGGTTTGCCGTGTCGGAGCTTCCCGTGCGATTTCTTGTTTCGAGCATGGCAGCATTGATCGTTCTGCTGCTGGCTGTCGAGCCCGCCGTCGATGCTGACGAAGCGCCGAAAGACTCGGCTCTGGTGCTCAGCTACCACACCACCGAGCACTATCGCCTGGGCACCGACGCGGATGCCGCCACCGCGGCTGAGTACAAGCTGGTACTCGAGGCCTGCTGGCCGCTGTTTGAGGCGTTCTTTGGCGGCGCGCCCAAGCTCAAGAAAGATGAGAAGCTGGACGTGTTCTTCCTGGCCACACAGGCCGGTTGGCAGACCAAGATGAAAGAAGACGGCGTGGGCGTGCCCGCCGGCGCCGGCGGTTACTACAACCCCGGCAACAAGACCGTCTACCTGTGGAAGCAACCGACGCTGTACACCACGCGGCAATTGCTGATTCACGAAGCCATGCACCAGTTTCATTACATCGCGTGCTGCAACAACGTCGGGCCGAAAGACGTCTGGTACATCGAGGGCATTGTCGAGCACATGTCGCGCCATTACTGGGACGGCAAGAAGTTGACGCTGGGCGTCATCCCGTTCTGCAGCCTGGAGGATTACCCAAAACTTGCGCTCGAGCTGTTCAGCCGCGACGACTACGACCTGGACGCCATGGTCAGCGGCACCCGCGATTCCACGCGGCCCGAGCAGTGGGCACTGGTGCGCTACCTGCTGCTCGCCGACGAGGGCAAGCACGCGAAGAACTGGGCCAAGCTGTGCAAGAAGCTCGACAGCGGCCAGTCGGCAAAGAACACGTTCAAGTCCACGATTGGCGACCCGAAAAAACTGAAGCCGCAGATCCGCGAGTGGCTGGGCACGCAGCAGGAACCGTTCGTGCCGGTCTGGAACGAATGGCAGGGCCAGGGCAGCAACGCCGTCCATGGCACCAGCACAGTGACCAGCGCGTGCCGCACGCGGGTTGACGCCACCGAAATCGGTGCAACGTTCACGCCGCCCGAGGGCACATGGAAAGGCGGCCTGCTGGTGTACGAAAGCGGCGACGAATACACCGTGGCACTGTTGAACAGTGGCGGCGGTTTCTCGATTAATCGGCGCGCAGGCAATGCCTGGACCGTGCTGGCCAGCGGCAGCGCGCCCGCGCACGAAGGCAGCTATCGCCTGAAAGCAGTGCGCAATGGCGAAGAAGTCACGATCAGCGCCAATGACACGTTGATCGCGCGGCTGCCAATCAAGGGCAGCAAGCTGGGTGTATGCCTCGAAAACTGCACGCTCGCATTCTCGGCCATCGAATGGAAATAGCCAATGCAGGCCGGCCCGAGTAAACCGTTTCCCGATGAAGCTGCTTGTCGAAATCAGCCAGGGTCTAGGCAACTGCGTGCAGGCCACGCCAATGCTGCGTGCGCTTTGGCTGCTGGGCCACGAGCTTGACCTGTACATCAATTCGCCGATTGCCGACAAGCTGAAACCGCTGTGGCAGGGCTGGCCCGTGGTCAGCCGCATGTTCACGCACCACGACCAGTTCCGGGCCGATGACTATGACTTTGGCGTCAGCGCCTACGGCCGCCGACAGCTCGTGCGCATGTTCCCGCCGGGCCTGTGCCTGAAAGTTGAAAAACGCCACGTAAAGCGGCAATCCGAGACTGAAGCCAACGTCGAGGTGGCCCGCTGGCTTGGCTACGCGGGCCCGACACCCGCTGCCTGGGTCAACGCGCACGATCCCAACCTTGAACTGCCGCCCGAGCAGCGCCACAAGCGCACCGCGCCCACAGGCGGCGTGGTCGTGCATCCCGGCTGTGACCCGGCCAACGCGGTAAAGCGCTGGCCGCACTGGCGCGAACTGTGCGCACGCCTAAAAGCCGCGGGCCGCGACGTGATCGTCGTGGGCACCCACGCCGACCGCAGCGAAGAAAACTGGGAAGACGATTTCGTCTCGCGATTTCACATGGACCTGCCCGAACTGGCGGCGCTGTTGAAACACTCGGCGTTTTACCTGGGCAACGATTCCGGTGTCGGCCACGTTGCCGCAGCCGTCGGCGTGCCGGGCCTGATGCTGTACGGGCCGAGCAACCCGGTGAAGAACGCGCCGAACTCGGTGGTCATGCGGCAACTCGTGGCGCCGGCGCTTGAGGGCGAAGAACGCGACGTCAATGCAACGCGCCCCGTGGACATGGCACGCCTGGGCAGCGAGCAGGTGTGGGCCGAAGTCGAGAAGCTGCTGGCCAGCCCCGCCCGCGACCCCGAACGCCCGCTGCCGGCCCGCATGGAAGACAGCGTCGAGGGCCGCTGGCAGGCCTATGTGGCCATGACCAGTGCGCAGCCCGTGCCGGAAACACAAGAGCACGCGAACCTGCCGCCCGGCCTCACGCCGAAAGTCAGCGTCGTGATTCCGACATTCAACCGTGGCGCCAATGCGTTGCGCGCCGTGCGCTCGGCCCTGGACCAGACGGAAAAGTCGCTGGAAGTGCTGGTCGTGGATGACGGCAGCAGCGATGAAACCCCGCAGCACTTTGCCAACCTGCCGCTGCGCGTGCGTTACTTTCGCAAGGTCAACGGCGGCGCCAGCAGCGCCCGCAACGTCGGCCTGCGGCACGCGCGCGGAGAGTGGATTGCGCTGCTCGACAGCGACGACGAATGGGCGCCCGACAAACTTGAGCGGCAACTGGCAGCCATGGCCACAGCCTACGTCGCAAGCGCCACGCGCCATGTGCACATCAACGTCATTGGGTCGCGCCAGGACAAGCCCGAAGTGCTGCCGGGGGCCGACCAGCACCTGTTTCGTGACCTGTACGACGACCTGTCGCTCAAGACCAGCAGCCTGGTGTTCAAGCGCCACCTGCTGGAGCGCGCCGGTTTGTTCAACGAGCGCTTCCCGGTCAGCAACGACTGGGACTTCTTTCTGCGCCTGGCCAAAGTCGTCAACAACAGCGGGTTCGTCTGCCTGCCCGAGCCACTGGTGATCGTGCACCGCAGCAGCGACAGCTTAAGCAAGGTCAAGCGCGCCAACGCGCTGGAAGAGGCCCTGACGCGAATCTGCATGGTCAACGCGCTGCTGCACACCGACGACCCGGCGGCTGTGCAGCGCCACATCCGGCGTGCCGGCCGCAAGCACCTTGAACTCGCGCGGGCATGGCGCAAACAGGGCGACAAGGAAAAGGCCCGCGAACACGCCAAAGAAGCCATGCGCGCGGGCCTGAAACTCAAGGGCCTGTGGAAGCTGATCCAGGCGATGTAGCCATGGGCGCAATCGGGGCTTTGCTTGGCTGATTCCCCTTGGCCCTCGTCCATCCTACACTCGCGCGATGGACGCTGCCCCAAACGAAAATGCTGCCGACGCCTTTGCCAACGGCCCGCTGCAAGCCGGTCGCAAAGCCAAGGTGCGCGACGGCAAGCGTCGTGAGAAGCGCCTGGACCGGTTGCGGTTGCAGGGCTTCTGGCCGATGTATGCGGCGTTTATCGCGCTGTGCCTGTGGCCGCCGTTCGCCGAAGAACATGTTGCGCATACGGTTTTGCGTTTGAGCGGGCTGGCCTTTGCGCTGGCGGGCCTTTCCGTGCGCATCTGGTCGATGGGCTACCTGCGCAAGAAAGAAGAGCTGGCCACGGCCGGGCCATACGGCCGCACGCGCAACCCGCTGTATGTCGGCACGTGGCTGATCGGTTGCGGGCTCGCGCTGCTGGCGGCTTACCCGTTCAATCTTGTGCTGCTGGGCGTGTACAACGTGATGTTCTTTTTCGTGTATCGCGGCCAGATTGCCATCGAAGAAGAAATGCTCACCAGCATCTTCGGCGACCCGTACCGCGAGTACCTCAGGCGCGTGCCGCGCTTTTTTCCGCAGGTCAGGGCGTGGCGTGTCGGCGATGTCAGCCGGTTCAGCCTGGCCCGCGCGTTTCGCAACCGCGCCTGGGAGCCTGTGCTGGGGTTGCTGGTGTTGCTCGCGCTGCAAGTGGCGGCGTGGGGCCTGGTCTGGCCCGCGATCAAGGGTGCCAGCCTGGCCCAGGCGTGGGCAGATTTTGTCGCCGGCGGCTGGCTGGGGGTCTAGCCGCCCGCCCAAGCTTCTTCGTTTCTGCGCCCAAACCCACTACAATCCGCCCAACCGCATGGAGCCAACCGCGCTCAGTTGCACCGAACTGAAAATCGAAGCGCCGGGCGCGCGGGCGTTTCGGCTTTCCGGCATGTTGATTGGCGCGCACATCCCGACACTGATCGCGCAACTGCGCGAAGCGCTCAACCCGCGGCCGACGCGCCTGTTCATTGACGTCAAGCCGCTGAAGCAGATTGACCGTGCCGGCATGGACACGCTGATCGGGCTTGCGGGTGTGTTCGACGATGCCGACGGCTACCTGGCGCTGGTGGGCGCCCCCAAGGCGCTACAGGAGAAATTGGCGGCGCAGGCGCCATTCAAGTTCTTCGACACGTTCGCGCAGGGTGCGGTGCGCGTGCTGGATGACATGCTGCTGCGGCTGTCGGGCCAGTATCGCGCGCTGCCCGAAAAGCCCGAAACGACCGAGGCGATGCGGGCGGTGTGGTCCGGCATTCGCGACGGGGCGCAGGGCGTGCAGGTGCTGACGCTTGCGGGCAACTTTGACAAGGTATCGGCGCCGCATTTCGACAAGCACTGGGGCAGCGAGTTCAAAGACAGCACGCGCTACCTGGTGATCGACATCGGCGAGCTGCGAACGCTGGTGGATGAAGGCATTGAGCGCTTTCGCCGCATGAGCGAGGCCCTGCGCGCGCGCGACGGCCGCGTCGCGCTGTGCAACGCGCGCCCCAAGATCCAGGTCATGCTGGACATGCTGGATATGGGCCAGTTGTTCGAGTTTCACGTCGGCCTGGCCGAGGCAGAAGCGGCGATGCCGGGCGCCGGGAACAGCCCATGAACTACCTTGCACACCTGCTGCTGTCCGACGGGACGCCCGAGGGCCTGGTCGGCAACCTGGCCGGCGACTTCGTGTCCGGCGTTGACCTGTCAAGTGTGCATCCGTGCCTGTTGCCGGGCATTCAGCAGCATCGCGCCGTCGACCGCTTCACCGACAGTCACGCGCTCGTGCGCGCAAGCCGATTGCGCCTGGACCCCGCGTGGCGGCATTGGCGCGGCATCCTGGTCGATGTGTTCTACGATCACCTGCTGGCGCGCGAGTTTGAGTCATTCACAGGCCAGCCGCTGGCCAGGTTTTCGGGCCGCGTGTACCGCGCGCTGCACGACTGCCGGGCAATCCTGCCGCCCAGCCTGAAACGTGCCGCACCAGTGATGATCGAGCATGACTGGCTGAACGCGTATGCGCACGAGGCCGGGTTGCGCGAGATTCTGGCGCGCATGTCGCGGCGCTCAAGCCGCGCGCCACGCCTGCAGGACGCTGTCGATGAGCTGGCGGCGGCAGGGCCGGGACTGCGGCAAGACTTTCACGCGTTCTTTCCCGAGCTGCAGAAAGAGCTGGCGGCAAACGGGGCAAACGCTGTCGCGCAGATCAACCCAAATCCGGGTTTTTGAAATCCGCGCGCGACGTTGCCCGCCGATTCCTCAGATAGTGCCCGGGTGGCGTGGTATGCTTTGGGTGACGCTCTCCCCCAGAGCACAGATCGTGAGGCTGCTATGCGCATCCTGTACGACAGGCAGACCAACACCGCCTATTTGCAGCTTTCGGATGAAAGCGAGAAATCGCGCACCCATGCCTGTGACCCGCTGGGCGTGCAGGGCGAGATCAACCTCGACTTCGGCAGCAACGGCGAATTGATCGGCATCGAAGTGTTTGATGCCAAACGCCTGCTGCCGGGAGACCTCCTGATGCAAGCCGAAAAGAAACGCATCAGCCAGCGCCTGGCCCCGCCCGAAGTCGCCCCGCCGGCCTAAGCATCCAGCTTCAGCAGCAGCGGCAGCAGCCGTTCGATCGGCAGGCCCATGATGTTGGCGTAGCTGCCGCGCCACTCGCGCACGAAACTGCGCCCGCTTTCGATGCACAGTGCCCCGCACTTGCCCATTGGTTCGCCGGTCGCCACATAGTCGGCGATCTGCTTGTCTGTCACCGGCAGCATTTCCACGACACTGGTGTCGCTGAACGCCCACTGCTGCATGTCCTGCGTGTCCACCACGCACACGCCCGTGATCACCAGTTGCAGGCCGGATGCGCACGAATGCTTGATCATGCGCATCGCTTCGGCGGCATCGGCGGGCTTGTTGATGATCTCGGGTCCGATCGCGCAGATGGTGTCGGCGGCGACAACCAGTGTGCCCTGCTCGACCCGCGTCGCCACCGCGTGCGCCTTGCGCACGGCCAGCGTGCGGGCAAAGGCGCTGGGTGCGCCGGGCGGCTGCAGCGACTCATCGACGTCGCTGACCATGACCGTGAAGTCGATGCCCGCATCGCGCAGCAATTGCGCGCGGTACGGCGAGCCTGATGCGAGCACAAGTTTGCGAGTCAGTAACGACATGGTCAGGTGCGTGGTGCGGTGATGGCGCCCGGCGTCATCTTCCGCTCTTTTCGCGGTTCTCGGTTTCCTGCGCAAGCTGCCTTTCCACTTCCTCGCCGGTGACCACGGTCTCGTCCACGTTGACGCCCGGGCAGTTCTGTTCTTCGCGTTCCCAGCGCTTGGGGCTGGTCATCACCTCGGGCCAGAAGGGGTACGTGCGGCACTGGATCGGCCGGGCGGCATACACCTCGCACTTGCCGTCGCGCAGGAATATGCAGTCGTAGTTCGCCTTCTCGACCAGGCTGTACGCGCCGTCCACAAGCCGCACATACTTGCGCGTAAAGCTGTCAAAAGTGATGCCGCGGTTGTTCGCCAGCGCCAGCATTTCGTCCATGCTGACCCAGACGTAGCCCGGCCCGCGACGACCCGAGCAGCAGTCTGAACACTCCGGATGGATACACCGGAATTGCACGCCGGCATCAAACCAGTTGCCGGCGCGCTTGGCGCGCAGCAGCTCTTTTGCCTGTTCGGCTTTCGGGTCCATAGGCCCAGCATACGCTGCCTTGCGGCGCGCGTAAGCCGGATGCGCGGGTCTTGGTCTGAACAACCAGGGCCTCTGGACGTTCAGTGCAGTATGCTGTTCATTCCTCCACACAATCCGGTCAGAATCTCCCGACCCGCGGAACTACAGGACGGCAACCGTGTGACCGAAGTGCCCGACGACGCGAGCTTGATTGGCAAGGCGAGGCGGGGCGACCGCCACGCTTTTGGCCAGATTGTCGAACGTTACTTTCGCGCCGCCTACGCCAGCGCTTACGCGGTGCTGGGCAACGCCGGCGACGCCGAGGAGATCGCGCAGGAAACGTTCGTGCAGGCGTACCAGAAACTTGACCGGCTGCGTGAGCCGGGGGCGCTGCCGGGCTGGCTGTGGAGAATTGCGCACGACACCGCGCTGAAGCACATCCGCAAGCACGGCCGCATGAAACCGGTGGGGGAAGTGCCCGAGACGCCGGACCGGCACGACGAGCCGCACCTGCCGCTTGTCGCCGCGGAAGAAAAGCAGCAGTTGCTGGCCGCCATGGGCGAGTTGCCCGAGGAGATGCAGGAAGCGCTGGTGATGAAGTTCTGGGAAGACCTGGATTACGACCAGATGGCGGCCCGCACCGGGGCATCGGCGGCAGCGCTGTACCAGAGAGTGTGCCGTGGCCTCAAGAGGCTGCGCGAGGTGATTGAAGCCAAGGAAGCCACATGAACAGCAACCTCAGCGACGAATCAGACGCTTTCGACCGCACGCCTGAGGGCGAGGCGATGGTCGCGCTGCTGCGCCGCCACGCGCCCCCGCCGCCTGACGTGGAGCACGCCCGCACGGCTGTGCTCGACCGTCTTCCGGCTGGCCGCTCGTTCACCCTGGCGTGGGCAGGCCCGGCCCTCGGGGCGGCAGCCGCGGTGCTGATCACAGTACTGCTGCTGACCCAGGAGGCGTCGCAGCCTGCCCACACCACCACACCGGCGCCGGTTGCGGATGCCACGCCAGCCGCCGAGGTTGTGCGCGGCGGCGCCGCGCCGCAATTGGTGGCCGTGGTGCGCGGCCCCAGCGGCGACGGCTGGCGCGTTGATGCCGGCTTGAAAGACGGCCTGCGGACGGGGGACACGCTGTCTGCCAACGGCAGGGAATACACCGTGAGCGCGATTGGCATTTTCGAGTCGCGCGTGAAGGGCACAGTCGCGCCCGCCCGCGGCGACCGTCTGACGCGGGCGATCGACACGCCTGCGCTGCAACGCGCCGACGCGATGGCGGCCATCGGCGGAGACCCGGGCGGCTTTTACGACTTCGGCGCGGTTTTCGAGACGCTGCCCGTGAGCGACGCACGCAATCTCGGGTTCGCTGACGGCAACGCGCTGCGCGTCGCCGAGGTGATCCGGACCGTGCTGCGCGACTTCAGCGCATCGCCTGAGACAACGCTTGCGGCGAAACTGGGCCTGCAGGTCGGCGACGTGATCGTGTCGGTGAACGGCTACGAAGCCGGCGACCTGAGTCGCCTGGCCAACGCCCTGCAATGGACGCGCACGTCAAGCATGTTGCAGGTCACCATGCTGCGTGACGGCCGCACGGTTGAACTTGCCCTGAAGTAGGCGCAAGAACGGCATGAAGCGCGAAGCGTAAGCGAGCGGTCGCCGCTCCTGAAGTAGGCGCAAGAACGGCATGGAGCGCGAAGCGTACGCGAGCGGTCGCCGCTCCTGAAGTAGGCGCAAGAGCGGCATGGAGCGCGAAGCGTAAGCGAGCGGCCACCAAAGGCGACAACGCTACAGTTTCTCAAGCCGCGCGAATTCCAGCGCGAGGCTCTTTTCGCCCCAGCCCTGAAAGAACACTTTCACGCGGCCGTTGCCGGTCACGTCCATGACTTTGCCCACGCCGAACACCCCGTGGCGCACGCGGTCGCCGGACTTCAAGTCGCCCGGGTCAGCAGGCTCCATCACCGGCCGCACGGCGCTGTGCCAGCCGGTAGGAAGGCTTCCACCCAACAGTGCTTCAGTATCTTACGAAAAGTGAGACATATTGATGACAACTGTGGGGGGGGTATCTGTGACATTCACGGCATAGGCTTGTTGCTCGCGTCATTGTCCAAATGGGGGCGTCATGCCGGTTACGAATGCGGATCTGCTGTCAGACGACCTGCTGGCGCTTTGGCTGGTCGAAAACGCCCCGATCAAGATTCCGTTCTTTCAGGCCTGGGCCTGGCAACAGGTTGCCGGCAAGTCGCTGATCTACCCGCGCACCACGACGCTCTCCCCGGCCGGCGTGATGGCGGACTGCGCCACCGTACTTGAGCAACTGCCCGACATCTCGCAAGCCGAGATGACGTTTCTTGACTACGTCACCCGCTGGCAGGCCTGCGCTTCCGACCTTGACCGCTACCGCAACCCGCAGCTCCTGCAAGACATCATGTTCGCCGCCGCCAAGCGGCGCATCCTGTACGCATACGCACAGCAACTCGACTCGTTCGGGTCGGCTGTCGGGCCCGGCTTGCCGGACCTTTGCGCGGCCGGGCAGCTTGTGGACATGGCCGGCGGGGCATTGACGCTCGCCTGTCTGGACGACGCCTACGAACGCATCACAGCCGGCACGGGCCGCCCGACGCTGATCATGAGCCATTCGCGCAGCCTGCGCACCTACCGGAAACTCTGCCGCGACGCCGGATTCAAGCCCGAGCGCGTGCCCTTCATGTTGTATAATCCAGCCAGCAGGCGCATGGAGGACGACACCGTGGACGCCTTCAACGGCACGCCGTGGCTGGCAAACGACCTGTGCAACGCCGCCGGCATCGGCACCGAGCGCACGTACTTCATGGTGGTCGGCGACGATGGCAAAGCCGGCCCCACACGCGGCGTGACCGGGATTGTGCCCGCGCACATGGGCCGCGAGATGTTCATCAAGCGCACGGTGCCGGCATTGCTGCCCAACGACGGCCCGGGCGAAGACACATTCGTAACCATGCCGGCTGGCATCGCGGTAGGCAGCCAAGGTGCGCTGAGCATCATCCAGAACTACACAACAGCAGCAAGCTGCGGCGGAGGGACATAGCGTCGCGGAACATGAATACAGGAGCCCGGAGCGCCAGCGACGGGTTAGGCCAAGAGAAGGAGTGAACGACCAGCGCCGGAGGTAAGCGTGCCAGACAACGCAGAAAACTGCACAACCTGCGGCCCGAACGGGTTGAAGTTCAGCCGGCACAACGGCCGCGGAAGGATCGAGGTGCCCCAAGACTTCCTGGCCGAAACGCTGGGCAGCATCGACGCGCAAATCGCCGAAGGGATGGCGATGGCGGAAGCGATTCAAGCAGAACGTGCACCCACGCTTGATCGCGTTAGACCGGACTACGAGGAGCCATCGCCGTCCGAAACGAAGGGAGCGGTCAACTTGAACAACAACTTCACACTTGCCGAGTCAGGCGCTGCCGACGTGTTTCCCTCGGCAGGCTATCCGTCGGACGGCGGCATCGAGGTATTTGGTGTATTGGACAAAAGCGCGGCGACAAAGGCAGCCGGGCTGATGGCTACGTACTGGCAGGCAACCGGAAAGGACTTTTGCGAGGACGTTGACTATCCATCAGCCTTCGACGGGATTACGTCAGCTCAGGAAGACTGTTCTAAACTGGCTGGCAGCGCAAGAATACTCTGTGACATCAGGAATGACTGTCGAACATCATTTGCAACAATTTACTCGGGCATCTTGAGGGACAAGAACGCATGGCTTTGGGAGCTAAGGCGTCAGTTCATCGAGGTTTGCAAGGGTCGCAAGGACGCGTCAAAGAACAACAAGAAGTAGTGCCAGTAGCACACGGGAGTTGTGATGGCATTTTCGGGACTGGTCGTGGTCTTGTTTGCCCTTACAGGCGCGCTTTCAAGCGCGGAGTGTGGTCGTAATCATTCCGAGTCCTCCGATTGCCGCGCAGCACGGCTTGCTGTTCAGGTTCAGACGGCATGTATCTCTGATGACGCAGATGACCCTGAGGCGAAGTACGAAGAAGAAAAGGCTCTGTGGTTGGGACTGGCAGAAAGGGATATGACGGGACTCAAAGCCGAAACTGACAAGTGGAAGCTGGACCAGACATTCCTTTCTAACTTGGAGTCATATTTCGCCAGTTACTCTGAGTTGGAAGCCGCTATTCTGGAGCGGGAGGCCAACCGCATCGCCCTGAGAAAGGCCGAACAGGGCAAGGGCGATAGCAATTGGGACGGCAGGCTAAAGCCGAAGCCACGAGAGTTGATTGCGCTGGTCCTCAACGATGATGATTTTAACACGTGGACGGACAAACATAAGCTGTCTGGCGAAAGCTGGCTCCGCCAGCTTGTGAGACTGCGCGGATTGCTCGCAGCGGGGGCATTCCGTACCATGTTTGATGTGAGTGCTCTCAAAGAGCGAGCAGATGCACTGTTGCAAGGTCCCATCCCCGGCATCCCGCGCGAAACAATCCTCAGATGGGTCGCCGAGATCAATCTACGTATTCGCATCGCACCTGACATCATTGCGTTGTTGAAAACTCAGGAGCCAGAGTGGAACGAGTATGAAGCAGGAATGGCGAAGCAATATGGGAATGACCTTCGCAGCTTTCTTGCCGATCCCAAGGCCAAGCCGTTCAAAAAAGCAGATGTCGACAAGCGAATCGCAGAAGAAGAGGCAAAAGGTCAGCCCGGTGAAGAGACTAAGGAGCGACCCGGGAGCGACAAAGATTCTGGAGGCAGCAAGAAGCAGCCGGAGAAGGATAGGTGAGGGCTCCCAAGGCGGCCATGGTAGGCGACAAGGAAAACTGCACAACCTGCGGCCCGAACGGGTTGAAGTTCAGCCGGCACAACGGCCGCGGAAGGGTCGAGGTGCCCCAAGACTTCCTGGCCGACAAGCTGGGCAGCATCGACCAGCAAATCGCCGAAGGGATGGCGATGGCGGAGAAGCTAGCCGCCGCGCGACAAAAACGCGACGCGGCGCCAGCGACCCGCCGGTCGCAGTCGTATCAGCCGGAAGTGCCGAGGCGTATGCACAGGTTACGAAACGCGGTAGTCAGTACGCTGCTTGCTGTCACGTTTCATGCAGTCGGAGCGTGCGCGCCGATCAGCAAAGAAAGTGAAGCGGCAGTCGTAGGGGACCAATCTACTCAATCCGATCACTTGGAACGCCCGGAACAGGAGTGCGCGGGTCAATGCCAGATTGCCACGCTGCTTGGCATGTCCAGGGCAGAACTGATTGCAAGGATTGGCCCGGCAGACGGCATCGTAGAGTTGAGCAACGGCTTCGTCGACAACGAACGGACACATTTCTGGCACGGCAAGTTGGTGATTGCGTTAGATGACTCTGACTGCGTGATTGCGATTCATAATCACACGGATAAGTGGGTACTGCGACGCGAGCACAAAAAGTAGTCGTCGACCCGAAGGGGTGACTACCAGCGTTCGGTCCTGTCGCATCGCATCGCAGCTTGGTGGCGTCCTCTTGGAGAACGCCGTGGATTAGAGTTTTTCCAGCCGCGCGAATTCCAGCGCGAGACTCTTTTCGCCCCAACCCTGAAAGAACACTTTCACGCGGCCGTTGCCGGTCACGTCCATGACTTTGCCCACGCCGAACACCCCGTGGCGCACGCGGTCGCCGGACTTCAAATCGCCAGGGTCAGCAGGCTCCATCACCGGCGGCGCCTTGGGCACCTGCGCCAGATGATCCGCCGGGCCTTCCTCAACCGGCGGCACGTCGCCGAAGTCAAACGGGTTGTCGTCGTCGTCTTGCCGCGTGACCGGCTTGACGCCCTTGCCGGTGAACCAGGTATTGAAGTCCTGCATGCCTTCGGCAGCGAAGGTGGTCTGGTCGTCGATCACCGTCAGGTCGCCCGGAATCTCGACCAGAAAGCGGCTTGGCGCGTTGCGCTGCGAGCGCCCGAAGGCTTCGCGGTGACGCGCCAGGCTTAGCGTCAGAAAGCGCCGCGCGCGCGTGATGCCCACGTAGCACAGGCGCCGCTCTTCCTCAAGGTCGCCATCGCCCTGGATGCTGCGCGAGTGCGGCAACACGCCGTCTTCAAGGCCCGTGAGAAAGACAGCCGGAAACTCAAGGCCCTTGGCGCTGTGCAGCGTCATCAGCTTGACCGCGTCGCCTTGCAGGTCCAGCTTGTCGGTGTCGCTGACAAGCGCGATCTGTTCGAGCCACGTGGCCAGGTCCAGGCCGGGGTTTTCTTCTTCTTTGGTGCGCGCGTCGGACAGCAGTTCCTTGACGTTCTCCAAACGGTCGGCGCTGCGCGGGTCCACGTCGGTCTCAAGCATTTTCAGATAGCCGCTTTCCGCCAGCACCGTCGAGACCACGGCTTCAATCGGGTACAGCTCGCCGGCGGCAATGCCGTCGTACATGGCGCAAAAGGCTTCCAGGGCTTCGGCGGCTTTCTTGGGCACGCGGGCGATGCCAAAGGCCTTGGGGTCGCGTGCGACATCAAGCAAGGCGGCGTCTTTGGCCAGCGCCGCCTCGTGCAGTTTGCTGATCGTGCCGTCGCCGACACCGCGCGAGGGTCGGGCCAGCGCGCGGGCAAACGCAATCGGGTCGCGCGGGTTCATGATCAGCCGCAGGTACGCCAGCACATCCTTGATTTCCTGGCGTTGATAGAAGCTGACCGCACCCACGATCTGGTACGGGATCGTGCGGTCGCGCAGCCCCTGCTCAAGGGCGCGCGACTGGGCGTTGGTGCGATAGAACACCGCCACCTCGCCAAAGCGCAGGCCTTGCTCGTCTCGCAGCTTCTCAATGGCTGCCGCTACGGCCCGTGCCTCGTGGGTCTCGGTCTGGCACTTCATCACGTTGATCGGCGTGCCGCTGGCGTTGTCGGTCGACAGTCGCTTGTCTTTGCGGCTGACGTTGTGGCGCACCAGCGCGTCGGCGGCGGCCACGATCGTGCCGGTGCTGCGATAATTCTGCCCCAGCAGCACGACCTTGGCGTTGGGGAAGTCGCGCTCAAAGTTCAGGATGTTCTTGATGTCGGCGCCGCGCCACGAATAGATACTCTGGTCGGGGTCCCCGGTCACGCACAGGTTCTCGTGCCGTTCCGCCAGCAGTCGCGCCAGACGATACTGGATGGTGTTGGTGTCCTGGTACTCGTCGATCAGCAGGTGGCTGAATTTCTCGCGGTACTTGGCAAGCACGTCGGGGTGCTTCATGAACAACTCGACGGGCTTGGTCAGCAGGTCGTCGAAATCCATGGCGTTGGCTTCGCGCAGGGCGTCTTCGTAGCGCGCAAACACCTCGGCGATGGCTTTGCTTTGCGGGTCGTAGGCTCCGCCCTGGTAGGCGGCGGGCGTGATCGCGCGGTTCTTGGCATCGCTGATCGTGTAGCCCGCCGTGCTGGCGCTGACGACGGCGCTGTCGATCTTCAGCTCTTTCATGATGCGGCGCACCAGCGCGTCGCGGTCGTCGGTGTCGTAGATGCTGAAACTGCGCTCGTAGCCAAGGTGGTCGGCTTCGCGGCGCATCAGCCACGCGCCGAAACTGTGAAACGTGCTGATCTGCAGTTCATTCACGGCGTGAAATTGCTCGACGCGGTGGCGCATTTCCGCCGCGGCCTTGTTCGTGAACGTCATGGCCAGCACGCGCCACGGCGCAATGCCCTGGTCCAGCATGTACGCGATGCGCGTCGTGATCACGCGCGTCTTGCCCGAGCCCGGCCCGGCCACCACGAGAAGCGGCCCGTGGATGGTGGTGACGGCTTCGCGCTGTTGCGGGTTCAGGTCGGCAAGCAGGTCCATGGCGCGATGATAGCGGGCACGGGCGCGCTGCGTGAGGCGTGGGAAACCGGGGGAAGGCAAGCCGGGAACACAGGGGCATATCCGCCTGTTCATTCGTATACTGGGGCAGCCCCAAAGGCGGCACATGGAGAGAGGCATGCGGCGTATTGCAACCCTGCTGGTCCTGCTTGGCGCAGCCTTGCTCGCGTTTTCATTTGATTCGTCGGCGCAGGACGGGCCCGAGTTTATTAATCCGCGCGGGGGCATGGATAATGACGAGGGGGACCCCTCGCCCACGCTCGAAGACCTCGAAGTCAAAAACGCCGTGGAGAAGGGCCTGCGCCACCTGGCCAGCATCCAGAACCACGACGGCTCATGGTCCAACGACGTCGGCAACAAGCTGGGCCACAACTACCAGCGCAACGTCGACGGCATCGGCAAGCCGCACCTGGGCGTCACCGCCATCTGCTGCATGGCTTTCATGGCCGCCGGGTACACGCCTGACCGTGGCGAATACAGCCGCAACGTTGCCGCCGGCCTGGCATTTGTGCTGGACAAGGTAGACCGCGACACCGGCTGGATGAGCGCCTTTGGGACCCGCATGTACAGCCACGCGTTTGCGGCGATGTTCCTGGCTGAGGTGTATGGCCAGACCAAGGCACCGGTGGTGCTGAGCAGCCTGCGCAACGCGATCAAGTTCATCGTGGACAGCCAGAACGAACAGGGTGCGTGGCGCTATGTGCCGCACCAGATTGACAGCGACATGTCGATCTGCGTGTGCCAGCTGCAGGCCCTGCGCGCGGCGAGCAACGTGGGCGTGATGGTGCCGAAAAGCGCGATTGAAGGCGCCAAAGACTATGTGCGCAACAGCTATGTGCGCTACGGCAGCGTGGGCAGCTTCAAGTATCAGCTGGACTGGGACGACCGCAGCACGTTTGCGCTGACAGCGGCGGGCGTGGTCGGGCTGCAGAGCCTGGGCGAGTACGACAGCCACACCTACGACGCCAAGGTCGGCAACACCACGCGCCGCGTGACGCTCGACCTCACGCGCAGCATCAGCTACATGATGGGCGAACGTCCTGACCCGGCCAGCCGCTTCAACTGGATTCGCCCGGGCTGGTCGGAATGCAACTACGGTTTCTGGTACGGGCACTACTACGCCGCGCAGGCGATGTACCAGTTTCAGTACGTCAGCCCGCGCACCTGGCGCGAATGGAACGACCTGAACCGCAAGCACTTCCTGAAAATGCAGCACGACAACGGCGCCTGGACCGACGAAATCGGCGGATGGGACCAGCGCAAGAACGCGTTTGCGACGGCGATGGCGTGCCTGATTCTGAGCATTCCGCGCGGCTATCTGCCGATCTTCCAGAACTAGAAATACACTTCACCACAGAGTACACACAGCCCACAGAGAACTGCCTTTGCAGTCTCGGTGGCCTGTGCGGTGAAAACAGGAGTATCGACGTTGGCTAAGCGCTTTAAAATCGGCATTGCGGGCGCCACTGGCTACATCGGCGCCGAGTTGATGCGCATTTGCAGCACGCACCCGAACCTGGAAATCGCGTGGGTCACCAGCGAGTCGCGCGTCGGCGCCAGGGTGGTAGACGAGTTTCCGAACCTGCTGGGTTATGTGCGCGACGAGTTTCGCCAGTATGAGCACGAGCTGCTGGGCGAAGTCGATGCCGCCTTCATGTGCCTGCCCCACGGCGGCGCCATGGACACGATCAAGGCCGCCGTCGACAAATATCCGAACACAAAGCTGGTGGACCTGAGCGGCGACTTTCGCAGCCCCGCGCTGGACAAGTGGGAGCAGTACTACAAGGCCCGTCACACCGCCCGCGAGTACCAGCCCAAGTTCGTGTATGGCGCGACCGAGTTTCATCGGCAGCGCATTGCCGGGGCGCAGTATGTGTCCAACCCCGGTTGTTTTGCGACCAGCATCAACCTGCTGCTGGCGCCGTTTGCGAAACACGGCGAGCTGGTGGGGGATGTCAGCATCTGCGGCATCACCGGCAGCAGCGGTGCGGGCAACAAGCCCAGCCAGACCACGCACCACCCCGAGCGCGGCCAGAACGTGCGGGCCTATAAGGTGCTTGAGCACCAGCACATGGTCGAGTGCGTGCCGTTTCTGGAATCGCTGCACAAGGACAACGACTTTGACCTGCTGTTCGTGCCGCAAAGCGGGCCGTTCGTGCGCGGGATCTTCACGACGGCGTTCATCCCGCTGAACAACAACAAGAGCCTGGCCACGATCAACGAGATCGTGAAGCAGGCCTATGCGGGCGAAACGTTTGTGCATGTCGTTGAGGGCACGCCGGAGTTGCGGCTGGTACAGAACACGAACATGGCGCACCTGACGTACCGGGCGCAGGGCGACATGCTGGTGGGCATGTGCGCGATCGACAACCTCGTGAAAGGCGGCAGCGGCCAGGCGGTCCAGAACCTGAACCTGATGCTCGGCCTTGACGAGTCAACAGGACTGATGCACCCGGCGGGGTATGTGTAGCAGGGTGCCCCGAGCTTACGCTCGGGGCACCCTGCTGGGTCCAGCTACTCGTCCCAAAAAACCGCGTACTCGTTTTCAACGATAGTTGACCCGTTCTTGCGGTTGTCGCGGGGGTAACTGTCTGTGCCGCCGCCGTCGATGAAGACGCCGAAGTTGCGCGCCAGGCGCCCGCCCGCGTACTCGAAACCGCCGACCTCGCCAATCGTGCGCGCGCCGTGCTGAAAATCGCCGCTGCCGCTGCGGTACACGTCGTCGCCGCCGGCATCCCAGAAAATGCCAAACGCGTTCTGCGCCGCGGCACCCAGCCCCAACCCGTCGCAGCGGTACACGTCGTTGCCCGCGCCATCGTAGAAATAGCCCGTGGCGATATCCCACACGCCGCCGATGCTGGCGGCCGTCTTGCCCTCGTAGACGTCGTTGCCCTTGTCGTCCATGAACACGCCGACCGCGGCGTGGGCTGCCGCGGCAAGGCCGTAGCGGCTGGAGTGGTAGATGTCGTCGCCCTCCATGTCGCGCACGGCGCCCACGGCCATGAAGTAGCCGCAAGCCAGGCCGAATTCGCCGGCGTCATAGATGTCGTTGCCTGAGGCATCGACGACCAGCCCGACGCCCCCGCAGGCCAGCGTGCGCCAGCCAAAGCCGCAGCCGATGCCGCCGCCGAACCATTCGCCCTTGGTGCCGTAGGAACTGGGAGTCTCGCCCGTACACCGGTAGCGGTCATCGCCCGAGTGATCGAACACAAACCCGACGCCCCCCGGCTGGCCGACGCCAACGCTCATGGCGTGGCTGTCGTAGATGTCGTTGCCCTCAAGGTCCGCCACGCCGCCCACGCCATAGGCCGCACATCCGATGCTGTTGGTGCCGCCGAGATAGCGGTCATTGCCCTTGCCGTCGATCAGCAGCCCGACGCCGCCAAAGGCTGCGCCAATGCCCCAGTCGCCGCATTCGTAGGTGTCGTTGCCCTCGCGGTCGTCGATGATGGCGGTACCCAGCATGCCGCAAGCGACGCCCCATTTGCCCGTGCTGCGGTAGTGATCGTTGCCGCCCAGGTCGATCACAATGCTGACCTGCCGCGTGCCGCCGGTTGTCGTCGCGCAGTCGATGTATTCGTCATTGCCGCCCAGCTCGAAGATCAGCGCCGGGGCGCCCGTCCCGCCGGTCCACACGTTGGGGCCCGTGCCGCCGATTGCGACCAGGCCGAAGCCAGACTCAAAACAGACCGCCTCGCCCTTCACGAACGCGGCCAGGTCCAGGTCGGCCGGCGCGGCCGGGACTTCCTTGCGCTGGTGCGAATCCCAAAAGCCCTGGGCCATGCGCTGGCAGGTCGAAAGCATCCACGGCAGCGCGACAAGCACGCCCGCGACATCCAGCTCTTGTGCGCGGATATGATCCACAGTCTGGGCCGACTTCTCAAAGCCCTCGGTGCCCCGCCAGGCAAACTCGAACTCACGCACCAGCTCGATCGTCTTTGCCCAATCATCGGCCGGGGTTGCCGGGTCGATCTTCCAGGGCACCGCGTAGCGCAGCACGAACTCTGCGACTTCCCGCCACCACTTCAAGCCGTCCTCTTTGTTCGCTGGTTGTTCCGGCAGCCGGGGATCCGCCCAGCGCTCGGCGGGGGCCGAGTCCTTGTCCAGCAGGTGCAGCAGGCAGCGCCGCAGGCTGGATTCCGGGTCGCGCTGTTTGCCCGCCTGGTCAAAGTCGCGCCCGAGGCTGAAGATCCACTGGTGCGCCGCCAGCGGGTCGCCCAGCAGCAGGTCGGTTGAGCTGAGATTCTCGTAGCTGTCCCACAGGTCAAGTTCGCGCTGGTGCGCGGCGATCAGGTTGTCCCATGGCTGTTCCAGCTTGTGCTCTTTCAACATTGGTTGCAGCTTTTCGCGCAGCGGGCCCCCGGTGGTGACCAGCGGCTGTTTGCGCCAGTCATGCGTGCGCTTGCGCTTGTCGATACGCGTGTACAGCTCTTTGTACGCGGCTTTGGGGTCGCCCAGCTTGATCTTCACCGTCGATACCAGCCGCTTTTCGCCGTCGCCCGGCGACGAGATTTCTACTTCAACAAGCTCGCCCGGCTTGGTCGCATAGAGCGCGCGGCAGAAGTCATCCAGCGACTTGAGATCTTTGCCGTTCCACTTCTGCAGCCGGTCATGCTCTTTGATCACGACATTGCCGTCGGCATCGCGGGCGCCGCCCTGGTACACCGTCAGGTCGGCCCGCATCGCCACGCCCATTAACCCGAACGTGAACTTGCGCGGCGGCTTGTCGTCTTGCGCAATGGCAGACACGGCCATTGCCGCGCACAGGGCCACGGCAAGCAACCATCTCATGCCAACACGCCCAGTCGCGAAACAGGTCTTTGCGTTCGTTGGTGGCCCTGCGTGGATCAAGCCGTTGGCAATTTCCTGCATGGTTGCGCCTTGGTGTGAACTCATGCGGTCCCCTGTTTTTGCGGGCATTCTTGCATTTGGTGGTTAACCTGCTATCCGGACTGAGCCGACGCCAATCGAAAATCGAGACTTTGCCATGAGCCAGAGAACGCTCTTGATCTCACTTGGCGGCGTTGCCGTGTTGCTGTTCGTTTGCGCGGCTGTGTTTCTTGTCGGGCCGTCGCTGGGGCTGTTCGGCGCCGAGGCAGCCGGGCGCACCCATGACAGCGCCCGCACGCAGTTGCCGGAACCGGGCCAGCCCGGGTTCACCGGCATCGACGAACACGGCCAGTACGAAATCGACGCCGACGGCAAGCGCATCTACCGCGACGCAGAGGGCCCCTACGAAATCGGCCCCGACGGCAAGCGCATTTATCGTGACAGCCAGGGTCGCCGCTACGTAATCGGCCCTGACGGCAAACGCATCTACCTGGATGAGCACGGCAATGCCATCACAGCCCCGTCCGGCAGGGCGGGGGAAACAGGTGAAGGCGGCCAGCCGGCGCCGGGCGCCACGAACCCCGGCAAGGCCGGCCCGGCGAAAGAAGAACCCGCGAACGAAGAGCCCGCCAAACCCGCCTCGCTTAGCGGCACGGTCCAGGACGACAACGGCAACCCCTTCCCCGGCGCCAACGTCATGGCGCAGGCGGCGGACGGCAAGCCCGTCAGCGTAGTCTCCAACGACGAGGGCGCGTTCCAGTTCGGCGACCTGCCGTCGCAGGTCACGCTGCACGTCGTCGCCAGCGACGGCCGCGGCAACGCCAGCAAGCCCGTGACGACGCGCCTTGCAGCGGGCCACACGAAACTGCCCTCACCGCTGGTGCTGCCGCGCGACAGCACGATTCGCGGCGTGGTGCGCGCCACCGACAACACACCCATCGCCGGCGCCAGCGTGCTGTTGCAGTCCGCCAGCGGCTGGAGCTACATGACCAACGGCAGCGTGACCACGGGGACCGACGGCTGGTTCGAGTTCAAGAACCTGATGCCCGTGGGCTTTCGCGTGCAGGTGACGCGCGACGGCTACACACCGCGCATTTTCAACAACGTGATCCCGCCGACCGAGCTTGCCGTGGAACTCACGCCCGGCGCCGCCATCAGCGGCAGCGTGCGCAGCGAAAGCGGCGAAGCCATTGCCAACGCGCGCGTGGCCTGCGACTTCCACGCCGAGCCCAACCAGCACTTCCATACCGAGACCTTCACCGACGAGGCCGGTTTCTACGCGGTCAAGTGCCAGCCCGAGAGCCAGCACAACACGATCGCCGTGGTCGCAGCCGGCTTCATGTCACAGACGAAATCGCTGGTTCGCAGCGGCGCAGAGGGCGTGAACTTCACGCTCAAGCCCTCGGGCAACGTGGTGCTGCGCGGCCGCCTGCTGACCAAGGATGGCTTGCCCGTCACCACCGCAACCTTCAAGGCCGTCAACGACGCCGGCAAAGCCGTCAAGGTCACCCAGAGCGTCGGCCCCAACAGTGAGGGCAACTTCTGGTGCGAAGTCGAAGTCGCCGGCACGCAGCTGCGTGTCAGCGCGATCGGCAAGGCAGAGGTCCGCGCCGACTATGTCCCGCAAGCCGGCAGCGAAGTTGACCTGGGCGTACTGTACATGGACAGCGGCTATGCGGTGTACGGCGTGGTGCGCGAAGCGGGCGCGCCCGAGAAGTTGATCAAGGGCGCCGACGTCAGCGTGGGCGCCGGCAAGGTCACTACCGGCGACGACGGCAAGTACCGCATCGAGGGCCTGGGCACCGAAGAGTTCATCATCCGCGTGTTGCACCCGGCGTACCTGGGCACGGCGATCAAGCTGACGCCCACCCCCGGCGAGTACGAAATCGAGCGCAACATTGAACTGGGCAAAGCCAACTTTGAGGCGCGCGTGCTGGTCAAGGATGGCGAAACGCAGCAACCGCTGGAAGGCGTCAAATGCACGCTTACCGCCTACGGCCAGGTGGCGGTCACGGGTGCCGACGGTCTGCTGCACTTCACGCAGCTTTCGGCGATGAAGGTAGACGCGGTGTTTGAGAAGATCGGCTACGCCAAGGTCACGACCAGGCTCAATGCCGACGTCAGCGAAAACGTCACCAACGCGCCGCCGCAAGAGATCATCATGGTGCGCGGCAGCACGATCAGCGGCGTGTGTACCAGTGCCGGCTCGCCGATTCCGGCGGCTTCGATCGTCGAAGTCTCCGACACCACCAAGCTGGTCGTTACCCTGCAGACGGATACTGACGGGCGCTACCAGACCGAGAGCCTGCCCGTGGGCACGTACTACATCGGCTTGCCCGAATTCGGCTATGCGCCGCGCATGGTGGAACTCACGGATGAAGGCGCGACACTGGACCTCGAGATCGGCCCCCTGAGCCACCTGCGAGGCAAGCTGCTGCGCAGTGACGGCTCGCCGCATGCCAACGCCGGCATCTACGTCTACCGGCGCGACAACGTGTATTGGGCCGCGACCATCCACACCGGCCCGGACGGCCGCTACGAAGTGCTGAACCTGTTTCCGGGCGAGTGGGTCTTTTGCGCGCTGAAATCGCAGGGCGATACAGCCGCCCAGTTCGCCGTGCACGTCAACGTTGCAAGCGCCGGCTGGAACGACATCAACGTCAACCTGCCTCAGATTACGGGCGTGATGCGCGGCCGCGTCACGTACCCGAACGGCGCGCCGGTCAAGCGTGCGCGCGTGGCCGTCACCAACCTGACTGCCCAGTTTGAGCGCGCGCTGCTGGCGGCCTATGTCGTCACCGACGACGACGGCTGGTACACCGCCGAGCGCCTGGAGAATGGCGCGACCATGATTGCCCGCGTAGGCGGTTACAGCGACGAAGCAACCACCGGCACGGCGTTCAGCGAGAGCGTGGCCATCCCCAGCGACAGCTCGCCTGTTGAGGCGCACATCCAGGTGGCAACTTCGGGCCTGACGTTTCGCGTCAGCTGGCGCCGGGCCGACGGCGGGCCGGTGATCAGCGGCGGGCCGCTGTGCTACCTGCTGGATGAACAGGGGCGCCTGAGCGGCTTGTACTTCGGCGGCGGTCGCTACACCGGCTACACGGACCTGCATGACATTGTACCGGGCACTTACACGGTGGTGGTGACGCACCGCGGCTGCAAGCGGGCGACGGCGCAGTTCACGGTGGGGACATCGGCGCCGACCGGGGTGGAAGTGCTGATCGAAGTGGCAGAGCGCGCGGGGAGTGAATGACCAACAAACAGGGCATCGGTCTTGGCCTGCTGTGCGGGATCGCGCTGGGCACTATGGCGTGCGTGGGCGTGCTGGTCTGGAGCGGCAGCCAGCTCAAAGAATCACAGAAGGCCGCCTACGAAGCGGGCATCAAAGCCGCCAACAGCGCAGCCGGCAACCAGGACGCCATCAGCGTGAAACTGAACGACGGCCTGATGCAGGAAAACCTGCGCTTTGCCAACCAGATGACCGCGGCCCGCGAAGCGCTGCAGCCGTTGGCTGCCCGCACGGACTTGCCCGCGGACACGCGCGAAGCCGTGGACAAAGCGCTGAAGGCGCTGGAGTAGTGGCGCCGAGCCGCTACGCCGAGTAATCGCGCAGGCGGACGGGTTGGCGCTTCGCGCCCCAGTTTCCGGGCTGGTTTTCGAACACGCCGGCGCAGGCGGTGCCGCACCTGGGGCACTTGCCGTCTTTCAGGTTCCATTTGAGCAACTGGTACCAGTCGCGCTCGATCAGCGTTTCTCCGCACTTGTGGCAACTGGTTCGGTCGCCATCGCGGTCGTGGACATTGCCGGTGTAGACGTATCGCAGCCCGTGCTTGAGCGCGATGCCGCGCGCGCGGGTCAGCGTGCCGGCGGGCGTCGGCGGCAAGTCCATCATCTTGAAGTCGGGATGAAACGCCGAAAAGTGCAGCGGCACATCCGGGCCTAACTCCCTGGCAATCCACTCGGACAGGCGGTTGAGTTCGGTGTCGCCGTCGTTCTTGCCGGGGATCAGCAGTGTTGTGATCTCAAACCAGACGTCGGTTTCATGTTTCAGGTACTTGAGCGTGTCCAGCACCGGCTCAAGGTGGCCGATGCAGATGCGCTGATAGAAGTCGTCGGTGAAGCCCTTGAGGTCAACGTTGGCAGCGTCCATGTACTGGTAAAACTCGCGGCGTGCCTCGGCACTCTGGTAGCCGGCGGTCACGGCCACGGTCTTGATGTCGCGCTCGTGGCAGGCCCTGGCGACGTCGATTGCGTACTCGTGAAAGATCACCGGGTCGTTGTACGTGAATGCCACACTGCGGCAGCCCAGCTCGGCGGCGGCTTTCGCGATCACGTCGGGCGTGGCCTGGTCCATCAGCGTGTCCAGCTCGCGGCTTTTGCTGATGTCCCAGTTCTGGCAAAAGCGGCAACCCAGGTTGCAGCCGGCGGTGCCGAAGCTCAGGATTGGCGTGCCCGGCAGAAAGTGATTGAGCGGTTTCTTTTCGACGGGGTCGATGCAGAAGCCTGAGCTGCGGCCCCAGGTGGTCAGCACGATCTTGCCGTCCTGGTTGGCGCGCACGAAACAGAAACCGCGCTGGCCTGCCGCCAGTTTGCATTCGCGGGGGCACACGTCGCACTGGGCGCGCCCGTCGGGCAGGGCGTGCCAGAACTTCGTGGGGACCGTGCTTGCAGCTTCGAAGGTCTCGGTCATGGCCTCATTATAACGCGCCGGGCCGGCCCAGCGCGTCCGCGCCTGAAAAGAAATCGGGCCGGGATGTCCCGGCCCGATGCTGGATGCCCTGCGGCGTCTAGAACTCGTCTTCTTTCTTGCCTTCGCCGCTGCTGTCTTTCTCGCCCTCTGGCTTCTTGCCCTCGGCGGGTTTCTCGCCTTCGCCTTCTTTCTTGCGCTCGCGGTTGGGGCGCATGCCGCCGCCGGCGCGCAGCTTGTCCACTTCTTCCTTGGTGAGGAAGCCGTCGCCGTCGGCATCAATCTTGTCAAAGGCCTGCTTCAGGCGCTCGGGTGCTTCTTCTTTGCTGATCTTGCCGTCGCCGTCCTTGTCGGCTTCCTTGATCATGTCTTCGGCGCTCTTGCGCTGCGGGCGGTCATCGGCGGGCTTGGCCGATGCGGCAGCCTTCTCGCGGGCGGCTGCAAACTCTGCGGCATTCAACTCGCCGTCTTTGTCGGTGTCGCCGTCCTTGAGCAGTGTGCCGTACTTGTCGCCCAGTTCTTCGCTGTTGAGTTTGCCGCTGTCATCACGGTCGAGAATGCTGAACTCCTCGGCGTACACGGCTTTGGCCTTGGCCTTTAGCGCGGTGTTCACGGCTTCGCGGTCGGCCAGCATTTCCTGCAGGGTCAGCAGGCCATCTTCATCCTTGTCGAGCTTCTTGAGCACTTCTTCGTCGCCCAGCTCGGACTTGTCGAGCTTGCCGTCCTGGTTGGCGTCGTGCTCGCGCAGCAGGCGGCCAAGTTCCTGGTATGCGCCACGGTCTGCGCCGCGCGCTGGGCGCTGGCGTTCGGGTTTTGCGGGCTTCTCGCCGTCTTCTTTCTTGCCATCTTCCTTTGGAGTTTCAGCGGGCTTCTCGCCTTCCGGCACTTCCTGGGCAAGCAGCGGCATTCCCACGAATCCAAGGAATGCAGCGAGCATCAATACGCGTTTCATGGATGGCTCCTTATGGACGGCTTCGCTCAATGCTAGGCTGACGGATGTAACACTGAACTGACCCGGACGTTGCGTGAAAAGTTCCTTGCGATACCTGACGCCGCTGTTCGTGACCGCCCTGGTGGCGGGCACGATCTATGCGACGTATCTCTTTGCGCCCAAAGAGTTTGAGGAATGTTGCGAGTACATCGGCCTGCTCGCGCCTGAGGGCGTTTCCGAGGTCCCGGGCGTTGACCACGCGGACCTTGAGCGCGCCACCGAGGACGGCTCGTTGCCGGCAACGGTCCCCGGACTGCGCATCGGCGACGGCCCCGGCGAAATCACCCTGCCGGCGCTGGCCGGCGGCAACGTCACAGTGGATTGCAGCAAAGCCGACTACACGATGATCGTGTGGGTCTCGTGCTACTGCCCGACCAGCAAGATCTACGAAGAGCGCCTGAACAAGCTCGCGTCGGATTACGACAACCTGCAATGGTATGCGGTGAACAGCAGCGCGATGGAAAGTGTCGGCGAGCTGCACGACCATTTCGGCGACGGCGACCCGAACCGCCTGCGCATCCCCGTGCTCAAAGACGACCGCAACGTGATTGCCGACCGCTTTGGCGCGCGCGTGACCACCGAGACCTTCATCTTTGACCGCCAGGGCAAGCTGCAATATCGCGGCGCCATTGACGACGCGCGCAACCCGCAGTCGGTCGAAGTCGAGTATGTGCGCACCGTGCTCACCGAGCTGATGACAGCGCGCACCCCAAGCTGGCGCTACCAGCCGCCCAAGGGCTGCTGCCCGATCGACCGGGTGACGCCATGAGACAGGCAAACTGGCACGAAGTCGGCGGCAACGCCAAGATGCTCAAGGGCACCGAGGAACAGGCGCTGAAAGAACACGCGCCCCCGCGCGTGCAGGGCACCCACGCGGGCCGCGGCACCAAGTCGGGCGGCCAGCCGACCCACGAACAGGCGCTATACCCCAAGAACATTTCGCGCAAGCGCAAGTAGTTGCACCCGCGGACACAGGCCGCAGCCGCCTGGCATGGCATACTGTGCGCGACCCTGCGCGGAGATGACCATGAAACCACTACAACTGATCCTGACCCTGTGCGGTGCCGTATTCGGCGGCGCGCTGGTGCAACTGTTCACGGGCGAGGTCGGTGCGCAGGAAGGCGTGCCCACGAGCCTGCGGGCCAAGAAATTCGAGCTGCTCGATGACGATGGCAGCGTGCGCGCGACGCTTGGCATCTCGGGCGGCGTGACTGAGCTGCGCATGGTCGGCAAAGACCGCGAAACCAACCTGACCATCCGCATCAAGCCCGACAGCAGCACCGCGCTGAACTTCACCGACGGCAAGAAGAAGTCACGCGTCGTGCTGGGCATGACGCCGGACGGCTGGAGCGGGCTGGCGTTCGCCGACGGGCAGGGGCGCGAGCGCACGGCGTTCGGCACCGACAAGGAAGGCGCGCCGACGCTGAGCATGAACTACGCCGACGGCAAGCTGGCCAGCGTGTTGACCGTGCAGGGCGAGCGCGACGCGGCGCTGGTCATGAAGGGGCCCAAGGGCGAATCACTGTTGGCGCTGGGCAACAGCAACGGGCGCCCGAACCTGATGCTGCTGGACGCCAAGGGCGCCGAGCGCATGAAGCTGGTGCTCAAAGACGACGACGCGCCGGCAATCATGTTGAAAGACGCAGCCGACCGCCCGCGCATGGTGATGGGCGTGAACGCCGATGGCTGGAGCGGCGTGGGCCTGCTGGACAACAAAGAAGGCGTGCGCAGCCTTATGTTCATCGACGCGCAGGGGCGCCACGGATACACGCTCAGCGACGGCAATGGCCGATCGCGGGCAGCGCTGGTGCTGGACGACAAGGGCAAGCCCGCGCTTGAGCTGCTGGGCGAGCAAGGGGACCAGTTGTTCAAGGCGCCGCGTTGAGCTGGTTTCAGCAGGCGCTGCCATCGTGCAGGTTGGTAGACTTGGCTGCGGGGTGAGGGCATGTCGGTGGCGCACACGCCAATCGTAGTCGAGGTGCAGGCGGCTCCGGGCGCGCGGACCGGGTCCAAGCCGCGGCCGGATCGCAGCAACCGCCTGATCCACGGCGACTGCTTGGCGGTGATGCAGGCGTTGCCCGCCGAGTGCATCGACCTGATCTACATCGACCCGCCCTTTCTGACCGGGCGGCAACACTACTCGACGCTGACCGAATCCAGCCGGGCCGAACCATACTTTGACGACCGCTGGCCGGGCGGCATTGCGGAGTACCTGGCCTGGTTCGAGGCGCGGCTTGCCGAGATGAGGCGCGTGCTTGCCGCCGCCGGCTCGATCTACATTCACCTGGATTGGCGCACGTCGCACTACGTCAAGTGCATGTGCGACCGGCTGTTCGGATACGACAACTTTCGCAACGAGTTGTTCTGGAGGCGCGACGTGGCCGGCAAGGGCGCGAAGCGCACTTCACGCCAGTGGCCGCGAAACGTGGACAGCATTCTGTTCTACTCCAAGTCCGACCAATGGACGTTCCGGCAGCCCTACGTGGCGCTGGATGAGCAGCAGCAGAAGGTATACCGGTACACACAAGCCGACGGCCGGCGCTTCAAGACCGTGATGCTGGGCGACTATTCCGCCGCGTCGATCGCGCGCATGGAGGCGCAGGGCCTGATTTACGTTTCGAAGTCAGGCAAGAAGTACAAGAAGTATTACCTCGACGAAGCCATGTCAACGGTGGACACCATCTGGACCGACATCGCCGGCTTCGGTACGCGAACGGCCTCGAAAGAGCGGCTCGGCTACCCGACGCAAAAACCCGAAGCGCTGCTGACGCGCATCATTGAAGCATCGTCAAACGCCGGCGACGTGGTTGCGGACTTCTTCTGCGGCAGCGGAACCACCTGTGCTGTCGCGCAGAAACTGGGCCGAAGCTGGATCGGCGTCGATGTATCCAACGATGCCATCACCATCGCAGCGACCAGGCTTGCGCAGGCGGCAAAGGTCTAGCGGCGTGAGTTGGTGCCTTCGCGTGTTGTTACGGTGTATGTGACCTTGCGTGTTGCGCCGGGCTTAAGCGCGAACTTGACCTTCTGTGTCTGGGCGTCGTGCTTTTCAAACTTGTCTTCGCTGGCGAAGTCAAAGTCACCGCCGAAGCTCTGGTGAATCTCTACTTCCACATCGCGGTCGCGGAAGTTGCGCACCTCAAGCTCAAACGTCTGCACCGTCGTCCAGCCGGTCAACCAGCGCTGGTTGAACGTCAGGTCTTTCTTCTTCAGCGACAGCCGCTTGCCCTTGAGTGTGCACTCGGGGTCCGGCCCGACGTTGACCTTTACTTCATCTTTCTTGGGGATGTACTTGCTGGCCAGGGCGCCCATCCATGACAGGCGGCCGTTCCCGGCGTCTTTGTAAAGCCGGACCAGCCCGTCGGGCAGCGGCTCTTTGCCCAGCTTGTGTTCTTCATCGTTCTTGAACTCGAGCACCTTGGTGAACGCGTCACCGAACTTTGCGGGCTCAAGCCGATACACCGTCTTGAGCGGCACGCCCGCAGTGGTGAAGCTCTTGAGGCGCTTGCTCCAGCCGTGCGGAATCGTCTCGGTGCCTTCGATCGTGTAGATGTAATACTCGCTCAGGCCGGCCTTCTGGATTTCCTTGGGCCGCGACATGCCGTCTTCATCGTCGGATTCGGACTTGTTCTTGGCCATCTTGCGCGCCGCGCTGCTTGGCATGGGCGGTGCCGGTGCCGGGTCGTCCTGTCGGCGCGGCTGGGCAAGGTTGATGATCTTCTCGACCAGGTTGATCGTGCCGATCACCAGGCGCACTTCGGCGTCTTCGTACTCTTCGCCGCTGCGGTTGTGCACGGTGACGAAGGCCGAAAGCTCCATGCTGGCTTCGTTGGCTGCGACGATGCCGTGGTACTCGGCGCTCCAGCTTATGCCGCTGGTGAAGTAGCTGATTTCGACCTGGTAGGCCGCGGGTTTCGTGCAGGCGACGGTCCAGATCAGCATTTCGTGCGACTCGGCGGGAAAGCTGGTGTCGAGGACCTCAAGTTCTTTCAGCGCCACCTCACCGACGGGCAGAAACTCCACGCTGGTGGGATCAATCAGCGTGTTGGCCCACGAAAACTGCAGCCGGTTGTTGCCCTGCTTGAAGCTGAGCGTGCGCGTTTCGCGCACCAGCGTCAGGTCTTCGCTGTTGTAAATCGTGAGCTGCACGTCGTCGCGCGTCGGCAGCGTGACCAGCTCTTCTTTCGCGCTTAGCGTGGTCGGCAACAGCAGGGAACAGCAAATGACCAACATCCAATAACCAATAACCAACCGGGAGTGTCGGCGGGCAGCAGTTTCGAACTGGTCATTGCTTTTCATGCTTACTTTCGGCTGTTGGTGCCGCTGCGGATGGTGACGGTGAACTTGAACTTGCGGGTCGCGCCGGCCTTGAGTGTGAAGCGAATCTTCTGCGTGTCGGCGTCGTGCTTTTCGAAGCCCTCGCCGGCAAAGTCAAAGTCGCCGTACATGCTGCGGTGAATCTCGACCTCGACGTCGCGGCTGCGGAAGTTGCGCACCTCGGTTTCAAACTCTTCGACAGTGGTCCACCCGACCAGCCAGTTGTCGCGGAACGTGAGGTCTTTCTTGCGCAGGCTGATGCGGCGTTCTTTCATCGTGCACTCGGCGTCGGGGCCGACGTTGACCTTCACTTCTTCTTTCTTGGGGATGTACTTGCTGGCCAGGGCGCCCATCCATGACAGGCGGCCGTTGCCGGCGTCTTTGTAAAGCCGGACCAGCCCGTCGGGCAGCGGCTCTTTGCCCAGCTTGTGTTCTTCATCGTTCTTGAATTCAAGCACCTTGGTGAACTCATACCCGAACTTGTCGGGCTCAAGGCGGTACACCGTGCTCAGCGGAACGCCCTTGGTCTCGAAACTCTTGAGCCGCTTGCTCCAAGCGTGCGGCACGGTCTCTTTGCCTTCAATCGTGTAGATGTAGTACTCGCTCAGGCCTGCCTTCTGAATCTCCTTGGGGCGTGCCATGCCGCCGGCTGCGTCGCTGTTGGGGTCGCCCTCGGCGCGCTCCATGTCTTCCCATTCGTCGCGGGGCATGCCGCGGCCGCCACCGGTGCCGGGCTGTGCCAGGTCAATGATGCGCTCAACCAGGTGAATCACGCCAATGACCAGCCGCACCGTGGCGTCTTCGTAGTCTTCGCCTGAGCGGTTATGGACCGTGACAAAGGCGGTCAGGTCCATGGCGTCTTCGCTGCCATTGACCACGCCGGTGTACTCGGCGCTCCAGCTGATGCCGCTGGTGAAGTAGCTGATTTCGACCTGGTACGACGCGGGCTTGGTGCAGGCGACGGTCCAGATCAGCATTTCGTGCGACTCGGCGGGAAAGCTGGTGTCGAGGACCTCAAGCTCTTTGGTGGCGTCCGCGCCCACCGGCATGAACTCGACGCTGGTCGGGTCGATCAGCGTGTTGGCCCACGAAAATTGAAGGCGGTTATTGCCCTGCTTGAAGCTGAGCGTGCGGCGCTCGCGCACCAGTGTCAGGTCTTCGCTGTTGTAGATCGTGAGCTGTACCGAGTCGCGGGTCGGCAGCGTCACCAGCTCTTCTTTGGCAAAGAGCGGGGCGGCGATCAGCAGCGCGAGGATGGCAGCAAGAGTCTTCATTCAGCACCAGGTGTCAGGTCCTGCGGGGCGGCGCAACGCGCCGCCCGTCATGTGCGCCGCGACCTGCGGCTACCAGTTGTTGAGGCGCTTGTAGTGGAACTTCAGCTTGACCGGCTCGCCCTTGGCTGGGCAATTGACCTTGAACTTGATGGTCTCGTTGTCGATGCGTTCAAAGCTCGTATAGCCGCTGCTGTCGCCCTGCATCTCCCATTCGCCCTCGACGCGCAGGGTGAAAGTCACCTCGGCCGCGGAGTCTTTGAAGTTCTTGATTTCGTACTCGTCCACCTCGTTGGTGTCGTAGACGTTGCCGCGGCGGTTTTCGACGTCGTTGACCATCTTCTTGAACTCAACCTTGATGTCCTGGGCGATGCCGATGTTCAGGCGCATATCGTCGCCGATCGGCGTGAACTGGCCCCAGTCTTCGCCGGTGAACGCGGTCGTGCCGCTGCTGTCCTGCTGGTAGATGCGCACCTTGCCGAACTCGAGCGGAATCGCCCCCAAGCCGCTTTCCTTGGCGTTCTTCAGCACGTAGTCGGTCAAAATCTTGCCTTCGTACTGGCGTGTGAGGTTGTAGTTGTACTCCTTGATCAGCTTGACGTTGTCCCACTTGTTGACCAGCACGCGCTTGGCTTCGCCCTGGCTCAGGCCTTTCTCGAACGTCTTGCCGTCGCGGGTGATGAAGTCGGCTTCTTCAAAGTGGCCGCCGGACCAGTTGCGGATCTTGAAGTAATGCCGGAAGGTGAGTGTCTTCTCGTCGGCACTGACAATCGCGCGGTAATCGGTCTCGCGCTGGATGTTTGCCATCAGGTAGCTGAGGCGAAACTTCTCGCTCTTGGCGTCAGTGGCGTTGATTTGCCAGGTCAGCGCGGCTTCGCCGGGCGGATAGCTGGTGGACAGCACGACGGTGGTGCTCTTGGTATCGACCGGGCGGAAGATGATGCTGCCCTTGTCAATGTTGGTGCCGGCCCATGAGAAGTCGACGGTGTTCACGCCCTTCTGCAGCGTGAGCGTGCGTTCTTCCTCAACCATGACCACGTTGGGGTTGTCAAAGCGCACGACCACGGCTTCCTTGTCAGGCAGCGTGGCCAGCTTGATGCGCGCGTGCACCGGATGCTCGGTGGCAACGCCGATCATGCTGGCAAGGGCCGCGGTGGCTGCGAGCGAGAGGAACAGTCGAGTTTTCATGGCACATCTCCTGTGGGCCCGGCCCTGCTTGGCCGGGCGGATCGTTACTTGTTCTTGACGTTGGTACCAAAGCGCGTGCGCACCGAGTACGTAAGCTCCTGCTTGGCGCCCGCCGGAATCACCAGGTTGAAGCGCTGTGTGCGGTAGTCGATCTTGGTCGACGCCACTTCGCTGGTGAAGGTGAAGTCGCCGTTGAACGTCAGGTTGATCTCGAACTCGTAGGGGCGGCTGCGAAAGTTGCGAACCTCAAGGTGAAAGGTCTCAAGCGTGTCCCAGCCCGCCAGGTACTGCCGGTTGCCGGACCACGAGAACGTGAGGTTGTCCTTCTTCAACGTCCGGCGCGTGTGTTTGAGCGATACTTCCTGGTCGGGGCCGGCGTTGACCTTGATCTCGTCTTTCTTGGCAATGTAGTCCGTGGCCACCGCGCCCACATAACCCAGGCGGTTGTCCGCGAACTGCCGGTACAGCCGCACCACGCCCGAAGGCAGCGGCTCTTTGCCCAGTTTGTGTGCTTCATCGTTCTTGAACGTGAGCAGCTTGGTCAGCACCGCGCCGTACTTCTGCGCGTCATAAGTGTAGACCGTGCGCACCGGCACACCGGCCTGCACAAAGCTCTCGAGGCGCTTGGCCCACTGGTTGGGCACGGTTTCCTGGCCCTCGACGGTGTAGATGTAGTATTCGCTCAGGCCTTCCTTGACGATGTCTTTCTTGCCGTCGGCAGACTTGGCGGCTTCGCGCATGCCGCGTTGGGCGTCGCCTTTCTGCTGGGCGGATGCGCCGCCGGCCAGGCGGGCAATTTCTTCGACAATGTGAATGCTGCCCACGACAAGCCGCACGCTGGCGTTTTCGTAGTCTTCGCCCGAGCGGTTGTGAACCGTCACGTAGGCGGTCAGCGTCATGCTGGCTTCGTCGTTGGCGAGCATGCCGTGGTACTCGGCGCTCCAGCTGATGCCGCTGGTGAAGTAGCTGATTTCGACTTTTGCGCTGACGGCTTCTTCGGCGCTGATCGTCCAGATCAGCATCTGGTGTGATTCCGCCGGGTAGCTGGTGTCCAGCACCTCGAGTTTGTCAGGTTGTGTCAGCGCGCGGAACTCAACGCTGGTAGGGTCAATCAGCGTGTTGGCCCACGAAAACTGCAGCCGGTTGTTGCCCTTCTTAAATGTCAGCTCGCGCGTTTCGCGCACGAGCGTCAGGTCCACCGAGTTGTAGATCGTGAGCTGAACCGTGTCGCGCTTGGGCAGCGTCACCAGTTCTTCTTTGGCGCTTAGCGGCGCTGATACGAACAGCGCAGCGAGCAGGATTGCGGGGATCGGCCAACGCATGCGAAAGCTCCTTGCTGAAAACACCGGCGTTGGGACGCACACTTCGCATCGCCAGTTCCATGAAACTTTGCCCGGCAACCGTTTGGTTAGATGCGATGGCTCCTGTATAAGTGGACTTTTGTCACCAGTCTCGAAGGCCCGCCAATGCTCAACAAGTTGAAGCCGTTTTCAGCGTGGATCGGCGAATGGACCGGCAAGGGCGAAACGCTCAAGGGCGTGCCGGTCACGACGCGCATGGTGATTCGGCCGCGGCTTGCCGACGCGGTGCTTGAGTTCGAGATTCAAAGCCAGCACGCCGAAACGGGCGCGCTGGTGCACGGCGTGATTGGGCTGTCGGCTGTTGACCCGGACGGCGAGTTGCGCATGGCGGTCAGCAGCACGATCCACGGCAGCATCATCATGCGGCACACGCCCGAAGACCCGGATGCCGGGGCCATCGAAGGCGTCAACGTGATGGGCAACCGCGTGGTCGTCAGCCTGGTTGAGCAGGACGGCGGCTTGATGCTCACGTCGTACTGGAAGAAAGAACTGCCCGCCGACGCCGAGCCGATCGGGTACACGAACCTGATGCTGAAGCGCGTCGTGCGCGCCTGAACCAGGTTCGTTCATTGTGCGCCGCCGGCTCTACGCTTGCGCACTTCACTCGCCGTTGGCGACTTCCACCAGCCCCAACAACTCGTTGCTCAGCGCCCGGCTCACGTACACCTTCAGCATTGGAAGAGGGGGCCGGTGATCCGGCCCCCTTCCATCTCTCTAGCCGAACACCGGCATCCCGCACACGGCTCTGCCGATGAACTCATAGAGGGCGTCGGAAACCGGCGCCATCACTGAGGCCGCGCGGCTGTCCCTGAAGAAGCGCTCAACCTCGTTGTCTTTGCGGTACCCCGCGCCGCCGTTGACGCGCATGCACAGGTCATGCACTTCCAGCGATGTCTCAGCGCCGATCACCTTGGACTGCAACACGCGCAAGGTGGCGTCTTCGCGGCCCTGCTCGATGGCGTCCAGCGAGTCCAGCAGGTGCGCGCGCACCATGTCGATCTTGCAGCGGGCGCGCGCCAGCCAGCCGCGCACCTGGGGCAGGTCGGCGATCACGGTCTGGTTGTAGGCGAACTTGCCGTTGGTGACGTGCTTGATGGTGCGGGCCAGAGCGCCCTCCATCATGCCCACCGACACTGCGCAGTTCTGCAGGCTGAACCAGGGCATCACGATGCCCATCATGATGTCGAAGCCTTTGCCGTCTTCGCCCAAGGCCCAGTTGGCGGGAATTTCCACGTCGTTGGCGTTGATCGGCGACGATGCGTTGCCGCGCAGGCCCAACCCCCCGTAGCTCTGGTTGATCTTCAGGCCGGGCGCGTTTACCGGCACCGCCCAGATGCTGCTGAGCCCCTCCGCCGCCGCCGGCTTGCTCGACCACACGTAGATGTCGCACTCGCCCGCCGAGGTGATCAGCTGCTTCGCTGCCGTCAGCTTCACTTTGTCGCCGGCCCTGGTGGCGCTGCTGGTGGCGACCCAGAAGTGGCTGCGCGAGCCGTACTCACTAAAGGCGAGCGTGGTGACCTTGCCCTGTTCGCTGATCGCCTTGCGTAGCGCAGGGATGCCGTGGGCCTCGATCACGGCCGTACCGCAGTGGTGCATTTTGGTGACCATCGCCGTCGAGGCACAGTCGCGTGCATAGCGTTCACAGACTGCAACCGCGGCGCGCAGGCCCTGGCCGTGGCCGCCGACTTCCTTTGCGCTGACCAGCTTCAGCAACCCGGCTTCGCGCATGGCCTTGAAGGCTGCCTTCGGGAACTGCGCCTTTTCGTCCAGCTCTTTGGCCGCGGGCGCGATCACCTCGCGCGCGATGGTGTCGGCCTTTTCCAGCAGGGCCTGTCCGGCTGCGTCCAGCTTCCATGGGTTTGCCATTGTGTTACTCCTGTTTGGTAGGGAATCGTTTGCGAAGAGTTACGGCCGCGTCGCCGATGGCCTTCATCTTGGCCTCGGCCAGTGGCGCGGTATTTACCGGGCTGTTGCTGAAAGTGCCGAAGCCACAGTCCGGGTTGAGCCAGAGCTGCTGCGGGCGATAGAACTCGAGGGCCTTCTCGACCTGCGCGATGACCTCTTCGGGCGTCTCGGTGTGCTCGGTGCGCGGATTGACCACACCAAGGCCCAGTGACTCTTCCGCGAAGCTCATCACGTCGCCGGCGCGCTCGGTGGCGTACTCGAGCACGAGCTGCTTGACCTTCAAGCGCTCCAGATATGGCTTGAGCGGCGCGTAGTTGCCGCGCAGCAGGGTCGTTTCATCCTGGCTCCAGTTGCCGCGGCAGATGTGCAGGCCGGTGTAAGCCTCGTCAAAACCTTCCAGCACCCGGTTCATCAGACTGACCGCGAACTCAAGCTCTTCGGCAGGGTCGCCGCCCGCGGCCAGCGACGCGCACATGAAGGTGCGCGTCTGGCCTGAACTGAACGCCACTTCCGTGAGGACGGGCTCATCGAACTGGATGAAGTCGGCGCCCTGCCGCAGCAGGTCTTCGACTTCCGCGCGCAGGATGCGCACTACGTCAACGGACAGCGCCTCCTTGCTGGGGTAGACCTTGCGGGTCACTTCCTTCACGAACATCGCGCGCGTCAGCAGGTAGGGGCCCGGCAGCGGGATCTTCACCGGCTTGTCTGTGTGCTGCTTCAGGAAGCGCAGTTCGTCCACCGCCAGCGGCGCGCGGCGCTCGATGCGGCCTACACAAGTGGGGTTGCTGAGTGAGTAGGCCGGCACGTCCAGCGTCTGCAGGATTCTCTCGAAGGCCTCTTTGTCTTCGATCACGTCGATCAGCTCGGCCAGGGTCATGATCTGGATGCCCGCCAGCTTTTCGGCCACGAACGAGTAGAAGTTGTCGCGGCGCTGCTCGCCGTCGGTCACCACGTCCACACCCGCGCGCTGCTGGGCCGCCAGCACCTCCAGCACGGCCGCATCGGCCTGCTTCTCGAACTCGGCAGGATCGAGCTTGCCGGCACGCTTGAGCTTCTGGGCGCGCAGCAGCGCCTGCGGCCGCGGCCACGAGCCCACCATGCTGACGGGGAAAAGCGGAAAGCTGCTCATCCGCCGACCCCTTCGAAGTAGTGCAGCTTCTGCACGGCTTCGCTGAGGGGGCCGAAGCCGGTGGTGCGGCCGGGCTCCCACTTCTTCAGGCCTTCCATGTCCATCATTTCGCGGTGCCTGGGGTTGTCGTAGGACATGCTGAACAGGACCTTGAGCCACTGCGTTTCACGGGCGAGGTCGAAGTCCGTGCGCACGGTGAACACGCAGTGGTCGAAGTGGTCAGTGGTGGCGAGGATTCTGAAGCGGCCGGGGTCGATGGTCCCGTCGCTGCTCCAGCGTTCCCAGTTCATGTCCAGCATGGCGCAGGCCTGCGCATTGCCGCCTTGCAGGCACTTGAAGGCGTCGAGTTCGCCACCGATGTGATCGCCGTGCTTGCCGACCAGCACGTCGAAACGGCGCACGGTAAAGTCTTTGTCGGGGATCAGCCCCTGGCGCTGGATCAGCCCCAGCGGGATCAGCCGCGCCTGGGGCGAGTCCTTGGCGCCGACGGCCACGGTTTTCCCCTTCAGGTCGGTGATCGCATGGATGCCGGAGTTGGCGGCCACCACCAGGTGCGAGACACGGTCGCGGTCGGTGTCGCGCATGGCGATGGCGCGGCACTTGCCGCCGGAGCGGCGCTGGGCGTCAATCCAGGCCAGCGGCGAGTTCCAGGCAATGTCGATGTGGCTCTTCAGCAGGGCGTCAACCTGCAGTTCGTAGTTGGTGTAGAACACCACGTCCATCGAGCAGCCGTTGGACTCGAAGAAGTCGCGGATGATGTCCCAGATCACCGAGACCTTGGGTTCATACAGCACCGCGCCGACCAGGATCGGCTTGTTCATGGGCAGCTCCTTGCAGGTCAGGACTCATGTAAGCGGCGCCCCTTGCGGGACGCCGTACGTGGAAAGCGTTCTGAAAAATGGGGTTCAGGCCAGCGCGGGCACTGCGGCGGTCGGCGGGTGAGCGGGATGCGGCGCGGGAACCCCGCGCTGCGACATCTGGACTCATCAGCGCATTGGCATGGCCAACTCTCCGCGGCAAGACCGCCAAGCGGGCTCACCGGAAAGAGCCGCCGCAATACGGTTCGAGGGCGTTCAGTGCCCGGGCGCCCCCGGCCGTGACTTCGCACCGGCCCAATGCTTATCAGAGGGCCGGTTTGAATGAAAGTTCCATCTTGACGCAGTGTCGCAGCGTGTTGACCAGGGGGGAGAGTTTCAATGTCTCCTCCCAGGCGGGCTGCAACTCCGCATCGGTGTGCAGAGTGCTGACGTACACGCGCGCTGTCAAGCATTCAAGACCGGGATGTCCGGATTCTCCCACCACGTTCAGGTAGACCAGCGGGTTGTTGAGGCGCCCCTCCACCACGGCCTCGACGGAGTCCACCTCGAGCCTGCGTTTCCTTGCGCGCTGCAGCAGGCCCTGGCACAGGTCGGCGCCGAAGGCCCCCAGCAACTGCTCAAGCGACGTGACGCCCTGGTACTCAGCGTCGAACTGCAACGGCGCGCCGACCTTGAACTTCTGCTTGCGCACAAACACGTCGGCATCAACGCCGGGCCGCCCGCTGACTCGCACCTGCCAGGTATGTTCCACGCACGCCTCCGCGTCATTCTTCCCGGGATGTGGCATTCGGTGCGGGCACCTTACGCGAGCGCGGTGGGTAAGGCTATCTTCGCCCGCCATCATGCTTGCAGAGACCGACTGACTGTTTCGGCAAGCGCTGGTGCGCAGCGCTGCCTGCGAATGGCAGCCGCCCGTCCGAGTTTGCAGTCTTGCTGCCTGACGCCTGGCCAGGCGCGATTACGACCGCGCAAACCCGGACTGCCGCATCATCCGCCAAATCACAGCGCCCGCCGGCGCGAAGCTTGCTCCTATTTCGCCAGGGCCAGCGCGGCTTCGAGGTCGCGGATGATGTCGGCTGCGGGCTCGACACCGATGCTGAGCCTGATGCCGTTGGGCGCAATGCCGCCTTCGATACGCTGTTCCGGGGGCACGGCGGCGTGAGTCATGGCGCCGGGGTTTTCGATCAACGTGCGCAACTGGCCCAAGCTGACCGCGAGTGTCAGCGCGTAGGCGTGCTGCGCGATCCAGTCCACGACCTTGATGTTGTTTTCAGGCTGGTTGGCGTCGAGTTCGGCGGTCTCGAAGTAAATCATGTTGGCGGGCGCGAACTCGCCGTCGGGCGTGCGCATCTGCTGCTTGGCCAGCGCCAGTTGCGGGTAGTTGTCCAGGCCGGGGTACACGACGCGCGAGACCTTGGGGTGGCCCTGCAGGTAGCGCGCGACCTCGTAGGCCGTGTGCATCTGCTGGCGCAGGCGCAGCGGCAGCGTCGGCAGCCCGTACACCAGGATCGGCCATGCCGACTTTGGCGCCAGCGCGGCGCCGAAGTCTTTGCGGTACAGCAGGACCTGGCCCTCGAGTGCGCGCGGGCCGATCACGGCGCCGCCCATATCGGTGCCGAAACCGCCGATGTTCTTGGTCAGGCTGTGCACGACTACGTGGGCGCCAAGCTCAAGGGGCCGCTGGCAGAACGGTGTGGCAAAGGTGTTGTCCACGATGATGTAGACCTGCCGCGCCGGTTCACGCTTTGCGTTGACCTCGTCGACCACTTTGCGCACCGCCGCGATGTCAATCAGCTCAAGCGTCGGGTTGACCGGCGACTCGAAGTAGACCGCGCGCGTCTTGTCTGTGATCGCGGAACGCAGCGCGCCAATGTCACGCATGTCCAGAAAGGTATGCCCGATGTTCAGCCGCGGATACCAGTTGGTCAGCAGGCTATAGGTGCAACCGTACAGTGTCTTGTGCGCGACCACTTCGTCGCCGGCATTCAGCACCACGCCCAGTGCCGCGGCGATTGCCGACATGCCGGTGCTGAACGCGACACAGAAATCGCCGCCCTCGAAAGCCGCCAGCTCGTCTTCAAGCATGCCGCGGGTGGGCTCATCGAGGCGGTCGTAGATGTAGATCGGCTTGCTTTTGTGGGCGTTGCCGGACGCGTATTCTTGAAAGCCGCGTGAGCCGCGCTCGGTTTTATCTAGGCGATAGGTCACGCTGCTGGATTGCGGCGGGATGATGTGGTGGCGGAAGTCCCACTTTTCGGTGAAGTGGCGCCCGTGAATCAGGAAAGATTCGACGCTGGTGCCCGCCGGAATGTTGCGGATGCGTTTGCTGATGTCCGTGCCGTGTTTGGCCATGGCTGTCCCTTTCGCGTCTGCCGGGTGTTGCGCCAACATAGCAAGATCAAGGCTGAAGAGTCGCGACTGTTGATCGCGACCCTTCAGCCTGGTTGAGTTGCTGCTCAGCGGCCAGAGCCGAATGTGAAGTGGATGATGCGTCCCTGCTTGGTCGCCACCAGGCCGGTACCGTCAGGGCCGATCCAGCCGGTGCTGACGTCGAAGTCTTCTTTCGTGTCCTTGAACTGGTCGAACTTCACGAAGCGCTTTTCGGTTCCGTTTTGCCTGTCCCAGATCTTGATGCCCGCTTCGTTGTCAAAGGCAACGGCGCAGCGGCCATCGGCTGTGAACCCGACACCGCGAATCCACTCGGACAATCCCTTGTATTGAACCGTGGACTTTTCGCCGAGTTTGGCGATCTCCCACATGCCCACACTGTTATCAATTGAGCCGGATATCAGGTACTTCGAGTCGGCGCTGAACATCACGCGTTGCACGGTGTCGCCGCCCGGCCCCTGCAACGTCTTGTGCAGAGTAAGCTTGGATGCGTCAAACAGCGCGACTACCCCATCTTCGCCGCCAATGGCAAGCCAGCGACCGTCCTGGGACACGACAAGCGTCTGCGGCGAATCGACGCCGGACTTGAAGTTGCTGACCTGTGCGCGGGTCAACGGGTTGAAGCGCGTCACATTCCCGTCCCGGCCCAGCGCAAACAGCACCTTGCCATCCGTGGAGTATGCCAGCGAATTCACGGCCTTGCTGACGGACCCCAGCACCAGCGCCGAGGGCGAGCCCTTGCTCAGGTCGTACACCACCAGTTCGCCGTCGTCGTTGCCGCTGACCGCGTTGCTGCCGTCCGGGCTGACCGCAACGGCTGTGATCGGCCGGTTGCCGCCTTTGCTGTTGCCCAGGCTGTTGCCCCGCTTCAGGTTGTAGAAGTACACCTTGCCGCTGCTCGTGCCGACGGCCGCCCATTTTCCGTCGGCAGTGGCGAACACAGCCGAGACCGGCTCGTTCACGCCGATGCTCTGCTCGACCTTGGTGTAGTCATTGCTTGCCCACTTTTTCAGGTGCGCGGGCAACCGCGCGTACCTGGCCTCGGGGCTTTCGCCGCTCAGGGATGTGCGTGCATTGCTGAGGCGCTTCTGGCGGCTTGGCCCCAGGTGCTGGCTCATGGACTCGATCTTCTCGATGATCGCGTTGCCTTGGGCCTCGTTGCCGTCGGCGATTGCCTTGTCGAGGTCTTTGAACAGTTTTTCGATGTACGCGTCACGCGCGCTGTCGCGCGCGTCGGTCGCCTGGCTCAGGCGCAGCAGTCGGGCCTGGTCCTTGTAAGTCAGCTTGGCCGCTTCCTCAAGCGCGGCGTCGGCAGACTTGAACAGGTTGCGGTTGCTGTAGTCGATAGCGCTGTTGAGCAGCTCGGAGAACTTGGCCTCAAGGCGCTCTTCCCATGTCTTGCGCTTGTTGCCGACGATGATGCCCAATTCTTCGGTCAGGGCGATTGCCGTTGCGTCATCAAGCTCTTTACGTGAGCCGTCAAAGTCGTCGGCGTTCAGCAGGTCCATGGCAGCCTTCAGCCGCGAGTTGACGTCGGCGGCCAGCACGTCGTTCCAGACCTTCTCCAGGTCTTCGCGGCGTTTCTTGTCCGCGTCTTCTACCGGGATCGCCTTGGCCTTTTGCAGCGCTTCCTGTGCATCCTTGTAGCGCTTGTCCTGGATCGACTTCTTGGCGATTTCCAGCAGCTCCGAGTGGCGCTTGATCGCCTCTTTGTCCACTCTTTCGCGCAGTGTCTTCAACTTCTCGTCCATGTCCGGCGGCACCCGCAGCGACTTGGTCTGTTCCAGCGCGGCTTGTGCTGCGTCAAAGTTGCCCTCGTTCAGGGCCTTTTCAATCTGCGCAATCAGCCCGCGGACATAATCGGACAGCGCGCTTTCGCTTGCCGCCACGAATTCATCCAGGCGCTTCCGCTGGGCGTCATCCAGCGGCAGGTTGTCGGCGGCGGCCAGGTCTTTGCCGGCGCTGTCAAAGTCCTTGGCCTTGATGGCAACGTCCGCGGCGTCCAGCAGCTCGCTGAAGCGCGTTTCAAGGTCGGTGATGAATTTCCGCTGCAGCGCGGTGTACGTATCCTGCAGGCTCTTCTCGACCTTGATCTCGCCGGCGTCCTGCAACAGCTTGTCGGCGTTGGCAAGATGCGCCTTGGCCGCCGTAAACTCGCCGGCGCCCAGCGTCGAGTCGGCAAGATGCAGCGACTCCTGCACGTTCACGTTGTAGCGGGCCGTGGACAGGCGCAGCGTCTGCTCGGTGCTGCGGCGCGGAAGACTGAATGCGCGGTCAAAGGCCGACTTGGCGTCGACGAAGTCGTTCTTGGCGGCGGCCTTGGCGGCGTTGGCCATGTATTCCTCAAAGGCGGCATTGATGCCGGCGGCCAGCGCCGCAACCACGGCGTCGTGCTCTTTCTTCATGCTGTCGGGCACGCCGTACTTTTCCAGGTCGTCGATCGTCTTGATGGCGTTGTCGAACGCCCGGTCACGAATCTCGACTCGGGCGCGGATGTGGCGGTCTTTGCAGTGAATCTCGAGGCGCTGCTGTTTGACTGCCGCAAGGTCCGCCGCCGGCATGCGCAGCGATTCAAGCACCAGCAGCTCCTTCACCGCGTCGTCGTACAGCTCTTCAGCCACCAGGGCCTCAATTGCTTTCTTGCGGGCAGCCACAAACTCTTTGTACGCGTCCTGCAACATGTTGACGTGCAACTCAAGGTCTTCCTTGATCATGTTGCGCATGTCGTCGTCGAACGTCAGCTTGGCCAGCGCTTCGCCCGCGACCAGCGCCTCATTCAGCGCGGCGATGGCGCCGGCAATGTCTTTGGCTTTCTTCTCGCCGTAGGTGCGTACCGCAGCCGCGATCTTGCCGAACAGGTCCCGCGAAGACAGCAGCGCGTAGCTGCGGTCAAAGGTGATCTTGAGCTGCCGGAATTCCTCTTTCTGGCGCGTGCTGCCAAGGCGCTCGACTTCAGACTCCGCGAGCAACAGCTTCTCTTTGGCGGCGAGCAGGTCATCAAGACTGGTGGCATTGGCCAGCGCCTGACTTAAGGCATCCAGCCGCGTCTTGATCATCGGGTGGTCTTCTTCGGGCGTCGGGCCGCCATCGGTCGTCGTGCCGCCCGTCGTCGTGGTGCCGCCCGTCGTGGCGCTGCCGCCGGTCGTGTCGCCGGTGGTGCCGCCTGTCGTGCCCCCGGTGGTGCCGCCCGTCGTGTCGCCCGTGGTGCCGCCCGTAGTGCCGCCCGTGGTGCCCCCGGTGGTGCCGCCCGTCGTCCCACCGGTGGTGCCGCCCGTCGTGCCCCCGCTCGTCCCGCCGCCGCTGTCAGCCTTGGGGCCGCTGTCGGCCTTGCCGCCCGTATCGCCCATGGTCTGGCCGCCATCGCCGGCGATCCAGCCCTGTTTGGCAACAAAGTCTTTGCCGCCCAAACCGAAGTACCAGGCGGCTGTGCCGCCGACCAGCAGCAACAGCAACCCGACGGCGATCAAGCCGCCCTTGCCGCTCTTCTGCGCCGGTGCCGGGGTGGTTGCCGCAGCGGCCTGCGCGGCCGGCAGCGCGGCGACCTGGCCGGACGGTTGCCTGGCCTCGCGCATGGTGGCAAGCAGCGTGCGGGCCATTTCACGGGCGCGCTCGTCGCGGTTTTCACGTTCTTTGGCGGCGGCTTCAAACGCCGCGCTTTCGCGCACGACGGGCGCCAGCGTGCGGCCAGCGTCCGCGGCGAGGTGGATGTCGTCGTCGGTCGACATCGTGACCAGTTTCTTGAGCCACACCGCGGCCTGCTTGGCGCTGCAACGCTTGGCCGGGTCTTTGGCCGTCATGCGTTTGAGCACTGCGACAAGTTCTTTGGGGAAGGCGGCAAAGCGCGCCTCGGGGTACAGGATTTCCTTGGCGATGTGCTGCACGGCCACACTGATCGGCGTGTCGCCGACAAACGGCGTCTCGCCGGTCAGCATGTGGTACAGCGTTACGCCCAGGCTGTACACGTCGCTTTTGTCGGTGACTTCTTTGGCCTCGGCCTGTTCCGGGCTCATGTAATGCGGCGTGCCCATGATCTGGCCGGACATGGTCAAGTGGCTGCTGCCGGCGGCGGCGCGCGCCAGGCCGAAGTCAGACAGCTTGATCTTGCCGTCGTCCTTGCCCAGCAGAATGTTGTGCGGCTTGACGTCGCGGTGCACCAGGCCCTGGGTGCTGGCATAGGCCAGCGCCTCGGCGCAACCGGTGCCGATTTCGAGGGCGCGGCGGTACCGGAAGCGCCCGCCGTTCTTGAGCATATGGGCGGCGTCGGTGCCCTCGATCATTTCCATGACCAGGTACAAATTGCCGGCGTACTCATCGACGTTGTACACGCGCACGATGTGCGGGTGGTCCAGCTTCACGCACAGCCGCGCCTCGCGCAGAAAGCGCTGGCGAACAAGCTCGTTGCGCGAAAGTTCGTCGGGCAGAACCTTGATGGCGCAATTGATGTCCAGGGCGTGGTGATAGCCCTTGAACACTTCGCCCATGCCGCCCTTGCCCAGCACGCCGGTGATTTCAATCTGGCCGATGCGCGTGCCGACCATGATCTTGCCGCCGAAGGGCGCGACCGGGCCGCCGTGCATGCTGGCCGGGGTCTGGCTGGGTGTTAAGCGGGGCGTGTTGCCGGCCGGTTGCGCGCCGCCGTCGGTGGGGCCGAACTGCGTGGCCTGCGTGCTGCCGGACTTCACGTTGCCGGGGCGTGTGGGCTCATACATCGTGGCGGCAGGCGCCATGCCGGGTGTGGGCTTGTTCGTGCGCTTGGCGGCCTGCAGCGCTTCTGACACGCTGGGGTCAGGCTCGTGTTCGGGTTCGGGCGCCGGGGCGGGGTGTTCGCCGGTATGGGCCACGATGTCAACGAGCGTGCCCTCAATGCTGCCGGTGGCGATATCATCCACCGCTTTCTCGAGGCGCCGGGTGGGCCCTGCATTTTCCGGCGATTCGTCTTCTTGCGGCTTCGGCGTCTCTTCACTCATCATGGATCCCGCAGTCCCCGGGCGCTGCTTTTTGACGCAGCAGTGTAGCAGTCCAACGCAACAAATCCGCCCGCAGGCCAACCCAGAACCTTACACCATGTAATGCGAAGCGGCAAACGGATTTCCCGGCTTGGCCCTGCGGCGCGCACCTATTCCAGGGCCGCAATCACGGCGTCGGCGGCTTCGTCGATTTGTGCGTTCGTCATCTGGTCGAACACGGGCAGGCTAAGCACCTCATTGCAGAGTTTCTCGCACACCGGCAAGTCACCCGGTTTTCCACCCTGCTGCTTGAAGCAATCCTGCAGGTGCAACGACACCGGGTAATACACGCCACACCCGATGCCCTTGGCGCCAAGTTCGCCCTGCACGCGGTCACGCTCTGGAATGCGGATCGTGTACTGGTGGTAGATGTGTGTGTTGCCCTTGCTGACCGGGGGCGTCTTGATCTGCTTGTGCCCCTTGAATCGCGCATTGTAGTGCGCAGCCACTTCGGCCCGGCGCTTGTTCCAGGCGTTCAAGTGTTCGAGCTTCACGTGCAGCACCACCGCCTGTAACGCATCCAGCCGCCCGCAGATTCCGACTTCGCGGTTGTAGTAGCGCGGTTTTTCGCCGTGGTTGCGCAGCAGCCTGATACGCTCGGCCAGCACGTCGTCATTGCTGGTGACCATGCCGCCGTCGCCGGCGCCGCCAAGGTTCTTGGTGGGATAGAACGAGTAGCAGCCATAGTGCGCAAAGGTGCCCGCCTGCTTTCCGTTGCGTGTGGCGCCAAACGCCTGCGCCGAATCTTCGATCACGGCCAGGTTGTGCTCGCGGGCCAGGTCAAGCACGCCTTCCATGTCGGCGCATTGGCCGTACAGGTCAACGGGAATGATGGCCCTGGTCCGGCGCGTGACCTTGGCGGCTGCGGACTTCAGGTCAATGTTGAAGCTGTCGGCCTGCACGTCGCAGAACACCGGCACCGCGTTCAGCCGTGCCACGGCGCCGGCCGTGGCGAAGAACGTAAACGCCGGCACGATCACTTCGTCGCCCGCCTTTACGCCCGCAGCCATCAGTGACAGCAGCAGCGCGTCGCTGCCGTTGCTGACGCCGATGGCGTGCTTCACGCCCAGGTATTCGGCGGCGGCTTTTTCAAAGGCTTCGACGTATTTGCCCAGCACGAACGCCTGGTCGTCGAACACGCGAGTGACGGCCTTGAGCACGTCGTCGCGGATAGTGGCGAACTGGGCCTTGAGGTCAAGAAACGGTACACCCATGAATTCTCCCGGCTGTCGCGCGGGAATATAGCAACGCGGGGCGCATAGGGCATAGGCGAGGGTGCAAGCGGAAAAAGTCGAACCCGCACAGGTGCACTGAAAGACCTGTGCGGGTTCTGGCCCCATGGTGGGTTGGGGCTACTGCTTTCTCTCGGTTTCTTTCTTTTCTTCTTTGGGTGCCTCTTTGGGTGATTCGTGCTCGGTGGTTTTCGACTTGCGCACGATCTTGATCTTCACGTGGCTGCGGCCGTCTTCTGAGGTTTCTTCCCACTCTTCGACTTCGGCCTCGGGGTCGTTCTCAAGCTCTTCCATCTGCTTGCGCATGCGCTCAAGCATTTCTTCGATGCGCTTTTCGATGTCTTGACCGTGTTCGTCCTTGTCGGCGCCTTCTTCGTGCTTGTGGCGGCGAATCTTCACGCGCGGCGTTGCGTCTTCGTCGCCGGCGTTCTTCATCGCCTTCTCGAGCGCCTCCTCGACCTTCTTCATCAGTGCTTCGAGGTCAATCTTCTCACCCTTCTCGAGGTCTTTGCGCAGCTCTTCCAGGCGCTTTTTCAGCGCCTCGAGGTGCTGTTTGAGGTCGGCATCGACCTCGACTTCCACGTCGCCGCCCGAGGTCTCAACTTCGACCTTGCCTTCGGCGGTGCGCACGATCTTGATATGGGCGCTCTTCGTTTCAGTCTTTGTCTCAGACTCCTGGGCAAAGGCGGGCGAAGCCGCAAACAGGCCCAGGACGGCAACCAGTGCAAGCAGGCGTTTCATGTTCGTTCTCCGGCAATCAGGGGTGTTCAACCCGATTACCGGCAGGGGGGTATGCGCGTTACAAAAAATTCGGGAACTTTGATCGTGCCGATTGCGTACTGCCGGTACGCCCACCCGATCAAGCGTACAGAAGTTCGCGGCCGCGAATGTCGTCGTTGACCCGGCCGTTCTCGAACACGACTTGTCCGTTGACCACCGTCAGCACCGGTTTGCCGGTGATGGTGCGGCCGTGCCACGGGGTCCACGCGCATTTGGTGAGCTGGTCTTTGTTGGCAATGGTGTGCGAGGCTTTGGCGTCGACCAGCGCCAGGTCGGCAAACGCGCCCGGCTGGATCACGCCGCGGCCCTTCATGCCGTAGATGCGGGCGGGATTCTCGCACATCCAGCGCGCGACCTGTTCGAGCGTGCACAAGCCGCGACTTGACGCGTCAAGAATCATCGCCAGCGAGTTCTCGATCGCCGGTATGCCCGCCGGCGCCTGCCACATGCCCTTGCGCTTTTCCGTCAACAGGTGCGGCGCGTGGTCGGTGGCAATGCACTGCACGCGGCCGTCGCGCAAAGCCGCCCACAAGCCGGCGTTATCGGCGCGGTACTTCAGCGGCGGGTTCATCTTGGCCAGCGTGCCCAGGTGCGCGTCGTCCTGCACGTTCATCAGCAGGTGGTGCGGCGAAGTTTCCGCGGTGACGTAGGGGTCATCGCGCTTGAACAGCGCGCACTCGCGGGCGGTGCTGACGTGCAGAATGTGCGCGCGGTGCTGGTGCTTGTTCGCGAGCTTGACCGCGGTCTCGGTGGCGCGCCACGCGGCTTCGTCGTTGCGCCACTCAGTGTACGCGGCCAGCGTTTCGCGCCCGGCAAACTGGTCTTTGCGGCCCTTGAGAAAGGCTTCGTCCTCAGCGTGCAGCGCGATCACGCGGCGCTTGTCGGTGAGCTGGAAGATCTTCTCCAGCGCAGCGGGGTCATCGACCAGCAGGTCGCCGGTGCTCGCGCCCATGAACACCTTGATGCCGCAGACGCGCCTGGCCATCTGCAACTGCGAGATGTTGTCGTTGGTGGCCCCGATAAAGAAGCCGTAATTGACCCGCGACTTCTTTGCCGCCAAATCCAGCTTGTGCTCGATCTCGCGCTGGTTGATCGCCAGCGGAATCGTGTTCGGCATTTCCAGGAAGCTGGTCACGCCGCCCTTGGCGCAGGCGCGGCTTGCGGTTTCGAGGTCTTCTTTATGGGTCAGGCCGGGGTCGCGAAAGTGCACCTGCACGTCCACCACGCCCGGAAAGCAGTGCAAGCCGCCCGCGTCAATCACCCGCGCGCCGGCGGTACTGACCTGCGGCGCCACGGCCGAGACCCAGGGGCCGTCACAGCGGACCTCAAGGGCCTGAAACCGCCCGTTGTGAAAGACCTGTGCCCCGCGAATCACCAGTGCAGCCATAAGGGCGTTATGCCATAGAAAGCCCGCGACGGAAGTCGCGGGCCGTTGTGTTGCCGCCATTTCGAAAGTGTGTCGCGTGGTCTTGTACGCTTTCGGTGTCTCTTCTGAACACCGGAGGTTGCCATGTCCAAACGTCTCAAAGTT
>JADZFR010000023.1 GCA_020849795.1 Planctomycetota bacterium | reverse complement strand
GTTTGGGGATAGCCCCCTGAACCGTGTAAAGTGAAGAGGCTAGTCTTCACGATGCAGGCCACATGCACAATCTTCAGGCGAGGCAACTCGCCGGCAAAAGCCCCCGCATCGCGGGGGCTTTTTGCTTGCGTGTTGCAACCGGGGGCATTGCATGCCCCATGACAGCGGGGTTGCCGATGCTATATTCCCGCCCGGGAGAACTGCTGTGGCCCACGAACATGCAACCGACGTGCGCGGCATCATGACCGGCGAGACCGCCCAGGACCGGCGCGCCAATGAGCGCAAGCTCAATTTCTGGGAGCGCACGTACCTGGTCGAAATCTTCAAGGGCATGGTCAACACCTTCAAGATGATCTTCCGGCCAAGCACGACGATTGATTACGTCGGCGCCAACAGCACACCCGAGCAGCGGCACATCCCGGCTGTGGGCTACCGCGGCGAGCATTACCTGAAAGTGGACGACGGCGGCAACATCAAGTGCGTCGCCTGCTACATGTGCAGCACGGCCTGCCCCGCCGAGTGCATCATCATTGAGGGCGAACAGGCCACGATCGAGGACTTTGGCGCCCAGCGCTTCAAGAAGCCGCAGTCGTTTGAAATCGATATGCTGAAGTGCATCTATTGCGGCATGTGCGTCGAAGCCTGCCCCAAAGACGCGATTGCCATGACCACCACCTACAACCAGGTCGGCGTCAAGCGCGGCGACTTCATCTTTGACATGGCGCGGCTGGTCAAGAACAACGACGAGTTCATGGGCAGCCTGAACCTGTCGCGCAGCGGCAGAGATGCCAACGGCAACTATCCGCTAAGCCCGGGCGGTTGCGGCCCCGATGTCACGCACGGTGTGACAGACTTCCGCAAGGGTGTGCGCCAGGACGGCGCGTAAGCGGTTGGGCCCGCGGGATACTCATAGTTCGACATGAAACCAACAGCTCCGGTGCTGGCGCTTGCCTTTCTGCTTGCCTGTGCGGCCTGCGTGTTCGGGTGCGTCAAGGCCGCCGATCAGCCGCAACCAAAGGGCACCGCCATTGGCGCGGCACCGCAGCAGCAGGAGCCAAAGCCAAAGCCTGAGCCTGAGCAGCCAAAATCGGCGCGGCTGGCCAAGCCATGGGAAGAGTGGGTGCAGCAGTCGGTGATGCGCCAGAAGATGCGGCAGATGTGGTACGACTGCGGGCTGATTGTCGCGAACTCGATGTATCCCGAGATTGCCGAGATGTTCTATCTCGAGCTGGCGGCGGGCGACGTGGCCCAGAAGGCACGCAGCTTTGCCGAGCGCTGGGAGAAAGTGCGCGACGTCAACCGGCAAGCCGCCACGGCGGCCAACAACGCCGACTGGCGCGACGCCCGGGCCAAGGTCAATGAGACGAACATGGCCTGCGAGGCGTGCCACTTCGAGCACTGGTCATTGCAGACGCACGGCGTGCTGCCCGAGACGCTCAAGGGCTGGTACGAGAACGACACGGTGTTCGAGGACGAACCGTGGGGCCGCATGAAGCTGAACGGCGCACCGCAGTGGGTGATGAAGATGTACGAGATGCGGGCCGCGTGGTTCACGGCAGGCCGCGGCGTGCGCCGGCTGGACAAGGACGCGGTGCTGAAGGGCACGCGCATCATTCATGACTTCGCCGACGACCAGGCCCGGCGCTGGCGCAGCATTGAGGCGCAGGCGAACAAGATTTCTGATCTGGCCCGCGCGCGAAACCCTTCGGGCGTTGAGCCGCATTACCTGACGCTGCGCAACCAGTGCATGGACTGCCACAAGACCTATGCGCCGGACCGCGGCCTTGACCCGATGCCCTGGAAGTAGCTACGGCCGCGGCCGAGAAAGCGCCCACAACGCGATCGTTGCCGCCACGGCAAGCACGGCGCTGGTCAGGAAGGCCGCCCGGCTGCTGACAAGCTCGTACAGCGCGCCGAACAAGCCGCTGGCCAGCAGCGCCAGCAGGCCCAACGTCACGTGATACCAGCCAAAGGCCGCGCCTTGCTTGTTTGCGGGCGCCAGCTCGGAGACCAGCGCCTTCTCGGCCCCCTCGGTCAAGCCGCAATACAGGCCGTACACGCCGATCAGTGCAAAGACGGCAACCTGGTTTTCGACAATCGACAGTGCGGCGTAAACGACGGCAAACAGCAGCCATCCGGCGGCAATCGTGCGGCGGCGGCCCAGCCGGTCACTGATCTTTCCGCCGGGCACTGACGAGATCATCTTGACCAGGCTCAGGCCGACCCACAGCAGCGGAAACATGGCAAGCTGGTCAAAGCCCGCGCCCGCCTTGAGCAGCAGAAACACTTCGGATGATTTGCCCAGCGTGAACAGCCCAAGCGGGACCAGAAAGCGCGCCAGCGCGCGCGGTTTGGGCGCTGCTTCGGGCATGGCTTGCGGGCGCGGCGTTTCCTGCACGCCGAACAGCGCGACGCCGATCACCAGCACGCCCGGGATTGCCGTCAGCAGAAACAGGGTGGGCAGGTCGCTGGAAAGCCAGTACAGGAATGCTGCCGCGACCAGCGGCCCGATCACTGCGCCGGCGTGGTCCATGGCGCGGTGCAGCCCGAAGGCGGCGCCGCGTTGCGCGGGCTCGACCGACATGGCAATCAACGCATCGCGCGGGCTGGTACGCAGGCCCTTGCCCACCCGGTCAGTGCCGCGAACCAGCAGCACATGCCACGGCGCCGCCGCCAGGGCCATAAACGGGCGCGCGATTGATGCCAGGCCGTAGCCGACGACCACGAACGGTTTGTTGCGGCCGATGCGGTCGGCCCAGCGGCCGGCAAAGAGCTTGAGCACCGCAGAGATCGCGTCGGCAAACCCCTCAATCCAGCCCAGTGCCATCGCGCCGGCGCCCATGGCCATGATGAAGGCCGGCAACAGCGGGATCATCATTTCGCTGGCCGAGTCGGTCAGCAGGCTGACGGTGCCCAGCACGATGACGTTGCGCGAGAGCCATGATCGTTTTGGGACAACACTCATGGACCGAAACTCATTGGCAGCGCGTCCTGTTGCCACAGGCTCTGCGCACGACTCTACAAAACCAGATCAGGCTCCGTACAACGGAGCCTGATCTGGTTTCGAAAGGCGTCGGTCTGCTGACTTTTTCGGCAGGTGGCGCGGTAAAGGTACAGCGCGCCACAATTCTAACCCGCCGTGCACACCTCGCAGTTGGTGACGTTGTGGACTGTTGGAACCGGCGCGCCCAGATTGCACGTTTGGGTGCCATAGTTGCACTGCGTCGGTGTCCTGGTCCAGCCGTTCATCTGATGAGGGGCAGAGCACTTCCAGCCTTCGCCCTCTTCAATCTCATCACCAAGCCACAGGCAGTGGTAGTCTTCGTTCCAGTAGATGAGCGAGTAGCACTCGAAGCAGCCCGTCCATGCGGGATGGCAGTCGCCTTCAACAGGCAACAGGTCTAACGGTTTGCAGTAGTACGTAGTCAGGGGTTCCCAAACTCCCCCGTTGAACGCGTGCATGCACTTGTCATGGCAAGTCGCTTGGGCGCCGCCCAGAAATACTGTGGCACAGGCAAGCAAAGCCATTGCCCAACGAAACAGCCGTAGCCGCATAGTACCCCCCTTTTTGGTTATGACTCACGAACTCCTGGCTCTCTATGAACCGTACTTTTCAATCATGTTGTTCGCTGAAGCCCTTATCGGGCGTCCGATGTCTTCCTCGTCGGAAGTGGCGGCGTCCTCAAGCTCGTAGTACTCGATCACCCGCCGTGCCCACGACACGAGCAAGTCTCTGGAAACTTCGCCAATAACAGGATATCCGCCCGCCGCCAAGGCTCCGATGCATTGGTCAATCACGCAGGCTTCGACAGAGAAGGGCCTAATCGGTCCACTCTCGGGAGAATTCCAGGACTTGAGGACTGCCTTCCAATCCGCGCGGGAAATCGTTTCCTCAATCAGGGTTGCAACAAGAGGGCCCAGGGCAGGGTGAATGTCTGCCTTCACTCGCTCTAGTCCATTCATTGTCCAGCTAACGTCCGCACTCAGTAGCCTCGATCTCGTCTTGATCAGCTCTATGGCCAGCATGATTTTTTCATCGACTGGTGCATCCATTGTCCATACCAGGTCCAGGATGATCGCAGCCGACCAGCCTTCGAGACCCTTCCCGAACACATTCTCCGACTTCACCGCTTTCCGGTTCAGCGCCCGCAGCAACTCCTTGAAATCTGTGCCCGGTCTCGAAAGCAGGTTGTCACCTGACACTGACCCGATCGTTGCAAAGCGCATGCCGTACAAGGCCGACATGGCTGTGTTCCAGTGGTAGGGGTCGTCCGAATCGTGCGCAATTTGCAGCAAGGAAGACGCGAGCTCCTGCACATGCTCGCGGGGAAAGTTCCGGCTATCCCGAATGACCCAGCGCATCAGTTGAGAGTACTGTTCAGAGTCCCACCCGAACTTCTGCCGGAAGAGCGCGAGGAACATGTCTACTTCGTCGGTTGAGAGCGCCCGGCTGTACATCAGGCCGATCAGCGCGCGCGCGGCGGCTTCGACGCTATTCACACTGTTCAGCGCCTCCATCAGTTCCCAGAAACTGCCGGGCTTTTCCACGAACAGGGCGGCAATCTGCGCGCGCAGTCGCCCGGAAACACCCTCAAGGTCGTGCAAGGTTCGCAGGCAGGGCGCAAGCGCGTCCCATTGCCCGGCTTGAATCTCAGAGCGCTGCCGCGCCACGCGATCGACAACTTCAGACACCCATGGGTCGGGGACTTCACCGGCTGGGATGCCCGACTTGTACGCGTTACGCAGCACCGACAGCACGCCGGGCCGACCGCCCTGGCCCCATGACAGTTCAAGCAGAATCGCGTACGAAACAGCGCCGGTCTCGACCCGGTCTTCTTCGGCCAGCGCCATGCTTGCCCGTTCCCCGACCGGCCGACGATTGATCAGCGTCCAATTTGCCAGCCGGCCCTGCGCAATCTCCGGCTCGCTCCAGCGCCGGCGCAGTTCGGTCAATGCGGGCGGGTCGCCCTCGCCCTTGGTCAGCAACAACAGGTGGCCCAACCGGCAGACGCGCTGTGCAGGCAGGCGCGTCGAAGGTTGCTCGCGCTCAATCACAATCTGGGCGCGGGCGGCGCGGGCTACTTCTACCTGATCGCGGGCAAGCAGCATCGCCCGGATTTCCATCAGTGCAACGTTGTCGAACTCGTCGGCGGCCGTCATCAGGCCTTCCATAAGGTCGGTGATCGTGTGGTTTGTTGATTCCGGCAACCGAATGGGATCAGGAAGCTCGTTGGTGGGCGCTTGTTTTGCAGGCCCGTCAGCGGTGCTCTTGGCTGTGTCTGACGGAACCGTAGCCACTGGCGCGGTATCGCGCGGGCCTGGTTCTGCGCCGAAAAACCACCACGCGACCGCAGCCAGCCCAAGGGCAATCACCAGCCCGCACAAAAGCAGGAGTTTTCGCATCGTTACCTCCGCGAACAATTCTCGCCCGCACCCTCGTTGGTCCCGCCTGGGCAGATGTCCTTGACACGGGACTTGTACACGCCCTTGGGGTCTGTGATGGCTGTGTGGCAGTCTGAACAAACGTCTTGCGGACGCTTATCCGGCTTGTGACAAGACGAGCATATCACGGCGTCATGGCCCGGCGTGGCATCAACCCTGGCGGATTCGACGCTGTAGGTCATCGCATGGCACGGCAGGCACCTCGGGTCATGGTGGCGCATCCGGGTTCGCAGAGTCGCCATGCTGTGCGAGTGCCGCGACTGCGACCAAGCTTTGTGGGCGGCTTGGTGACAGCGCCCGCAAGTTTCAAGCTGCGCCTTCACCGTCTCTTCGTGTCCGCCGGTTTTCACGTACTCGCGCCCGCCCAGCGGCGAATGAGAGCGCGCAAGCGATGTTAGCGCGGAGCGCCCGGCTACGGCGCCGTCAACGGCTAGCTCAGCGGTGATACTTGTGCGCCAGTAGGCCAGAACCGCGCCACGTCTTTCATTCAGTAATCGATCCGATTCAGCCGCGGCAGCGGGGTACTTTGCCCGCAAGGGGACGGTAGCCGAGAGCCGCCGGTCGTATGCGGGCAGGCCCTCTTCTATTCCCCCTTCTTCTCCCCACAGGGTCAGCACACCGACTTCGCGCCCTCGGTTGCCTCCCGGCGGCAACTTCAGGTCTTCAACACTCGGTATGACCAAGGACTCGCCTTGGAACCGAATCGGCATTCCTTGCCAAGAGAACGTTGCCGGGTCCACCGCGAAACGAGCCAGCGCCGCGTCGGGTTCAGCCAGCAGCAGGCGCCTTTCTTCGTCGTCCGGGAGCCAATAGCTCTCCCCCAATTCCTCGAACACGGCCAAGGCCACCGAGGCAAACCATGGCGCGGACTGGACCGTTTTCTCGCCAAGGGGCGTGCCGCCCTCACTGTACGGGAGAACCGTTCGTCCAATGAAGACAAAGGCCACTTCTTCGGCGTTCGCAGCCGCGGCGCGCATGCGTGCCACACCTCCGATTGCGGTACCCGAGCACCCGCAGTCCTCCCACCAACTTGCGGTATCCCGGACAACGATGAGCGCGGCGTGTGGCCTCTCGATGGTGCCGCGTTCGCTATCAGAATGTGTGTTCGCTAGCTCTTGCGTGTCATTGGGGGGGGGTATCTGAGCATGAACCCGCGATTGCGCAGACCACGCCGACCGCCGCAAACGACATAGCCAAAGACAGTGACTTCATGCAAGTATGCTATACTAAGATTTGGCGAATCGCCAATGAGATTTTTCGCAGGGCAGTATGCAACGGGTGTTCGCGTTTTCCGTCCAGTACCGTAGGCACGGTCAATGACGTCCTAAGTCGGCCACAGTCTGCAAGTCTATGTGCATCTGTGGTTTACGCCCTGTGCTGTTGCCAGTAATTTCGGCCAGTTCGGACTATCCCAGCACGATGACGTTGCGCGAGAACCATGATCGTCTAGGGACAACACTCATGGACCGAAACTCATTGGCAGCGCGTCCTGTTGCCACAGGCTCAGGGCATCCATGCTGATCGCGACACACACATGCACCAGCACGCCGCCCCAGATGCTGCGGGTTTTCAGGGCCATCCATCCCAGCACCAGCCCGGCCACGATGGCGCCCAGTGCCTCAGGCATCGGTTTGTGGTAGTGGATCATGCAGTACGGCACGATCATGACGGCAATCGCGCCCAAGCCGAACTTTTCTTCCAGCGTGAACAGCAGAAAGCCGCGAAAGAAGAACTCGACGGCAAAGAACTGCACGCCGTACAGCGCCCACCAGGCCAGCAGCACAGCCCACGTCCAATCCTGGCAATAGCGCGGCTTCACGAACGGGTAGACCTGCGTGAAGCTGTCGCGCGTGCTGGCCCACCACACGCCGATCATCACGATGGCCAGCAGCAAACCGTAGATCCAGAGTTTGCTGAACAGGCCGCCGCCGCCTAACCCGAGCCTGCGGGCGTCAAAGCCCAGCAGCGCTGCCAGCGCCCACGGCGCAATCACCCACAGCGTGACGGTGCCGCCCACCCACCACGCCCACGGCGCGAACACGCCCCACCAGGGGGCATTGGTTCCCGTCGGCACCGCTGCCCACGAGCCATACCAGACGCCCGGCGCGTACCGCCGCGTCAAGTCAGGAAAGAACTGCACAAAACTGCCCGAGAGAAACAGGTACTCCACCAGCGTCAGCGCGACGGCGGTGAACGCCAGCACGATCAGCGGAACGCGCCACTCTTTGGCGTCTGCCCACGCGGCCTTCAAGTTGAGCGGATTGTCCATGGCGGCGTTATAGCGCAGGCTTTAGACTCGCGGCATGCGTAAACTACTGCTGCTTTGTTGCACACTGCTGCTGTGCGCGTGCGGGCCCTCTTCGGAAGAAGTGGTTGCGGAGTATCGCGGCCGGGCCGAGCCGCGCATGGCGCGCATGGCCGAGATCGCGACCGCCGCCGCGGCACATAAGGCCGAGTTCAAGGCGCCCGTTCCAGCCGAGAAGCTGCGCTTCGCCGGTGATTCGGGCAACGCGGGCCTGGTGATGGTGGAAGAGCTTGACGTAAACCCCGAGACCCGGCCCAGCCTGGACTTTCACGTCGACACGTTCTGGCTGGACTATTCGCGCGACTGCCTTGCAGGCAGGGCCAGCGACGCCCCGGAGGGGGTGCGGCTTGCGTTCGACAAGCTGCTTGCGCTCAAGTACGTCGTGGTTGTGCGCGAGCGGCTGTATTCGGGGCCGGTGGTCAGCAACGACACCAGTTTCATCCCCGGCACATGGGAAGCGGACGTCCTGGTGTATGACGTGGAGAAGGCCGAGCTGCTGGGCGGCTGGTCAGTCAGCGCCTCAAACAGCGACACCGTCGATGTGAAGATGGACGATCCCGGCAAGTGGCTGCACAGCGACCTCTGGAGCCGCGCGCGCAAGGAAGTAGGGAAGGTGCTTGCGACGGTGTCGGAAGATGCTGAAGGCCTGTTGGGCTAATGTTCAGGCCGGGTTGCTTTGCCGTATTGCTATGGAAGAGCTGCTGATCGAGCTGACGCGCCGTTACAGTGAACCGCACCGCCGGTATCACGACCTGCGGCACGTTGCCGACATGCTGCTCAAGGGCCGCGACTTTCCATTGTCGGACGAGCAGATCATGGCCATCTGGTTTCACGACGCCGTCTACGACCCGCGCAGCAAGACCAACGAAGCCGACAGCGCAGTACTTGCCGTGACGCGACTGAACCAACTGGGCTGGGAAAGCGCGCGGGTGAAGGTAGTTGAGCAGATCGTGCTCGACACCTGCGGGCATGTGCCCAGCATCGACGCCAGCAAGCCCGTGCTTGACCTGGACCTGTCAACGCTGGCCGGTACCTGGGAACAATACGCGCAGAATGGCGCGAACATCCGCTTCGAGTATTCGGCAGCGCCCGAAGCGGAATGGAACGCGGGCCGGGGCAAGTGGCTGGAGAGCATGCTGGCCAAGAAGCGCTTGTACTGGACCGCTTGGGGCGCGCCGCTTGAGTCTCAAGCCCGCGCCAACCTTGAGCGCGACCTGCGCCAACTGCGGTCGGTTACATAAGACCCGATTGCACATGTCATCTGCACGCCTACAGTCCCTTTCCCACAACGCATGCGTAAGTTAAGACCACTCCCATGACCAGCGGCCGCCAACCTCCGACCTTGCGCCCCGTTGTCGTCGTTGCCGACGAAACGCTGCTCGAAACCATCCGAATGGAACTGGCCGACGCCGCGCCCCTGCGCGTGAAGGCCGTGTCCAACATGCAGGAAGCGCTCAAGGCCATCCCGGCTGCCCAGCCGCACGCGTTGTTGATCCAGAACGGCAAGGCGCAGCCGCGGCAGTTGATGATCGCCCGGCAGATCGCTGACCTTGCGGCATCACGCAAAGTGCCGATCGTGATTTTCGGCGGGCCGCTGGACCCGGCGCTGGAACTGAAGCGCAATGACTACGGCATCTACGAGGTGGTTGACGGCGGTTACGTGCTGGCAAAGGTGTTAGAGGCACTGAAGACAGCAATCGGCAAGATTGACGCACTGCGCCGCACCGACCACATTCGCCGCAAGATCGCCAGCATTTCGCAGAACCTCAAGCCCTTCCAGGCGCCAGAGCAAGGCGAAGCACCAGCCGGCGGCGCCAAGACCACCCAGCCTGCCGAAGACGAGCCGGTGATTGAAGATGCGCAGGCCCTGCCCAAGGACGACTTCGACCCGCAAGGCTGAGCGAGCGTTTTCCACAGTAAGTCACAATCTGATTCGTTGTGATGGTTCGTGATTCGGCCGAGTGCGCGGCGGCATCAGCTTAAGCCATTCCACTGCAATTACTTAGGCTTCAACACGCTGTGGCACAGCCATTGCATTGATAGCAGTTGTAAGGGCAGCAAACTGCAGCAGGATATGACTTGCGGGCCTGCTTGAATCCGCGGGCACGCCCCGACCAGGGCAGCACATGAGCGCACCGGTTATCCAGCAACACAGCGACACCGACCCCGGCTTGGAAAGCCTGCCTGCGCCCGATGCTGCGCAGTGTCTGTCGTTCCGAAGTCGGTCCGGCATCACCGATGCGGGACTCAAGAGCCTGCTGAATGTGGGCTTGCTGTCGGGCGTGCGTGTGGTTGACCTCGGAGGCTGTGACAGCATCACCGACCATGGCCTGGCGGTGCTGTCGGGCATGAGCTCGCTGGTCAGGGTCTGCCTGGAGGGTTGCCGCAAAGTCACGCACGCCGGGATCATGGCCCTGGGGGCTGCAACGCAGCTTCGTGAACTGGATGTCTCAAGTTGCCCGGGAGTGGACAATCGCGCTGTGGCAGCGCTGCTATCGATACCGAACCTGAAAGTGCTGCGGTTGTGCGCCACCCCGATTGCGCCCGAGGGCTTTCTGGAAAGCGTGCCGGCTGCGCAACTGGTGCGGCTGGATGTATCGGCATGCCCGCGAATTCGGCAAAGCGACGTGCCCGTGATTGCCGCGCACCTGGGGATGGATGCGTACCAGGTCAGCTGGTCGCCTGCATAGTCACACAAGTACCGCGAACAACAACGCCCTCCGTGCGGAGGGCGTTGTTGTTTGTGCGGCGGGCATCAGCCCATCTGCTTGATGATGGCGTCGCCAAATGCTGCTGTGCCGACCTTGGTTGCGCCGGGCATCTGCCGCTCAAAGTCATAGGTGACGGTCTTGGCCGAGATTGCGCCCTGCATGCCCTTGAGCACGAGGTCGCGGGCACCAAGCCAGCCCATCCACTCAAACATCATCGCGCCGGACAGGATGACAGCGCCCGGGTTGATCATGTCTTTGTCGGCATACTTGGGTGCCGTCCCGTGAGTGGCTTCGAACACGGCGCCATGGTCGCCGATGTTGGCGCCGGGCGCGATGCCCAGCCCGCCAACCTGTGCTGCGGCGGCGTCGGAAAGGTAGTCGCCGTTCAGGTTCATGGTGACCAGCATTTTGTACTCAGATGGCCGCAGCAGAATCTGCTGGAAGGCGCTGTCTGCGATGCGGTCTTTCACCAGGATTTTGCCCTTGGGCATTTTGCCATCGTGGTTTTTCCACAGTTCGTCTTCGGTGACGACGTGGTCACGGAACTCGGTGGTAGCCAGTTCATAGCACCAGTCGCGGAAGGCGCCCTCGGTGTACTTCATGATGTTGCCCTTGTGGATGATGGCAACATCGTTGATGCCGTAGCGCACGGCATACTTCAGCGCGCGGCGCATGTGGCGCTGGCTCTTGAACTTGCTGACGGGCTTGATGCCGATGCCGCTGGCCTCGGCGATCTTCTTGCCCTTGCTTGAGGGGTCGCCCGCGAGCACGCTGTTCAGGAAGTCGATGACCTTCTTGGCCTCAGGTGTCTCGGCCCGCCACTCGATGCCGCTGTACACGTCTTCGGTGTTTTCGCGGTAGATCACCAGGTCAACGGCGCTGGGGTCTTTCATCGGGCTTGGCACACCGGCGAAGTACTTCACGGGCCGCACGCACGAGTACAGGTCAAGCACCTGGCGCAAGGCGACGTTGATGCTGCGGAAACCGCCACCGACGGGCGTGGTCAGCGGGCCCTTGATGCCGACGCCATAGAACTTGATGGCTTCCACGGTGTCGTCGGGCAGGTACGTGCCGTATTTGTCGTTGGCCTTTTCGCCGGCGTAGACCTCAAACCAGTGGACTTTGCGCTTGCCGCCGAAAGCCTTGGCGACGGCGGCATCCAGCACGCGCACGCTGGCTTTCCAGATGTCGCGGCCGGTGCCGTCGCCTTCAATGAAGGGGACGATCGGGTTGTCCGGCACGACGGGGTCGCCGTCTTTGAACGAAATGCGCGCACCCTCTTTGGGCGCCTTCAGGTCCTTGAAGTTCGGAGTGTCAGCCATGGAAGTCCCTCAGGGAATTGGGCCGGCGCATGTTATGAGCCGGCCCCCCGGGGTCAATCAGGGATTCGGGCGCGTGACACAAGTCGGGGGGCCCTACACGTAAAGCCGATGGGCGCGGATGTAGCTTTCTACGGCCGGCGCGACCCAGGCGCGAATGCTCTCGCCGGACGCAACGGCCTGCCGAATGCGCGTACTTGAGACGTCGAGTTGCGGGGCCTGCACAAGGTTGAGTCGCAGCGATTGCACGGCTTGGTGGCCAAGCCGCAGACCCTCGAACACCTGCATGGTGAAACCCGGCCGCATGACGGGAACGAACGTCGCCAGTTGCAGGCAGTGATCGGGCTCTTTCCAGTTGGGCAGGTCTGCGACCATGTCCGCGCCGATGATGAAGAAGTAATCGTTGCCTGCGTGCGCCTGCCTTAGCGCGCGCAAGGTGTCGACGGTGTAGCTCTTGCCGTGTCTCTCGGTCTCGCAGTCTTCTACGCCCAGCCCCGCATGACCCTCCACCGCCAGGCGCGCCATGGCCAGCCGGTGCTGCACCGGGGCTGCGTTGGTCTTGCCGTTGGCGTGCGGGCTTTGGGCGCTGACCAGCAGGTCAACGCGGTCAAGACTCCTGGCGCGCAGCACGGCCTCCGCAACGGCGATGTGGCCGATGTGGGGTGGGTCAAAGGCGCCGCCGAACAATCCGATGCGCATGGCTCGTCCAATACACAGCAAGTTACCAATAACCAGCGTCCAATCACCAATGCCGGCGGATCCCAGTCCATTGGAAACTGGTGATTGGCCACTGGCTGTTCGCCCGCCCGTCCACCAGTTGCATGGCTGCTGAAATTTGCGGCTGGTCTTCTGTAACCATTGCCTGACCATCGCGCACTACCGGAGACCCAACCCATGAAGAAGTTCTTCAAGACTGTGTTTATCGTAGGCTTGTGCGGCATCGGCGTGATCGCTGCGGCCCATGCCGTACTGGGCAAGCAGCGCGCCCGTGACGCCGCCAAGGCCTTGCAGCAAATGGCCCAGGGCGAAGTCGACGAACTGATCGCGCGCCAGAAGGACATGGAGAAAGAGCTCGCCAAGCTGCGCGCCGAGTACCCGAAACAGATTGCCACCATCCGAAGCCAGATTCGCGAAGTCGAACGCCGCCAGGAAGAAGTCGGCAAAGAAGAAACCCGCGCGACCGACATCGTGCGCCTGTGCGAAGAAGACATCAGCTACCTTGAAAACCAGCGCGACATCGTCGGCAGCGTCTACGCCAAGGATCGCGTCATTGAACATCGCGGCAGCCAGTACAACAGCGCCGAAGCCGAAACACTGATCGGCCGCATCGCCGAGACGCGCGGTTTGTACAGCGATCGCCTCGCGGACATGAAGACAGAGCGCGAAGTCCTGGCCGCCGAAAAGGAGCAGCTGGAGCTTGAGCTGGCGGAGTTGCAGTCCGAGCAGGCCGAGTTCGAGGTCGAGTACCAATCTCTGTTGCGTGAAATCGAGCGTCTGAAGCGCAACGAAGACCTGCTGAAGATCAAGGAAGGCCGCAACTCGTGCGGCAAGGACAAACACGGCGAGGCGATGAGCACGCTGACGGAAGTGAAGTCCGCCATCGAGCGCGCCCGGTTTGAGCAGGAAGAGCGCATGAAAGCCGCCCGCATAGCTCCCAAGTCGCTGGATTACGAGACGCGCGCACGGCTGATGGAAGTGCAGCGCCAGCGCGAGGCAAAGCAGAAGACACAGGCAACCCCGGAGTCCCCGGCGCCCACGAAGGAGTCGGCGAAAGAAGCCGAGGACAAGGAAGAAGAGTTGCAGGTCGACTTCCGAAGCAACTGATCCGTTCCAGCCGCGTCGTCCGAGCACGCGCGGTAAGATCGGCAAGTGAAACGGCCCGGCATATGCCGGGCCGTTGCGCGTAGCAGACAGTGTCGATGCGCAAAGAGCGCCCCGATCGCACCCGCGGTTTTGCATAGGACAACAGCAAATATGAAAATCAGTTTCCCCACTGCTGCTGCAGAATCTATGCTTTGTCGTCTCACACTTGCGGACACCTTGCATGACACCTCGCAGCTCTGTTCATCCGCAACTCGGCCTCATGGCAGAGTTTGTGCAACAGGCCAATCATGTAACCGACTTGCCCAGACTGGTTGACCATGTGGTCAGTCACGTGCGCGATGGCATTGCCCCCCGCGACCGGGACCCGGCAGCGCTGAAGGGTCTTCGCGAGCGACTGACCCGGAACTTTGAGGCAATTCTGGCGGAATCGCTGCCCAACGATCTGCCTCGGGCGGAGTTGGGCGACCTGAAACTTCATGGCGATCAGGGCAACCCGATGGAGGCTCTCCTCGAGACTCTGGACGCGGCGGCTACGCTCCTCGACGCGCACCCCGATGCCCGATGGGATGGCGCGGTGCTGCGTGCATCCGGCAACGCGCTGGCGGATGCGAGCCGCCTGCTGGCGAACCGGCACTGCGCATTGCGCACTCTGGATGTCCTGCGAGGTCTTGAAGAACTCGGGTCGCCGCCGGCTTTGGTGTATTTGCCCAATGGAAGCCTGGTCTGGATCAACGGTGCGCTGCGCCAGTTTTGTGAAGCACGCAGGGTAGACCGCGAACCGCTGATTGAGGCCGCCAGCGCCTTCGCCGGTCCGTTTTGTCGATTTGCGCTGATGGGTGACAAGCCTCCCGCCCGCAAGTCCATCCGCCTGGAACAACCTGCGGTGCATCTCAAGGGCGAGGTCGTAACCCCGCGCGGCAAACGCGAGTCATCCGTAGTGATCACGGTATCCGAAGCCCGGCGCGCCGGGGCGCTTTCCAAGCGCGAACTGGAGGCGGCACGACAATTGTGCACCGTCGGCTCATACCAGGCCGTTGCTGACTTGCTTGGCATCTCGTTGGACAGCGTGCGCACACACTTGCGCCGCGCGTACCGCAAGCTTGGCGTGAGCAACCGAGTGGCTATGAAAGACCGCCTGATCCGCGAAGGCCTGCTGCCGCGCCGCTGATTACCGGAAAAGCTCCGGGTGGAAGCTGACAAGCTCTTCCGTCGGGCTGGCGCAACGCAGCAACAAGCGGCGAAGCCGGGCTGCATGCGCGCGGGCCGCCGGCGACTTCTGCCCGTCGTGCTCATGCAGTTGCAGCAGCATCACCCATCCCATCACCACGTCGGCTGCGTCGGCAAGGCCCGCCGGTCGCCCGCTGGTTCGACTTACGCCCAGGTCTGAGACGAGCGTCCATGCGGCAAAGCGCCGCGTCGTGGTGTTCTCGCCGTCGACCTGCAGCATCTTGAACCAGCTGTCGCGCACGTACGCGCAAGAGGCGTAGTTGATTGTCGCCTCGAAAATGCCGAATGTGCTGACCTCGCTGGCGTTGCGCAGCAGCAGGCTTTCGGGCGCATCCTTCAACTCGGGGCACAGGTTGGCGACCCAGCGCATCACCTCGCTGTCGGCGTCAGGGATGACATGCAGCTCAAGATACGCAAGCAGGTCAGCGGCGCTGCCGTGCGCGCGCAACAGCTTCAGTGTGTACGGCAACTCCAGCACCAACGGGTGTTTGTCCGCTTGCGATACCTGTTGTTGCTGGACAAGCCCGGAGGCCGCAAGCAGCTTCAATCGCGCGGCCAGCATCTCGTCTTTGCCGCGGGTCGCGAAGATCGCCGCCAGCGTGGCCAGGGGCTCAAGCGCCTGAATTCCCTGCGGCACGTCACGGTTGTACCAAACCAGCCGCGCGGCCTCTGCGTAAAGACCTGCATTGGCAAGCAGCACGGCGGCATCCAGCAGGATACCGCTGTGTACCACCTCCGGGATGGCGGCCTGTTTGCGTTCGCGGTCCATCAGCACGTATGCTTCTTCGCTTGTGGCGCGAGCCGCTTTGCGCAGGTCGATCGTGGACTGGTGCTGTTTCAGCCAGTCTGCCAATGCCTTCAGGTCGGCCGGTTTGTCGCGTTGCAGCCGGGCGCGCAGCAGAATGGCGCGAGCCTCAAGCAGGCCGAGCACCGGCTGGGCTTTCTGCGTCACGCTGTTGCGGGTTTGCAAGTCCTGCGCGCCCTTGAGGCGCATCAATGATTCACCGAACGACTCCAGGTTCTGGGACAGCGATTGCGACAGCGCTGAGCCGGGCGCCAAGGCGGCATCCAGTTCGGCGGCGGGCACTTCGGCGGCGATGCGCGCCGGCAGTTCATACAGGGCGTTCTGCAGCGTCCTCTCGCCATTCGGGATAGCGCGCTGCGACGTCCACAGCGGGCGCGCGCCATAGTAGCTGCCCCAGATCTGTGCTCCGCTCAGCCGGTACACAACCCCGCGTGCGTCCATCAACGAAGCGCTCAGGGCGCCGGCACGGGGCGCGGCGCGCAGCAACGGGTGCGCGTTCTGGTCCAGCCTGCCCACGTCTACGCCTTCGCCCCCTTCTTCGGGTACTGCGGGCTTTCCCCCGCCTTCCCTGGGATCGTCCGGCTCAGACGCGTCGTCTTTTCCCTCGCCCAGTTCGATCAACGCAAGCTCGGCCGGTTGCACTTCAGGCCGCATCGGGCGCCCGGACAAGAAGCCTTCCACGCGGCTGGCCTCTTGCAGGTATACACGTGCGAGTTCAGGTTCATTCTTCGCATACAACCACAACCCTAATGCTGCCGGACGCACCGGCGTCGCGCGATCCGGCGCGCCAAACACGGTCATAAGCTCCTGGAATTGTTTGCGCCCGGCTTCGGGGTTGATGCGGTAAAGTGCCAGCGCCCCGGCAAACACGCGGTCAGGAGCCTCATTCTGCGGCCCAAGCTGCGTGACCATCGTGGTGTAGACCCACAAGTTCGCAAGGCTTCGCAGGCGGGCCATGGGGCCGCTGCGGGACTCCTCTGCGCGGCCCTGTTGCGCAAGCGCCTGCACGTGCAGATCGAGCAAGGCAACGTCGTCCGGCGCGACTTCCAGGGCGCTGCGCGCGATCTTCTCGGCCTGCTCCGAGCGTGCAGCCGCCAGGTGCGATCTAACTACGACGCGCGCGGCGCATGCCGCCTTGAACTCTGCGGCCCGGGCGGCTTTCTCAAGCTGTTCGCGCTCGGCCGCGTCGCCGGTGCGCAGGTTGTTGATTCTCTCGCGGGCGCTGCGCGCCGCTTGCGCAAGGGTTGCCAGGTCAACGGTCATGGCAGCCACGTGCTTTGCATCCATGGCCATTTCAGAGATGCAGCGGTCCAGGCCTGGCAGGTCTGTGTTGTACCAGTGCAGCGGCGCGAACAGGTCTGCAAAGGGTTCCACCTTGGCGGGTTGTGCCGCGTCTGCCGGCGGCTGTCCGGTTGCGAATGGTGGCGCGTCCTGCCAGCGGCCGCGCCACGGCGCCACGTAAGGATAGTTCGGGCGCGCATCGCGGGTGACCATGTGGCTGTAAGCGTCGAGTGCTTCGGCATGTGCGCCGGAAAGCCACAGCAGGCCGGCTTCCAGGCGCCGCAGTGCCACCGAGCCCGGCGCGCGCGCAATGCCCTGGCGTACCAGCGCCAGCGCCGACTGCTCATCGCCAAACAGCAGCAGCAGGCGCACGGCGCGCACGTACTCGCGCGCGTCCGATGCCGCCTTAAGCGGGGTTTCCAGAACGTCCAGTGCGGTTTGTGTGTCGCGCTGTTCCAGTGCCAGCCACGCGCGCAGGTAGGCTGCCCAGCGCGGAAGTTCGCCGCTGAGGCGGTTGTCGTTGCGCAATGCGTCGAGCCTGGCGGCCGCCGCGCTGTCGTCACCCAGCAACCAAGCCTGGCGCAAACGCGTGAGTTCATAGGCCAGCGGCGTTTCGCCGTCCTCAGCGCGGTGGCTGGGCGATGACGCGCACAGCAGCACCGCAACGCATGCCGCAACCGCGAACAGGCGCCGGAAAAGGAAGCTGAACCGCGGCGTCGCTCTCATCACTTCAGCTCCGTGAACGCAAACGCCTTGCCGTTCCAGTACAGCAGGCCGCGCCGGCACCGCCACCAGTCGCCCCACTTGTCGGGTGCGATGGCAATCCACTGGCGCAACAAGTCGGCGTGTAACCGGGTGCTGCCCGCGTCGTCGCTGTGCAACGCGGCCCCGACGCCATCGTATTGAATCTGTGCCGAGCCCCAGCGTCGGTCGGCAAATGAAATGCCGGCGGTGCCGCCGCGCTGAAAGCGGGCCGGCTCAGGCCCGAGTTGGTCCAGAATCCGTCGCAGAGCATCTGCGTCGCCGCTGTCGGCAAGTCTCGCGAGTTGCAGCGCGCCCCAGATGCTGTCGGCATCGGCGCGTGCGGCGTTGACGAGGCGTTCGTTTTCCGGTGCAGGCAGCAAGCCAAGCCATGCCCGCGCGAGCCGCAGCGCAGCCCAGTTGCTGCCGTCCTCGCGTGATTGCGTCGCTGTAAGGATCCCGCCAGCCCGCGCTGCCTCACCCAGCAGCGCCGTGGCCAGAATCTGGGCGGCGTCGCGCGGTACCGGGTCGCTGGACTTGCCGTACAGCACATCCAGCACGTCCACGCCGCTGCGCCAGATCCACAGGCCCAGCACCGAGTCGATGGCGCCTTGCGAATCCCCGAACAGGTGCGCAGTCACGATGTTGCGCGCGGCGACGGCGGGGACGTTGGCAGGGGCCCACTCCCACGCGTAGCTGTAGTCACGTGCGCCCTCGGGTGTTTCGGCCACCACCCGAAACAGCTCGTCCAGGCTGATCTCCGGGCAGCGGTTCATCTTCATCGACATCAGCACCCAACCCAGGTTCGGTGAACTAGACCCCTGTTGCAGCGCCGTGCGCCGGAACTGCCGCGCAGGCTCGGTTTGGCTGGTCGCCAATGCCCATCCAATTTGGCTCGCCTGCGGGTCTGGTACTTCGCCCGAGTAGCGCTTGAGCCAATCGGCAACAAGTGACGCGTCGCGGTTTGCCAGCGAAAGGGCCATCATGGCTTGCGTGCGGTTGGCGTCAGCGACGTCCGACGCTATCGCGCCAATCAGCGCGAATCCTGTTTCACCGTCCGTGGCCAGCAGCGTGCGCAGCATCACAAGGTCGGACGGCGACGCCATGTCCTGCAACCACGTGTCTGCATGGCTGTCGGCCGCTTGTCCGCGCAGCGCCAGCGCGGCGCTCCAGGCACCGGCCGGCGTGACGGTGTCGCGCGCGAAAAGCACCATCGCCACGCCCAGTTCGTTTCGAGGCAGCCGGGTTCGCCACTGCGCCAGCAGTGCCGCCTCGGCGCCCGCGTCGCGGCTTGCGACCAGAATCGAAGCCAGGGTCGGGCGCAGTGCGGTCGGGGTCGCGGCAAAATCTCTGCAAAGCGCGGCCAGCCCCTGCGGATCGGCCGTGGCAAGCAGGTCCGCCATCGGACGCAGGGCCAGCAGCGCCCACAGGGCTGTGTCCGGGTGTGCGCGTGCCGAGGCCAAGAGCTTGCGTACCGTAGACGGCGCGCGGTACTGCGCCAATGAACTCAGCGCCGCCCCGCGCAGCGCGGGTTCAGGATTGTCTGCCAGTGTCAGCAGGAAAGTGTGAAGTGTCTGCGGCTCGCGCGGCTCAATCCACCACGTGTCGAGCACCGCAAGCTGCGACTCGATCGGCAGGCTGTCGAACACCGCAATGACATTCTGCACCGGCGCCACCGAAGCCCATGCTCCGGCCGCCAGCCGAGCGTTGACCCCACCGGACAACATGGCCACCAGCGTGTTCTCCAGCCGGTCCTGAAGGCCCGAGCGCGCAAGCAGCCGCAGCCACGATGCAAGCACAAGCGACGACATCTTTTCCGCAGGCGGCAGGCCCGCACCCGCCAGTTCTTCCGCAGTGCACGGCCCGCTCATCTGCAACGCCAGTGCGAGGCGCAGTTCATTGGCGCCTTCGGGTTCGGGCACGTTCGGCATGGGCCGACCGCCGCGCGCCGCGAACACCTGCCGCGGAGAGTACACGCCGCGGAACGCAGTGGCGGCCGACAACACCTGTTCAAGCATCGTCGCGTTTGCGGCTTCTGCATAGCGGATGCGTGCCAGGGATTCGATTGTGTCTTCGGCTTCGCCCGGTGGCATCAGCACCAGCAGCGTCACCAGGTTCTGGCCGATTCCCTGCCCTGCGTACTGTTGCGAACAGCGCACTACGGTGTTGCCATACCCGGTGTCGCCCTCAATCTGGCGACACAACTCGGCCGCCGTGAAGAGTCGCGGCTGGCCCGCCACGCGCCCGAGAACGCGCGCCCAAACAGTCTCCATGCCCGGCTGGCCGCGCGATTTGAGGATGTTCAACAATGGACCGATATCGTCGGAAGCGAGGTGGGCGTTCAACTCGGCGATGCTCAGGTTGAGCTTGCGTGCCGCAAGAAACAGCTCGCCCTGCCGGCTCTGGATCACCTCATCCAGCAAGGCGCAGCGCCATGCAATCTCGTCATCGTCATGGGTCAGCGCTTTGCGGATCTGGCCCAGCGCGCGGGCCTCGTACTGGGCAAGTTCGCCCATGGCGCGGTCGCGCTGTGCCATGCGCGGCGCACCGAGTTGCTCAATCAGGTCGTTGATGCGCGCGGCTTCTTCGGGGGTCGGCTCGATGGGCGGGACGGCATCGACTTTGGGTTGAGCGTCCTGGCCGGCGCCAGAAGGCGATGTGTTGCCCGACGAACGAATCCGAACCACCGCCTGCGCGTTCAAGATGACATACGTGAGCGGCGCCGCGCACAGCAGCAGAGTTGCAAGAAGCACCCGCACTGTCCGGTCACGTTGCATGGCGCTCAAACCACAGTCTCAACCTGTCAGCCAGGAAGTCTTCTTCCCCGTCCTCACTCATCAGGCTAAGACGCGCGAGGTTCTCTGCAAAGGAAAGGTCTTTGTCACTTCCAATCCGTGTCCATGGCGGCAGCAGTACGACCGGCAGGTCCTCTACGTCCACGGCGTCGGTGACGGCGCCAAGGGCATCATGGGCGGGGCCACAGGCGGCTTCGGCCAGTTGCCCGACGATGTCGTCATCCAGCCCCGGCGCCATGCCCAGCAGGTACACCGCGCCGTCCGCGCAGGGGCCCACGACCACGGCGTTCTCGACCAGTTCTTCCAGTGCACCCTCCACCGACAGCGCTGGCAGGGCCGGCACATCCGAAAACGCCAGCAACAGCGGGCGCTTCTCGCGCTGGAAAATGCGCACGATGTCGGCTGCGGTCGCGTTGGGCGCGGGCTCAATACGAAGGCGCAGCGAGCCCAGCAGCTCGCCCACGTCCTCGCGCAGGGCCGTTGCCAACTCCTGGCCGCCTTCGGGTGGAAGCCAGGGCTCGCGCGCCACGATCAAAGCTGCCGGCCGCGGGCCGGAATCGCGTGAAGTCTTCGCCATGGGGCGAGTGTAGCGAGGATTGCCCGTTTCGGGACCGGATTTCAGGGGTGAGCTATCGCGGGATCGGCAGCCATGCCGCAGCGCGCGCAGCGAGCAGCCTCAGGTCGCCTGCGCCTGCCCCGGCTGCAGCCTTTTCAAGCAATTCTGTGGCGCGCAGACGGTCATTCTGGCTGTACAAGCCTACACAGTAGTTCGCGAATTCTTCCCAGCCTGCACCGGCAAACCAGTGTCCCGCATGGTCTTTGTGCCCGATGCGCAGCGCACGCCGCAGGTTGGACTCGCGCCGCGCCTGGTCGTCGCGGTCGATGGCGCTGCCAAGAAAGAACTCCGCCAAGGCTGCCGGCAGGGTGTGCAGGGGCTCGTCGGCCTTCAGCACTTCGGCTGCTTCGCGCCACAACTTGATGCGTGCCTCGCTGCTGCCGTAAAGTTCAGGCCGTTCCGTGGCCGCCATGGCCCGCAGCAGCAACACCCACGTTTCGTCGGCACCGGCCCGTTGCGCCGCTTGAAGCCAGGTTGCCGCCCGGCGCGCCGGTTCCATATCGATGCCGGATGACGTGAGCCGGCCATGCCACGCGGCGCGCACAAGCGGCATCGCCAGCAGGCTGTTGTCGACCCCGTAGCCATCGACTGCGGCGGCCATCCAATCGGCGGCCTCTGAGATTGCGCCGGGCGAAGCAGCCGGGTCGTCCACGTGCAGTGTAAACAGCATGGCCATCGCGGGGGCGTACGTAGCCCCGAAGCGCAGGTATGTGCCGCCCTCGATGCGTTCGAGCGACGACAGCGCCTCGGCGCGAAGTCGATCGGCAGCCTCGGGTTGAGTTTCAGACAGTCGCAACCGAAGTTGGGCGTCGCGATACAGGGCTTCACAGACAAGGCCGGGGCTGCCCAGCGCATTGTTGCTGACGAAATCATAGTAGCGCAACGCGCGCTCCGGCGAGTCCGCTTCCAGGGCAGCGCCTCGATTGGCGGCGTCCTGCAGCAGCCATGAGTTCAGTTCGCCTGCCAGGCCCGCGCTGAGCTGTGCAACACGCAATTGCGCAATTGCGGCGGTGTCGTCACCGCGACCGGTCTCAATGCCTGACGCCAGCAGAAAGATGCGCGAACGCAGGCCAGGGTCACTCACGAGTGATTTGGCGGCTGTGCAGTCTTGAAATGCTTCTTCCGGACGTGCCAGCTGCAACCGGCAACTGGCGCGCAGGAAATGCAGCGCCGCACGCTCGTTACGTTCCGCAGGGTTGGCCTCTGGGGGCAGTGGCAGAGTCAAACGTGCGGTTACGCGCAGTTCGGCGTCGCTGAACTGCCCGACCGAGTAAAGCAGCATTTCGGTCGAGTGCTGGGTGTCGCGATGGCTGACGCTAACGGTGCGCAGGCTCAATTCGGCCACGTCGCCCTGTACCGCAAACCTACGCCCGGCGCCGGCAAAGGCGGGGAAGATGTCATTGAAACTGAACGTCACAACGTTGCCGGGAAGCGCGACTTCGGACAACGAGAATGACAACGCCTGGCCCGTGCGCGTGATCACCGCCCGGTACCAAACACCGGCCTCCAGCAGCGGGCGTGTGCCCGGCCGATAGGCGCTCAATACCGGAATGCCAAGTCGGCGCAGTTCCAGCCGGTCGCGCGAGCCCTCACCCAGCGCAATCGTGTAGGCCGTATCGTTGGCGGTATGGCTGTCGGGCATGCCGAACAACAGCTCAAGTGGCCCGCTGACGTCTCGCACGCGCAACTCACATTGCAGCGTGAAGTCGCCCCAGCACGCCGGCTCTTTGGGCGAAATCAACAGCGGCTCGGCGCCTGTGCGCGCCAGCACAATTTCGCCACCGCTGCCCTGGTTCACGGTGCCGCCCCGATGGCTCCAGGTGCCGCCTTCGCCGAACAGGGGCTCGACATCTTCGCGCCTGTCCGGGTCGCTGGACAGCAGGTCCCGGTCGTCCAGCACCGGCGGCTCGCTGTTGCTGATAAAGCCGGGGTTCAGCCCGGTGTACACCATGCCGCCAGCCAGCCCGAGCGCGGCGAGAATCACGGCCGCTACCGGTACGTAGCGCCGCGTGCGCAGCCAGATCCGCGCCAGCTTGCCGCGCGAACGCGCGACCACCCACTCGCCACTGAGATAGCGCTCCAGGTCGTCGGCGAGGTCGTCGGCCGTGTCGTAGCGCTTGGCGGGGTCGTTGGCCATGGCCATCTCGACGATGGCGCGCAGGTCTTGCGGGATGTCCTCAATGGCAGCACGGGGCCACTTCGGCCCCTGGCTTTCTGCGACCTTGAGCATCAGCTCGTAGGTGCTTTCGCCTTCGACGGGGCGTTTTCCGGTCAGCAGGGTGTAAAGCGTGGCGCCAAGAGCAAATACGTCGGTCTTTACGCCCACCCGGTTACGCTCGCCGCGGGCCTGCTCCGGCGACATGTAGGCCGGAGTGCCCATGCTGATGCCCGTTTGCGTGAGCTGCTCGCTGTGCGAAAGGTCCTGCGCAAGGCCGAAGTCGGTCAATATGGGCGTGCCGTCGCGGCGCAGGATGATGTTGCCGGGCTTGATGTCGCGGTGGATGATGCCCTGTTTGTGCGCCTCGCTGACGGCGCGGGCGACCGCTTCGATGATCGTGGCGGCTTCGTCGGGGTCCATCGGGCCGCGCTTGGCGCTGCTTTCGGCGTCGTGGCCCTCGATGAAGTCCATAGTAAAGAAGGGATGGCCTTCAATTTCGCCGGCTTCGAAGACGCGAACGATGTTGGGGTGGCTGATGCGGGCCACGTTTTCGATTTCACGCCGGAATCGGATCAGAGCGTCCTGGTCCGATGCATAAGAGGAAGGAAGCAGCTTCAGCGCAACGGCGCGTTGCAGGTCAGTCTGCCACGCGCGGTACACTCGGGCCTGTCCACCGCGCGGTAGCTCGCGCTCTATAATGAAACGACCAAGCTCCTGCCCGATGCGGGGCAGAGGCGTGATATGCAGGCCGGAATCATGCTGTTCCAAGGTGGTGTTCCCGGGGCGCCGCGCCATGGTAGGCACAATCGGCAGAAGCGCCATGAGTCATGATAGCAGAAAGAAAGAACAAGTTGGCCAGCCAATGCGATGCGAACAAGCTCTGGACGGTGAAGTTCAGCCACAGATAGACACAGATTCACACAGATCACTTCACGGACTGATCGCTTGCGAGCACGAGCCACCAAAACTCCATAGCACAAAATGAACCGCCACGAACGGTCTTGCCGGTGGCCCCCGCGCTTTCGTGTTCGCGCCGCGGTGCTTGGCGACTATCGCCTAAGACCTGTCTTTGGCGTTTTGGAGGCCAATCGGGTCCGGCGGCCCATGGCGAAGTTGAAGACTCCATCTGCGGCCCGATTTGGCCGGTCAAGGCCTACTCGCACCGCATTGGGCGGCCGAGAGCATCAGGTCCGGATGCAAGCGGGATTGGGGTTGAGGGTTTGGCGTTCCCGCTTTGCGGTGCCTGCGATACCCAACACCGGGCAGAGGCAAACTTGGCACCCGGAACTCGGAACGCATATCCGTGGGCGACATGTTGCATTTTGCTTGGGAAGGGGGTTGCATCGGACAGGTTGCAAAGTAACTTTTTGGGTCAAGGTGTGTCAGTAAGTGTGCATGTTCAGCGGCTGGCGATCGCCGTTGAGGATGCTTGGGGGCAAGGCGGAAGCTGCACTCCGCCGTTGAGCAGCCCGCCCCGGCTGCACCGCAGGCGATTGCGGAGAAAGGAGACGCGTCAGGGGTCAGCTTCCGGTAAGAAGCCGGGGTAAAGATTCCGGCAATTTGCTCAAAGTTATCGGACACAGACGGTCGATACAGGCCGTGAGGCAAGTCAACAGCCGTAGCTGTATCTATTTGTGGGCGGGATGTTCCTGTCCGTGGGTAAATCACCCAACGGCTAAAATGTGGTCAGAACGGTGTTGACGACGTGGTAAGCGGTTCTATGGTCTGCCTGCCTTCACGGGGATGGCGAGAAGTTACCCAGACACGGATCGGAAAGGGTCGTGTCAGGGCTCCCCAGAGGCAGCGACGGACGGACGACTGACTTTCTTGGGTTTAAAGGGAGAGCAAGGCATGGCAAAACTTTGGATTGCAGCTTTGGCGCTGATCAGCGCAGGGCTGTGGGCTACGCCGGTGATGGCGCAGTCCAGCGACGCGGATGACGTCGCAAGTGTGGCGAGTGGTGGCGGCGAAGGCGTCGATACCGCTCTTGGCAAGAAGGGCCTGGAGATCAACACGGACGGCTTCAGCCTCCGTATGACGACCCGGGTTCAGTTCCGCCTGACCTACCAGAACGAGGTAGCGAACGGCAACGACGGCACGAACGGACGCGACTTTGTGAATTTCCGCGTTCGCCGCGCCAAGACCAATTTCAAAGGTCACATCTTTGAAAAGGAATTCCAGTACAACCTGCTGTTGAACTGGGCTTCCGGCGGCGATCGTATCGTCGAAGAAGCATGGTTCCGTTGGGCAATCATGCAGTACATCAACGTCAATGCCGGCCAGCACAAGCTCCAGTTCAACTGGGAAGAAGCGGTCAGCAGTGGCAGCCAGCAGTTCGTTGACCGCGGTTCAGTCAACGAAACCTTCAACCAGGACTACGCCAAGGGTATCTGGGTAGACGGCCAGGTTGGGGACGATGTGCCTTGGCTGAAGTACTGGTTTGGTGTGTACAACGGCGTGCTGAAGGCGAACAACGACTTCCGCAACGCTGATTGGGCCATCAACTCGGAAGCCTTCACCGACGGCGTCGTTGACGGCGACATGATGATCAACCTGCGTCTTGAGACGCACCCGCTGGGCGAAGTTGCCCGCGGCATGAACGACATGCGCGGCGAAGACGAACACAGCAAGATCCTGTTCGCCATCGGCTTGGGCGTGAACTGGTTCATCAGCGGCTTCAATGACCCGGGCATTCGTGGCGACACCGCAGCCGGCACCCCGGCTTCGGGTCGTTCGCGCACCAGCCAGGACACGCTGGCATTGGTTCTTGACGGCCACTTCCGCATGTACGGCTTGAGCGTGGACATTGAGTTCCACCTTCGTCACACCGAGTTCCACAACCGTGGCCGCAACAGGTTCGACCCCACCAGCAACTTTGGTACCGCGAACCTGAGCGACATGGGCTTCAGCTTCCTGGTGGCGTACTTCATTCTGCCCCAGCAGTTGAACGTGGGCGTCCGCTTTGACTGGGTCAACGCTGACGAAGTGTGGGGCGGTGGTGGCGACGTTCGCCTGTTCGGCACTCGTCCGGACAGCAGCGAGCTGGGCCTGTCAGTCAACTACTACATCCACGGCGACAACCTGAAGCTGACCTTTGACCTGTTGATGGTCAGCCAGCAGCTGCCGTTCTCGTTGAGCAGCACCGGCCTGACGGGCGTGTACAACGCTCCGCCAGAGCGCGCTGCCTTCGTCACCGGTTTCGACTTCACCGATGGCGCCGACCACAACGACCTGTGGATCATTCGTCTGCAGCTCCAGTGGATCTTCTAAGATCCGAAATGCATCAAACCCAAGGGCGGCCGATCACGGCCGCCCTTTTGTTTTGATGGCCGATCACGGCCGCCCGCCAGGTTCAGGGGACCATGTACACGATTCAGGCCAATACAAACCCGTTCACCCCCGCAGAGAAAAGCAAAACCAGGGCGAAGGCTTTGAGCCACAGATGAACACGGATTCACACACATGCAGGGAACCATTTTCGGTTCCTCGCCGTTTGGTGTGGATTTGGAGCCTCTCGTCTAGGCTGCCATGACTGCAAACCACCGGGACGGTGCGGCGAATCGAACTGGGAGGCAACAGGTTGGGCAGGATGCAAAGCACTGAGCCCCCGCATCCTGCCTATCCTGTTCATCCTGTTGTTCTTCGTGGTGACCTGCGTTGCCCTGCTTCGTGACTGCTTACGACCGTTCACCGTTGCCGGTGATGACCGTGTCGTCGCGTTCTTTGGCTTCTTCGTGTTCAGTCATTCGCCAGCCGGCGCGTTTCCCGGTGCCCCGGCGATTTGCCGCTCCCGAGACTCCCGGCATTTTCACACCAGGCAGCAGGGAACCCCAATTTCGATCTGTGTTCATCTGTGTGAATCTGCGGCTGAAATGCAGTTGCACTTGCCGGTGACCGACTGCGGTTCTCTGTGCCCTCTATGCCTCTGTGATGAAATGCGGTTCGTCGCAACAGGAGATTTCAAACGAGAGAGCCGCGTTGTGGTTCCCTTCACTTTGATGGCCGACTGTGGGCTCAAGCGACTGCAAATCGGGGCCAAACCAATCTATCCTGCCGGCCTCGGGGGAAATCCATGAAACCTGTCGTTATCCTGTTCGCGCTGTGTTTCGCGCCGTGTTTGCTTGCCCAGGATGCGGCAGCCGACACCACGCTGCTGGAAAATAACGGGTTGCGCTTTGACTCGCCGGGGTTCTCGACCCAGCTTCGCATGCAGGTGCAGTTTCGGCTGACATTTCAGGACGAGCGCGGCAATACCGGCCAGGGCGTGCGCGCCACCAACGGGCGCGATTTCGCAAACTTTCGAGTGCCGGCTGCGCGCATGTGGCTGCAGGGTCACATGTTTGACGAGTCATTCCAGTACATGCTGCGGCTGAACTTTGCCAACCCCGCGAACAGCATGGTTGAGATTGCCCGCTTTCGCTGGGCGCTGTTGCCGGAAATCAATTTCAACGCCGGCCAGCACAAGCTGCCGTTCAACTGGGAGCAGCTGGTGACCCCCGATACCACGCAGTTCATCGAGCGCTCCTATGTGGATGGCGTTTTCAACCAGAATTTCGCCAAGGGTGTCTGGCTGGACGGCCAGGTCACCAAGTGGGTGCGCTACTCGGCGGGCGTGTACAACGGCGTGCTGCGGGCTCAGGACGACTTCCGCAACGCCGACGGGGCGCTTACGTCAGATGTCTTCAGCGCGCTGATCGACAACGACATCATGGTGGCGGCCCGCGTAGAAACCCATCCCTTTGGCAACGTGCCCTACGGCATGAACGATCTGCGAAATGAAGACGAGCGCGAGGAGTTTCTGTTCGCAGGCGGCATTGGCGCCAACTGGCTGATCAGCCGCGTCAACAACTCTGACCTGAGGGGCGACACGGGCGCTCTGGCCACAGGCTCGGGCCGTTCGCGTGTAAGCCAGGACACGTTGGCGGTGACCGTTGATGCCCACGCGCGCTGGTACGGTGCCGCGATTGACGCCGCATTTTACTGGCGCCACACCGAGTTTCATAACCGGGGCATCAACACGTTCAGCACTGCCAACCGGGCCGCGATCGGCGACCTGGACGACTGGGGATGGAGTATTGAGGCCAGCTACTTTCTCGGCTTCTTTCCGATGAGTTTCGGCGTGCGTGCAAGCGGCGTGGACGCAGACGAGTTTTGGGGGACTGACGCGACGCTGGCCTTCACCCGCACGCGCAGCCGCGGTATCCGCCCCGACGCGACCGAGATCGGCTTTTCGGCCAACTACTACCTGCACGGCGAAAGGCTCAAGGGCAGCATCGACGTGAACTATGTCGACCAGCAGCTGACGTTCGCGTACGACAGCGGCAGCCGGCTCAAGGGCGTCTACAACACACCGCCGGTGCGCAAGGGCACGCTGGGCAGCAACCCCGAGAATGCTGATCACAACGTGGTCTGGATCGTGCGGCTGCAGATCCAGTGGTTGTTTTGAGTGACGTGAAGCAAGAAAAGACCCCGGCACCGGCCGGGGTCTTTTCTTGTTTGGGGTCCTGTAATGCGCTTTTGTTGTTGCGACTGAGAAGAATTCTCAATACAAACTGCCCGCTGCGGTCAGAAACGGCAACTGAACGGAACGATAGATACCCCCACGGAACAGGAGAGAAGCATGTGCAGGTTGTGGATCATGGTGCTCGCGCTCGTGATGGGCGCGGGCTTGATGGCTGTGCCGGCGATGGCACAGGACAGCAAGGACAGCGTAGACGGCATCCAGCGCGGCGGCGGCGAGGGCGTGGACACGGCGCTGGGCAAGAAGGGCCTTGAGATCAACACCGACGGTTTTGCATTGCGCGTGACCACGCGCGTCCAGTTTCGCCTGACGTACCAGAACGAGGTTGCCAACGGCAACAACGGCACCAACGGCCGCGACTTCGTGAACTTCCGGGTTCGCCGCGCCGTCACCAGTTTTTCGGGCCATATATTTGAAAAAGAGTTTCAGTACAAGTTGCAAATGGAGTGGACCGGCGGCACCAGCATGGTCGAGCACGCGTGGTTCCGATGGGCGATCATGCAGTACATCAACGTCACTGCCGGCCAGCAGAAGCTCATGTACAACTGGGAAAACAACACCAGCAGCGGCAGCCAGCAGTTCGTGGACCGCGGCTCGGTGAACACCACGTTCAGCCAGAGTTACGCCAAGGGCATCAACATCGACGGCCAGGTCGGCGATGACGTGCCCTGGCTCAAGTACTGGTTTGGCGTGTTCAACGGCGTGCTGCGCGCCAACAACGACTTCCGCAACAACGACACACCCATCAACAGCGACACGTTCAGCAACCTCGTCGACAGCGAGATGTTGATCAACTTGCGCCTCGAGACGCACCCGCTGGGCGAGGTCAAGCGTGGCATGAACGACATGCGCGGCGAAGACGAACACGGCAAGATTCTGTTCGCCATCGGCCTGGGCCTCAACTGGTTCATGAGCGGGTTCAATGACGCGGGCATCCGCGCTGATACCGTCGGCACGCCCACCGGCTCTGGCCGCTTTCGCACCAGCCAGGATACCCTGGCTGTGGTGCTTGACGGCCACTTCCGCATGTACGGCTTGAGTGTGGACATGGAATTGCACTATCGCCACACCGAGTTCCACAACCGCGGACGCAACCGGTTCAACCCGACCAGCCCCAGCCACAACGGCACCGCCAACTTGAGCGACATGGGCATCAGCTTTCTTGTCGCCTACTTCATCCTGCCGCAACAGTTGAACGTGGGCGTGCGCTTTGACTGGATCAACGCCGACGAAGTGTGGGGCGGCGGCGAAGACAGCCGGCGCCTGGGCCTGCGCCCGGATTCGACCGAGCTTGGCCTGTCGGTGAACTACTACATCCACGGCGACAACCTGAAGCTGACGTTCGACGTGCTGATGGTCAGCCAGCAGTTGCCGCAATCACTCAGCAGCACGGGCCTGCGCGGCGCGTACAACACGCCGCCTGCGCGCAGTGCGGGCAGCATTGCCAACGAGTCGGCGGACTTCAACGACCTGTGGATCATGCGCCTGCAGCTGCAGTGGATCTTCTAGCGCAGTCTTCAGGGTTACGTGCCATGCCTTGCATAACACCCTGGCAACGGGGGCAGCTGATCGCCGGCTGCCCCCGATTGTATTGATGCGCCAATAAGGATGCTCGCGATTGTCAAGAACCGGCCAAGGCGGCATCAGGGGCGGGTTTGCGGGCGATGAGACTTGCGCCAATTCGCTGCTGCGCTGTTGAAACCGATGCTCATGACAACCACCCTGCTGCCATGCATCTGCAAGCATGCAGCAGATACCGGAAAAAAGGAGAGCATTCATGAGCAAGTTGTGGACCATGGCCTTTGCGCTCATCGTGGGCGCGGGGCTGCTGGCTGCGCCGGCGATGGCGCAGGACAGCGATGCCGACAGTGTCGGCAGCATCACCCGCGGCGGCGGCGAAGGCGTAAACACCGCGCTGGGCAACAAGGGGCTCGTCATTGAGACCGACGGGTTCAAGCTCGGCATCACGACCCGCGTGCAGTTTCGTCTCACGTACCAGAATGAAGTCGGGCACGGCAACGACGGCCAGAACGGCCGCGACTTCGTCAACTTCCGTGTGCGTCGCGCCAAGACCACGCTCAGCGGCTACATCTTCGAGAAAGAGTTCCAGTACAAGGCGACCCTCACCTGGGCCAGCGGCGCCAACATCATCGAAGAAGCCTTCTTCCGCTGGGCCATCCTGCAGTACATCAACGTTACCGCCGGCCAGACCAAGCTGCCCTGGAACTGGGAAGAGATCACCAGTTCCGGCAGCCAGCAGTTTGTCGAACGCGGTTATGTCAACGAGGTCTTCAACCAGGACTTTGCCAAGGGCATCACCATCGACGGCAAAGTCGGCGAAGACATCAGCTGGCTCAAGTACTGGGTCGGTGTTTACAACGGCGTCACCAAGGGCGAAGCCGACTTCCGCAATGCCGACCAGGCGCTGCCCAGCGAGGCGTTCACCAACCGCATCGTGGACGGCGACATGATGGTCAACCTGCGCCTCGAGACGCACCCGCTTGGCGACGTCGCATACGGCATGAACGACCAGCGCGGCGAAGACGAGCACGGCAAGCCCATTTTCGCCGTCGGTCTCGGCGTCAACTGGCTGCTGGGCAACTTCAACAACACCAACATCCGCCCCGACGATTCCGGCGCCGGCGCCACCGGCTCAGGCCGCTCGCGCACCAGCCACGACACGCTGGCTGTGACCCTCGACGGTCACTTCCGCATGTTCGGCATCAGCGTCGACGTCGCCGTCTTCATGCGCCATACCGAGTTCCACAATCACGGGCGCAATAAGTACAACCCGACCAACCCGACCCGCAACGGCACCGGCAACTTCGACGACCTGGGTTTCACGTTCGAGGTTGCGTACTTCATCCTGCCCAAACAGTTGAACGTCGGCATCCGCTGGAACTGGCTGAACAGCGACGAAGTCTGGCAGGCGGGCAGCACCAGCCGTCGCTTCGGCGTGCGTCCGGACGCCAACGAGATCGGCTTGAGCGTCAACTACTACGTGCACGGTGAAAACCTGAAGCTGACGTTTGACCTGCTGTACGTAAGCGAGCAGCTGCCGCTGGCGATGAACGCCGACGGCGCGGGCGGCTCGCAGTCCATCCAGGGCATCTACACCAGTCCGCCGGCCCGCAGCGCCGGCAGCCTTTCGGCCAGCAGTGGCGCCGGGGTATCCGACTACGCCGACACATGGATCATCCGCCTGCAATTGCAGTGGATCTTCTAGGTCCAGACACAGGGAGATTTTCCAGGATCCGATGCCATGCCTTGCTTGGAAACCTGGAACCGGGGGCAGCGATCGCCAGCTGCCCCCGGCCCTGTTAATCCGCTAGTCTGCGCGACCAAAGCCGTGCGAGCCCTTCAGGCTCCATACCACGCGCCCCTTCACCGCTTCGCGCTTGACCGGGCCGAAGTCGCGGCTGTCACGACTTTCGGGCGGGTTGTCGCCAAGGAAAAAGTGTTCGTCCTCGCCCAGCTTCAGCGGCTCTCGCAGCCACCAGCGGGGCTCCAGTGGCCGCTCTTCATTCCAGGTGTTCGGTTTCGTGCCGGTGCGCGGATGCACCTCGAACTCGTCGCTGAACAGACGATGATAGCGCGCACTCAGCGTACGGCCGGGCATGCCGACCAGCCGTTTGATCAATGGGTTGTGTGGTTCGCCCTCGACTTCAAGCACGTACACGCCCATTTCCAGGTCGGGGAACGCGCTTTCGTCGACCAGCAGAACATCTCCGGGCTGGTAGGTCGGCAGCATGCTGTTGCCCTCGACTTTCACGGCATGGAAGTTCAGGGCAAAGGTCAGCACCAGGGGCGGCAGCGCCAGCGGAAACACGAGCAGCGCCGGCACCCACGCCCGAGACCAGTGCATCAGGGCCAGGCCAATCGCCAGCACCCACCAGCCCGCAACAAAGGGCGCCAGCCCGGGCATGTGCGGCAGCACGGTGAACGCCAGCAGCAGCGTGCACAACGCCACGGGCGAAAGCGCAATCAGCGCGGTTGTGAGGCGCCTGGGTTTGGCATCCATGCCCGCATCTTTGCATGGCCGCCGGTTGAGCGCGAGACTCAGTGCCCCTCCCCCGTGTTGCCGCGGCTGCCCGTCGCGGGTACAAATGCGCGCCATGGATGAGGCGACGGTACGGCACGTGGCGCGGCTTGCGCGGCTTGAACTGACAGAAGCAGATGTCAGGCGCTTTGCCGCGGACATGTCCAAGATCACCGACTTCGTAAGTGCACTGCGCGAAGTCGATGTGCAGGGCGCCGAGATGACGCTGCACCCGATTGCCAACCGCAACCAGTGGCGCGAAGACGAGGCGCAGCCGGGCTTCAAGCGCGAAGATGCGGTCTCAAACGCCGCCGACAGTGAACAGAACTTCTTCAAGGTCCCTCCGGTGATCGAGTAGCCATGCACGAGTTGCTCAAGCTCGACGCCACGGAGACGGCCCGTCGCATCCGCGCCGCGGAAACCACCGCGCACGATGTCACGGCGGCCGTGCTGGCACAGATCAAGGCCACAGAGCCCAGGGTCGGCGCCTACCTGCATGTCGACGAAGCAGGCGCCCTGGCGCAGGCCAAAGCCGTCGACGCCTCGGTGAAAGCCGGCAAAGCCGGCGCCTTGGCCGGCGTGCCGGTTGCCATCAAGGACAACATTCACGTTCACGGGCAGCAGACCAGTTGCGCCAGCCGCATGCTGGGTGACTTCAAGGCACCCTACGATGCAACGGTCACGGCGCGGCTTCGCGCCGCTGGCGCAGTCCTGGTCGGAAAGACCAATCTGGACGAGTTCGCCATGGGCAGCAGTTGCGAGAACAGCGCGCTGAAGCAGACCCGCAATCCCTGGAACGTCGCGCACGTGCCCGGAGGCAGCAGTGGCGGAAGCGCGGCATGCGTGGCAGCGCACAGCGCGTACCTGAGCCTGGGCAGCGATACCGGCGGCTCGATTCGCCTGCCCGCCAGCTTTTGCGGCGTCGTTGGGTTCAAGCCCAGCTATGGCCGCGTCTCGCGCTATGGACTGGTGGCGTTCGCCAGCAGCCTCGACCAGGTAGGGCCCTTTGCCCGCAGCGTGCGCGACACGGCGATCATCATGAACGTGCTGGCCGGCCGCGATGCCCACGACACCACCAGCGCCGACCGCCCGGTGCCGAACTATGTGGCGGGCCTGCGCGGTGAACTCAGGGGCGTGCGCGTGGGCGTTGTGCGCAGCTACCTTGACCAGATGCCGAACCGTGAAGTTGCGGCAGCGTGCCAGGCCGCGATTGACCGCATGCAGGCGTTGGGGGCCACAATCGTTGAAACCGTGCTGCCCCACGCCGACCACGGCATTGCGGTCTATTACGTCGTCGCCAGCGCCGAGGCCAGCAGCAACCTCGCCCGCTTCGATGGCGTGCGCTATGGCCTGCGGGTTGAATCCGAATCTGGTATCGAAAGCTACTTCCGCACGCGCGGCACCGGCTTCGGCCCCGAGGTCAAGCGCCGCATCATGCTGGGCACCTACGCGCTTTCTGCCGGCCACTGGGAAGAATTTTATGGCCGAGCGGCCCGCGTGCGCACGCTGATCTGTCGCGACTTCGAAAACGCGTTTGCCAGCTGCGACGTGATCGTCGGCCCGTGCGCACCGTTCACGGCATTCAAGGCGGGAGCGAAGTCTGACCCGCTGTCGATGTACCTGTGCGACATTTTTACCATCCCGGCCAGCCTTGCCGGCCTGTGTGCGCTTAGCTTGCCGGTCGGTTACGATAAGTCCGGTCTGCCCATCGGGTTGCACATGCAGGCCCCGGCCTTTGCGGAGGACCGGCTGCTGGGGTTTGCCCACGCGCTCGAACAAGCCCTCAAGCCGGAAGTGGACCGTACGCCCGCAATCGCTTAGACTTGCGGCATGAACGGGCCCGATGCACCACTGATGCCGGAAGATTCCATTGAGGATCCGGAGCTCGGCTTTGGCGAAGAAGAGCTCGTCGCCGAGCCCATGGCGTTGCCCGTGCATGACGTCACGATCGAAGACGACTCGGACGCCGACCCCGTGACGCTGGCAGAGGACGCCAATGTGCCGCTGGACGTTGAGCCCGACGCCGACCTGCCCGACGGCGAAGTTTTTACCGACCACGCGCCAGAGGTAGCCGCCGAACACGACGCGTCCGACAAGCATAAGCTTGAGCTTCAGGCATTGCGCGCCGAACTGCAGGGCCTGCGCGACGAACGCAGCCGGCTGGTGACAGCCAAGCGCCAACTGGAAGAGCGGCTGGAATCCGCCGCGCCCGCCGGCGAGCTGACGCGCCTGGAAGCGGCACTCAGTGAAGCCAAAGAGCATCGACGCCGGGCCGAAGAGCAGGCAAGCGCCCTGCGCCGCGACGTGGCTGAGCTGCAGGACAGGTTGGCGCAAGCAGCAGAAGCAGCGGCCCAAACACAGCCGCAGGGCGAGAAGGCGCATGATGCGGCGGCAGGGTTGGACTTGATGGACGCGCAGATCAGCGCCCTGCAGTCGGAGAACACCCGCCTGAAAGAGGCGTTGCAGGAGGCACAAGGCGCCGAGTCTCGCGCCGAGCTTGCGCATGACGAACTTGGCCGCCGCGTAGAAGAACTGAACGCCCGTCTTAAGGCTACAGAAGAAAAAGCCGAGTCAGCTGCCGAAGAGGCAGAGGCGTTGGCCCGCAAGAACGAAGAGCTTGGGCGCGAGCTGGCGCTCTCACGCAAGGCCGTGGCAGACACACGCGACGCCAGCGCAACACTGGAGCGCGACACCAAAGAGCTTGATGACCGCAAGGCCGAAGTTGCCCAGATCACCAAGGCATTGGCCGATGCACTGGCTGAGATCGAACGCCTGAAGCCGTTTGAAAAAGAGGCCCAGCGTGTTGAAGCCCTGGAAGACCGCATCACGGAACTGCAGGAGAAAGTGCTGGCGCGCGAAAAGGACGCCGCCGAGGCACAGGAAAAGCTGGATACCGAGGCTGCGCGCAGCTACCGCCTGAGCCAGCGCCGCATCCCGGCACTGAACAAAGAGATTGAAGACAGCCAGGAACACACCCGCGAGCTTGAGCGCAAGCTGCAAAAGGCCGAGCTCAAGGCCAACACGTTTGAAGAACAGGTCAAGGAGCTTCAGGGCAAGCTCAGTGACCTGGAGCGCGCACTGCACGGCGCCAAAGCCCGCGCCCAGGATACCGCGATCATCCAGCCCCAGGACGCAGACGCATCCGCGATGGTCAGCGACGAAGTGCGTCGGCTGACCAACCGCATGCGCGAAGTTGAAACCGAGCGCGCGAAACTGGCAGACAGCGTTCGTCGTCTGGATGATGCCCAGCGGGCAGAGCTGAAGCGTCTGTCCGACCGCGCCGACCGTCTTGAAGCCGAAAGTGATGAGCGCTTTGACAACCTGCTGAAGCAGCGCACCCAGTTGCGCATCCTGCGCGAGCGCCTGAATGGCATGTTGCGGCTGGCCGAAGACCTGGGCAAAGCCGACCGCGACATGGGCAAGACGCTGCTGGATGCGATCCGCAAACTGGCCGACGTGCCGCCGGACGCCAACTGAGCTTTGCTGCCGAAAATTCCAAAAAAACTTGCTCGTAGGTTATCCACACGCGCCACTGACTGACCACCGAGAGTGAGCATTCAGAGTCACTTGGCGTGTGCGTGTAATGCGCTTATTCAACGCGACTTGTGACCGCCGTTTCCGAAGGGTCACATGTTACTAAGTGCAGACACGCCATGAAGTTCGGGGCATTCCGTGCAACATGGCGCATTTCGTTGGCCGGCCCGCAATCGCGCCACGGCGCGGCCCCAAACGGGCGGACTAACAAATGCTAGATTAATTATGTGTCCGATTCAGAGTCTGCCAGCCGCGGGTTTCCAGCGAGCAGGCAGATCGGCCGTGCAGTGCACCTCGGAACGGGCGGAGTTGTGGGGACGGGAGCTCGCCAAGTTTCCGTGACCGCCCGTTCCAGAACTGCAGCCGCTCTGTGGGGGAGCGCGAGTCGGCACGACAATCCCGGCGTTGGCGAGCTACCAGGGACAGATGAGATTTACTCAATTTCTACGTGAAGACGCAGCGCACTGGCCACCTGCCGACCGTGCGCGCGCAGAGCGGCTTTTTCGGATTGCGCAATCTCGCCAGGAAACGCCGACGGACCTTGTTCATGCAACGCTGCAACGGTCAGGCCCGGTGCCTGAGCCCGCTTTGCTGGTTGCGTCCGAACTTGCCGCGATGAGCGGCGAACATGGGCCGGAGTCGCTGCTGTGCGCGGGTATTGCCGTGGGGCTGGCCGATGCAGGCCGCAATGAAGATGCCCAGCACGGCTGGTGGCAGGTCTGGGAAGCCGCAGTCAGCATTGCGGACTTCAGGGTACAGGCGCGCGCATTGGCAGAGATTGCGCGCCTGAACCTGCGCACAGGCCGGTTGCGTGAAGCTGCGAACGCGCTGCGCCGCGCCCTGACGTTGCTGGAAGGCGCGGGCCTGGATGCCGATGAGGGCTGCGCGCTGCACGACCTGGCGATGCTGCAGCTTGAGCACGCGGCGCTGGCCTCGGCGCACCTGAACATGAAGCTTTCTTTGCAACTGATTGAGCGCGCGGGCACCACGCGCATGGTGATGCGTGTGCGGCAGGGCTTGGGCAACGTTCTGCGCGAGTTGGGCAAGCCTGGCGATGCAGAGGCCCACTTTGTCGAGGCCATGGCCATCGCGCGCGCGAACGATTGGGCACATGAGGAGGCCGCGCTGCTGGTCGATCTCGGCCGAAACTTTCATGCGCTAGGCATGCATGTCGAGGCGCAGGAGTGTGCCACGCGCGCAATTTCCATCACGCAGGACGCCAAGCATTTGCCGTGTCGGGCCGACGCTTACGAACTGCTGGCTCTTGTGGCCGAGTTTCAGGGGCTGCTGCCGGAGGCGCTGGAATACTGCGAGTGCGGGCTGACCTACGCGCGACGCAGTGGCGCCCGCGCCAAGGAAGCTGCGCTGCTGGCGCTGGCTGCGCGAATACACATGTTGCGCGGCGACCTCAGCCGCGCCTGTGAGGTCAGTGCCCGCATGCCGCACTTTCCGGCCGACGCGCGCGTGGCGCTGTTGCACACGAAACCGCTGGCCGTGCGCCTGGCGATTGAGGCTGCCGCGGCGTTTGGCGTAGCTGCCGGGCAGGAGGGGGCGTGGCGTCTGGATAACCTTGAGCGCGCGCGCAGCATCGCGGCCGGCTTGACCAGCAGCGCCCGCGTCGCGCGCCGCAAGGGCGACCGTGTGCCGGGCCTGATCGCGCGGCGTTGCAACCTGCTGGTGCTGGAACTTGAAGATGCCGTAGCAACGGGCCGCGACCCCCGCATCATTGGCGGGCACCTGCCGGAAGAACTCAGTGAGGGCATGAGCAACACATTGCGCAACCACTTTGAGGCGCGCAGCGTAGACGGCAAGCCCGATAGCAGGCGTTACACCCGCCTGCAGTTGCTGGTGCGCCGGGGTGCTGGCCCTCAGGGCGGTGCACCGTGAGACTTGGGCTTGGCTCCAGTGGATGCCCGTACCCGGACAGTCAAAACGTTGCGCCGGAAGCCGCACTTGCGCTGCGGCCCGCGTCGCCGAATGTTCGTCCAGTGCCCGCATCGAGAAACCGGACGTTGCCGGTCCCATTCATTGTGCCGGTTGCACAAAGTCCGAGCCGTCGCCGTGCTTGACCGGCGCGGTCCCGCGCCCTATAAGCGCTGAAGCGCCGACGCAGACTGCGGCGCGGTTTTTTTCATTCCACCGAATTTGCGAGCAAACCCGCCATGGTAACCAGCATCAGCAAAGAGACGGCCCGCATCACTGAATTGATCAAGCAGGAGCAATTGGGCGAAATTGAAAGTGTCTGGGCCGAGGCCCTGGCAAAGGCCCCAACCGAGATTGAGACCTTCCTTTCGCTGGCCGACAAGCTGAACAAGGCCGGCCACGGCGAGAAGGCGGGCAGTCTGCTTGAGCAGGTCGTCAACAAGCTCGAGTCGATGGGTGAGAAGATGAAGGCGGTGCACGTGCTGGGCGAGCTTGCCCGCGTCGCACCCCGCAACGCCAACCAGCGCACACTTGCGGAAGTGGTGTTTGGCAGCGCGTTTTCAGACCTTGCCGGCTACCCGCTGATCGTTGAGCGGGCAGACGCCGCCGCAAAGGGCAATGACAATCGCTTCGTCAAGGCGCTGTATGACCACCTGAAGTTCCAGCCCGGTGACTGGTTGTTCCACGACGCCGGTTGGGGCCTGGGCCAGGTCAAGGAAATCGACGCCGACGCCGACCAGCTCAAGATCAACTTTGCCAACAAGGAGAATCACGCCGTCAAGCTGGGCGCGGCTGCCAAGTTTTTCCGCAAACTGCCCAAGGACGACATCATGGTCCAGCGCGCAGCCGACATGGTCGGGTTGAAGCAGCGCTCCAAGGACGACCCTGAAGCGGTGGTGCTGAACATCCTGCGTGGTCACAACAACAAGAGTACGCTCAAGCGCATCAAAGCCGAGCTTGTGCCCGCGGTGATTGACGCCAAGTCCTGGAGCAAGTGGTGGGCGGAGGTGCGCAAAGACCTTGCCAAGCACCAGTACGTCAAGCTGGGCAGCGGCACGAACCCGACGGTGGAGCGCCTTGTTACGGCGATGACCCTGGAAGACGAAACGCGCGAACAGTTCGATAACGCGCCGCGTTTGTTGCAGAAGCTTGAAGTCATGCGCCGCTACCTGCGTGACTCGGAAAAGAGTGACCTGCGGCAACCGCTGCTGCAACACATGGGCCGCGAGTTCAAGCGCCTGGCTGAACGCAACATCGAACTGGATGCCCGCTCGCGTGAGGGAACTTCACTGGCCGGCGAGCGCATAATCGTGGGCTTTCTTCGCGACGACTTGCGCAAAGCTGACTCGGGCGCTGACCTCGAGCTGGCCTATGACCTGGATGAGTTGCTGCGCGACGGCGACGTGCTGCTGCAGCGCCTGGAACTGATCAAGGATGACGACTACCAGCAGCGCGCGCTTGCGCGCCACATGAAGCTGAACGAGAACGGCTGGCAGGTGACCTTTGCCGCAGCGTTTCTCAAGGACGTCTCGTCGCTGTGGGACTGGATTGCCAAGCAGCTCCTGGACAACGAATTTGGCGCTGAGCTGAAGAAGAGCCTAGAGGTCGTGCAGGATGATGGCGAGAAGTACCCGCTGCAAACGTTGTGGCTGGTGCGCCGCGGGATCGTCGGCATGGACCTGCCCAAGGACCTCAGCGTGCCGCCTGCCCACGAACTGTTCATCAAGCTGCTGTGGGTGATCAACAAGGTGCTCACGCGTATTGAACGCGGCGAGCCTGCGCTGAAAGAAACGCTGGCCACGTTGCGCGGCGCCATGACCGAGCGCAACTCGCGGCTGCTGACCACGGCGCTGCGTGGCTTGTCCGACGAGCGCGCGGGGCATGTGCTGCATGAGGTCAACCGCTGTCGCGGTCTGTCGGACATTCACAACAGCGCGCTGCGCGACGTGATTCTGAAGACGTTCCCGGCGTTGCAGGCCAAGGTAGCGGTGCGCGCCGCCGAGATGGCTGAAGAAGAGTCCGGCGAGATCCTGGCTACCGAAGACGGCCGCCGCAAGCGCGAGGGCGACCTCAAACGCATCCAGGAAGAAGAACTGCCCGACGTCGCCCGCCAGATCGGCGAGGCGCTGGCCATGGGCGACATCAGCGAAAACGCCGAGCTGGATGCCGCGCGTGAACGCGAAAGCCGCCTGAAAGAGGCGGCCAAAGAGATCATGGACGAACTCAAGCGCGTGCGCGTCGTGGCGCCCGAAGAGATCGACCCAAGCAAAGCCGGGTTCGGCACCAAGGTCACCCTCAAGCGCGAGGACGGCAAAACCAAGGTTTACACGATCCTGGGTCGCTACGAGGCCGACCTTGAGCGCTTCATCATCAACAACGAAAGCCCGATCGCAAAGGGCATTCTCGGCAAGGTGCCGGGCGAGACCGCCGTGGTCGAAACGCCCGAGGGCGCGGTCAAGTACGAGATCATCAGCGTGGAGCGCGCTGAGTAGCACAGGCGGCGGTGCAGATGCAGCCCCGGCCGCAAGGCCGGGGGAGACCAGGATGGCGCCACGAGTTCTGGAAACTCCGGCCAAACTGTCGGCCCACGCCGAGAACCCGGCCTACCTGACATCGCAGCTCATCACCTGCATTGGCAACAAGCGGGCGCTTCTGCCCTTCATCGGGGAAGCGCTTGCAATCGTGCGACGCGAACTGCGAGCCGACCGCCTGGACATGCTGGATGCATTCGCGGGCTCGGGCATCGTGTCGCGCTACTTCAAGCAATTTGCGCGCCGACTGATTTCGAACGATCTCGAGACTTATGCCGGCGTCATCGCAACGTGCTACCTGGCCAACGCTGACACCATAAAGCTCCAGGAACTGCAGGCGGCCCACCACGAAGTCTGCGCAGCCACTGAACGCCGCCCGATCAATACCGGCATCATTCGCCGCAACTACGCCCCGGCGGACGACCGCAACATCCAGCCCGGCGAGCGCGTGTTCTACACCGTCGAGAATGCGCGGCGGCTGGACACCTATCGCGGATTCATCGGCGACCTGCCGAACTGGATGCAGCCGTTTCTGTTGGCACCCTTGCTGAGCGCAGCTTCAGTTCGTGCCAACACGTCAGGCGTGTTCAAAGGTTTCTACAAGGACCGGAACACCGGGGTTGGCTGCTTTGGCGGCAGCGCCGGCGACGCCCTTGCCCGCATCATGGGCCGGATCGAACTGCCCTTTCCAGTGTTCAGTCGCCATACGAGCGAAGTCGCCGTGCACTGCCAGGATGCCAACCAGCTTGTACGCAATATCGGCCCGGTCGATGTCGCCTACTTTGACCCGCCCTACAACCAGCACCCTTACGGCAGCAATTACTTCATGCTGAACCTGCTGTGTGACTATCAGCGCCCGCAGCGGGTCAGCGCCGTCAGCGGGATTCCGGCCGACTGGAAGCGCAGTGACTACAACCGGTCTGGCGCAGCGCCGCGGACCTTGGCCGACCTGGTCGAAAACACTGACGCCCGTTACATCCTGGTCTCGTACAGCAACGAGGGCTTTGTAACGCCCGATGAAATGCGCGACATTCTGGCCCGTCGCGGGCACGTTCGGGTGCTTGAGCGCACGTACAACACGTTTCGTGGCAGCCGCAACCTCCAAAACCGCAGCCTGCACGTCAAAGAGCAGCTTTTTCTCATCAAATGCCGCTGAATCGTCCGCACGGGCCGGCAACGACGCGTTGACCTAAGCACACATTGCATAGATACTTGCAGATTGATGGCGCATTCTCCCCTTGTGACGGCATTTGCCGTCATGGGGTTGTTTGCGCTCCGGGGCTGAGGACACATGCCACGCCTGCTAGTCGAAAAAGGACCTGACCGCGGCAAAGCCGTCTCCGTCGCCACGGGGCAGCAGGTCGTTGCCGGCCGCGACAAGGCCGCCGACCTGCAGCTGTCCGATAACATGGCGTCGCGGCGCCACTTCCTGATTGCCAGCAAGGGCAGCATCTTCGGCCTCAAGGACCTGCAAAGCGCCAACGGCACCCTCGTCAACGGCCGCAAAGCCGAGGGCGCGCACAAGCTGCAGTTCGGCGACAGCATCCAGGTCGGTGAAACGCTGCTGTCATGGCTGCCCGACGAGCAGACCGACAAAAAGGGCGGCTTGATCGGGCACGCGGTGGGCGGCTACCGCATCGAAGAGCGCCTGGGCCGTGGCGCCATGGGCACGGTGTACAAGGCCACGCAGCTCAGTCTGGGTCGCACCGTGGCGCTGAAGGTGCTGTCGCAGGACCTGGTGAAAGACGAAAAGTTCTGCGAGATGTTCGTGAAAGAGGCTCGCGCGGCGGGCGGGTTGAACCACCCGAACATCATCCAGGTGTACGACGTCGGCGACGAAGAGGGCAACTACTTCTTCAGCATGGAATTCGCCGCCAAGGGCAGCGTGCTGGAAGAGCTGCAGGCGATTCGCCAGATCCCGCTGCCGCGCGCGGTCAAGATCATTCGTGACGCGTGCTCGGCGCTCGATTACGCCGAGCGCAAGGGCCTGGTCCATCGCGATATCAAGCCCGACAACCTCATGGTCATGGAGGACCTGACCGTAAAACTCGGTGACCTGGGGCTGGCGATGAGCACCGTCGAGCTGCAGGCCGAGCAGGACGGCGTGTTCGGCACACCGCACTACATCGCGCCTGAGCAGGCGATGGGCAAACCGATCGATCACCGCGCCGACATTTACGCGCTGGGCGCCACGCTGTACCGCATGCTCAGCGGCAAGACCATGTTCACGGGCTCAACGGTCAAAGAGATCTTGAAAAAGCAGGTGCGTGAACAGCACCCGCCGATCACCGACTGGGTGCCGGATTGCCCGGAAGGCATCAAGCGCATCATTGACCGCATGCTGATCAAGAATCCGGCTGAGCGCTACCAGCACGCCAGCGAGATTTCCAGCGACCTCGCCGACTTCGAGAACCTGTCCGCGCGCAAGTCTGCCAGCGACGGAAGCGCGTTTGCCAACCGCGTGACGGCGCTCTCCCCCGACCAGTCCCAGCGCATCGCCGAGCAGAAGAGCAAGCGCAGCATCGCGATCGCGGGCATCGCGGCGGCGGCGGCGGTGCTGGCGGCGGTGATCAGCATCGGCTTTGTGCTGTTCGGCGGGTCCGATCCGCTTGAGAACAACAACAGCGAGCCGATCAGTGGCGTGAACAATTCGTCGAACACTCCGCCGGCGAACAGCGACCCGACACAGTCGCCCGAGATGGTCGCCGCGAACAAGAAAGTGGAAGAGCGCATCAACATTGCCCGGTACCTGCTGGAGAACCCGCCAGGCAGGCCAGAAGAGCTGGATAAGGACATCGAACGCATTGACCAGGTGCTGAAAGAGCAGAAGGCAAAGGCCAGCCCCGACCTGTTGAAACAACTGCAGGACCTGCGCGACCAGATCTGGGCCAAGCGCATGGAGATGCTTGAGGGTTTTGCGACGGCCCAGACCCAGTACGACGACGCCTGGCGCGAGGTTATGGCGTTGATCGAGGACTTCAAATTCGAGGCCGCCAAAGAGCCCATTGCCGCGTTCGTCACCAAGTGGAAAGACAACAAGGACGAGAAGATCACCCAGCTGGTCAAACAGTTCGAGGAGTTTCTGCAGTCCACCTACAAGACGCGTTGCGACACCGTGCTGCGCGAGTTCGTGCAACGCATCGAGCGCGAGGAACGCGAAGCCGACAAGCAGGAAATCCTGCTGCGCGTTGCGAGCCTGCAGGGCATCGCCAAGCGCGTGCGTGAAACCGAAGAGACGTGCGATGAATCCAACGGCAAGAAGCGCCTTGGCGAACTCGCGGCCCGTCTTGAGAAGAAGGCTAAAGACCTGACCACCGAGGCCGACCGTGAGGAACGGCTGCGGCTTGACGAGGCTGCCAAGCGCTCTGGCGAAAAGCTGAACGCCGCATTGAATGAGTCGCGCCAGAACGTCGCGAATGGCAACTTCAAAGCCGCCAATGACGCGATGGACAACTTCAAGCTGAGCGACCCGGACTTCATTACTTACGGCAGCAGCGAGAGGTTCAAGGTGCTGCGCGATGACATCCAGCTGCGACTGGACCAAACCAAGCTGATCTTTGAGTCACTGCAGATTCTGGCTGCATCTCTTCCGGCATTGCCGAAGCAGAAGACCGGCATTCTGAAAGCAGCGCCGTGGCCCGCCGACGTGGCTGCCCTGCTGGGCGGCGGCGAGACGCCAATCATCATGGTCGTTGAAGGCACCCTGCAGGACGTGCAGTGGAAACTGCAAGCCGTGCAAGGCAGCGAGATCAAGTCGCTCAGCGCCGGCGAGTTCAACACGCGCGCCAAGCGGCTGGTGCTGGCACAGGCGATGGAGCACCTGTTCAAGGCTGACGACGGCTTCAAGCAGCAGTTGCTGAAGGCCACGCCATCGGGCCCGCCGGCGATTCTGGGCGTGTTCGCGTGGATGATGGACATGGAGGCCTACGAGCCGTCATTTTCGTTCATCGAGTACGCGTGGGCCGGAAAGATACCGGTCGGCAACCGCTTTCATCCGCTGCTGCGTGAGTATTACGCGTGGCACCTGCTCGCACGGGCCGACATCGCCGGCCTTGCGGGCGACCAGAAGGCAGCCAACGACCTGATCAAGCGCCTTGAGACCGAGTTCAAAGACACGCGTGCCGCCAAAGGCCGGAGATAGGCGCACGCGCGCAGGGCACCCCCGGCGCATGGCGGCGTTTGGTTTGACAATGCAGGTGCATCGCTTCCGTGCTTTCGGCGGAATGAACGGCGGGACGTGGACCCCTTATCGGCGCTCATCTTCCTCTTGCTGCTCACGCTGTCGGGGTTGGTCTCCGGCACTGAGACGGCCCTGACTGCCGTCTCTGACGCCACGCTTGCGCATCTTGCAAATGAGGGTGACTCCCGCGCCGTCCGCCTGCGCAAGCTGCTTACCCACAAGGGCCGCGTCATTGCGGCGCTGCTGGTCGCCAACAACATCGTCAACACCGTGCTGGCGGTGTACGCGACCGTGGTCTTTGACGGCATGATCCAGGGCAGCGCGATTCTGCCGCACTGGGCCGGCCCGATTCTGGCCTCGTTGCTGGCAGTGGTCTTTCTGCTGACATTCGGTGAAGTGCTACCCAAGTCCATTGCCGTTGCAGTTCGCGTGCGTTGGGCGCTGGCGTCGGCGTACCCGGTGGCCCTGCTTATGTTCGTGACCGCGCCGGCCACGCGCGTGCTGAGCCTGTTGAGCAACGCGGCGCTGCGCCTGATGGGAGAAAAGCCTGGCGCGCAGGACATCTTTGACGTTCGCGAAATCCACGCGCTGGCAAGCCTGTCCGCCGAAGCAGGCGTGATCGACAGCATGGAGCAGGCGCTCATCCAGCGCGCCAGCCAGCTTAACGATACGCGCGTGCGCGAGATCATGCTGCCGCGTATCGATATCCAGGCCTTGGAAGTGAACGCCTCGCTGGAAGAGATACGGGCGTTTTTCCAGAAAACGGCCTTCACGCGCATTCCCATGTATTCGGGCGACCTGGACGACATTGTCGGCGTGCTCAACTTCAAAGAGTTCTTCCGACACGACCCCGGTGCAGGGCGCGGGTTCGATGTCGTCAACTACCTGCACAAGCCGCTGTTTGTCCCTTCATCCATGTTCATCGGTGACTTGCTCAGCGAGATGCGCGCCCAGCGCACACACATGGCTATTGCTCTTGATGAGTACGGGGGCACAGCCGGCTTGATCACGCTGGAAGACGTCGTCGAAATGCTCGTCGGTCGCATCGACGACGAGTACGACGTGATTGAAACGCCCTTTGAGCGCATCGACGGCGTCACTTGGGAAGTAGACGGGCGCGTAACAGACGAGCGGCTGATGGCCCGGCTTGGCGTAACCCTTGCCCCGGAAGTACTTGAGGGTTTTGACACCGCCGCCGGGTTGGCCCTGAAGGCGTTCGGGAATATCCCGTCCGAAGGCGACACGACGACGTATCATGGGTTGCAGATCACGGCTTCGCGCGTGGGGGGCCACCGTGTCAAACGCGTGCGAATTCGGGTGCTTTCGCAGCAGGAAGCAGAGGCCGCAGAAGCAGAGTTGAGCGCTAGACGCAAGGCAGCTCGCCAGACCGGCGTACTGAAGGCCGCGGACAAGGTCGCCCCGGGTGCGCAAGACGACGCATCGCCAGAGCTGGCAAGCGGGAATGACGGAGAGTGAGCCATGACGATCAAGGTACCGACCAGGCTGCTGAAGTGGCTGCTGATTGCGGCCGCACTGTTCTGTCCCGCGCTCGCCGCTCAGACAGCCCCGCCGGCGTCAGCATCCAAAGAGTCGTTTGTCATTGAACCGGGCACGCTGCCCAGCGGCGCCAAGAACGTGGCCATTCGCCTGATTGCCACCACGGCGTCGGGGTTTTCCAACAGCAGCAGCAAGTTGCCCAACGTCAAGTTTTCGGCTGGTGCCACGCTGGTGCCGGGCAGCTTCATCATCCTGAACCAGAACGAAGCCGAGTGCCGCGTCAGCATAGAGGACAGCGCGTTCGGAACCATCGAGGTCAAGGTGGAGTTGTTCGGCGTAAACGGCAGCACGGTGCTCAAGACGCTGCGCGGCACACTTGGCATTGCCGGGCCTCAGCCCGTGACGGGCAGCCAGGCCAAGCTATCGGTAGAAGAAGTGCTTTTGGTGCGCGTGAACGTGCAGGAAGTCCAGAAGGCGGGCACGATCGTCATCAGCGGCCGCATTACTGGCACGGTGCGCATCACCGCGCCCACCGGCACCACGTTCAGCGAGGCCCCGGTACCCGACGGCGGCGGCGCCGACATCAATCCGCCAAAGCTTGAAACGGCCAACACCGTATTCACTTTCAGCATTGGTAACGCCGCGCAGAATGACGTCTCTGTGCGCATAACCGGCATCAAGTACATGACGGCGTTGTTTACGCCCGCCGGCGGAGTTCCGGGTGACCTTGCCTGTGAGGTCACGGGCGGCGCCCTCTCTAACCAGTCCGCGCTTGTGGTTAACGCGTTCACTGCCAAAACCACGATTGAGGGCAGCAACGACGTGGTGGAGCCCCCGGCCAACACCGGCTCGCAACCCAGTGGCTCGACTGACGCGCCGCCGCCTGCCGGCCGAATCGACAACTCAAATCTGCCCGGGGGCACCAACCGCAACTCGGGTGACACCTCGCGCCGCGATCGCAACGACCGCAACAACCAGCCGGGCAATCCAGCGGCGCCGACCGCGCGCCCGGGACAGGTCGAGAGCAAGGGCCAGAGTTCCGTGCCGCCGCCTGCCATCGGTCGCGCTGCTGAGGCTCAACCGGCCGGCGGCCCGCAGGGTGCCGCGCCGGCGGACGCCCCGGCCAGGGCGGTTCCGGGGGCGTCCGGTCCAGGTGCAGGCGTTGCCGGTACCGGCAGCATTGCGCCCGGCACACTGCCCGCAAAAACCGAGGGCACGCCCGGCTCGCTTGCCACGCAGCCCAAGGACCTTGTGGTGACCACCGGCCTCAACTTCTGCGACAAGGATTTCAAACCCATCTCGGCCGTCGTGCTGAACAAGATCGTGTCAGGCGAAGCCGGCGGGCGGGTATGGATTGTCCTGAAGCTTGCGAAAGACAAGAACGCCGACCGCGTGGACACAGTGACGGTCAAGCTGACTCTGGCCGGCGTAAGCCGTGAGCTGCAACTCACGGAGACGGGCAAGAACACCGGCGAGTTTCGTTGCAGCCAGGAAGGTGTGCTGCTGATCAGCGAAGAGAACCCCGACAGCAACGAGCCCGAAGCGGCCAAGGTTGATCCCAAGCCGCGCTTCCCGAATCGATAGGGTTCAGGGTGCGACCACCACGTTGCCCAGATCCTTGATGCCAAAGGCGGGCAGATCGAGCTGGAACACCCGATCAGGGTTGTTCCAGTCGTTGCTGGTGGTCCAGATCATTACGTAGACCGCGCCATAGGGCGCGCTTGGCAGCTTGCACATGCCATCGCTGCCGCCCTTGCGCACGTTGGCTTTCTCGCTCTCGGGCACAGTCCCGGCGGCATGAAACGTGACCAGGAATTCGGCATTCGGCACAGGCACACCGGCGCTGTTTACGCAGCGGAACGTCAGTGTCACCGCGGCGCGCAGCACATACTCAAGCGTCACGTTGCCGCCGGCAGTCATGTTCAACGGCTGCGATGTCGGCTCTGCTACCAGCGGAGCAGATTGCTCGGGCGAATCCACATGCACGTCAAATTCCCCGGCGGGCACGAAGAAGTCGATGTAGTCGCTCTGTTTGCCTTTCAAGTTGCCGTTGAACGTGCGCTCCAGCGTTCCTGATCCCATCGGTCGCAGGCGCACCCGGTACAACGCATCGCCTTCCGGGTCAGGGCTGCCCGGTTCGCGCTGCGCGTTCACTCGCAGGTGCCCGGTGCGAATATCCAGTTGCCTCTCGCCGCTCTCTGCTACTTCAATCTGTGCCACGAAAGGCGCGTGGACGTCGCGCGCTTCGGCCACGATGTACCAGCGCCCGGCTGCAAGGTTGTCCCACAGAAAGCGGTTCCCGCTGCTGCTGGTTGGCTGGCGATAGGCGAAGTCGTCGGGCCGCGCGCGCAGGTTCACGCGAGTGAACTCGCGTTCAGAGCTGCCGTCGACAGTCAGGATCACCGTTAAGCTCACCGTACCGCCCGCGCCAGCCAGCAGCGGATTGTCGGTGTCGCTGCTTTGGTTCAGCGTCACGTCCACCTTCATGCCAATGCCTTCCGGCGTGATGCTGCTGTTGCCGACCCACGACTTGCCCGCGTGGGCCGCCGAAAACGTCAGCGACACCGGCACGCCGATGTTCAGTATCATCTTGACCGCGCCGTCCTGGCCGACCCGAATGCGGGTGCTGGTCGGTGAGATCAGGCCGCGCGGGTCCGTGGTCGCGGTCTGCCGGTGCGAACCGAAGCGACCCTTGTCGTCATCGTTGGCGGCCTTGGCATCGATCTGCACCAGCACGTCCTGCGGCGTCTCACCGCTGCCCAGGCGCGGATAGAACTCCACGGCGCAGTTGCCAAGCGGCGTCAGCACAAGTGCCACCTGCTCGGTGCTGCTGCCGGCGTGAATCGTCACTTCCTGCTCGGCGGGCGCGTAGTTGGCGGCCGTGCTGCGCACGCGGTACGAGCCGGGGTACAGCGACTTGAACACGAACACACCACGCTGGCCGCGCGACTGCTCGGGGCTCGAAGACAGCGTCTGCCACCCCAAGGGGCCTGCCACGATGTCCAGCGCGACCTGGGCAAACGGCATCTGGCGCCCCTGGCTGTCCTTGAGCGTGACCTCAATCTCGGCCACCGCTTCCGCGATCTGGGGCGACTCAACCACCGGGTCGACGCGTCCGGCGGGCAGCTTGCGGGGTCCGCCCCCTGTCGTGGGAGTGATGTCAGGCTTGTCCGGTTGTTCGGGCTCGCGGTTGGACTTGTTCGTGTGCGTGGTGCCAGTGTGGTTGCCCGTGGCTGTTTCGCGGTTGGCGCGCGGGCGGTTGATTGGGCTGCCGTGGTCCGATGCCGGTTCAAGCTCGCTCTGCGCGGCCGGGATCACGGTCACGCCGCCGCCGGTGAGTCCGAGCACAAAGCCAAACCCGCCCGCAAGCAGCAAAGCCGCCGCAGAAATCAGCAGAAACGAACGCTCATGCAGACGCAGTGCCATCGGCCTCATTATAGAGGAATCGGCCCCCGATGGTGTAACGAGGAAAGCGGCATTACAGTGAGGCCAATCTGGGTTTGCGGCAGCCTTGAAAAATCAGATTTGGCGTGGTGTATAACGGCGTTCTGGTACGATCTATTGTGTGGGGGGCAGCCGCAAAGTGCGGGGCCCGGCATGATTGGCACAAGGACTGAAATGGGTCACAACAAGTACACCGGCGACCTGCGCGCAGTGACGCAATACCGCGCCGGACCCGTCGAGATCAACATAGCCAAGCACAGCGGCTATTGCTGGGGCGTGGATCGCGCCTATGAACAGACCGTGGCCACAGCCAAGACCAAGGACAACCCGGTCTACACCTTCGGGCCGTTGATTCACAACCCGCAGACCATCGACAACCTGCGCAAAGAGTTCAACGTCGATTACATCGAAGACGTAGACGACGAACGCGCGGGCCCCGGCAGCACCGTCATCATCCGCACCCACGGCGTGCCGCCGGAAATGCAGGAACAATTCAAGGCCAAGGGCGCCGAGGTGATTGACGCGACCTGCCCGTACGTGCGCGTGACCCAGAACTATGCGCAGCTGCTGCACAAGCAGAAGTATTACGTCGTCATCATCGGCGACCCCAAGCACCCTGAAGTGATCAGTATTCTTGCCTACGCCAAGGGTGAAGGCACCGTCATCAAGGGTATGGACGACCTGTACAAGATTCCCAAGAACAAGCGCCGCATGGGCGTGGTGGTGCAGAGCACGCTGATCCTCAAGAAGGTCAACGAGATCGTCAATGCGCTGCTCGCCCGTTCACAGGAAGTGCGCGTGTTCAACACCATCTGCTACGTCACCACCGAGCGCCAGGAAGACGCCGAGACCATCGCCAAAGCCAACGACCACGTAATCGTGATCGGCGGCCACGCCAGTTCCAACACCAAGAAGCTCGCCATCGTCGCCGAGAGCTTTGGCGCAAAGGCCCAATTGATCGAGAGCCCGTCGGACATCGACTTCGACAAGCTGAAAGCCGCAAAGCGCATCGGTATTCTGGCGGGCGCAAGCACGCCGAACTGGCTGATCGACCAGGCCCGCGACCTGCTGATCGAGCACTTCAGCAACCAGCCCGTGGAAGCGTAACCGAAGCCTGAGACGCAGCCATTGACCTTGTTCCAGACCCCGGCTGACAGGCCGGGGTTCTTGTTTTCGCCGGCTATGCTTCGTTGTAGGCGCGCTCAAGTTCGGCCACGTCGAGCTTCACCATCTGGAGCATGGCTTGCATGACCGCCTGGACCTTCCTGGGATTCTTGTCGGCAATCAACTCGGTGAACCTTCGGGGCACGATCTGCCACGACAGGCCCCAGGGGTCGTTGATCCAGCCGCACTGGGTCGGCTTGGCGCCTTGCTTCAACAGCGCGTCCCAGTAGCGATCGACTTCGGGCTGGTCGGCGCAGTCAACGTACATGGAATACGCCTCGCTGAACTTGAAGTACGGGCCGGCGGCGTAGGCCATGAAGTGCTGGCCGCCGACGACGAACTCGGCGGACTGCACAGGCCCGTCTTTGCCGTTGCGGGCTGACTTCAGCACCCGCGAGTCAGGAAACGTCCGGGTGTAGAACTCAATCGCGGCTTCCAGCCCGTCATTGAACATCAGAAATGGCGTCACCTTGTTCATGTTGTCCCTTTGTGCGGCGTGCGTTTGTTGACCTTGGCTGCGCGCTCGGCGATGCGTGCCTTGACCAGCTTGCGCACCAGTGCGTTCGGAAGGGCTGATCCGGCTGGAAAGCGGATCGTTCCTTTGGAGATGTCGTAGCCCTTGAGCAGCTCCTTGTGCGCATCGATCACCGCCGGGCTCATCGGGTAGAACGCGCAATGGTCTTTGTGAGCGGCGAACGCGACCAGCGGTCCGTCCATCAGAAACGCCGGCAATCCGTAACTCCTGCCCTCGGTCGCGCGTGGGGCAGCCGCGCGGATCGCACGGTGCAGCTTTTCCAGGCTGACGCGCGCCTTGGGCGGGAGCTTTTCGAGATACGCCTGCATGCTCGTTTGATCGTCACCAGCCATGGTTCATTCCCTGATCTTTCGCCCGTTCGTTCACAATTGCGTCGCCAGTTCTTCCAGGCGGTCCCAGGTCTGGCGCGCGCCCCATTCCATGCCCGAGGCGACCATGGCGTCGCGGCCTTCTTTGCTTGGGCCCTTGGAAAGAGCCTTGAGGGTGGTGCGCCCGTCTTTCTCGGTCAGGGTCATCGTTTCGACCGCGATTTCGCCGGGCATGCCTTCGTACTCAAACGTCCATTCAATCAACTCGTCCGGCACGATCCTGCGATATTCGCCCCGAAAGGCGTGCAGGTTTCCTTCCAGATCGCGCTGCACGATGCGCCACTTTCCGCCCTCGCGAAAGTCGATGCTGCACTCGGCGAATTCAAAGCCGCGCGGGCCCCACCAACGCTTCATATGCTCACACTTCGTGTGCGCGAGGAACACCAGGTGTTTGGGCGCGTCGAACTCGCGGCTCATTTCGATATCCGTGTCGCCGATCAGCTTCAGCTTGAAAGTCTCGGCGTTGCGTGTCGGAGTGCCCCCGGCAAGGAAGTCGCGCAACTGGTCCATGGTGCCGTTGTAGCCCGCGGTCACGCCCTGGTGCTCTTGGCGGAACTTGGCCCATTCGGCTTGCGTGGCGTTCAGGGGCTGGCCTCGCAGCGTCTGGATCGTGCGGCCCTGCCGCTCTTCGAATGTCACGGTGTTCAGGATTTCGAGTGGCCAGGTGTCCCAGAACGGTGCCCGCGTCACTTCCGACTGCTCGTTGCTGAACGAGGTCACGAACACCAGCTTCGTGGGCGCCACGATTTCCCGGTACACGAACTTGCCCCACATGCCGCCCTGGGGCGCCTGCATGTGATACAGAAAGGTGCCACCGACGCGCAGGTCAAACTTCTTGACGCTCGTCGGCATGCCTTTGGGACCCCACCAGTGAGGCAGGTGTTCGGGGTCGGTCCATGCCTTCCACACCAGGTTGCGCGGGGCGTTGAACTCGCGCGTGATCAGCAGTTCATTTCTTTCGTCGGGCATGCGGCTTCTCCTTCTTGCTTGTCTTGGCCTTCAGTTCGTTCAAGTAGCCATCCAGGCGGTCGAAGCTTTCTTCCCAGTTTCGCCGGTACGTTTCGACCCATGCGGCTACTTGCTTCAGGGGCTCGGCGTTGAGCTTGCAGGGTCGCCATTGCGCATCGCGCGTGCGCGAGATCAGGCCCGCGCGTTCGAGCACTTTCAGGTGCTTTGAAACCGCGGGCATGCTCATGTCGAAGGGTTCCGCCAGCTCGGTCACAGAAAGCTCGCGGCCCGCGAGGCGGGACAGAATCGCGCGGCGGGTCGGGTCCGCCAGCGCCCCCAAGGTGGCGCTCAATTCGTCGGTCATCATCATAGTAAACCAATCAGCTAAATAACCGAAAGGTTTAATACACGGCGCGCAGGCTGCCGTCAAGCGACTTTTCCCCTGCGTCTTGGCGACGGCTTTCTGTGGATGCCGGGGTGCGCCGGCGGCATATTGGCGCCATGCGAACCATTCTGGTTTCTATTGCGGCGATGTTGCCGCTACTTGCCGCGTGTTCAGGGGGCGGGGGCGGGGACGCCGGCAACGCGCCCGGTCCTGCCAATCTGCCAGTCAACCAGCCGATAGCTCCGCCCGCAACGCCGCCCGGCCCAAAGCTGTGGGCGTGGGGTGAGTTTGTGGGCGGATGGGTAAGCGCGCCATTTCGATGGGGCGGCCCGGAGGGCATTACGCGCGTGGCGACACCGCAAGTCGAGAAACACTCGTGGGCGATGGCAGTGGCGGACGGCAAGCTGTGGGTGTGGGGCAAAGACGCACCCGGCAAATTCATCGGCCGCCTGACCAACGCCCCCAACGCGCTGCCGCAGTTCACGGGCGTCTCCGACGTGGCCGCGCTCGCCGACCAGTGCGCAGTGCTGGCCGACGGCAAAGTGTGGTGGTGGGACGCCGAGTCCGACCAACCTAAGCCGGTCAAAGGAGTGGATGCGGTGACGCGACTGTTCCCGTCGGACGACGCAATCAACGCGCTGGCCGACACCGGAGAATGGTGGCAGATCATCAACGGGCAAGCCATGCCGCAGGGCGGCGAGCATCTGCTGGCGCAGACGCAATTCGCCGCAGGCCTGGAAGCCCACCTGAACACCAAAGGCGAGATCCGGCTTTACGGCGATGCCAGCCGTGGACAGCTCGGCGATGGCAGCACGCCCGCGCAACGCGTACGCGGCAAGTGCGGCTTCACGCAGAAGTCGAAGCAGGTTGCACTGGGCGACGGGTTTGTCGTGGCGCTGGCGCAAGACGGCACGATCTGGACTTGGGGCGACAACAAGGGTGCTTTGGGCCACGGCGCGAACTGGAGCACAGAGAAGAGCCGCAAGCCCGCGCAGATCATCGGGTTGACCGGTATCGTGCAGGTGCAGGCAGCCGGCCGCAGCGCCTACGCGCTTGACGACAAGGGCAACCTGTGGTGCTGGGGCGACAACGACAAGGGCCAGCTCGGCCTTGGCGACAAAGCCCGCAAACACACGCCCGCCAGGCTGCAGGGCATGGGCAAGGTGAAGTGGTTTCAGGCGGCGCTCAACGCGGTGTACTGCGAAACCGAGTAGCGGCGCTACTCGGCTTCTTTCTGCGTGAACACAGGCCAGCGCGGCTTGAGGATGTTGCGCTTCAGGAACAGCACGGCGCACGTGGTGTCCTCAACGGTGTCAGTGGTTTCCATGACCAGCCGAACCCAGTTGCCCTTTTCGCGCTGCGACACCAGCAGGGCGGCGCGGCCTTCGTCGTACCACTTGTGTTCACCGATCCACTCGGTCTCGCTGAACGTGCACGCGCGCTCCAGGGAGTGCAGGTACACGAAGTAGTGATTGCGGCTGCTCACCGAGTGTGCCTCGCCCAGGTTGCGCGCCACCGAATAGTTCAGCTCAAGCCATGCCAGCCCGCTTGAGACCGCGTCGGTCACGCGCTCTTTCCATTTGCGAAAGCCGTCAACGCCGCCGAACTCTTTGTGGCGTTCAGTCTTGTCCGCGTTCTGGGCCATCTCCAGCAGGCTGGCCAGGCAGTTGATGCCCGCGCAGGTGACCGACGCATACGGGATCGAGGCCAGGGGGTCAGACCCGCTGTCCACTTTGCGCTCGTAGGTCCATCCGCGGGCAGCCACAGGCTTGGAAAGCCGCGAGACCTTGACCGTGCCGGTTGTCCGAATCTCGCCCGACACCACGCGCTTGACCGGCGCGCCCTTCTCGGCTTGCCAGTCAAGCACGAGTTCGCCGAGGCCGCGAATCATGGACATCGGCATCGCCACCCCGCAGCGTTGCGCGGCTGCAAGCCCGAACAATGACCACTCGACCAGCGACAGGGTCGTCCAGCGCCCGTCGGGGTCGGTGTCATAGCCCCAGGCGTTGTTGATCTTGCTGCGGCCATTGAGCAGGTAACCTGCAACGCGTTCAAGCTCGGTCATTTCTTCGCGCGTCAGGCTGGCGTCAGGCTTGCCCATGTCGTCGCGGCGTCGAATCAGCAATGCCTCGTAGGCCATGCACGATGCAGCCGCCTGATACACCTGGTCCAGCGGCAGGGCGGCAAGTGCGCGAAACGACTTAATGATGCGCGGGTCGTCGGCGCGAACACCGCAACTCAGCAACGCCAGCAGTGCCAGAGCCGTGCCGCCGCGCGGCCGGAAAATCCGGTTCCAGCCGCCATCCTTCTGGCGCGCGCTCCAGATGTACTCAAGGCCGCGAATCAGCGCTTCTTCAGATCGGCGCTCAAGCGAAACCTTTTCGGCCGAGTCAAAGCGCTGGGTCATGCGCCATTGCAGGCGATCATGCGTCCCGGCGGCGCCGGCTTCGCGTTGCTGGTTCGTAATGCCCTTGACTACGGCTTCGCAGCGCGCGAGGCAGCCACTGCCAATGCTGAACCAGGATTCTGTGGAGACTTGCAGTGACTCCCAGCGGATTCTGGCCTTGGAAGTCTGGGCGTTCTGCAGCACGTGGCTGCCGCGAAACCTTGCGCAGCGGCCGAAGTCTTTCACGTCCTCAAAGCCGATGATTTCGTATTGGCTGCCAAGCGTTGGCGGCAGGCGGTCAAGCGTGACGTCGTGCTGCCAAGTCGCTTTCCAACTGGTGCCGACTTTCACGGTGCCTTTGGGCAGGTGCCATGCCGCCTGCAGGATGACCTGCTCGATATCCTGGGCTGGGAAGGCGGGCCTGCGCACGCCCCGCTCGTCAATCTCGTAGCCGAAGACCACAGAGGATTCACAGCGGCGGGGCTGGGCGGGTGTGTCGCCGTCAATGCCCGACGCCGGGTCTTTGCCGATTTTGGGCTCGTCAGGGGCTTCGGCGGGCTTTGGTGCAAGCTCAGTCTCATAGTAAAGGCACGTGCGCTCGGGCAGTGTCCAGGCGAGCTTGATCTTCTCGTCTTCGTCGGCGACCAGGCGCGACGAATGACTAAACGACAGCGTAAGGACGGATACGGAGAGCAGGGCGAGGACGCGGTGGCATGAGATCACGCGCATGCGAACTGTGCAGTTTATGCCTGCCCGGCGTTCGGTCAATGAAACTGCCCGCCTTCCGGCGGGCAGTTTTGCTGCTGACTTTCGTCTACGCCCGGTGACTGCGGCGCCGCAGGCCCAACACGAGCGTGCCAAGGGCCGCCAGCGCCATCAGTAGCCACGGCGTGCCATGGCCGGTCTCACAACCGCCGCCACCGCCGCCGCCACCGCCGCCACTGAAGCCACTGCCCGGCGCAGGCTGGACAGTCAGGCTGAAGGTGCGGTCGGCTGTTCCGCCGGCAGCATCGGTCACGCGCAGGTCAAACTGGAAGATGCCGGCAGGTCCAGCCGGCGTGCCGCTGATGACCCCCGCGGTGGTCATGCTCAGGCCAACGGGCAGGGTCGTACCGTTACGCTGGCTCCAGGTGTAGGGTGCGGTGCCGCCGGACGCGCGCAGGTCTACGGGCCCGTAGACCTGTCCGACCTGTCCCTGCGACAGCGTGGTATTGGTGTCAATCTGCACGCCGGCGGGGTCGGCGGCAACACCCTGGATTGGCAACTGGAACGGGCTGGCATTGCCCGAGTCGTTGTGGGCGAAGTTGATCGTGGCTTCTTTCAAGCCGACCTGGCTGGCATTGAACGTGACGGTGAAGCTGACCAGGCTGCTGGGCGCGACCGTTGCCGGAAAGCCCACAGCGGTCAGACTGAAGCTGCTGGCGTTGGGCCCTGTGATGGTGGGCGCCTGTACCGTCAAGTTGGCATTGCCCGCATTGACAATCACGATGGTGACCGGCGCGGTCGGCATGGATGCAAGCAGCACGGTGCCGAAGTCGCGGCCGCCCGCGGGCGCCGAGTTGTGAACCAGGATGGGCCCGCCCGCACTGCCTTCGCGAACTTCAATGCTGGGCGCGTCACCGAAGCCTGAAACCTCAAAGCTGAACGGGTTGGTGACCAGCGGGTCGTCGTGCGCGAACGTTACGTTGGCGATCTTGGCCCCGTAGCTGCTGGGGTCGAAAGCAACTGAGAAAGTAGTGGATACTCCCACGGCCAATGTCGTCAGCATGCCGGTCGAGTTGACCACGAACTGGTTTGCCTGGGTGCCGGTAACGACTGGCGTGCCCAGCGTCATGGGCGCGCTGCCGATGTTCTCGATGTAAATGGTCAGCGCGGCACTGGCACCCGCGTTGACGTCGCGCCCGCCGAAGGCGCGTAGCGTGCCGGCCGCCGGGTCGTTGTAACCGATGACTGCACCCAGCGCGTCCGTCTCGCGCACTTCAATGATCGGCGCGTTCAGCAGACCGTTGCCGGTTATGCCAAACGTGAACGGCGTCGTGGTCTGCGCTGTCGCGTTGTGCGTGAAACTGACGGTGGCGTTCTTCACACCTGCAGACGTCGGGTCAAAGCGTATGCCGAACTCGGACGTTGCCCCGGCATTGATCGACGTTACGAAAGCCCAGGGCGCCACAGTGCTCAACTGGAAGTGGCCGGGCGCGGTACCGCCAAGCGTGGGGTTGCCGATCACCAGGGCCTGGCTGCCTGTGTTGGTGATGCGGATCGTCAGGTAGCCCGTGGGCCCGGCGGTGATGACCTGGTCGCCGAAGTCACGACCGTTGGCGGCCGCCTGGCCGTTAGTGACCGTGAAAGTGGTCGTGCCGGCTTGCGACGCCGGGGCCGTGGCCTCCTGCACAAAGATTGCAGGGCTGCCGCTGGCGATACCTGATCCGACGACCTCAAACGTAAACGGTGTGGTTGCCGGATTGCTGGCGTTGTGGCCAAAGCTGACTGTGGCAGCCTTGCTGCCGGCAGACTGCGGCGCGAACCGGATACTGAAGTACGTAGTGCCCGTAAATGCTGTCGTGCCCGGTATGACGTGCGGGTTGCTCATGGCCGACGTGTCGATCACAAAGTCAGCCGTGTTGCCCGCCGAGAGCGTCGGAAGCGGGTTGATCGTGGTGTCGGTTGCAAAACGGTTCCAGATCACGATGTTTACCCACCCGCTGCTGCCGCCAGTGGCGACTGTGCCGAAGTCGCGGTTGGTGCCTGCCGCGGCTTGCCCCAACGTGACTTTCGGGCCGGTGTAGTCGATTTCATGCACTTCCAGCTCGGGGGCGGTGCCGGTGCCGGTGCCGGTGAACAGCACCCGATACGGCGTCGTGGTGGGCGCGGTGGCGTTGTGCGTGAACTCGACGTATGCGTCAAGCTGGCCCAAGGCGTGGGGGTCAAAGCGGACCGAGAAGTAGATCTGTGATGTCGAGCCGCTGGTGGTGATGGTCATGGTCGAACTGGTCCACTGCGCAGTATCCAGTCGGAAGTGCGCGGCGTCCGTGCCGCCCAGCGTCGGCGTGCCGATATTGATGCTGCTGGTGGTATTGTTGATGATCACAATGTTCAGCCAGCTGCCGGGGCCGGCGTTGATGTCACGGCTTTGAAAGTCGCGCAGTGTGCCGGCGGCGGCCTGGTTGTGGCCGACGAGCGCACCCTGGAAGTTGGTCTCGTGCACGTTCATTTCCGGCGGCGGCGGCGGCGGTCCCTGGTCGACGTACAGAATCTCATCGCGTTCCGTCTCGACAGGTTTGTTGGTCGATGCCTCGGTGCCCTGCAAGCGTGCCCGTGCCTGCAATGTCGTGTTTGCACCCGCCGCTGCCAGCGCCGTGCAGTTGAAGACGCCCTGGATCACTTGCGCGGTCGTGTTGGCGTTAACCACAAACGGGATCGTGGGTGTCAGAGTGAACGTGCCGACGTTCTCGGCGTTGCCGGTTGTGTAGTTCGTGACCGCCACGGTGAAGCTGTTGACGGTGATGTTGTTCGCCGTCGTGTTGTTCACGGTGACCGAGAAGTTTGCCTGCGTTCCGGTGTAGACCTTGGGGTCGTTCTGGCTGCCCACGGTGTAGGGGCTGACGATCGTGAAGTCGGTGCAGACCAGCTTGGTCGTGCTGGGCAGTTCACGCAACTCAACGTCATCAATGCACCAGCCGGCGAACTGCCAGCTGCTGTCCGTGGTACCGATGCCGAAGCGCACGCGCACACTGCCCTGGTTTCCGGCCACGGCCGAGATGTTGAGCTTGTGCTGTGTCCAGCCGGTGTCGCCGACTGCGCCCACGTTGGTGTACACCTGGGTCCAGGCTGTGCCGTTGTTTGAGACAGCGATGTAGGCGTGGTCGTAGCTGGAGTCTTCGACGTTCAGCCAGCGCCAGTATGAGAGTTCGACGTCAGAGGTGCTTGAGCAGTTGATCGGGGGCGACGTTGCCCAGATCGTGCTGCCCATGCTGTTGGGATAGACCGCGCCGATGTTGTCACCCAGGATGTAGTTGTCGGTGCCGGGTGAATGGTCGGTTGTCGGTTCCGGGCCACCATACGGGGGTGTGTAGGGCGCGCCGCAAGGGCCGCGCTGCCAGGTCAGGCCCGAGCCTGAACCCAGGGTCCAACCCTTATCGACCGAGAAGTCGTCCAGGAACGGCAGCGCAGCCGGCGGCCCCTGGATGTACAGCGTGAAGTTCTCGGTGTCGGTGGCTGCAACGTTGTCCGTGACGCGGACCGTGAAGTTGTACTGCTGGCCGCCGGTGCTGACGGCTGGCGTTCCGCTGATGACGCCGCCAGTGGACAAGGTGACACCGGATGGCAGTGCGCCGCCGATCAGCGCCCAGGTGTAGGGTGTGGTGCCGGCGACCGCCTGCAATGTCTGTGTATAGAAGACGCCTTCGGCGCCCGTGGGCATCGACGGCGAGCTGATAATGGTCAGCGAACCGCCGGTGTAAGTGATACGCATCGATGGCACCAGCGTACGCGTCCCGTCTTCCATGCCCGCGAAGGGGTAGGTGTATCCGCTGTCATCGTACCCGTAAGTCGTGCGCGTTCCCGCAACAGAGCGCATGTAGCACCCGCCACCAGAGGTGTACCCGGTGTCGTCGCACGAGTAGTCAATCAACAGGTTTGACGTGCCGTTCCAGGCAATCGGCGTAGTGAACGTGAACGTGAACCAGTTGCCGACCGTAAACGACGAAATCGGAATTGTGGTCGGCCCGTACACGTCAGTGTAGCCGCTGGCTACAAACGTGCCCGTCACGGTCGTCGCCGTCGTCTGCTGAACACGAATGCGCACGTTGGTAATGGCCCGGCCGGGCAATTGCGCGCACTTGAACCCGATGGCGGTTATCATCGATCCGCCGGTCAATCCCGCGCCAGTCAGATCGCTGGCCAGATAGATCGACTCTGAACGCAGGTCGTGCCAGAAAGTATTGATCGGATAGCCCGAGCCGGTGCCGGCACTTTCCGCCGCGCCTGTCAGAACTTCCGATGTGATTTGCGCCGATAGCGATGTTGCGCCAAAGAGCAGCACGCACGTAATCGCGCACAACTTCTTCCATTGCTTGCACATTCCGGTTTTCTCCTGTGAAACCCCACTCCGGTTGCCTGTACAGACCCGGTCTGCGGCACATAGGTGCCCGCCGGCTTTTATGCCGGCACCGAATCCCAGACTGTGCCCCCACGCGGGCCCAGTGTACCACATCGATATGTCAAAATGTCGGAAAAGACCGGCCCCCAAAGCTGGTCAATCCCTCGTGCCAACCTCTACTCGAAAGGACTCCGGAAGTTGATCCGGTGCCTCCCCTTGTGCCCACAACGTTGCGAACAGCCGCCGCATGTTCTCGGCCAGGCCCTTGTTGGGCACGACCAGCGCCATGGTGCTGCCGTCTTCTTCATTCAGTTCCATCATCGCGATGCGGCGATCGACCACCAGAAAGCGCAGCGGCACATGCTCAATGAACCGGACAGTGTCGGTTTCTTCGGCTTCGCGAAGCGTCTCCGCGCCGTGCACCGGGTCATGCAGCAGGGACTTCTCCACCACCTGCTTCAGCTTCACGCCGCGCGCCAGAACCCGCTTGTCCTGCTCAATGTCGGGCGGCATCACCAGCGGGTCTTTCACCGCGATCAGGACTTCTGAATCAGCCGACTCGACGGCTTCATCGATCAGCGCCTTGATCTGCTGGCTGCGCACCAGGCGAATGCCGAGGCTTCCCGGGTCATCGCCGGGGGCGTCCGGCGCCACGCTTGACAGCTCAGCCATATGGGCCTGGGCCTCTGTCAGCGATTCCTCAATGGTGCGTCGATAGTTTTCGAAGGCCTGCTCGGGCGGAATGCCGCGGAAGAGTTTCACGTCGCCCAGCACCTGCTCGGCAAAACCGCGCTCGACCAGGCTGGTCAGTGCGCCATACACCTTGCTTTGGGGCACACCGCTCTTGCGCACCACGCGTGATGCGGGCGCGCGCGTTTCACCAAGCAGCGCAAGGTAGACTTGCGCTTCATACCCTGAGAGGCCCATTTTCTTGAGCTTCTGGATCCATTCATCGCGATTCACGAATCACCTCCGGCCATAGCGAATTCACACCGCGCACTTAGTCGCACGGAACGTGTTTCACTAACGCCGGATTCACTCGTTGAGGGCTTTGCGCGAGCATTCCTGCGGTGCGAACACCATGCCCATGAACTGGGTGTTTGCAGGAAGCGATGTCTTCAAGGCGCTGCGCATTCTTGGGTAGGACTTCTAGCAGGTCTGTGCCATCGCTCAAAGCAAATCCCGGAATTCAGTCTGCATTGAACCAACTGCGCGTGGTGACTGCACAAATTCAACCAAGTGAGAGTGCGACAGACTGGTGTCTGTCGCAGGAATCACCGATGCTCCACGACACCAGGCCAGTGAGCAGAGATCTACTCCGTTGATGAGTTTCGTCAAACCGGCGGGTTGACTTTTGAACTATGGTTCAGATAATGAACCAGATGCAGGCTGCCGAACGCCGACAGAAAAAGACTGAGCTCAAGCGCGAAGCCATTCTGCGCAGCGCTGCGGCTGCCTTCCGCCGCAAGGGCTACCACGGCACAAGCATGGAAGACATCAGCGAAGCGCTGCTGATGACCAAAGGCTCGCTGTACTACTACTTCAAAGACAAAGAAGAAATTCTCTTCGCCTGCCACGATTTCAGCCTTGATCGCGTGCTGGAAAAGATGCGCGAAGTGTTTGCGGCGCAAAAGGGTGAAGCCGCTGCGACGCGTCTGGCTGCGCTGATCCAGGGCTTCGTCGACGTGATGATCGACGACCTGCAGGGTTCGGCGTTGGCACTGGACTTCACTGCACTCAAAGAAGAGCTGCTGGCGAAAATCATCGCCAAGCGCGACCAGTTTGAACGCGGCATGCGTCAGGTTATCCAGGAAGGCCTGAAGAACGGCGAGTTCCGCAAGGTTGAGCCCAAGCTCGCGTCGCTGGCGATCCTGGGCGCGATCAACTGGATCGGAAAGTGGTACCGCCCGGATGGCAGTTTCAAAGCCGCCGACATCGGGCGGATGTACAGCGAATTGTTCGTGGAAGGACTCAGAGCCCATCGCGGAAGCGATCGGGCCAAATAGTGGAGCGACCTATGGAAGTGGTTCGGAACATCCGCAACTTCGACGACTGGATGGACTACCTGAAAGACTGGCAGTCCGACATCGGCGTAAAAATCGAAGACTCTGAAAACTTCATCATGACGCCGATCTACGACAACACGATCTCGCCCGAGATTGAGTTCGGCGACTTTAAGGGCCAGCCCAAGTGGGACCGCGTCACGCAGATCCCGACCCAGAACATGCGCGACAGCCTGCTGGCGCTGACATTCGTTCAGGGCGACACCGAGTTCGCCAGCGTGGAGCAGCAGCGCCGCCTGCTGCAGAACGTCCCGCACGACTACGACCGCTACGCCGCCGTGCGCATCATGCTGGAAGAGATTCGTCACGGCTTGCAGATGTGCCACATCCTGGTCGAGCACTTCGGCACCAGTGGCAAAATGGAAGCCCGCAAACTGCTTGAGCGCCGCGCGCGCGAAGCTTTCCCCGAGGCCAAGAACCCGCGCCTGCTGGGTGCATTCAACGAAGCCGTGGACAACTGGCTCGATTTCTATGCCTACACCTGCTTTGTCGACCGCGACGGCAAGTTCCAGTTGGGCATGCTGAAGCCGTGCGGGTTCAGCCCGCTGGCCCGCAGCGCCGGGCCGATGCTGCGCGAAGAAGCGTTCCACCTTGGCAGCGGCAACGATGGCCTGACTCGCATTGTGAAAGCCGGCAAGGTGCCTGTGCCCATCCTGCAGCGCTTTTTCAACAAGTGGATCAGCTGCGCCATGGACCTGTTCGGCAAGGATGAATCCAGCACGGCTGAATGGGGCTACGTGTGGGGCTTCAAGGCCCGCTTTGACGAAGAGCAGCAGCGCAAAGACGGCAACCTCGATCCCGACCGCAAGGAACTGAACCACCACAACCGCATGCTCTATCACGTTGAGGTCGCTGATATCGTCAAGCGCCTGAACAGCTTTATCCCGGGCGAAGAGAAGCTCTTCATGCCGCACGAGAAATTCCATCGCGCGATCGGCCGTTACGCCAACCAGCCGTACGACGTGAACGGCAACCTGATGGAACAGGCTGCATACGACGCGTACATCAAGACCGCACTGCCCACGCCGCAGGACTACGCCCTGTTGAAAGACATCTTCAAAGACCCGGACTGGATTGCCGACCGCGCGCTACCCAAGGACCTGTGGGGCTACCAGGAGAACATCCGCAAAGCCACCATGGGCAAGTAGCAATAGGGGTCTGGCTCGGCCGCAGTTGGCCGTGCCTGACCCCTTTTGCGCGGATCAACACGATGAGCATCGGCGCGACGTATCCTATCGGTACACCCGGCCAGCCTTGGGGCGATGCAGAGAAGGCAACCTGGCTATCAAAGCAGGTGCGGCATCGCAGCTACCAGTCGAACGTACTGAGCGCGATTGAGCGCCTGCGCGCGCACTTTGATGTGATCGAGTACGGCCGGGTTGACTATCCGCCAGATCGCTACAGCCTGTTCGCTCTTCGCAATCGCAATTGGCGTGAAGCTCTGCCGGTGGCGCTGGTCACAGGCGGCGTGCACGGTTACGAAACCAGTGGTGTCCACGGCGCGCTGCTTTTTGCTGAAAAGCACGCTGCTGGCTATGCCGACCGCTGCAACATTGTGATCGCGCCGTGCGTCTGCCCATGGGGATACGAGCGCATCCACCGCTGGACGCCGCACGCGATTGATCCCAATCGTTCATTCAAGGCCGGCACCACTGTCGAAGAATGCGCCGCTTTGATGCGCCTGGTTGCGCCCTTGCGCGTCCTGGTGCACCTGGACCTGCACGAGACCACCGATACCGACGAATCCGAATTCGGTCCCGCACTGGCTGCGCGCGACGGCAAGCCGCACAAGCCCAGCACCATTCCGGACGGTTTCTACCTTGTAGACGATTCAGAGAGCCCCCAACCGGCATTCCAGGCCGCAATCATCGCGGCGGTCGAGAAGGTCACGCACATAGCACCCGCCGATCCGCGCGGCCGGATGATCGATACGCCCACGGTGGATGCCGGTGTGATCCGCTATCAGTTCAAAGAGCTTGGCCTGTGCGCAGGAGTCACTGACGCCAGGTATCGGACCACCACAGAAGTCTATCCCGACAGCCCGCGCACGAACCCCGACGAATGCAATGCCGCGCAAGCCGTTGCCGTCTGCGCTGCGATAGACTTCGCACTGGCCCAGGCATGACACGCAGCATCAGGTCAGAGCCTGATCCGAAGAGAACCCAGAGTCCAACATTGCGCAGCAGACCCTGCGCTGCCGGTTCTTGCTTGACTTTCCCATGACGGCCGGGGTGTCATGCCCGCCCGCACACGCCAAGACCCTGACCACGGAGACTCCGATGCAACCTATGACCAATCGAGACTGGTGGCCAAGCACGCTCGACCTTTCGGTGCTGCACCAGCATTCGGACAGGTCCAACCCGATGGGTGGGAAGTTCGATTACGCCAAAGAGTTCAGGAAGCTCGACGTGAAGGCGCTGCTGAAAGACCTGAAGGCGCTGATGACCACTTCGCAGGACTGGTGGCCCTCTGACTTCGGCCACTATGGCCCGCTGTTCATTCGCATGAGCTGGCACGCGGCCGGTACGTACCGCGTCGGCGACGGCCGCGGCGGTGCCGGTGCCGGGCAGCAGCGCTTTGCGCCCCAGAACAGCTGGCCCGACAACGCCAACCTCGATAAAGCGCGCCGCCTGTTGTGGCCGCTGAAGCAAAAGTACGGCCGCAAGATTTCGTGGGCAGACCTGCTGGTGCTCGCGGGCACCGTGGCGCTGGACGCCATGGGCTTCAAAACCTACGGCTTTGGCTTCGGCCGCGCGGACGTTTGGGAACCTGATGAAAGCGTGTTCTGGGGCCCGGAAGGCAAGTGGCTTGATGACGCACGCCACAGCGGCGACCGCGACCTGTCGAACCCGCTGGCGGCCGTGCAGATGGGTTTGATTTACGTGAACCCCGAGGGCCCGAATGGCAACCCTGACCCGCTGGCCGCGGCCAAGGACATTCGCGAAACGTTTGCGCGTATGGCCATGAATGATGAAGAGACGGTGGCGCTGATCGCGGGCGGGCACAGCTTCGGCAAGACCCACGGTGCTGGCCCGGCCAGCAACGTTGGCCCCGAGCCCGAGGGCGCGAGTATCGAAGAGCAGGGTTTGGGCTGGCGCAACAAGTTCGGCAGCGGCAAAGGCAAGGACACCATCACCAGCGGCCTGGAAGTGACCTGGACTTCCACGCCGACCAAGTGGAGCAACAACTTCTTCTGGAACCTGTTCGGTTATGAATGGGAACTGACCAAGAGCCCCGCCGGCGCACACCAGTGGCGTCCCAAGGGCGGCGCGGGCGAAGGCAGCGTGCCCGACGCGCACGTGCCCGGTTTGCGCCACGCGCCCAGCATGCTGACCACCGACCTGTCGCTGCGCTTTGACCCGATCTACGAGAAAATCTCGCGGCGCTTTTATGAGAACCCTGATGCATTCGCCGACGCGTTCGCACGCGCCTGGTTCAAGCTTACGCACCGCGACATGGGGCCGGTCGCGCGCTACTGGGGCCCACTGGTGCCCAAAGAACCGCTGATCTGGCAAGACCCCGTGCCGACGCCCAAGAAGCCGCTGATCGGTAACGCTGACATCGAAGCCTTGAAGAAGAAGATCCTCGCGTCCGGCCTCAGCGTCTCGGAACTGGTGCAGACGGCGTGGGCCAGCGCGTCCACGTTCCGGGGCTCGGACAAGCGCGGCGGGGCCAATGGCGCGCGCATCCGCCTTGCGCCACAGAAGGACTGGGACGTGAACCAGCCCGCACAACTGAAGAAGGTGCTGGCCAAGCTTGAGGCCATCCAGAAGGCCTTCAACAAAGGCAAGAAGCACGTCTCGCTCGCCGACCTGATCGTACTCGGCGGTGTGGCCGCGATCGAAAAGGCCGCCAAGGTCGCGGGCCTCAAGAAGGTGAAGGTCCCGTTCAAGCCGGGGCGCGCGGACGCGACGCAAGAGCAGACGGATGTGCAAAGCTTCGCGCCGATGGAGCCCACGGCAGATGGCTTCCGCAATTATCAGCGCGGCAGCCAGCGCTTGAGCGCAGAAGAAATGCTCGTGGACAAAGCGCAATTGCTGACGCTGACGGCGCCGGAGATGACGGTGCTGGTGGGCGGCTTGCGCGTGCTGGGCGGCAATCACGACAAGTCGCAGCACGGCGTGTTTACGAAGAAGCCCGGCGTGCTGAGCAACGACTTCTTCGTCAACCTGCTGGACATGAGCACGCAGTGGGAAAAGGCCGGCGAGACCTTTGAGGGCAAAGACCGCAAGACCGGCAAAACAAAGTGGACAGCGACGCGGGTTGACCTGATTTTCGGTTCGCACTCACAACTGCGCGCGCTGGCCGAAGTGTATGCCGCCGCGGACGGGCAAGAGAAGTTCGCCAACGACTTCATCGCCGCCTGGACCAAAGTGATGAACCTCGACCGCTTTGATTTGAAGTAGATGTGTGGCGGCCAGCACAAGCAAACGCGCCCCCGACCAAGGTCGGGGGCGCGGCGTTGGGTGCGCGGCTCGCCGCTGGTCATGCCGCGGCCTCACCGTGTGGTGGTAAGCCTCGCGCAGCAAGCCTTCGTACAAGCTGGCCGGATGAGAGCTCGTGCCGGTCTGGACGCTGCCCTATCCGTTGAGGGGCGTCAGGGTTTCGCCGGTACCGTGGAGGCTGCAGTGTGCGCGGCGTGCGGCGTTGTGGCGGATGACCTTGGTGCGGTGGCGGAATAAACGGATACTGCGGTCTGTTTACACGTAACGAGGTCTTCATGAAGCGATGGCGTGGGATTCTCATCGGGCTGCTGGTTTTGGCCGGGGCCGTGGTCCTGGGCTGGGTGCTGGTGTTCAAGCCGGTGCCCGTGATCATGCATGAAGTCGCCTCCGGCGACGTGACCGAGCACATTCCAGGCGCCGGCGCCATCGAGTGCCCGCGCGTGGTGCAGCCCGGTTTCGAGGTTACCGGACGCATCACCAGCCTGCTTGTGGATCAGGGCGATCGCGTGAAGGCGGGCGATGAAATTGCGCGCATCGACGACGAGGTGTACCGAGCCGAAGAAAGTGCCGCAGTCGAAGCGGCCGCGCTGGCACGCGTGTCGCTTGATCGGCTGCGAGCCGAGATCAAGCGCGCCGAGGCGCAGCACGCGGGGGCCGTCACCCACGCCAGGCGCCAGGAAGAAGCCTTCAAAAGCAACACAATCTCGCGCGATCTGCTGGACCAGGCTCTCGAGCGCGCCGGCGTAGCAGAGGCCGAGCTCGAGCGCGCCAAGGCGGCTCTGGCCGAAGGCGAGAGCCGCCTTGCCGCCGAGTTGCGCGCGCTGGAGGTATCGCGCGCGAAACTTCAGCGCACGGTGCTGCACAGCCCGATCGACGGCATCGTGCTGGCGCGCCTCAGCGAGCCCGGCGATGTTGCCGTGCCAGGCGGCGCAGTGCTGCGACTTGGAAGCACGGAGGGCGTGTGGGCCAGCGTTTGGGTCGATGAGACCTTCCTTCCGCAGATCAAGCCGGGGCAGGCCGCCACCGTGGAGCTTCGCTCAGCGCCGGGAAGCAGCCTGCAAGGCCGCGTGCTGCGCGTGGGCCGCGAAGTGGACCGAGAAACGCGCGAGTTGCTGGTGGACATTGAACTTACAACGCCTCCTGAACAGTTGGCCGTGGGGCAGCGCGCCGACGCCCGCATTCACGGCGCCGCCGTCACCGGCGTAACACGCGTGCCCTCCGAGTTCCTGGTGTTCCGCAGCAATGGCGCATTTGCCTGGGTCAACGACGGCGGACGCGCCGCCTTGCGCGAAGTTGTGCCCGGCGTTCGCGGCCGCGACTGGGTTGAAATCCGCGGCGGGCTGAGCGCCGGCGACACGGTAATGCGCCCAACGCCGGGGGCCCGCGGCGAACTGACCGATGGCGCGCGCGTGACGGCGCGGGAGCCCGCGCCATGATGGACCTTGCCATCCGCGACATCCGCAACGACTTGTCGCGTTTCATTTTGACCGCGGCCGGCCTGGGCATGCTGATGTCCGTGGTGCTGGCGATGACCGGCATCTACAACGGCATGGTAGTCGATGCCACGGTACTTCCTGACACCTACGGTGGCGATCTTTGGGTAGTGCAGAAGGACACGCAAGGGCCGTTCGCCGAGTCTTCGCGGGTGCCAGCGCTGCTGGCCGACCGCATTCGCGCCGTGCCGGGCGTGGCGCGCACGCGCAGTTACATGACGCTGAACGTGCAGCACGAGCTTGCGGGCGGAGAGACGCTGCGCTTCACGATGGCCGGCCTGTCCTGGCCCGATGACCTCGGCAATGCACTGCCCCTGCAGCAAGGCCGGGCGCTGCGCCAACCGCACTACGAGCTGGTGGCTGACCGCGCGCTGGGCCTGCCGATCGGTGCCGCATTGCGGCTTGGACGCGACGACTACACCATCGTGGGCGTCACCAGCGGGATGGTCAGCAGCAGCGGCGACCCGCTGGTTTTCGCAAGCGTCAGCGACACGCTGCGCATCCAGAACGACCTGGCCAGCGAGGCAATGCGCCTTGAGCGCGTATCACGCGTGTCGCGCGTCCGCCGCAGCGAACTCGGGCGTGACCCCGCCACCATTGCCCGCGCGGGCTCCGCGGCGCCCCTGCCCTCGGTCGCACCGCCTCCGGTGACCGCCATCCTGGTGGACGTAGCCGCCGGCAGCGACATACAGCAGGTGAAGGCGAGCCTTGCCGCCTGGCCCGACATCAGCGTGTACACGATCGACGAGCAACGCGATCTGCTGGTGCGCGGCGTGATTGACCGCGCGCGCCGGCAGATCGGGCTGTTCCGCGCGCTGCTGGTGGCGATCTCGGCGATCGTGATGGGTCTGATCGTCTACACCATGACGCTCGACAAGATGCTTTCGCTTTCGCTGCTCAAGCTGCTGGGCGCGAAACAGCGCGTGATCCTGCGGCTGATCCTGGAAGAATCGATCCTGCTGGGCCTCAGCGCCTACCTGGTCGCGCTGTTGATCGGCGAGCTGGCCTTTGACCTGTTCCCGCGCCGCGTGCTGGTGCAGGACATGGACCGCCTTGCCCTGCTGGGCGTGGTACTGGGCCTGTCGATGGTTGCCGGCATGGTCGGCCTGCGCAAGGCTCTGGCGGCCAATCCCAACGAGGTGCTGGCATCATGAACGAGCGCCTTGGCAAAGTCGTGCTGCGCGCCACCAACCTCTCGAAGGTGTACGGCGAAGGCGCGATGCGCGTAGACGCGCTGCGGCCCACAAGCTTCGAGGCGCGCGCCGGCGAAGTGGTGGCCATCCTGGGGCCGTCGGGCTCGGGCAAGTCCACGCTGCTGACCATCATCGGCCTGATCAACCCGCCTACGACCGGCAGTCTTGTGTTCGGCGATCGGCCAGTGATCACCGACGGCAAGGCGGTCGTGAACCTCGCGACCATGCGCCGGCAGCAGCTTGGCTACGTGTTCCAGCGTTCCAACCTGATCCCGTTCCTGAGTGCAGAGGCCAACGTACGTCTGGCGCTGGAAATCGACGGTGTGTCGTCGCGCGAGTCGCGCGCGCGCGCACGCGAGTTGCTGGACTCGCTGGGCATGGGCAAGCGGCTTGCCGCCCTGCCCGGAAAGCTTTCCGGCGGTGAGCAGCAACGCGTGGCAATCGCGCGGGCCATGATCCACCAGCCATCTGTGGTGCTGGCTGACGAGCCCACAGCCGCGCTGGACAGCGGTCGCGGGCGCCAGGTGATGGAGCTGTTCCGCGATTCGGCCCACACCCACGGGGCGGCGGTGCTTGTCGTGACCCACGACCATCGCACGCTCGACCTTGTGGACCGGGTACTCGAAATGGAAGACGGCGTGCTGAGCGAAAGGCAGCCAGCCTGAGTTCACTTCTGCTCAAGGGGCCTGCCCCGAGCCTGGTCAAAGCCCGTTCGCCGGCGCAGTTGCCGCCCATAGGCCGCGTCGCGCAGCAGCGCGTGGCGAAAGAGGTAGGCCTGCTCGGCGCTGGTCATGCTGCGCTTTCATCCAGTGGCGCCACGCCGGCGGCTTTGCAGGCTTGCCGCATGGCGGCCACTTTGTCATCCATGCTCCCCTGATGTCCTGGCGCGGACAGCATGGCACGGCTTGCCGCCCAGTCCGCCCGCGCGGCATCGAGCCTTCCCAGCCGCACCCGCAAGCGTGCGCGGTCGCACAGGCCTTCGCCCTCTCGCCGCGTGTGGCCGAGCTTGTGGTTCAGGGCGATGGACTGCGTGCATGCCGCGGCGGCTTGTTCAAACCTGCCCAGCCCTTCCAGGGCACCGGCAAGATTCAACAGCGACAACGCCTCGCCGCCCACGTTGCCGACTTCACGATGGATCGTAAGCGCCGATTCGTTCAGCGCCACGGCCTCAGCAAATCGCCCGCAGTTCTGGCGCAGCACCGCGAGGTTACCCAGCGTCACGCCTTCATGCCTGCGGTTGCCCGTGGCGCGGTGAAGGGCCAGTGCGCGCCGGAAGAACTCTTCGGCATGCTCCGGCTGCTCCTGGTGCATGTACACGTTGCCGATGTTCATCAGCACGATGCCCTCGAAGGGCCGGTTGTTGAGTGCGCGGTGGATGGCCAGTGCACTCTCAAATACATCGAGTGCTTCGCGCAGGCGCCCGCTGCGCAGCAGCACTCCGCCCAGATTGCCCAGCGCGATCGCCTCGTATCGGCGATTGGAGCACTCACGATGGATGGCAATGGCCTGTTGCAGCAATGCCTCAGCCTGCTGCGTCTGTCCCTGGTCAAACAGCATGGCCCCGAGGTTCGCCAGCGTGACGGCTTGCGCGCGCCGGTTGCCCTGACGCTGCAGAATATCGAGCGCTTCCTCATAGTGGCGCCGGGCCAGCTCCGGGTCGCCAATCTGCTCATGGTGCACGCCAAGATTGGACAGGGTGGCGGCGACCGCGATCGGGGTGCCTGACTGTCGCCCCAGCTCCAGCGCGCGATTGAGCAGGCTTTCGGCGATGCCGGGGCGTCCTGCGTTGTGTGCCACCAAGCCGGCGCGCCGGATCGGTTCGGCTTGCTCGGATACCCCAAGCGATTCAGCCAGCGACTGCCACAGCATCAGGGCCTGCCTGTGATCGAACTGGCGCTCAGCGTGTTCCGCGGCGCGGCGCAGGTACAGGCGGTGAAGCGCCGCGGCGTCTGAATTGGAACCGGACAGGCGGACGTGTTCCGCAAGCTCGGCCGCGAACGGGTCCGAACCGTGTGGCGCGCAGACCAACTCGCCGTCCTTGGTTTGCTGAGGCTCGGGGGCGCGGCCGCCAAACGCCTGCTCGATCAGGTGAAACGCCAGCGCGTGCAGCTTGGCGCGGTCGGCGGGGGGCTGCAGCTGATATGCCGCGTCGCGCAACAGCGCGTGGCGAAACAGGTATGCTTGCTCAGCGGGCATTGAGGCACTCCAGGTTTTCGAACAACGCGTCGCCTTCAATCTCATGCGCGCTGCCAGTTCACGGCCCGCTCGGGAACGACTCGCCGGGCCCGAGGGCAGGCCAGCCCGCTGTTACCAGTGCCGCGTTCATTTCCGCGGCCTGGGCAGCCAGGTGCGATGGCGCCCCGCCCCTCGCAAGCTCACGTCCGCGAGCCCACTCTGCCCGGGCAGTTTGCATGTCGCCAATCGCGACGCATGCCACGGCGCGCGCGCACCGGAAGTAGCCCTCCATGCGCGTGTCGCCCAGCCGGGCCATGATTTCGATCGGCCCCTCGAACTGTCTCGTGGCTTCGGCGGCCGCGCCGGACTTCAGGGCTAACTCGGCTTCATTGGCCCGCCAGATCGCCACGCGCCGGATGTCACCTGCCCGCGCGGAGTGATCTGCGGCCTGTCTCAGCCGCTCCTGAGCCTCGCTGGTGCGCCCGAGCTTCTCCAGAGTGTCCGACATGTTGCCCAGCCAAAGTCCTGCGCCGCCGTCATCGGCAAGTTCGCGCGAAACGGCCAGGGCTTTCTCAAGCAACACCAGTGCCCCCTCACAGTCGCCAGTCAGCGAACGCTGAATCCCGAGGTTGCCGATGCAGTGCCCCCAATTTCGCCTGTCGCCTGTTCTTGACAGCAGGTCCAGGGCTTCGGCGGTCAGGGCGCCCGCTTCTTCCAGGCGACCCATCGCCATGCACAAGTCGCCACGGTGTTGAATCCAGACTGCCCGCGAGTGCAGGTCGCCCAGCGATTCTGCCGCCTCCTGCGCCTTGCGAAACATTTCCTCTGCTTGGGCCTGCCTGCCTGTCTTCGACAGCAGGAACCCGAGGTTGCCGGTGATGCGTCCGGCTGACTGCATGTCGCCCGACTCGGTGCACATGACGAGGGTTTCACGCCACAGCTGCTCGGCGCGTTCCATCTCAAACAAGTCCAGCAGCGCTATCGCGAGGCTGGCGGCTGCGCGTCCCACATCGCCCGGATTGCCAACCTCGCGCATGATGGCCAGCGCAGCAGTGGTGTCGGCCTTGGCGTCGCCGTGTCGGTCCTGCAGCCTTGCGACAGAAGCGCGGACCAGCAGGCAGCGGGCCTCGCCCTTGCGATTCCCGGTCGCCCGGCAGTCGGCCATCGCCGTGTTGACCAACGAAAGCGCGTGAGTTGCCCGTTCGAGTTGCAGTTGCATCTCGGCGGCGGCAAGAGTTGCTGAATGGCGCGCATCGCTGTCTGGGGCAATGACAGTCGCGCGCAGGAAACACTCGGCTGCCTCTGCAAAGCGGTAGTTGGCCTCCGCATGCCTTGCGGCGCGCCAGCGGTAGGTCATCTCCATGTCGCGAAGTGCGGGCGTCGAGTCTGCCCCGGCAGCGAGGCGAGCATGCTCAGCCAGTTCCGCGGCAAAGGAGTCGGTTGCGTGGGGGCGGATTTCGCGTCCCCAGTAATCGGAGACCGGCGGAGGCGGCCCACCTGTGACGGCTTCAATCAACTCAAGCGCGAGGCCATGAAGCCGGGCCCGGGCACCCGGTATCTGCAACTGGTACGCGGCATCGCGCAGCAGCGCGTGGCGAAACAGGTAGGCGGTTTCGGCGTTGGGGTGGCTCACGGCGGCATTGTAGGAGCGTCGGGATTGCAGCGGATATTCGAAAAACGACGCGGTGCCGGGCGAAGGTCCTATGGGGATGCCGCCCCTCGACTTCCCGTGCCCCTTCGCCAGACTACCGTCCATGGAGTTGCTCGTGCTGCACATCCCCGGCCTCAGTGCGCGCCTGCTGCGCGACCAGGGCGCCGCTGCCGTTGACCTTGCGCGTGTTGGCGGCGAGGGCGCGGCGGCGACGCTGGTCAACCTTGAGGGCGCGTCGCGCCAGCAGCAAGAGGCCGCTTTGCTGACGGGCCTGCTGCCTGAGTACCTGGGAGCATTTGGCGGCGGCGTCGGGCCCTGCCGCGCTGAGCCGTTCTGGGTGAAGGCCGCCGCAAGACGCACAAGCCTTCACAGTCGGGTGCGAACGATGTTGCCGCTGCCCGCCGAGTGGCAGGCGGGTGCAACCGAACCGCACCTGCGCTGGGAAACACTTGAGCAAGTCGCCATCGGCGGCGCGTCCCGCGACACGCTGCATGCCGCCAACGCTCTAGCCCGGCCATGGATTGAGCAAGCGCAGGCTGTGGTGGTGGTGTCGGCTTGGTCCATCGACAAACGAGGCCGGCTGGCGACCTCGCGCTGCGAACCACTGGATCGCCCGGTGCTGCTGACGCGGGGCATTGATCAGGCCAAGGCAACGATCGGCATCCTGGAGATTGCAGGCCTGCTGGAACGCGCACTGACAGGGGAGGTCGTGCGTGACCGGTTGCCGTAAACCCATCGTCGCAGCCGCGAAGCCGCGCGCGGTCCGCGTGCTTGTGCTGATGGCACTCTTCAGTGTCGGCTGTGCGGTCTCGGGCCCTGTCTCGCCTGTGCCGCAAGGCGCGCCGGTGACAGTTCTGCCCGTAAAGAATCTTTCCGGCGTGACACTCAACGTTCCCGAGCTGTACATGGGCGACGCGGGCGAGAAGGCGGCCGGGCTGGAGGTTGACAAGATTGACCTGCGTCTGCTGGCTGAAGCGGGGCTGGCGGCGCGCCTGGGGGCGACGGGACACGACCCGGGCGGGGGCGAGTACGAAATTCACGCCGGGGTTTCCGTATTTGATATGACGGAATTGCGCCGCACAGGACGTATCAAGCTCGGGCTGGCGCTGGTCGTGGTTGACAGCAAGACGCAGACTGTGATTGCCGAATCTGAGGCAGAGCAGGATTGCCAGTTGCTGGATAAACCGCCTTCAGAAACCGGCATCATAGGCGAGCAACGTTTCCTGCGGCAGCGGCTGGAGATGTTCATGGAGGCGCTGGCGCGTGAAGCATTGATCCTGGCGGGCCTTTAGGGTCCCCGGAATTGATGTCAGAATTGCAGCCCTTGCGGTACCGGATAGCGGACACTGGATACATAGGAGAAGACAATGCGATTGACGATGCTGGTTGCCTGCTGCGCGCTTGCCACGGTTGCGGCCTTTGCCGTGACCATCAACGCAGAACCGCCCGCGGCGGCGGCCGGGCCAACACTGACACAAGAAGCCAAGTATGACGTGGCAGCGTCTCGGGACGCGCTGGTTGAAAAGTCGGTGGCGTTCTTGAAGACGCAATACAACAAGCCGCCGTCACCGGACGACCCAAGTGGTCTGCTCAGCGGCTGGGGTCCCAAATCCATGAATGTGCCGTACACCGCGCTGGTGCTGCACGGATTGGTGGGCACGAAGGCCTGGAGCGCCGACGATGCCATGATCAAGGACAGCATGACCTGGCTGATCGAGAGCCAGGAAACCAGCGGCGGCTGGAGTTACATGCCGGGCGTCGAGAAGCTCAAGGGCGTTCGCGCTGTGTACATCACAAGCATTTGCGCGCAGTTGTTTGCGGACGTTGACAAGGCCGCCGCTGCCGGCAACCCCTGGAAGGGCAAACTGACCACGCACATTGCGTCAGCCCGGGACTACCTGCGCCAGTCGCAGGTCGGCAACGCCGACGGGCCGGCGCCGGAATACAAGAAAGACAGCACGGGCTACGGTGGCTGGGCGTACAGCAAAGAAGAGATCGACAAGGCTGTGAAGAAGGGCGGCAAGCCGCCCGCCAACATGAGCACAAGCACGTTTGCCATCGACGCGCTGAAGGCCTGCGGCTTGAGTGAAGACGACCCGCTATGGGAACAGGCGCTGGTGTTTCTGAAACGCAACCAGAACGCGGGCGAAGTGCAGGAAGAGGGCTTTGAAGCCGTGGACAAAGCCACCGGCAAGAAGATCAAGCCCGCCGAGAAAGGCAGCGAAGATTACGGTGGTGCCGTGTACAGCGAAGAAACCAGCATGGCCGAAGGCAGCCAGGAGAATAAGGACGGCACAGTCACGCTGTTCAGCTACGGCAGCATGACCTACAACCTGCTGCGCGCGTACCTGTTTGCGGGCCTGCCCAAGGACAGCCTGCCGGTCAAGCTGGCCTACGGCTGGATTCAGCGCAACTACACGCTGGAGAAGGTGCCCGGCTTCCGCGACGCCAAGCAGCACGAAATGGGCATTTACTACTACTACCTGAGCATGGCCAAGACGCTGCAGGCCTGGGGCGAAGATGTGGTGGAAGAGCCCGAACGCGGCTTCAAGCACGTGTGGCGCGAAGACCTGGTCAAGCAGTTTGCGAAACGCCAGAAAGAGGACGGCTCATGGGTCAACGCCGGCAACGACCGCTGGCAGGAAAACAGTCCGGTGCTGTGCACGGCCTACGCGCTGAATGCATTGCGCCACACGAAGTAGGTGATTGGTGATTCAACGCTGCAGCCCGCGGACCCAAGGTCCGCGGGTTGTCTTTTGGCGCCTACCCGAACAACTCGGCAAGCCGCGCCCATGACTTCGTGACTCTCTTTTCCTTGCCGACGATGTCTTTCAGTGCAACTGCCTTGACTTCGCGCCCCGCCAGGCCCGCCAGCATGCCGCTCTGTCCGGCCTGCAGCAGGTCATAGGCCTTGTCGCTGACGCGAGTGGCCAGGATGCGGTCACTGGCAACCGGGGCCGCGCTGCGTTGCAGATAGCCGAGCGTGGTGTTGCGCGCGTCGTAGCCCAGCCGCTCTTCGATTTCGCGCGCCAGCATGGGCCCGACGCCACCAAGCTTCGGGCGCCCCAGTTTGTCCTGCACGTTGCTTTTCGGGTCGATCACGCCGTCGCGGTCTACCGCGCCCTCGGCGATCACGATGATCGAGTAATTGCGCCCGTAAGTTGTGTGGCGGGTGCGGATCTTGTCGCAAACCTCTTCCACGCTGAACGGAAACTCAGGAATCAATGCCAGGTCAGCCCCGCCGGCGATTGCGCTTTCGACCGCGATCCAGCCGACGTTGCGGCCCATCACTTCGACAACCATCACGCGATTGTGCGACTCGGCCGTTGCGCGCAGGTTGTCCAGCGCATGGGTGCACATCTCGACGGCGGTCAGAAAGCCCACCGTCAGCTCGGTGCCGGCCAGGTCGTTGTCGATGGTCTTGGGGACGCCCACGCAGGGAAAGCCGCTTTCGGCCAGGATGCTGGTCGCCACCTGAGAACCATTGCCGCCGACTACGATCACGCCCTCAATGCCGTGCTTGGCCAGTGCTGTCTTGGCAATCTCGGCGTCGCCAGGGGCCAGGAACAACCGGGAGCGCGCCGAGCGCAGAATGGTGCCGGCCGTCTGCACGATGCCCGTGACGTCGTCGCGAGTCAGCAGCCGGACCTTGTCAGCCAGCAGGCCGTCCCACGAGTCGAAGATGCCCATCAGTTCCACGCCGTCATACAGGCAGCGCCGCGCAACCGTGCGGATGCAGGCGTTGGTGCCGGGCGCGTCACCGCCAGATGTGATGATGCCAATGCGTTTCATGGCCGGACCAGATGGGGGTTGGCTGGATCGGATTCGAACAGCCCAATGAACGGCGCATACCGGAATCTGCGGTTTCTCTGGTTGCCTGTGGTTTCTTCCAGCAAGCCAAGCTGCATGAACAGTCGGGCCAGTTTGCTTGCTGTGGGCGCGGAACAATCCAGGCGCTCTTCAACGAAGGAGATGTTCACCACGGGGTGTTCAAACAACAACTCAAGAAGGGCCAGGCCATGCTTGCCGGTGGTGCTATCCGTAACAGCTTTGCGGTGCGCTTCGCGCATGGCAAGAATTGCCCGTGCGGTGTCTGTTGCGCTCTTGCTGACGGTGGAGATTCCTCGGAGAAAGAACTTGACCCAGCCTTCCCAGTCGCCATGGGCGCGGATTGCGGTCAGTCGGTCGTAGTACTCTGTGCGATGAAACTTCAGGTAGTGAGACAGGTACAGCAACGGGCGCTGCAGTACGCCGCGTTCACAAAGCAGAAATGTAATCAGCAGCCTCCCGACGCGACCGTTGCCGTCCAGAAATGGGTGAATGCTTTCAAACTGCGCATGAGCGAGTGCACAGTGCACAAGCACCGGCATGTTGTTGCGGTCGTGCAGAAAGCGCTCGAATCTAGCAAGCAGGTCACCAAGTTCATGCGGCGGCGGCGGCACAAACGTCGCGTTGGTCAGGTTGGCGCCTGCCGGCCCTATCCAGTTCTGCGAGGTTCGGAACTCGCCCGGGCTGCGCTCGTGGCCACGCACGCCGTGCATCAGGCGTTCGTGAACTTCACGAATGAGACGAAGCGACAGGGGCAACTCTGCCAGACGCTTCAACCCGTGATTCATGGCGTTGACGTGGTTGACTACTTCGGAGACGTCCCGAGGCACATCGGCACCCGCGGCGTCGGCTTCAAACTGCAACACATCGTCCAGTGAACTTTGCGTACCTTCGATTTGTGAGCTCAACACGGACTCCTGTTTCACATACATGGCGACAAACAGGTCCGGGTTGGGCAAGGTTGAGGCGACACCATCAAGGCGGCCGAGATGGCGATCGGCGTCTGACAAAAGTCGGGTCAACTCGTCGTCAACGGCGATCGGTGGATCGGGTGGGAGCGGCGCCGGCATAAAGGCGCGGTAGCCGCTTGGCTGTGTGATGAATCTCCCTGAGCGATGAGGGGTGTGTTCGCCCATTACATCGGTGCCTTTACCTAGATGCTAAGTTCAACGACTGTTAGTAAAGAAACTTTCTCATTTCTTTACTAGTAGCGCCTGCAACGACCCGTAATGAAAGTCTGCTTTCCTTACGCGACTATGCCAGGAACTCCGGACTCAAGCCGTCTTGCTTTGCCATCATCACGATCAGGTCGGCAACCCGGTTTGAGTAGCCCCACTCGTTGTCGTACCAGGCGATCAGCTTCACGAGAGTATCATCAAGCACCTGCGTCAGCCCCGGGTCAAAGATGCAACTGTGGCTGTTGCCGATGATGTCGCTGCTGACGATTTCGTCTTCACAGTACTCCAGGTACGGTGCCATCGGCCCTTGCGCAGCCTTCTGGAACGCGGCGTTAACGCTTTCCACGCTCGCCTTTCGCGAAACCTCGCATACCAGGTCAACGACGCTGCCATCAGGCACCGGAACCCGCAGCGCCAGGCCGTCCAGCTTGCCATCCAGCTCGGGCAGTACCTTGCCGATCGCCTTGGCGGCGCCCGTGCTGGTCGGAATGATGTTCAGGGCGGCGTGGCGCGAGCGGCGGAAGTCCTTGTGCGGTGTGTCGACAAGGCGCTGGTCGGCAGTGTAGGCGTGCACGGTGGTCAGCAATCCGCGCTTGATGCCGAAGGCTTCGTGCAGAACCTTGGCCATGGGCGCGGCGCAGTTGGTGGTGCAGCTTGCGTTGCTGATGATTCTGGCGTCCCTGGTGACGACGTGGTCATTCACGCCCAGCACGACGGTGCTTTCCAGGTGGTCTTTGGTCGGCACGGTGACCAGCACGCGGCGTGCGCCGGCGTCAAGGTGGTGCTGCAACTCGGCGAGTCTGCGAAACTTGCCGGTGCTTTCGATGACGTAATCGACACCCAGCTCTTTCCACGGCAGCCTGGCGGGGTCTTTCTCGCTGAGCACTTTGAACGGGTCACCGTCAATCGTGAGCGTGTCGCCCACCAACTTGACCTCGCCGGGGTAAGTGCGGTGCACGCTGTCGTACTTGAAGTTGTAGGCCAGCGCCTCAGGCTCGGCCAGGTCGTTGATCGCCACGACGTCAAAGTGCCGGCGCAGCTTGGCAATACGAATGATCGTGCGGCCGATGCGGCCAAAGCCGTTGATCGCAATCTTGGGTGCGGGCATGTGGTCTCCTTGCTGCCTCTCATAACAGCTAGAGCGAACATTGTGGCCTTTGGTCCGCGATTTCAAAACACATCGCAGTTCCCGCACACTTCATGCTTCAAGCATGTCCTGCCGGGAACTCCGCTACCTTGGCCCATCGGCGGGGTTTCATGCTTGCAGGGCCTATTAGCGCAACCAGGAGAATCCCATGAGATACGCACTGATGTTGATCGCGATGGCTGCAATTGCCATCGGCGGCATCCAACTGAGCGCGGCCCCGGCCGCCCCGTTGTTCGCACCCAAAGACGGCAAAGCCGACGCGCGACCGGGCAAGCGCAACGATGCCAGGCCCGAGAAGGGCAAGCGCGCCGACAAAGGCGAGCGAAGGCGCGGGCAACGCGACGCCAGGCGGCGCGGAAATGATCGCGACGACCGCAAGCGCGCCGGCAGAGATGGCAAGCGCAAGAACGATGATCGACGCGCGGGCCGTGGTGACCGGCGCGGCAAAGATGCCGGCAAGGGAAAGCGCGGCCATCGGCACAAGGGCAAGCGCGGACAGCGCCGGCACAACCGCCGCTAGAGCAATTCGCAATCAAAGAAAAGGCCCCCGCATGCGGGGGCCTTTTGCGAGACACTGGCTACTTGTGTGACTTGGCAAGGTAGGCGCCGGTGCTGGCTGCGGTCGGCTTGATCGCTTCTGCGCCTTCGTCCCAGTTGGCGGGGCATACGTCGCCGTGCTGCTTGCTCCACTGGAATGCCTTCACGACGCGCAGGGTTTCCTTGATGCTGCGGCCCACGTTCAGGGCATTGACCGTCTGGTGCTGCAGCACGCCGTCCGGGTCGATCAGGAACAAGCCGCGCAACGCGATGCCTGCCTGCTCAAGAAGCACGCCGTAGTCGCGCGAGATATTCTTGGTCAGGTCCGAAAGCAGCGGGTAGCTGACGCCGCCAAGGCCGCCCTTGGCAAGTTCAGTCTGGTTCCAGGCCAGGTGGCTGAACTTGCTGTCAACGCTGCACGCGATGACTTCGGTGTTGAGTTTCTTGAACTCGGCGATGTGGTCGTTGAACGCGACGATTTCGGTGGGGCAGACGAACGTGAAGTCGAGGGGGTAGAAGAACAGCACCACCCACTTGCCCTTGAAGTCCGCAAGTTTGATCTGCTTGATGTCCTTGCCGATGACTGCGTCGCCGCTGAAGTCGGGCGCCGGTGATCCAACCTGAATAGCCATGTTTCGTCCTCTCTGGTCTCGAGTTTGTTTTGTTGCTTCCGGCCGTTGCCGTTTGGTCCTGAACGCCGGGACCGGGGATGATAGTCCGCCCGAACCCGGTCTCAAGCAAGTTTTTCATACTCAGTATGAGAATGCATGAACGCCAGGGACAGCAACGCGTCAGTCACAGACCGCGCGGATGCCTGACACTTCCCCTTCCCACTTGCCCGCTTCCCTTCTACGGTGCGCGCCACAGGAGACGACCATGGCGATTGAACGCACACTTATCCTCATCAAACCCGACGGCGTGCAGCGCGGCCTTGTCGGCGACGTGCTGGGACGATTCGAACGCACCGGCATGAAGATTGTCGGCCTCAAGCTGATGCAGATGTCGCAGGAACTCGCGGCACAGCACTACAAAGATCACGTCGGCAAGGGTTTCTATGCCGGACTGGTCAAGTTCATGACCAGCGCACCCCTGGTCGCGATCTGTGTCGAAGGCCCCAAAGCCATCGACAACTGCCGCAAGCTGATGGGCAAGACCTTCTGCACCGACGCACAGGCGGGCACGATTCGCGGCGACTTTGGCGTGTCGCGCGGCTTGAACCTGGTCCATGGCAGCGACGGACCGGAAGCCGCAGCCCGCGAACTGGGCCTGTTCTTCAAGGCCGGCGAGCTGGTTGAATACAGCCGCGCCGTAGACGCATGGACCTACAACGACGAAGACAAGGGGTGAAGCACCGTCGGGTCCCGACTGGCACTAACTGAGAGCTGGGGTTACACGTGGCCGACGAAGTTCACCTGATCTCTTCACTGCCGGCGCTCAAGAAGCGCACGGCCAGCATGCACAAGGGTGATGCCGGTCGCGTGTTCTGCGTTGCCGGCAGCGTGGGCATGGTGGGCGCGGCTGCACTGTGCTCGCGTGCGGCATTGCGTGCAGGCGCCGGCGCGGTGCGAACCGGCATGCCGTGGCGACTTGCGGCCGTTGTGGCGGGGCGCGACCCCAACGTGATGACCAGCGCCTTGCCCGAAACCGAAGACGGCACGATCAGCGCGATGGCGCCGCCAAAGATCCTGAAAGCCGCCGAGAAGTTTCACGTGATGCTGATCGGCCCCGGCATCAGCACCAACCCGCAGACGGTCCAGGCGGTCAAGAGCCTGCTGCCGGACGTGAAAGTCAGGCTGGTGATTGACGCCGACGCGTTGAACGCAATGGCGCTGGACGGCTGCAAGTGCCTCAAGGATGTTGACCGCACGCAAGGCTGGCCGATCCTGACGCCGCACCCGGGCGAAATGCTTCGCCTGCTGGGCAAGGATGCCCCCGGCGACCTGAAAGACGACCACGCCAACCGATTGAAGGTCGCCGCGAAGTTTGCGGCCAAGAACAAGGTGGTGCTTGTGCTCAAGGGCCACCAGACCGTGGTCACCGACGGGCGACAGGCGTACGTGAACACGACCGGCAATCCCGGCATGGCAAAGGCTGGCGTAGGCGACGTGCTGGCGGGCGTGATTGCGGCATTGCTGGCACAGGGCCTTGCCCCGTTTGATGCCGCGCAGCTTGGCGTTTACCTGCATGGGCTTGCAGGCGACATGGTCCGCGACAGAATAGGCGAGATCGGAATTCTGGCCACAGACATCATCGAAGAACTGCCGGCGGCCATTCGCCGGCACCAGTCGGAGCCCGCATGAGCACCCGCGAGACCGAGGACAAGTACCTCGTGCCCACGTACACCAAGATGCCCCTGACCGTGGTCAAGGGCGAGGACGTGTGGGTGATCGACGACAAGGGAAACAGGTATCTCGACCTGTATGCCGGGCACGCAGTCTGCAACATCGGCCACAGCCACCCCAAGCTGGTCAAGGCCATCAGCGAGCAGGCCAAGAAACTGATTTTTTACAGCAACGCCGTGTACAACGACACGCGCGCCGAAGCCGCCGAGATGGTGGTCAAGAACGCATACCCGCACAGTGCAGCCGTGTTCTTCTGCAACAGCGGCACAGAAGCCAACGAAACCGCGCTGAAAATCGCGCGCCGCGCGACCGGGCGACCGCGCGTGATTGCCATGGAGACGGGCTTTCACGGCCGCACGATCGGCGCGCTGAGCGTAACCGGCAAGCAGAAGCTGCGGGATGACTTCCCCGAGAACCTGAGCCACATCACTGACTTCGTGCCATTGGGTGACTTCGATACGCTTGAGGCGCTGATGGGGCCAGACGTCGCCGCCATCATCCTTGAGCCGGTTACCAGTGTGGGCGGTGTGCGCATCGCGAGCCGCAAATACTACGACTCGCTGCGCGAGCTTTGCGTCGGCAACGGTACCGCGTTGATTTTTGACGAAGTGCAGACCGGCTTCGGCCGCACCGGCGCCATGTTCGCCGGCATGCACTGGGATGTTGAGCCCGATATCTGCACCAGCGCCAAGGGCGCGGGCGGGGGCTTTCCTGTCGGCATGGTGATCCTGAACGAGGCAATTGCCAACGCCCCGGCACCCGGCGAACACGGCTGCACCTTCGGCGGCGGGCCGCTGGCGATGGCGGCTGTGAAAGCAAACCTGGAAGTGATGCTGGCGGAAAATCTTGTTGAGAACGCCGCGGCCATGGAAATTGTGGTGCGCGACGCTTTGGGTTCCATCCCGGAATTGCTGGCGGTGACCGGCAAGGGTCTGCTGCTCGGCATTGAGCTTGAGTGCCCGGCCAAGCCGGTGATTGAGAACCTGATGGAGCAGAAGATCATCGTGGGCGGTTGCGACCGGCCCAACATGATCCGCCTGCTGCCGCCGCTGACGGTGAAGGAAGAGCACATCAAGAAGTTCGCGTCGGCGCTCGCCAGCGCTTTGGCCTCGGTGAAGCAGAGCGTGTAACTGGCCTGGCTACGGTGCCTCGACAAGCCGCGACGTCCGTTTCAGCAGGATCGGCGTCAGTTGCACGCCGTCGTCGATGTGCGCGCCCAGCAGCGTGCTGCCCGCTTTGATGTCCAGGTTGGCGAGTTCGAACTCGGCAGGCGACACCGGCTCGCCGCCTGTAAAGACGGCATACATCAGCGCGCTGCGGCCCTTGATGCTGACGCGCCCTTCATACAACTGGTCGGTGTGGGCGACGTTTCCCAGTGGCGTTGCGGCGCCAAGATTCACGGGCTTGCGTTTTGGCTTGCGGATGATGGCCCGCCCGCTGCCGTCTGCGTAAATCACCAGCAGAAACGTCTCACCCGGGGTGCTGAAATGGCTGCGAACAGTCTCGCTCAGCTGGCCGGCAATGCGGGCCTCATCGCCTTCCTGGATCGCCCGCAGTTCTGCCACGGGCGGCTGTGGTTGGCCCTTGGCGTCGGGCCAGGGGCCAGTGTACACGCCTGTGACCTGCGGCCCGCCGGTGCGAAACCAGCGCGATACAGTCTCGGCCCGGCCCAGCGCTGTCGGCAGCATACGGCTGTCGTTCTCGCCCTTGCCGCCCTTTGCGTACCAGGCACGCACGGCCTTGATCCAGTCGCTTTCAGGCATGCCGTGCTCAAGCGCGGGCCACAAGAGAACCGGGTCGCCCCAGCTGATCAGGTCGCGCTGCACAGGTTTGAGGGCGGCAGCGTCTGTCAGGCCCATGGCTGAAGCGAACTCGGCGGGGCCCCAGCCCAGCGCGAGCAACGACTCAATCAACTGCACGCCGTCGTAATGGCCGCCTAGTTCCTGCCGCCCGTCCTTGAGGTTGAACTCCCAGAACGCTTTCTCGAACAGCGCGGCGTTGGTCGTGCCCTTGGCCGCCAGTCCACGCAAACCGCGCCGCACCATAAAGCAGTCGATGCGTTCGCCATTCAGCGCGGACTGCAGCACGCGAAAATTGAAGCCGCGTGCATAGAACCAGGCAACGCTTTCACGCAGCGAATACCGGCGACCCGCGAGCAGTTTTGCCAACGCGTCACAGATTTGCACGGTGCTGAATCCCTGCTTTGCCAGCACGGCTTCCACCGCTGCGGCGTCGCGGCACCGGGCCAGTGCGCCTTCCAGCTTCAGGCCAGTGTCGAGCAGCGTCTTTTCGTCGTCGCTCAGATGACTGAAGAGAAATGCAGCCAGTTCGGCCGCGTCGGCCTCTTCAAACAGGCGCCCGGGAAACCTCTCGGGACTGATCAACTCGTCGGCGGCTTCGGCGGTCACCTCGGCGCGGCCGTCGTCAAACCCCGGCGGAACCTTTGGCAGCTCCGGGCGCTTGTCCTGCGCAAAGGCAACCACGCAGGTCAGCAGCAGCAGCAGTGGTGCAAATCGTTTCATGCCAACAGTGTAGCGCGCGGGGCGGTGATGCGCGCCTGGAATAGCGCCTGCGCCGACGCATGCCCCTGCTTCACAGCCGATACCTGTGAATCGCAGTTTCGAAGGTGCTGCCGCCGACGACGAGCTGCATCGACTTCCCCGAGAGGATCGCAATCACGTCGTTCTTGCCGGTCAGCGTGTCGGCTACGCGGTCGATGAAGCCATTGTCGAAACCGATGAATTCAATCGCTTCAAGGCGCCGGACTTCGCCGCGGCAGCGCTCCAGAAGCTCGCGCGCCTCGCGCTCGGTGCGCTTGATGACCACAACCCTTGCGTCGTAGTGCCGAAACGTCACCTTGTCGAGCTTCTGGACGCGCACTTGCCCGCACTCAATCCAGACCTCGGGGCGATAGTCATCACTGCGGATCAGCAGGTCCGGCTGATAGCGGTCGTCGTCGTCCATGGTTGGTTCGATCTGCAGGCGCGGGTGATGGAACAGCGCCATGGCGATGATCTTCAAGACGATGTGCTGGAAGCCTTCGCCCTCTCGCAGTTCCAGCACGATGCGACGTTCGGCGAACAGTTCGCGGTCGTAGTCGTTGACCGAGAGATCGACGTTCAGTCGCGGCATGAATGGCTAACGTAACAGGAACCTGGCAACAGAAGCGAAAGAACCGCAGCTTGAGGGGCTGGGTATCGGCGTCGTTGTTGGACGTCAAGGGATTTGAACAGGCAAACAACAACCGGGGACGGTCTCCCGTCCCCGGTCGAAGTAAGGCCTTTCCGTGCTTACTTCTTGCTGTCGGCAGTCGCGCCGCCGGCGCACGCGAACGGGATGACCGGGTCTTTGCCCGCACCGACCGCGCTGAAGCCCTTGAACGCGAAGAACGCGCCAATTGGCCAGCAGACCATGTTGAACAGTGACGCCCGAATCAGCGCGCGCACCTGGCCGATGAACCAGGGGTTCTGCCACTGGCCCGGCTTTTCAACAAACATGAGGTACAGAAGTCCGAAGTTGAAGATGTTGACCATCCACATGGTCTTGGCGTGAGCCTGAAGTTCAGGCGTGGCGCCGAGACTCATGATGTCTTGACCCTCTCCGCCTTCAGCCGGTGCATTGTCAGTCATGGGTTTGTCCCCTTAGTTTCCCTGTTTGGTGTCTACGAATTTGACACAAGTCCTGTCCGAGGGCGGCAATATATGCCGTCAAAGGCGCGTGGAAAGACCTTTTCTGGAATTTGCCCCCCGGCGAACACTAACGTGAGCGCGCGCACTGTTTATCCAAACCCGTCAAATCGCGCAAGGGGCTTTTTTCGAGCCAAGTGAACCCGTCGTATGCACTTATGAATTGCACAGAAATTTCATGCGGCCCGGCCCACTGGAAGAGGGTGCCGGGCCGCACAAGAGATTCACTCAAACTCAAGCGCCGCTGGCCTTCTTGAGCTTTGGCGCAAGGTCCGTTGCCTCCCACGGAAAGCCCTCATGCCCAAAGTGGCCGTTTTTGGCAGTCTGCAAGAAAATCGGGCGCTGCAGCTTCAGGTGCTCAATGATTGCCTTTGGCTTGAAGCTCAGGTGGCTGCGCAGCAGTTCAATGATGCGATGTTCGCTGATTGTGCAGGTTCCGAACGTGTCGATGTTGATGCTTACGGGCTCAGCCACGCCAATCGCATACGCCAACTGGATTTCGCAACGGTCTGCCAGGCCCGCCTTTACGACGTTCTTGGCGACATAGCGCGCCATGTAGGCTGCGCTGCGGTCGACCTTTGTGGGGTCTTTGCCGCTGAAGGCACCGCCTCCGTGCCGGCCCATGCCGCCGTATGTGTCCACGATGATTTTACGGCCGGTCAGGCCTGAGTCGCCGTGGGGGCCGCCGATCACGAATCGCCCCGTCGGGTTGACGTGATAGATCGTGTCCTTGTCGACGAACTTGCCGGGCAGCACGGGCTTGATGATGTGCTCGAGCACCTGCTCACGAATTTCATTCAGGCTGATTTCTGGCGCGTGCTGGGTGCTGAGCACCACCGTGTGAATGCGCTTGATCTCGTGGCCTTCGTACTCAATCGTCACCTGGCTTTTGCAGTCGGGGCGCAACCACGGCAGCTTGCGCGCATGACGCAACTCGGCCTGGCGCGCCGTCAGCTTGTGGGACCACGCGATCGCTGCGGGCATCAGCTCCGGTGTCTCGTTCGTGGCGTACCCGAACATCATGCCCTGGTCGCCGGCACCCTGTTCGCGGTCAGACTTTTCGTCCACGCCCATGGCAATGTCCGGCGACTGGCCATGCACCGCGACGATGACGCCGCAGGTGTTGCCATCCAGGCCGTATTCGCCGTTCGTGTAGCCGATATCGCAGGCGGCTTTGCGGGCAATGTCGCCGATGCCGGACAGAACTTCGGTGGCCGTGGTGGTGATCTCGCCCACCACCGCAATCAATCCGGTGGTTGTGGCCGTCTCACAGGCAACGCGCGCGCGCGGGTCTTTGGCCAGCAGCGCGTCAAGCACCGCATCGGAGACCTGGTCGCAAAGTTTATCGGGGTGACCTTCGCCGACCGATTCAGACGTGAACAGCTTGCGCTCAGACATGTTAGCTCCAGCACCGGAAGCCTGAACTTATAGTGCTCTCACACGGTGGGGCAACGGGGTGCGCGGCGGCATCAGCCTGCAATGAAAGGGCCGAACCAAACTGCATAGGCCATGGCCACACCGGCGCCGATCAGTGCGCCGCCGAGCGTATCGGCCCACCAGTGCGCGCCGAAGTATACGCGGCTGAACATGCACAGCGGGATCAACGGCAAAAAGACAGCGCTCAGTGGCCAGGCAAAGGGGCCGCACAGCACCAGCAGGGCTGTCACGCTGCCGGACTGCGCGCTGTCGCCGGATGGAAACGCGGGGTTGTTCACCAACTTGCGCAACTTGAGTGCGCGGGGTGCCTCCAGTGGCTCGGGGCGTGGTCGATTGACCCAGTGCTTCATTGGCGTCGTAATCGCCAGCGTCGTCAGCGTGCTCATGACGGCCACGGCGGCAAACCGCCATCCCAGCCACGCCCCCAGCGCCAGAATCAGCAACGGCATGCCATAGCTGCCGAACAGCAGGCCGGGCACCGCCAGCGCGTAGTCGAGCGGCCCAAGGCGTAAACCGTGGACGGCGCCACTCAAGCGATGATCCATTTGTCGCATCGGCCGCTATACTGTGGGCATGAGACGCGCGAATCAACGCGGAAAGATCAACACCGGCGCAACCGCAGTGGTGCTGGTGATCCTGGTCGCCGTTGCCGGCGTTGCGCTGTGGCAGAGCGGCCTGCTGCCAGTTCGCATGCGGCAGGACGGGCTGTATGGCGGCGGAAATGCGCAGCCGACCGCTGAACAGGCAACCATCGCGCGCCCAAAGCTGTACCTGCCTGCGCCCGCGAAGAAGCTGCGCGGCCATACTGCCGTGCGGCGTGTGATCGATGGTGACACGCTTGAGATGGCCGATGGCACGCGCGTTCGGCTGATCGGCGTGGACTGCGACGAACTTGGCGAGCACAAGGTCGACCCCGAGGGCGCGGCCTTCAAAGCCACCATGTACGTGTTCAGTCTGCTGGAAAAGGACCCGCAGTTGAAGCTGGAATACGACCAGGAGCGCCTGGACAAATACGACCGCACGTTGGCCTACGCGACCCTGCCGGACGGCCGCATGCTGAACAGGCTGCTGCTGGAAAGCGGGTGGGCCGACACGATGAGCATTGCGCCGAACACCCGGCACGCCTCAGAGTTTGCGAAGCTTCGCGATGAAGCCCGGGCCAGTGGCCGCGGCAAGTGGGCAAACTGACTCTTAACCTTCATCCAGAACGGTAGGCGCGCCGCCAGCCCGAACACGGGCAACTTCGGCTGCATAGGCCTCGACGATTTTCTGGTGCACGTACTCGCGGACCTCGCCGCGAATCGGATGCACAAGGTCAAAGTGAAGCTTGGCGCGGCCTCGCGCGTCCGTCTCTGCCCGATTCACAGGCAGCTTGGCGCCGCACTCGTTGCAGAATTTCGCGCGCAGGTGATTTTTGTATCCGCAGCGGGTGCATTTGTCGGTGATCTTGCGAGAAGGCATCGCGACGAATGGCGAGCCCTCACCCTGGATGATTTTCAGGTCTTTGATGACAAAGGCGTTGTTGAGCGTGACGCTGCAGTACCCGAGCAACTTCTCGTCGTCTTCGGATGCCAGCTTGACTCGCACTTCCGTGACTTCGATGTCACGCATTGCTTCATCCCCATACTGCACCCCGGGGCAAAGTAACCGTGGAGAAGGCCTGCCCCAGGCCCTGCGATTGTAGACTTGCCGCAAACGTCACAGCCGACTCACGGTCTTCCATCAAGAAAGCGATGGACGACCCTGAGCCGCTGACAAAGCGCGCCAGCACGCCGCGTCCTGCCTCAGTGCGATCCCAGGCGTTCCTCAAACCCGGCGAGACCCTTAGCGCGGAATCCTGAAGCCGGTTGAAAATGGCACTGGCTAGCTTTGTGCGATTAAAGGCGCTCGGTAAAACATGAAATAAGTAACATTTTGCCTTCTCGTCCGTCAAGTGACTGCTGGCATCTTGGTAAACCGGACCAGTGGGGCACACCTCCTCGGGGTACAGGATGACAACGTCAACCCCTGCCACATCATGCAGGGGTTCGACGATTTCGCCGCGACCCGTGCAGCGCGCAGTCCCACCTTCAATAAAAAAGGCGCAGTCACTGCCCACACGACTGACCAGTTCGCGCAGGCGCACCGCACCCACGTTCGTGCCCCATAAGCGGTCGAGAGCCAGCATCGTGCTGGCGGCGTCGCTGCTGCCGCCGCCCAATCCGGCACCGTGAGGAATGTTCTTCTTCAACTTGATGAGTGCGCCCCTGCCGGGGGCGTGTTCGTCGCGCAGCACGGCGGCTGCGCGCCAGGCAAGATTCTTCTCAGCGGGCCCCAAGTCGATGCTGCATTGCAGAGTCAGCGAGTCAGCCTCCTCGACGGTAATTTCGTCGAACAGGCTGATGGTCTGCATGACTGTGTCGATCGCATGGTAGCCGTCGGGTCGCTTGTGCAGGACCTCGAGGAACCAGTTGACCTTGGCAGGCGCGAGAATCTTGAGCATGGACGCGGTCCCTAACCGTCTCGCCGGCCGTTCAGCAGCTTGATCAGGTCGGCCCCGTACCGCTTGGCGCGGGCGCTGCCGACACGGGGGTTGGCGGCCAGTTGCTCGATGTCTTTGGGCGGCGCCAGCACCAGGTCTTTGAGCACCGCCGAGGGCAGTATTGCCTGCAACCCGACACCGCGGGTCTGTTTCTGGGCTTCTCGCCAGCGCTTAAGGCGCCCCAGTGTGTCGCGCTGCCGAGGGTCCATGCGCGGTGCGGGCGTGTCATTTCGCCGTGGTGGTTTCATGTTGGCGGGACTCGACAGCCCGCTGCGGATTGCCTCAAGCATGGCACCTGCCTGCTCTGCCATCAGCCATTCGCCGACACCGCGCATCGCGCCGATCGCCTCAGGGGTGCTTGGCAGCGTGCGCGCGATATCCAGCAGCGTGTTGTCGCTGATGATGCGAAATGGCGCACGGTCAAGGCTGCGGGCCAGGTCGTTGCGCCACGCGTAGAGGGCCTTAAGCGCTCCGCGCTGCTGCTCAGAGAGGTCGCCATGGCCCTTGATGCGCCGGAAGCGGTCTGGGTCAAAGACGCGCTCGCGCGGTTCGGCCTCGGCGACTGCACGGCACTCGATTTCGTACTCGTCCAGCAGGTCGAGCTTGCGCAACTCGTCGATCATCAGGTCGTGCAGCTCGAACAGGTGCTGCGTGTCGTTGACCAGGTAGCTTACATGGTGCAGTTCAATCGGGCGGCGCGACCAGTCGTAGCGTTGCAGCTCTTTCTCAAGGTGCGTGCCCAGGTATCCCTCAACCAGTGCCGCCAAGCCGGTTTGCGGCAGGTCCAGCAGCATGGCCGCCACGCTGGTGTCCTGCACACTGCCGAAGTCGAGATCGTAGTCGCGCTTGAGGGCCAGCACATCGTTCTGGCCTGAGTGCATGAGCAGCGGTCTTTCCGCGCGGGCGGTAATGCGCCCCAGGGCTTGCGCCGCATCATCGATTGCCAGCGTGTCGACCACGACATTCAGCTCTTCGCTGGACAGGGTGACGATGCAGACGCGCTCGGCGTAGTTGTAAAAGCCGTCGCTCTCGATATCGAGCGACAGGCGTGGCGCTTCGAGCAACTCGTCCACTACCTGCTTCAGGCGCGACGCATCGGTGATGATTTCGGTTTCTGCAGGCACTGGCTTTGCGGTCATCCTTTCCAGTCTCCGCCCTTTCCGCCGGTCTTCTCAAGCAGGCGGATGGACTCGATTTCAATGCCCTTTTCCAGGGCCTTCACCATGTCGTAAACCGTGAGCGCCGCGACTGTTGCCGCGTGCAGCGCTTCCATTTCCACGCCGGTAACGCCTGTGCACTTGACGCTGGCCAGCACCCGGATGCCGGGGCGGCCCTGCGCGTCTGCGGGCAGGTCGGTCTCAAACGAGATTTCTACGCCACTCAGCGCCAGTGGGTGACACATCGGGATGGCTTCGGGCGTGCGCTTGGCTGCCATGATGCCGGCGACGCGGGCCGTGCCCAGCACTTCGCCCTTGGGGCCTGTGCCGCGCACCACGGCGGCGTGCGTGGCAGTACTCATGCGCAAGACAGCCTGCGCCCGGGCGGTGCGTGTCGAGATTTCTTTCGCAGACACGTCCACCATGCGAGCCTCGCCCTTCTCATTGAGATGGGACAAGCCCCGGTTCGGGGTTGCGGGGGGTGGCTCGTCGCCACCTGGCTTGCCGCTGCGCTGACGTGCCAAGAGAACCTTCCTGAGCTGCTGATGCGGCCCCTAGGATACCCAATCACGTCCCGCATGACACGGGGCGGCTGGGGCGTGGATGGTTTGTTAGTTCCGCGTCGCTAACCGATCATGGCCACTGTCTCGCGCACGGCGCGCTCGATGCCCTCGGCCACGTGGGCGATGCTCGGGCCAAGCATGTATGCCGGCGTGCTGACGATTTTGCGCTGCTTATCCACGACAAAGTCGCGCACGGCGCAGTTCTCGTGCACGGCTCCGCAGGCTTCGATGGCTTCCGCTGTGCCTTCATCATTGCCGATCGTCAGTACCGGGTGCTCGTCGCCCAGCACGCGCGCAATCACCGCCGGTGCAATGCAGATCGCGCAGATCGGCTTGCCCGACTTGTGGACGTCGCGCACCAGGCGCGCGACCTCAGCGTTGACTTTGGCCTTGGCACCTTTGGCGGCAAAGTCACTCAGGTTCAGCGCGGCGCCATAGCCGCCGGGCAACACCAGCGCGTCGAGGTCGCCGGCCTTGACTTGAGCAATGTCGCGAATCTTGCCGCGGGCAATGCGGGCGGATTCGACCAGCACGTTGCGCTTTTCGGGCACGTCCTTGCCGGTGACGTGGTTGACTACCTTGCCCTGGTCAATGTTGGGCGCCATGCAGATCGTCTCGACACCCATTCGGTCGAGGGCCAGCAGCGTGCACACGCTCTCGTGGATTTCTGCGCCGTCCTTGAACCCGCAACCGGAAAGTATCACGCCAATCTTGTGCGCCATAGATGGCCTCCGCCAAAGAACTATGAACATTGAAAGGGCCAGTCAACAAAGAACAAGCGCCCCGTCAGGAGCGCTTTGTTCATGCCGAACTGCCCTGGGTTCAATCCCTAGATGTCGTCTCGATGGGCGATGGTCAGGATTTCGCCGATCGTGGTCGTGCCCAGCAGCACCTTGCGCACGCCGTCTTCGAGCAGCGTGCTCATGCCGTTCTGGCGCGCCTCGGCGCGAATCTTGAGCGTGCTGGCCTGCTTCATCGTCAGCTCGCGCAGCGCCGGGTTCATCTCAAGCAACTCGTACACACCCATGCGGCCGCGGAAGCCCGCGTTGCCGCACTCGCGGCAACCGACGCCACGATAAATCGTCTTGCCCCGGATGTTCTCGGGCTTCAGGCCGACCATCTTCAGGTCCGCCGGTTCCGGTGTGTGCGGCTGCTTGCAATGCTTGCACAGCACACGCACAAGGCGCTGGGCCAGAATGGCCTGCACCGCGCTGGCGACCAGGAACGGTTTGACGCCCATGTCGATCAAGCGCGTCAACGCGCCGCTGGCGTCGTTGGTGTGCAGCGTGCTGAACACCAAGTGACCCGTGAGCGCCGCCTGGATCGCAATTTCGGCGGTCTCATGGTCTCGAATTTCGCCCACCAGAATAATGTTCGGCGCCTGGCGCAGCATGGCGCGCAGGATGCGTGCAAAGCTGAGCTGAATCTGGTGATTCACCTGCGACTGGTTGATGCCCGAAAGGTTGTACTCCACGGGATCTTCTGCCGTGATGATCTTCACGTCCGGCTTGTTCAGTGCAGTCAGGGCCGCGTACAGCGTCGTGGTCTTGCCCGAGCCTGTGGGGCCGGTGACCAGGAAGATGCCGTTGGGCTTCTTCAGGATTTTCTGGAAGCGGTCGAAATCAGTCGGGTGCACGCCCAGCGTTTCCAGGGCCACCAGGCTCTTGGCTTTGTCCAGGATACGCATGACCACTGACTCGCCCCAGCTGCACGGAAGGCAGCTCACGCGCAAGTCGATGTCGCGTCCCTCAACACGGGTCTTGATGCGGCCGTCCTGGGGGATGCGCTTTTCCTCGATCTTCATCTTGGCCAGGATTTTTACGCGCTGGATCAGCGGGCCTTGCAGGCGCTTTGGCGGCGCCTCCATCTCCTGGCAATCGCCGTCGACGCGGTACCGGATGCGTACCTTTTCTTCCATCGGCTCGATGTGAATGTCGCTGGCGCGCTGCTTGATCGCGTCGGTGATCAGCAACTGCACAAGCTGCGCGACAAAACCCTCTTCCTCTTCGGTCGAGAGTTCAGAGGCGTCGAAATCCTTGTAGCTGATGTTCTCGCCTTCGCCATCGACGATGTCGCCCATGCCGCCGATGCCGTAGTACTTCTTCATCGCGGTGCGAATCTGGTTTTCGGGCGCCATCACCCAGTCGACTTCGCTGCCCAGAATAAAGCGCAGGTTGTCCAGCGCGAAATACTCCAGCACGCGGTGCGTGGCCACCGTCAGGTTGCGGCCCTTGCGCTGCACCGGGATGATCTCGTGCTCTTCGACGATTTCTTTGCCCACGGAACCAACAAGATCCGGCGGCAGCTCATACTTATTCAGCAGCACGAACTTCACGCCCTGCTGCTTGGCCAGCGCCTTGGCAAGTTTCTCGTCGTCGAGGTAACCAAGCTCCATCAGCGCTTCGCCCAACATCATCATGTTGGTCTTGGCGTGAGTAAGGCCTTCTTTGACCTGCTCGACCGTGCAGAACTTCAATCCGACGAGGACTTTGCCCAGAGGTGTCTTTTTCGATTGCGTCAACATCAAGCCTCCCGACTTCTCATCGGTCCGTGTGGATTCAGTTGTCCGCCCGGTTTGCTGCTGGGGTAACATTCTGGCTGCAATCGCACACTGTAACCGCAAGCCTCTAGCTGTCAACGTTTTGGGCACTCGCCCGCTTCCCGGCTGCACGAACTTCAAGTGCGACATCCAGCATGCCCCGCAAAGCCACCAGGATTGCGATCGAAACGACCACTGCCGTCACGGTCCGGGCGTCTCGTCCAATCACCGACTGCGGCGAGCGGCCCCAGGCCAGTGCAGCCGGAATGCCCAGCAGCGCGACGCTGCACAGCGCCGAGATTACGCGACGGCTGGACTCGCCGCGCACATTGCCCAGCGTCAAGCCGCGCGAGACACTGACTGTTTCCAGGCCGGCGGCCATCAGCGCGTATAGCACGACCGCCACCGCAACGCCGATTGCCAGCGGCTCGTAGGCGGCAACGCCGATTGAGGGCAGAGCTTCACATGTGGCACGCAGCAGACGCAGCAGCGGCTCAGGGTGGCGGATTCTGGCCCGGGCAATGCCGATCAGGTCAGAAACCGCGGCCGCGGCGGCGCCTGACCCGGCAAGCCATGTGGTGTCGAGCAAGGCACCGGCCAACAGGGCCAGCAAGCCAAGCACGGCAAATGTGATTCGGAAGTGAAGAATCCGCATGGCGCACTTACGTCAACCCGGGGGGCAGTTGACTTGTTCTTAGAACCGTGGGCGCAGATTACCAATGCCCAAGTGCAGTATGGTGCAGGGGCACATGTGGGTTGTGGGCAGGTTGCGCGCCAACCGGGGCCTGCCTGATTTTCCGGGGTTTGTTAGCCTCGCAACGATGATGGCACAGCGCCTGATAGTCGCGGGACCTTCAGCCAACGCGGGCAAGACCGCGTTGGCGTGCGCGATTGTGGCGGCCGTCCCAGGCGCGCAAGCACTCAAGATCACGCGTTTTCACCGCGAATCCCACTGCCCGGTGCACGGCGTAGACGAGCAGGGCGACGACAACTGCGACGGCTGTGACCCCGTGCCCGCCGGATATGAGCTGGTCACCGACGAAGCCATTCTGCGTACGCCGGGCAAAGATACGGACCGTTTGGCCAAAGCGGGGGCCAATCCTGTGCTGTGGCTGCGGGCGGCACCCCACGTGTTTGGTTACGCGCTGGCGCAGGCAATGAACGCGTTTGACGCAGAGAAGCCATTAGTGATTGAAGGCAACTCCGCGGCGACGTTGCCGGAATTTCAAGGCCGGGTGGTCCTGGTTTGGCCGCAGCGCACTCGCGGGGTGAAGTCCAGCGTGCTGCCTGCCTTGAAACGGGCAGACGTTCTTGTGCTCGTTGAGCATGAGGACGCACCACACCGCCGCATTCCGAACACCCTGCGCAGCGCACTGAACCGGGCGGGCCTGGCCCAGACCGCTCTGCCAGAACCACGCTGGCTGCCGCCAGGCTGGTGGGGCGCTGATTCGCGCGATATCGGGACTGCGGGGCGCGCACTGGCTGTTGAAATAGCGGCCGAGGCGGGTTGGGCGACTGCTACTGGTGGTCAAACGCAAAAAATGTAGAATACGCCCATGTGCAATCTAGAGAATATGTGACTGAGAATTCCCCGAATCCACTTGTAAGCGCAAAGATAATTAGCACCCTTGCCTGATCGTTTTGCGGAAGTGTGCTTGAACACACATCCCGAAACTGGAAAGCAGACGCCATGATCCAGACCACACGTCGCGAACTCGACGTAGCAATCGACACCCGCTCGCTGGCGCCCCTGCGCGACTTCGTGCGTGAAGTGCTCGCGGAGGGCCAGTTGGGCTCACGCGTGGCCCGCCAGGTCGTGATTGCGATTGATGAGGCTTGCAGCAGCATCATCCTCAATGCCAAAGAACATGGCGCCATTGGCAACCTGCGCCTGCTGATCGACATCGATCCTACCCGCGTCAAGGTCACGATCGCCGACACCGCCAACGACTACGACGTAGGCGACGTCAGCCGCGAAGAACTGCTGAAAGAGTTCACGCGCAGCAAGAAGAACGAGATGGGTACCTTCCTGATCCGGCGCGCGGTCGACGAGTTTACGTACGTCTTCCGGAAGGGCTTTCAGTCCGAGATCGAGATGATCAAGTTCATTTACGAGCAGCAGGAACCCAAGGCCAACTAGCCGCGACATGCTCGTGATGCAACAGCTTGCGGCGCCGCACTGCGGCGCCTTTTCTTTTCATCGCTGTCGTCTAGCGTGGGCGCGTGCTCAAAGCCATCGCCATCAAGCTGGCAGCCGTCGCGGCGATTGTCGCGAGTTTCGTGTTGCTTTCGTTTCCGTGGTGCTGGGTCGGCGCCGGCGTTTCGCTGGCCGTGGCGGCGGGCGTGATCGCCTGGGCTGTGTTCAACGTGAACAGCTCGATCTGGGCGCGGACGCTGTGGCGGTCGCCCGTGCCGATCAAGGCTGTGGCCCTTACCTTTGATGACGGGCCAGATCCCGACTTTACGCCCCGCGTGCTCGACCTGCTGAATGAGAAGGATGTGAAAGCAACCTTCTTCTGTGTCGGCTCGCGGGTACGGCAGCATCCCGCGCTGGCAAAGCGCATTGCGCAGGAAGGCCACACGCTGGGCAACCACAGTGACACGCACGCCATGTGGATCAACTTCAGTCTTCACGGCAAGTTGCGCCGCGAAATCCGCGATTGCAGCGCCGCCATCGAAGCCGCAGCCGGCGTCCGGCCCTGCCTGTACCGGGCGCCCCACGGGTTCAAGAATCCGGCGCTCGGCGACGTGCTGAAGCAGGAGGGAATGGTGGCAGTCGGGTGGCAGGTGCGCGGGTTCGATGCCGTGGTCAATGACGCGGCGCGCATTGCCCAGCGCATCGTCAACAGCGCCAAGCCGGGCGGTGTGATTCTGCTGCACGACGGCGCCGGCTTGCAGGGCACGAGCGACCGTAACGCCACGCTGGAAGCGTTGCCCGTGGTAATCGACGGGCTGCGCGCCCGGGGGCTTGAAATCGTCGCGCTGGACGCACTGCTGGGCACCAAGGTGTACGCGCAAGATTGAAGCGCCAGATTTTCGGCACCATCCGGCATTCCGCGCAGGCGTTACTATGCTGGGCCCGGAGAGACCCATATGCGCATTGCCGTCATACTTTTGTTTCTGGTGCTAGGTTGCGCAACGATTGCAGCGCAGGAGAGCACGCCCACGCCGGCTGAGGGCAAAGAGACGAAGGAAAACAAAGAAGAAGCCGAAGAAGCCAAAGAAGAGTCGCTGGACGACCTGCTTAAACGCATCGAGAAAGAGCACAAAGAACACAAGGACTTCCAGGGCAACTTCACCCAGACCAAATTTCTGCCACTGTTCGGCGACAAGATCGAGTCGTCCGGTCGCTTTGTGTTCAAGAAACCAGACCATGTGCGCTGGGAGTACGCAAAGCCGCACAAGTCCATTCTCGTCGTCACCGGCGACACCGGCAAGAAATGGAGCGAGAGCACAAACAAGGTTGAGAACTTCAAGCTGTCCGAAGACCGCGGTCTCGACGCAGTCGTCAAGCAGCTGTTCACGTGGTTCAAGGGCGAGTTCACGAAACTCAAGAACGACTACGATGTGAGCATCAAGTCGCGCGAGCCGGTAACGCTTGAGATGAAACCGCGCAACGAAACGGTCAGGAAATTCATCGCCAGCATCGAGGTGAAGTTCGCCAAGGGCGAAGGCGCCATCACCAGCGTCAAGCTGCTTGAGCCCCTGGCAAAGGGAGACGAAGAGGCCGGCTACACCCTGTATGAGTTCAAGGACACCAGGCTGGACACGAACGTGAAGGACGAAGAGTTCGAGATCAAGAAATAGCGCCGCACCTCGTTGATGCTTGAAACAAGTCAGCCATGATTCGTCACCAAACCTGAAACCAACCCTTGACCCGTCAATGCAACCCGCTATCGTTCTGCCCCTGACATGAACAAGCACACCGCCATCTTCGCGTTTGCATTCGCCTACCTCTATCCGGGTGGGCGCGGGCAGGCGTGTTGATGATCAGGTAGCATTCCCATCACACGGTCCCTGGCCCGCTCACTTGAGCGGGCCTTTTCTTTTTGTTCACGATCTAACCGGAGACACCGCCATGCTGACACTGGAGACACAACGACATTACCGCGTCGCCTACCAGGGCGAGCGCGGCTCAAACTCGGAACGCGCGGGCCTGACACTGCTGGCAGAGCGATTCACCGGCTGGCCATTTGCAAGCTTCGCGGATGCAGCCGCGGCGCTCGCGAACGGCCAGGTTGACCTGTTGCTGCTGCCGATTCACAACAGCAGCACCGGCCAAATCCACGAAGCGCTGACCCTGGCGCAGCCGTTCGCCACACTCGAAGAGACCACCCTGCGTGTCGATCATTACCTGCTGGGCATACCGGGTGCGCGCCGGCGCGACATCACCGAAGTCTGGGCACACCCCCAGGTGGCAGCCCAGTGCCGCGGCTGGCTGAGCCACAACAACGTGCGCCTGCGTCTTGTTGACGACGGCGCGCGCCAGGCGCCGGCTTTTCTGCGCGGCGGGCTGCGCCACGTGGGCGTGCTGGGGCCGATCGGCATCGGCAATGCGACCGGACTGTATCCGGTCGAAGGTCCCACGCAGGACGAGCCCGACAATCGCACGACGTTTCGACTGCTGTGCCGAAACGTGCAGGCTGTGCCGGAGTCCTCGACACATTCGAAACCACTTGAGACCTCGGTTGCCCACACGGGCACGCCAGGGCAGGAAGAACGATCATGACCACCGGAACCATTGAGGCTCCGCGCTCAGATGAGGCGCTGGTGCTCGGCGCCCTGCGCGCCAACATCAACCGCATCGACAACCAGTTGATCGAATTGCTTGCGCAACGCGGCAAAGTCGCCGCAGATATCGGGCTTGCCAAGCGCGTCACCGGCAGACCGATTCACGACCCGCAACGCGAAAGCACCCATGCTGCAGAACTTGAAGAAGCTGCGTCACGCATGGGATTGCCGGCCCGACTCGGACGCGAGCTGGCACTGCTGCTTGCCCGGCACGGATGCGCGGCGCAACTCGATCAACCGAAGGCGCCGCGCGCGCGCGGCATTGCCCCTGACTCAGAGAGTTTTCGTCTTGCACGATGGGAGCCCGGGCGGCACACCGTCGTCAGCATCGGCGAAGCACAGATTGGCGCGGGCCTGCACGAGGTGATTGCCGGGCCCTGCGCCGTTGAGTCCGAACGCCAGATACACGATGCAGCCGACCACGCGCGCGCATGCGGCGTGCGCATCTTGCGGGGTGGCGCGTTCAAGCCGCGCACCAGCCCGTACGATTTCCAGGGCACCGGCATGCAGGGCGTACGTTGGCTTGCCGATGCAGCGCACAGCCGGGGCATGGCGTGCGTGACCGAGGTGCTGGACCCCTCGGACGCAACTGCTGTCGCTGAACATGCCGACCTGCTGCAGATTGGTGCGCGAAACATGCAGAACGTGCCACTGCTCCGGGCGTGCGCTGCCACGGGCCGGCCGATCCTGCTCAAGCGCGGCGCCGCAGCGACGATTCGCGAGCTACTGTGCGCGGCTGAATACATACTGCTGGCAGGCAACCCGCATGTGATCTTGTGCGAGCGCGGCTTGCGGACGTTTGAGCGTGAGACTCGCAACACGCTTGACCTTTCCAGCGTGCCGGTGCTGCGCGAACTGACTCACCTGCCGGTGATTGTTGACCCCAGCCACGCGGCTGGTCGCGACGAACTGATTCTGGCGCTGTGCAGAGCGGCCCACGCGGTTGGGGCCGATGGAGCGATTGTGGAAATGCACCCACGGAAGTGTGAAGCGAAGTGCGACCAAAGGCAGGCACTGACCCCAGGACAGCTGGGCAAGATCTGCAACGAAGTGCATTTAGTGCAAATGCACTTGGCGTAATCGAGCGTATGGTGTAAACTGTTTGTTGAAGTGACTTTATGGGATCGGCGCACGAAAAGACCTTGCGAGATAAAAAATCACTCGTATTGTTGTATTAATGACGATGGCGTGATATTCATGACTCAGTGGCACCGCGGTGCTTGCCGTTGAAAAGTCTCTCCGGAGCCCCTGAATTTGCGAGTTTAGAGCAGTAAGTGACAATAGTCCGATATGGTATTTGTCACCGTTGTGTCAAACCACACATGGCACTGGACAATACGCCGTGTATTGACAACCTTTTCTGCTGACACCGCCACGGAGCCACACCGATGCACGATACTCGCGCCCGCCAGTCCGTCGTCCTGATCATCGAGGACGACACCGATTCCGCTTCTCGCTGTGAGGCACTGGTCGAGAGTGTCGGTGCGACCAGCTTGCGTGTGAACTCATTGGAATCAGCAGAGAAGATCCTTACCCAGAACGCGCCTGACGTAGTGATCGTCGATTACGACCTGCCGGACGGAACCGGCATCGACGTCATTGCCGCCGTGCGGCAGTCCATGGTTCATCGCTCGACACCAATCGTCCTGCTGACCGGCGACATTTACCCCGCCGAGCTGGAACGCGCCGTCATGATGGGCATCTACGCGTTCCTCGCCAAACCATTCAGCGGCCAGGAGTTCGTCAAACTGCTCAATGCAGCCATCAACGAGAACGCTGATCGCGTGCCCCGCACGAACGGCTGAGCGCCACTCAAACCTCAAGCCCTCAGCTTGGGCGTAGGCAATCGCCTGTCCGCAATCCACAATCGCCAACCGCGGGCGTCACATACTGGGCGCTGCCCGCACATCGGCAATGTTGCAAGGAGACCGGCATGCTGCCTTGGTGGGCGTGGTTACTGATTGCGATTGGCGGCTACACAGCGTTCAGCACCCTGTGGGACGTGTTTCAGCGCAAGCATACGATCATCCGGAACTTTCCGTTCTTCGGTCGCTTCCGCTACATCGCCGAAAAGCTCGGCCCGCCGCTGCGTCAGTACATCGTCACCAGCGACCTTTCCGAGCGACCGTTTACGCGGCTGCAGCGCAGCTGGGCGTACCGCGCTGCAAAGGGCCTGAGCAACACGGTGCCCTTCGGGACACAGGTTGACCAGGAGGGGCCGGGCGTCATCAAGTTCAACCCCGCACCCTTTCCCACGCCCGACCTGCACGCCAGCGACGAAATGCAGCCGGTGATTCTGGGGCCCAACCGCCTCAAGCCATACGCAGTGAAGTACATCGCCAACATCAGCGGCATGAGCTTCGGCGCGTTGTCGCGAAACGCGGTGCTGGCCCTGAGCAAGGGCGCCAAGCTTGCCGGCGGGTACATGAGCAGCGGCGAAGGCAGTGTCAGTGACTACCACATCGCCGGCGGCGGCGACCTGTTCTACCAGATCGGGCCCGGCAAGTTTGGTTGCCGCAACGAAGACGGCACCTTCAACGAAGAAAAATTCAAGGCCGTCGCATCGCGCGACCAGGTCAAGGCCGTGTACCTGAAACTGGCGCAGGGCGCCAAGCCGGGCAAAGGCGGCGTGCTGCCCCGGGAAAAAGTTACTGCCGAGATCTCACGCATTCGCGGCATCAAGATGGGAGAGGACTGCCACAGCCCCAACTGCCACGCCGAGTTCAACGACGTGCCCGGCATGATGCGTTTCCTGAACCGGGTACGTGACCTGAGCGGAGGCAAACCCGCAGGCTTCAAGTGCGTGCTCGGGGGCGACGAGTTCATTCGCGAGGTCGCCCGCTACATCGCCGGCCACGACGACGGGCCGGACTTCATCATCATAGACGGCGCTGAGGGCGGCACGGGCGCGGCGCCGATGTCGCTGTCCGACCACATGGGCATCAGCCTGCAAGAGGCACTGGTCATCACCGACAACGTGCTGCGCGAAGAGGGTGCGCGCCAGAAGGTCAAAGTCATCGGCAGCGGCCGCATTGTTACCGGGGCCAGCGCCGCCATCGCGTTGGGGCTGGGGGCTGACTTGTGCCACATCGCGCGCGGCTTCATGTTCAGCCTGGGGTGCATCCAGGCGCTGTTGTGCAACACCAACCACTGCCCGACCGGCGTTGCGACCCAGAGCCGGTGGCTGACGCGGGGCCTTGACCCCGAAAGCAAGAGTGTGCGCGTTTCCAACTACATGCAGGCAATTCACCACGACGTGATGATGATTGTGCGGGCGCTTGGGCTGCAGCACCCCAACGACATCACACGCAAGCACATGAGCATGATCGTCGAGCCCGGCCGACGCGTGGCACTGACTGAAATCTACCCGACCACCATGAAAGCTTTCCACCAGACCCGCATTATCCGGCGCGCGGACTTGCCGGCGGCCTGAGCAACGAAGGGCCGATTCGGGGAGCGCGGCAGGGACTTGGGCACCCCCCTTTTCGATTTCGTGAATTGCAGCCATGTACCGGCCATCGCCGTGAATCCATAGAATTCAGCACGCGAACGATGACCCGATCGCGCTACCATAGTGCAGGAGGACGCATGCGCCGATTCATGCCCGTTGCCATGCTGCTGGCTATCGTGCTGGCTGCCTGCGGCGATGATGCCGAACAATCCAAGTCCGGGTCCGTCGGCACGATCCTGTACTCGATCACCCCCGGCTTGCTGGCCGATGCCGGGTTGATCCTGCCGTATACGCAGCAGTTGGCGTACATCGGGCCGAACTCAAGCGAGCCAACGCTGCTCTGGAGCGTTTCGTCCGGCGCCCTGCCGAACGGTTTGTCGCTGACAGGCGCAGCCGGCTCGGGGCAGATCAGCGGGACACCAACCGTCGTCGGCAACTTTCCGTTTGAGATTTCGCTGACCTTCGGGACATTCGTGCACACGCAGGCGTTTTCCATCGTTGTGCTGAACAACGCCCCGCTGGTCATCACCACGTTCAGCCTGCCCGGCGGTTCAACGGTCAGCCCCTATGCCGAGAACCTGTATGCCACCGGCGGCAGCGGCATCGGGTACACATGGAGCGTCTCTATCGGCACCCTGCCCCCGGGCCTGACCCTTGACGGCAAGAACAACTCGCTGACTTGGGGCGCCTTCAGTTTTTCCGGCAACCTGGACCAGTCCCTGGGCGGCGGGCGGCTTTCCGAGGTTTCGGGCATGGTGGCAAGCCGCAGCCAGCCCGGCGTGTTCTGGGTGCATGATGACAGCGGCGCAGCGCCAGAGTTCTACGCGATCGACGCGCAGGGTAATGTGCTGCAAAGTTATCAGCTCAGCACGACGGCGCAGGACTGGGAGGATATTGCGCTCGGCCCCGGCCCGGGCGGCGTCGACTACATCTACATCGGCGACGTGGGCGACAACGCGATCAACCGCACCAACTGCCGCATTCACCGGGTTGCAGAGCCGACAGTGCCGTCCGCGCCGGGCAGCATTGTGACAGCCGCCCACGACACGTACTTCTTCGTGTACCCGGGCGGCAGCCAGAACTGCGAGACCATGCTCGTGGACTGGGAAACCGGCACGCCGTACCTGGTCGAAAAAGTGGGCAGTGCGCCGCGCGTGCACAAATTTCCGATGCCGCTGAGCGCGACGTGGACCAGCGGCTCGCCCGTGACGCTGGCACAGGTCACCGCATCGGGCACATTTGACGGCACGCTGACTGCGGGCGACGCAAGCCTGGATGCGCGGCGCGTCGTGCTGCGCGGGTACGGCACGGCACGTGAGTACGCCCGCCCCGCGGGCGGCACTTTCGACGACATCTTCAGCCAGGCCGGCACGGCATTCGCAATCACCGGCGGCCAGCAGTACGAAGCGATCTGCTACAGCGCCGATGGCAGCGAGCTGTTCACCTGCACAGAGATTGCGGCGCAGGCAAGCGCGCCGATCTATGTCGCAAGTGCCGCAACGGACTCAGGCGCGACCACAATCAGCGGCACGCCCCTGACCCCGGGAACATACAACTTCACCGTACAGGTCAGGGACTCGGCCGGAAACGCAGCAACACGCGCGTTTACAATCGTCGTGCAATAGCGACTGTTATGCCGCGGGTTTGCGGCGGCGCAGCAGGCCGGTAAGCCGCCAGCGCTTGGTGGGTCGGCGCGTGGGCCCGTCGAAGTTCCGGTCGCGAATTGCGATGGCCACGTCAAGGTCTTCGTGCCGCACCAGCGTGCACCAGTCGCGTCCGTGTTCAATCTCGGCGGGGATCGTCAGGCGCTCCAGGCGTGCGGGATAGCCGGCGCAATGAATCAGGTCGCGAAGAAACTCTGCGTCCAGTTCTTTGAGCGGGAGACCTACTCGGGACCATCCTTGCGAATTCACGGCAGTGCTCCAAAAGCTCGAATCGACCGGACATTATACTTGGCGCGGCTCGGCGCGCATCGGCCCCGGCTGTGGTGGTAGGCAGACCGAGTGGCCCCGGCGGCGGGGCCTTAACGTTTCGGGTTATGCTTTTGGTCATCTTTGGCGACTTCGGCGGTTTCACCGGGCTTGCTTTCACTTCCGCCCATGAAGATTACCGCGACGGCGCAGATCAGACCCAACAATGCGCCGACACCAATCGTGGCCAGTGCTCCGCCGCGCAGTTTGGCGCCTACGCGCATGCCGGCCAGCACCCCGACCACGGCTGCACCAAGCGGCTTGGCGACGCGCAGGCGTTTTCCGGTTCTGGCGTCGGCAACTTCGGCCCTTTCTTCGGACTGTTTGTCGCCGGGCTCAGGAAATTCGTTGGCTCGAATCTCGAGCGCGAACCGGTGGTGCATGGCCTTGACCTGCACGGCAAAGCTGCGTCCCAATTCGGCCTGCGGGCTCTCGGAAAGTTCGCGCACGCGTGTCGGGTAGCCGTGGGCGGAAATCAGCGATTCAAGATACTCGGCGTCCTGCTCAATCAGCGGCGTTCCGACACTGGTCCAAGCTTCGGGTTCCATGTTGTCCTCTCGGGGAGTCCCCGGCGTGCGCCCTGTCATTTCACGCGCGCGCCGGCCCTTGCGCAAGAATGCGGTGAACGAGCTTGTGTACTTCCATCACTGCCAGCAGGCCCAGCGCGATGGCGGCCAGTGTGGCCCATGTCCGCAGGTCCAGCGGGGATGCGCCCAGCAAGTTCGACATGTACGGGATGTGCATGGCCGCAAAGTGCAGGCCGAACGCTCCCAACGCCGCCGCCACCAGCCACAGATTCTTGAGCGGCGAGACTGTGAACAGGCTGCGCGTTTCGCTGCGCGCGTTGCCGATGTGGACGTTCTCAAACAGCACGAACAATGCCAGCACAATGTTGCGCGCCATCGACTCTTCCATGCCGCTGTCCAGCAGCACCTTGAACAGCGCAAAACCGGCGACACCCATGGCCGCGGCTGACAACAGCACGCGCTCAATCATCAACCGGTTGAAGATGCGCTCATTGGGCGGCTTGGGCTTGCGGTCCAGCACGTCGCCCTCACGCGGCTCAAGCGCCAGCGCCTTGTCCTGAATACCGTTGGTGACAAGGTTCAGCCAAAGCAGTTGCACCGGCAGCAGGGGCAACGGGTAACCGGCGGCAACCGCCAGCAGCACCAGAACAACTTCGGCGGCGCCGCAGCTCACAAGAAGGAAAATGACCTTGCGCAGGTTGTCGTACGCGACGCGGCCTTCCTCAACGCCGGCCACAATCGTTGCAAAGTTGTCGTCGCTGATTACAAGCTCGGCGGCTTCGCGTGCGACATCGGTGCCGCTTTTGCCCATGGCGACACCGATGTTGGCAACGCGCAGCGCGGGCGCGTCGTTCACGCCGTCGCCGGTGACAGCGACAAAGTGCCCGGCTGCGCGGGCGGCGTTGACGATGGCAAGCTTCTGCTGCGGGCTGGTGCGGGCAAACACGCGCGTGACGGCGATGCGCTGCTGCAGTTCGTCGGGCGAGAGTTTCTCGATCTCGCCGCCGGAAAGCACCTGATCGCGCGCATCCGCCATGCCCAGTTCGCGCGCAATCGCCAGCGCGGTGACCGGGTGATCGCCGGTGACCATCGCGACGGTGATGCCCGCCTTGCGGCACGCGGCGACAGCGTCTTTCACGCCCTCGCGCAATGGATCGATCATGCACACGAAGCCCAGAAAGCGCAGTCCCTTTGGCTCGGGCGGCGCGGCAGCCTGATCCACGGACTGGCCATGCCCGTCGGCGATGCCCAGTACACGAAAGCCGCGCGCCGCAAGGTGCGCCGCCGCGTCGGCCATGGCTTGCCTGGCGGGGTCGCCGCCCTTGCGCGCCCAGGTACACATGTCCAGCACGCGCTCAGGGGCGCCTTTGACGCAGCACAGCGTGTCGCCGGCGTCGCGATGAAAGGTCGCGGCATACTTGTGCTCGGGCTCAAACGGGATCTGGTTGACCAGGGGGTGCGCCGCCTCAAGTCCTTCGCGCGTCACGCCTGCCTTTTGGCCCAGCGCCAGCAGGGCAACGTCGGTCGGGTCGCCGCGCCAGTGCCAGCCGTCTTCAGCGCGGTGCAGCGTGCCTTCGTTGCACAACACGCAGGCGCGAATGAACGCCGGGTCAACCTCGCCGCTGACTTCACCTGTCGGCGCGTAGCCCACGCCGCTGACTTCGACTTCGTGACCGTCAGGCAGCATGACCAGCTTGACGGTCAGCTCGTTGGCCGTCAGCGTGCCTGTCTTGTCGCTGGCGATCATGGTGCAACTGCCCAGGCCCTCGACGGCCGCCAGCTTGCGCACCACGACGCCGCGTCGCGCCATGCGTGAGGTCGCAATCGCCAGCACAATCGTCAGTGTCACCGGCAGGCCCTCGGGAATCGCGCTTACCGCCAGCGCCACCGCGGCCATGAACATTTCGCCCCAGCTCTTGTTCTGGATCAGCACGCCCAGCAATGCCACCAGCGCCGCCGACGCCAGCACCGCAATGCCGATGAACTTCGTGAACTTTTCCATGCGCACCAGCAGCGGGGGCTTGCCGGCTTCTCGACCGGTAACGTCCAACGCAAGCGCGCCGACGCTGGTCGTGCCGCCAGTCGCAACCACGACGCCGCGGCCGCGGCCCCGCACCACCACGCTGCCCGCGTGGCACATGTTGCGACGGTCGCCCAGCGTGGCGCGATCGTGGCCGACCCATGCGGAGTTCTTGCTCACGGCCAGCGATTCGCCGGTCAGCAGCGACTCGTCGGCTTCCAGGCCGTGGGCTGAAAGCAGGCGGATGTCGGCGGGCACGCGGTTGCCGCTTTCGAGCCAGACGACGTCGCCGGGCACCAGTTCGCGCGCCGGAAGCTCAAGGCTTTCGCCGTCGCGAACGACGGTGGCGCGAGTCACGATGAGTTTTTGCAGGGCGCTGGATGCCTTCTCGGCTTTGGCTTCCTGGATGCTGCCGATGATCGCGTTCACCAGCATGACAGCAACGACAAATCCGGCGTCCGTGAACTCGCCGATGGCCACTGAAAAGACCGCGGCAGCGGCGAGGATGTAAATCAGCGGACTGTTGAACTGGCGAATGAACACCCACCAGAAGGGTGGCGGCGGCTTGGACGGCAACTCGTTGGGGCCATGGGCTGCCATGCGCGCGTCGGCTTGCGCGGCGGTCAGTCCCCCGGCATCGGCATCAAGTGCCCGCAGCACGTCGGCGGCCGGCATGGCGTGCCAGTGTTGTTGGGGGAGCGCACCCATCGCGCGCAACATTGGTTGCGACTACGCTTGCATGCAAGGCAAAACGCGGCAGGGCAAAACGCAAAGGGGCGGGGCCCTTTCAGTGGGGCGACGCGTCCGCTATCTTCCGCCGATTCACGGAGCTTCCATGGCGCAGGCAGACAAGGCAAAGGCGTTTCAGATTCCCGCCGACCGAATCCCCAACAAGGTCAGCAAGGCCCGCATGGACAGCGAAGCCTTCAAAGCCAACGTCGCAGCCATGGACGCCCTTTGCGAGGGCCACCGCAAGAGCTCGGCCAGGCTGCGCGACGGTGGCGGGGCCAAGGCCATCGCCAAGAAGAAAGAGGCAGGACTGCTGCCGCCGCGCGAGCGCGTGGCGCGACTGCTCGACAAAGACAGCGGCTGGCTTGAGTACGGCCTGTATGGCGGCCTGGGCATGTACGACGACTGGGGCATTCCCAGCGCGAACGTGATCACGGGCGTGGGCCAGGTACAAGGCCGCGACTGCATGCTGGTGGTCAACGACAGCACCATCAAGGCAGGCGCCTTCTGCCCGATGACCAGCAAGAAGGTCCTGCGCGCCCAGCGCGTGGCAATGGAGAACCACCTGCCGCTGGTCTACCTGGTGGACAGCGCCGGGGTGTTTCTGCCGCTGCAGGACGAAGTGTTTCCTGACAAGGACGACTTCGGCAAGGTCTTTGACTATGCGGCCCGCATCTCGGCATCCGGCGTCCCGCAGATCGCCGCCGTGATGGGCCTGTGTGTTGCCGGCGGCGCATACCTGCCCGTGCTGTGTGATACCGTGCTGATGACTGAGGGCAGCGGCATGTATTTGGCCGCCGCGGCGCTGGCCAAAGCCGCCAAGACCGCGGGCGCGAATGTCACCAACGAAGAGATCGGCGGCGCGCGCGTGCACGCCGAAAAGTCAGGCACAGCCGACTACGTGCTCAAGACCGACGAAGAGTGCATCGACAAGATTCGTTCCCTGGTCGGCATGTATGCCACACGCCCCCGGGCCGCCTTCAACCGCGAGGCTTCGCGCGAGCCCGCCTATGATGCCCGTGAACTGCGGGGCATCATCCCGGTCAGCCCCTACGCCGGCTATGAAATGCTCGAGGTGATCGCCCGCATCGTCGATGCCAGCGAGTTTCACGAGTACAAGCCCGACTACGGCAAGACGCTGGTCTGCGGGTTCGCCCGCATCGGCGGCTGGGCCGTGGGCATTGTCGCCAACCAGAAAGAGACGATCCGCCACAAGGACAAGCCCTGGGAAACCGGCGGCGTGATCTACCACGACGCCGCGGACAAAGCCGCGCGCTTCATTATGGACTGCAACCAGATGGGCGTGCCGCTGGTGTTTCTGCATGACGTGAACGGCTTCATGGTCGGGCCGGAATCTGAGCATAACGGCATCATCCGCAAGGGCGCCAAGATGGTGAACGCCATGAGCAACAGCGTGGTGCCCAAGTTCAGCATCATCGTCGGCGGCAGCTTCGGGGCAGGTCACTACGCGATGTGCGGCCGCGCCTACCGGCCGCGCTACATCGCCGCGTGGCCGTCGGCACGCTATGCGGTGATGGGCGGAGAAGCGGCAAGCAACACCTTGCTGACGCTGCAGATCAGCAAGATGAAGGCGCAGGGCAAAGAGGTCAGCGCCGAGGAAGCCAAGGCCTTGCTGGCCGACATCGGCAAGCGCTACACCGACGCGATGCATCCGGCGTATGGCGCTGCCCGCCTGTGGCTGGACGCGATCATTGAGCCTGAAGAAACGCGCGGGGCGCTGATTCAGGCGATCAGCATGAGCGCCAATAACCCCGACCTGCCCGAATACAAGACCGGCGTGCTGCAGACTTGAGGCTTGGCGGCGTGTGCGCATCGACCAGCCAATCGGCACAGCTTGCGCACCAAGCTAGAATCCGGCGATGCGCGCCATCCTGTTCATGGTTCTTCTCCTGCCACTGTCGTTGTCGGCACAGCGTATCGATGACCCGAACGGTTTTTCCTTTCAGCCGCCCGCTGGTTTCAAAGCCTTTGCCGGGGAATTGCCCGTGCCGGGGCCGCGCCCGCAGTACGTGTTCGCGGGCAGCCCTGAGGGCGCGCGCGGGCTGAATGTGCTGCTGGGCATCGCGTACCTTGAAAAGGCGGTGTACCCCGGCGACATGCCCAAGTTCCCGGATGACCTGAACGCGTCCATCATCCGCGAAAAGTGGAACGAACTGGAGGTCTTCGGCATGCGCACCAACCACGCCGAGTCCCAGGTCATTGCCTGGGTGGACCTGCCGCTGACCCAGCCGATTCGCATAGGCGTGCACTCAGTCAATCACGCCGAGGTGCACGCGCGGCAGGCGTTACGATTGCTCTTGCGAACAGTGGAAGGCAGCGTCGCCACCAAGCCAAAAGACTCCGCCGGCGAAACAACAGGCAGCGAAGGCGGCGCCAGCCCGGTCGCGGCCGTGTTGATGGTGCTGGTAGTGATGGGTGTGATCGGTTTTGCCGGCTGGATGCTGCTGAACCGCAAGACCCCGCGGCCATCGCCCGTGAGTCCTGTGCCGACACCGGTGCTAGCGCCAGACCTTCCGCCGGTGGCCTTGGCGGAGTTGCCCAAGCCGCCCGAAGCTCCGCGCAAGGCGTCGGCCGAAACGCAGGCGATTCAGCCTCCGTGGGCGATCACCAGAGACTCGCCGAACCCGGAAACCGGAAGCGACGTACCACCTTGGGAAACCAAGGCTTAGGGCTTCCCGGCGCTTCCACAAACAGCAGTGGATTGGAATCGGGCAGCGGGATGTTTGATGTAGTATGCTGAGTGTAGAGCCTTCGATTCGAGGTAAAGCCGTGAAACCCTCTAGCCTGATGCTTGTGCCGCTGATGCTGCTTGCCGCCTCGAGCCTGGGCGCGCAGGAGATTGGCCGGGCGGCGCCTGACTTTCGTTTCGAGAAAAGCTGGAACCTGCCAGCCAGCGCGACATCGATTGCCGGCCTGCGCGGGCACACCGTGTTGCTGGAGTTCTGGGCCACGTGGTGAGGGCCCTGCGCGTCAACCGTGCCGCACTTGAACGAGATTCACAGCAAGTACAGCGCGCGCGGGTTGACCATCGTTGCCGTGAGCAACGAAACCCCCAGTGTCATTGAGCCATGGTTGAACAGAAAAGGAGTCACCTACGGCACCGCACAGTCCAGCAGTGCCTCGCGCAGCTATGGCGTCAGGGGCATCCCCAATGCCTTCCTGATCAGCGCCGACGGCACAATCTTGTGGCGTGGTCACCCCGGCAGCTTGACCGACGCCATGATTGAGCAACATCTCGGCGGCACCGCCGTGCCCGGTGTTTCGGGCAGTTCGTCTTCGGACAGCACAGGCGGCGGCTGGTGGATCTGGATGATTCTGGTGTTCGGTATTTTCTTTGTTGTTGCCGTCGGGTGGTTCTGGCACTCCACCCGGGAAAAGATTCCTGACCACCTGCGGCCCGGCTACATGGGCCCGCCACCCGGCGCGTACGGGCAGCCACAGGCTTACGGGCCGCCCCCCGGTGCCCACGGCCCGCCCCCCGGTGCCCACGGCCCGCCTCCGGGCGCTGCCCCGTATCCGCCGCAGCAGTACCCGCCGCAGCAACAGTACCCGGGCCAGCCCGCGGCGTACCCGCCTGCGGCCCAAGGCGCCCCGCCGGCCACCCGCAGCTATGCGCCGCAACAGTATGTTCCGCCGGGGACGCGGCCGCCTGCGATGAATGAGCCACAGGAATTTGACGGCCTTTCGGGGGAGAGTCCCTACGCGCCTCCGCCCCCCAAGCCCAAACCCGGCCCTTACCTGGGTCAGCCGCCGCAGGGTAGTTGATGTCTGCCGGCCCGGTGCAACCGCGGCACGTCCGCCTGGGCGTGCCGTGTCTGCAGAGTCTTCAACAGATCGATCACAGTTCACTTGTGCGAAACGCGCGGCGGCGGATAATGCCCCGCGGAGAACTCCATGGCATATGACGAGCGTTTGTTCGAACGGGTGAAGGATGTGCTTGAGCGCAAACCCGGCTGGACCGAGAAGAACCTTTTCGGCGGCAGGGTGTACGTGCTAAATGGCCACCCCTTCATCGGCGCCGTTGACGACGGATTGATCGCCCTGTGCGACGAAGACTCGCGCAAGAAGCACCTTGAGCTCAAGCATTGCAGCGCCTTTACGCACGCGGGCAAGGCGCAGCCGGGCTGGGTGCTGGTTTCGATGGAGGCACTCAAGACCGCAAAGCAGCTCTCGCGCTGGGTTGAAGCCAGCTTCACTCATGCCCAGACACTGAAGGCACCCGCCAAGGCCCGCAAGAAGTAGGTCCGGACCATGGCGGAATAAACGCCATGCCGGTCCTGTTAGCAACACATGAAGCACCTCATCGACAACATCGCATGGATCTTCATGGCTGTGGTCCTTGTGGCCTTCCTGGGCTACATCTTCTGGTGGAAAGAGCGCCCCGCCGCGGGCGGCTTGATCACTGGCGACTATGCCCAGGCGCAGCAGACGGCGGCTGAACTCGGCGTGCCGCTCGTGCTGGCCGTCGACAACTCTCCGCACTGATGGACCTGCCCGTCGCTGGTACAGCGACTGCAAGGTGTGCCGGCTGTGCGCGAAGCCGTAGAATCGGGCACGCTGGTCGTCGCCTGCGCGTACACTGGTCACGCGCCGGAAGAACTGCTTGCTCAACTGCCGGCGGGTTTCAACGCCCGCCAGTTCGTCGCGATGTTCAAGGATGGCAAGCTGGTAAATGTGAAACGGGGCATGCCCGAGCAAGCCGTAGCGGAACTGCTGGGGGCAACGCCGGTCGACGCAACTCCCGCTGAATGCATTGATTGCGAACCATCGCCCGCACCCTGAAAGCATCCGGCGCGGCGATGTGTTATAATGCATTGCGTGTGGTCGCTCGCACGGCGAGAAGGAGCGCAACATGGCACGGCTCTGGTTGATTCTGATGCTGGCGGTGGGAGGGGCGTCGCTTAGCGCCCAGACGTTTCTCGAGTACGAAGATTCAACCTACCTGCGCGATTACGAAACCGCGCGCTACCGCATTGACCTCGACTACGGCGCGGACAATTCGCTGGACATCCGCATCATCGCCCGCGGCATTTCTGCCCCGCCGCGCGTGCGCGTGCTGGATTCAGACAAAGACATCCTGACCAACCGCACCGACAACGGCGCCGACGGCATTCTCGACTTCACCTTCCACGCCTTCGCCAACGACGACGACAGGTTCTATATCGACCTGACCCACAAGTACGGCGCCCAGAGCGGCACCATCGAACTCACACTCCAGGTCCGCGAAAGCGCGGGCCAGGGCGCCGACGCCACCATCAACTTTGACCGCTACTTCAACGACTATCACCGGCCCGAAGACCGCAATGACTGCTCGACAGGCGCCGGCACCGGCGGACACGCGCTGCTGGCATTGCTGGCGCTTGCCACCGGCGCACTCTGGTTCAGGCATCGCAGCGTCCTGCAAAGGGCCCGCGCGTGATCGCACACAGCCTGCTGCGCGCCATCGTTGCCCGCATGCGACAGATCAAGGGCCTCGGCGATGGCGTGCTTGACCGCGTCACGCCGGCCCAGCTCTTTCATCGCACCGATGACCAGGCCAACAGCATCGCCATCGTCGTCCAGCATCTGCACGGCAACATGCTTTCGCGCTGGACCAACTTTCTCACCGAGGACGGCGACAAGCCGTGGCGCAAGCGCGACGCCGAGTTCGAACCCGCCACCGAGACACCCCAGCAGGTTCGCCAACTTTGGCAAGCCGGCTGGAAGCTGACACTCGACACGCTGGAGTCCCTGCAAGTCGGCGACGTCACCCGCGAAGTCACCATTCGCGGCGAGCCGATGCTGGTGCTGGATGCGCTGATCCGGCAGGTCGGGCACTACGGGTATCACGTGGGCCAGATGGTCACGCTGGCGCGCGCGCAGGTGGGCAAAGACTGGAAGACACTCAGCATCGCCCGCGGCCAAAGCAAAGACTACAAGCCCCTGCCGCGCGCACCGGGGCTGAAAGAGTAGCGCCCTACCACTGCACCTTGGCGCGCTCTGCAGCGAACCAGTCCTTCAGGCCTTGATCGGTCCACTCGCCGGCCAACTCGTCGGCGCGTGCCAGCATGCGGTCAAAGCCCTCGCGATTGTCCTGCAGGCGGCAGGCATCCGCGCTGGCCAGGTTCAGGAATGCCTCGTCCACAACCTCTTCGCCGTTCTTGGCGATGACATCCAGCCCCCGCGCCGCGTGCTCCAGTGCCTTGCCTGGCTGGTTCAGCTTGTTGTGCACGCATGCCAGCAGGTACTCGGCGCGCTCTTCGTTTTCCCAGGTGCCGCACTTGACCCAGAACTCGCGGGCGTTTTCGGCGGCGGCCAGCATCAGCGCGTTCTCGGTGTCGGTGCGCGATTCTCTGGTCATCAATTCGCTGGCCAGGTTGTTGCTGGTCACCGCGATTGCCCGGTCGCACGCCAGCTTCTCGTCCTGCGCCCGCGCCAGCGACACCGCCGCGTTGTAGACCCGCGCGGCTTCATCGAGACGCTTGGCGTCCACCAGTGCCGACGCGATCAAGATGCGCGTGCGCGCCATCATCGACACCGGTTCAACATCGGTCAGCTCAACCGACCGCGACTCACTTGCCAGCGCGCCCGCGTAATCGCCCGCCATGAAGCGCGCAACCGCAAGGTTGCCCAACGCCGGCGCAAGCTCGGCGGTTTCGGGCAGCGCGGCAACCACACGCTCGGCCAGCGCCGCGGCCCGCCGCCACTCACGTCCATGGCTGCCGATCGTATGCACCGCAAGCGTGATCAATTGCACGGCCTTGCCCGCGTCGCTGGCCAGCGCAACGTGGGCCTCAAGCTCGCCGGCCACCACGGCGGTCTCTTTGTCATGCCGCGCCCAGCCGTTGTTGATCAGCTCGTTGAAGTCCATAGCTTTACATTGGCGTCCTGGCGCTTTGGTGGTCAAGTGTTTCTTCCCAAACTTGACCCGCCCGCCGGCAACGGCCACAATCCAGCCATACCGGAGATCGCCATGGCCAAGACAGCCGCCAGAAAAGACACGCGTGGCCTGACCAACGAACAGGTCCTCAGCGCATACCGCAACATGGTCACCTCGCGCAAAACTGAGGACAAGTGCGCCATCATACTGCGCCAGTCCAAGGGCGGCACGTTCCAGATCTCCGGCCCCGGCCACGAAGCCGCGCTCACCGCCGCCAGCATGGTCTTCCGCGCCGGCAAAGACTGGAGCATCTGCCACTATCGCGACCTAACCTTCGTGCTTGGCCTCGGCGTCACCACCGAAGAAATCTTCACCGGCTTCATGGCTCGCGAAGGCGACCCGGCCTCAGGCTCGCGCCAGATGCCATCCCACTTCGGCCACAAGAAGCACCGCATCATCAGCAAGTCAAGCTGCGTCGGCACACAGTGGTTGCAAGCCGCGGGCCGCGCTCACGGCGCCAAGCTCGATGGCGAAGACGAAGTCGTCTACGTCTCGGGCGGCGACGCCGGCTGCGCACAGGGCGAGTTTCACGAGGGCTTGAACTGGGCGACGATCCACAAGTGCCCGGTGCTCTTTCACGTTGAAGACAACGGCTACGGCATCAGCACCCATCACTCGCAGGAGCGCGCCCAGCCCGTCGAGCAGTGGGTAAAGGGCTACGCCAATCTCGGCATCTTTCCATGCGACGGCCTGGACCTGTTCGCCAGCTACGAGGCCTTCAAGCAGGCCCACGAATGGTGCAGCAAGGGCAAGGGCCCCGCGATAGTGGTCAGCCAGGTCGTGCGCCTGTGGGGTCACAGCAGCAGCGATAACCGCAAGCTGTACATGACCGAAAAGCAGATCGAAGAAGAATCGCGCAAAGACCCCATCGCCAAGCTGCGCCAGTGGATCGTCGCCAACGGGCTGGCCGATGAAGACGAACTCGTCGCACTTGAAGAACAGATCAAGGCCGAAATCGACGCCGCCGCCGAGCGCGCCGAAGAACGCCCGCACCCCGACCCCAGCACAGCCGCCCGCCACGTCTATTACGAAGGCGACGACAACGCCGTGATTCACGCCCCAGTCGCCGAGCCGAAAACGACAGGCGAACGCCTGCCCTTGATCGAGGCCATCAACCACGCCCTGCACGAAGAGTTCGAACGCGACGAACACCTAGTGTGCTGGGGCCAGGACGTGCAGGACGGCAAGGGCGGCGTGTTCGGCGCCACCAAGGGCCTGAGCACCCGCTTCGGCACCGACCGCGTGTTCAATAGCCCGCTGGCTGAGGCCACGATCATCGGCACTGCGCTTGGGTACAGCTACAAGCCCGGCCGCAAAGCCGTCGTGGAAATCCAGTTCGGCGATTACATCTTCCCGGCCATGATGCAGGTCGTGAACGAGGTGGCGACCGCCCGCTATCGCAGCAACAACAACTGGCCCGCGCCGATGGTGATTCGCGTGCCCGTGGGCGGCTACATCCAGGGCGCGATGTACCACAGCCAGTGCATCGAGGGGCTGTTTGCGTCACGACCGGGACTGAGAATTGCGATGCCCAGCAACGCCGCCGACGCCAAGGGCTTGCTCAAGGCCGCGATTCGGGGCGAAGACCCGGTGCTGTTCATGGAGTGCAAGAACCTGTACCGGCAAGAGCGCTGCAAGAGCCCCGAGCCGGACAAAGACTACGTGCTGCCGTTCGGAAGAGGCCGCGTGCTGCGCGAGGGCACGGACGTAACGCTGGTGACCTGGGGCAACACAGTCATGATCAGCGAAGACGCCGCGCGCAGCCTGGAGGACAAGATCAGCGTCGAGGTCATCGACTTGCGCACGATCCTGCCCTGGGACCAGGAGCTGGTATTCAAGTCAGTAGCCAAAACCAACCGCTGCCTGGTAGTCCACGAAGACACACTAACCATGGGCTTCGGCGCCGAAATCTCGGCAAGGATTATGGAACAAGCCTTCGAGAGCCTCGACGCCCCCGTGAAACGAGTCGCCGCACTCGACAGCTTCTGCCCGTACGCCAAGCCACTGGAAAACGCAGTCCTGCCCCAGAAGGCGGGCGTCATCGCAGCCATCGAAGAACTGGTGAAGTGGTAGCACGGCGGGATAGCGACAGGCATTGCCGCGCCTGGCGCGGCCGCTCGCTGACGCTTCGCGCTCCAAAATGCGCCGGGCGCCGCCGCTTGCCCCTGCTTGCGCGCTTGCGCGGTTCGGTGCTTTGCAGCATCTCGCGCAGCTCAATCAGCCGCTCTTCGCTCGCGTTCTTGCCGAAGTGCCGCCACACGAAGTCATCCTTCATTGGCGAAGCGTCGCCCAGTTCTTCGT
>JADZFR010000022.1 GCA_020849795.1 Planctomycetota bacterium | reverse complement strand
GCTCATCTGTGTTTATCTGTGTGAATCTGTGGCTGAAAGCCGTCCTCAGCGCGGGGCACTGTCGATTGGCCCGGTTGCGGGTTGTTAACTCGCCAAGCTACCCGGCGCGTACGCGCCGGGCTCCTGTACTCTGGTGTCGGTTGATTTAGAAAGCGCACGACCTCCACGGCACCCCCGAAAAAGGTGCGGGGGTGGGTTGGGGGCCGGAGCCGAAAAACGCAAACCGCCGCAAACCCATAAGCCTGCGGCGGTTAGAGTAATCATTTGCGCGGCTGGCCTACTCGTTGTTGCCGCCGCCTGAGCTTTCCTTGCTTGCCGGGTCAAGCCGGGCACGTTCCTGCTCGGTCAGCTTGGGATAAATCTCAAGTAACCGGCGTGCGATGTCCTTTTCGTCGGCGCCCTTCAGGCCGCGAGCATTCCACAGGTACTGCACCGCGCGCTCATACCGCGCGAGCTTGATCAGCGCGTCGGCCGCGGCGACGTACAGTTTGGGCTTGTCGGGCTGCAAGTGAATGGCGAAGTCGTAATGCTGCGCGGCTTTGCGCCAGTTGTTCAGGCGGTAGTAGGCCCGTGCGGCGCCCTCGAAGGCGGCGGGATTTGTGCTGTCGTATTCAATCGAGCGCTCATAGGCCTCTGCGGCCTGGCCCTGGTTCTGCTCAATGGTTTCGTACAGCGTGGCCCAGTGAAACCACAGGTAGCCTGATTTCTCTTCGCGCTTGGCAGCCTGCTTGTACAGCTCCATCGCTTTGTCTTTTTCGCCGCGGCGCTGGTGATAAAGCGCCATGGCAACCAGCGGATAGGCGCGGTCTTTCTCAACGTCGGCGGCCTGCTTCAGGCGGGCCAGTGCTGCTACATCGCGGCCCTGTTCAAGGTAGACAAGCCCCAAGTTGACAAGTGTGTCGCCGTCGCGGGGGTCGTACTCCAGCGCTTTCTCGTACCATAGCACCGCTTGCTCCCAGTCTTTCATGTCCTGGTAGCAGACGCCGATGTTGTAGCACAGCGCCAGCGAGCCGCCCTCGCGGCGTTCAATATCCTTGAACTTCTCGATGGCCCGAGGGTAGTCGCCGTAGTCCATGAACTCGGCGCCCTGCTCAAAGGCTGTCAGGCGCTGGCGCGCGCACGACGCCAGCGTCGCCACGCACAGCAGCAACGCAAAAAGCGTCAGGCACCGAGAGAATTTCCGTGGGTGCAGCGCCGTCATGTTAATCGCTTTCCTTGCGCGGCCGGCGGCCTGAATTGCGAATCGACATTTCGTCTACATCCGGAGTCACGCGCTTGGGTGCGGTCTTGGGGTCTTCAACCTCGGCGCTGCTGCCCCAGATCAACAGGCTTGGGTCGCGTTCAATGCGGCGGGCGAACACCCGCAGGCTTTCGGTTGTCTCGCGCACGTTTTCCATGCTGATCTGTACATTCAACTGGTTATCCAGGATCACATCGTTCAGGTTATCCACCAGCAGGTCAAGGTTCGACGCGATCTCGTTCAGGTTTGCCACCAGCTGCGGCACCGCGCCTTCGTCTGCCAGCATCTTGTCCAGATTGGCCGACGCGCTTTGGAAGCTCGCCAGTGTGTCGGTGATGGCCTTGTTGTTCGCCTTGATCAGCGCTTCAAGATCTTTGGCGATGGTCTGGATGCTGGTCATCGTCGGGTCGATCTTCTCGAATGCAGGCTGCATGGTTTTCAGGCCCTGGTCCAGCGTCTCGAGGGCTGACTTCAGGTAGGTCAGCGAGTCCTGGATGTTCTTGCTGAACTGTTCGTCGTCAAGCACGGTGGCCAGCTTGTCGATGCCGCTCTGGAGCTTCTTTACAGTGGCCGCCGCATCGTCCATCACCTCGTTCAGGTTGACGGGCGGTTGCCCTTTCATGGGCAGGCGCTGGCCGGCTGCAACCGTTTCGCGTGCAGAACCCAACTTCAGCACAATCTGGTTGCCGCCGAAACCGAAGATGCTGCCCATCTGTACGTGAGCGACGCTGTCGACCGGTATGCTGACCGTCTCGCCGAATTCCTCCGAGATCACGAACCCGACCTCGACTTCGACCTTGCGTCCGCCGTCAGCCGACACCACGGGCAGCGTGGCGATCGAAGTAACTTTGCCGACGCGCTGACCGGCAACGATGATCGGCGCGTTGCTGCCCAGGCCGCCGACGTCTTCAAAGGTCACCGTATAGGGCACGCCCTTTACGCTGGGGCTGATGTCCTGCAGGAACGCCACCACAGCGATCGTGCTCACGATCACCAGCAGCGCAAACGCGCCGGTGATAAGGTCTGATCGACTTCCTTTGCGTGCCATGGCTGTCTCCTTGCCCTGTGACTATTCTGGGTCGCCGCCCGGAAGCGGCGTTTGACCATTGAAGTATCTGCGTGAAAGCCGCCAGTTGGGCAGGTCCCCCGCCTGGGATGGATCGGCCTTGGCGATTTCCATCGACATGCGCAGCCGCGCTGCAAACCGCCGCAGCTCGGTGCCCAGGCCTTCGGCTTGCTTGGCCGTGAGCAACTCGCCGCTGTCTGCGACAGCGGTGCGCAGCCGGTCGGTCGACGCCAGCACCTCGGCCAGTTGCTCGTCCATTTTGGCCGCAGCATCCTCGGCGCTCTTGCCGCCCTGGCTCAGCGCCTTCAGGTTCTCGGCGATGCCGGCATCCGCTTCTGCAAGCCGGCGGCCCAGCGCTTCGAGGTCTTCTTTCAGCAAGACAAGCTGGCGGTCGGCCTCGGGCGCGTTGGCCATGGCCTGGGTAGTGCGGTTGCTGGCGTCTTCCACCCTGACGCGCAGGTCGGCCACGGCAGACTTGATGCCGTCCATGTCGCCGCCCGGGGCCAGAAACTCGTCCAACTGGTCGAGCATCTTGTCGAACGACTCGACATTTTCGCGAAACTGGACCACGGGGTCTTCGGTAGACGCGCCGCGGGTGTTGGTCCACTCGCCGCCTTCTTCAATGAAGTTCGTCTTGCTTTGACCCTCGCGGATGTTCAGTTGCGGCCGACCGAACATGCCCGCCTCAGCGACCTCAATACGCGCGTCTGCGGGGATCTGCGCCGTGTTGAGCCATTTTGAGCTGGTGCCGGGCCGAATCTCGAACTCAACGCGCACGCGCATGCGGCCATCGTCGTGCACGAGTTGCACGTCGGTCACAATGCCCGCGCGGCGCCCCTCAATTCGCACGGCGTCGCCGGCTTTGATCCCGCCTGCTTCGTCGAACATCGCAACAAAGCGTCTGCCGGGCTCGGGCGCAGGTTTGAGCAGCCAGCCGCCGCCGAACCACGCGACCACTGCCACGACCAATCCCAGCACGATGCCGCCGCTGATCAGGTTGAGTTTGCGGTCGCCGCTCATGCGTCCGCCCCCGTCAAACCGTCGCCGTTGCCGGCGCGGCGTGAACCGCCAAGAAGTCTGTCGGAAAGCTCGGCAAGCTGGCGCGGCGCGTTGATCGGGCCTTCGGGGTCGCCGTTGAGGAACTGCCGCACCAGCGGGTCTGAACTGCGGCGCAATTGCTCGGGCGTGCCGCGAAACACAAAGCGGCCGTTGTAGAGCATCAGCACTTCGTCGGCGATGCGGAAAATGCTGGGCATCTCGTGGGTGATGACCACGGAGGTGATGCCGAGTTTGTTCGTCAGGTCCATGATCAGTTTGTCGATCACGCCGATCATCACCGGGTCAAGGCCGGCGCTGGGCTCGTCGTAGAAGACAATCGCCGGGTCCAGCGCGATGGCGCGGGCCAGGCCGGCGCGCTTCTTCATGCCGCCGCTGATCTCGTAGGGGTACTTGTCAGATGCGGCACCCATGCCCACCAGTTCAAGCTTGAGCCGCACCATCAGGTCGATCGTGCTTTGCGGCAGGTCGGTGTGGCGCTGGATCGGCAATGCCACGTTCTCGGCCACGGTCAGGCCGTTCAGCAGCGCGGCACTCTGGAACAGCACACCGAACTTGCGCCGCGCCTCGTCGCGTACTTTCCGGTCGGGGCTGTGCATATCGACGCCGCCGATGGTGACCTGGCCGGCATCGGGAGATTCGGCGCCAATCAACTGGCGCAGCAGCGTGCTCTTGCCGCAGCCGGAAGGGCCCATGACCACATACACCTTGCCGCGCTCAAGGTTGAATGTGAGGTCGTTCAGCACCACGTTGTCGTCGTAGGTCTTGGTCAGGTTACGCACGACAATCGCGGCGTCGCCTGATTCGACACCGGTGGCTGGCAGGCTGGTTTGCGGGCTGCCGCTCAATCGACGATCCTCATCTTGACCAGGAAGTTGTAGACCATCGAAAGCACGAAATCAGAAAAGATGATCAGGATCAGGCAGATCACGATCGCCTGCATGGTCGCGCGGCCTACTTCCATGCCGCTGCCCTTGACCGTGAAGCCCTTGAAGCAGCAGACCAGCGTGATGATCATCGCGAACACCACACTCTTGCAGATACCGAACGTGAAGTTTGACATGCTGACGAAGCGGGCCGTCACGTCCATCCAGGCTTCGTGCGTGATGCCGAAGTTGTAGACGCCCACCAGGTAGCCGCCGATCAGCGCCGACAGGTCGAACAGCACCGTGCACGCGGGCAGCATCAGCACAGCTGCCATGAAGCGCGGCGCCACCAGGTAGCCGACGGGGTGAATGCCCATCGTGTCCAGCGCCTGGATTTCCTCGCTGACGGCCATGGTGCCAAGCTCGGCCGTGTACCCCGCGCCGACGCGGCCGGCAAAGATGATGGCAGCCAGCAACGGCCCAAGCGTGCGCAGGACTGAGACGCCGACGACGCCGGCAACAAGTTCGGCGGGGCCGTAGCGCGCAAGGCTGGGCGTAGTCTGAAGGACCAATGACCCGCCAACCAGGAAGCCCAGCAGTACCATGATCACGGTGCTGCGAGCGCCAGTGTAGTCCATTTGGACAATCAGGTCGTGGCGCGGGTATATACGCTTATTGAACAACCCGCGCACGCCAAAGCCGATGGCGGCCCCGCCAAAGCGCACGGCGGCCCCAAGGGTCGCCAGCTGGCGATTGACCCACGAACCCATTCCGGCAACAACGTCAGCGAGTACGGACATTCAGCTTCTTGTCAGGCAGTGGTAAGCCCCCGGCGCGCAGGGCGCATACCATACCTGACGAGCGGCCGTGGATACAGGGCAGATCACCGTCGAAAGATGCATGCAGTTTTCGTGATTTCCCTTGGCACACTGTGCGCGTCCGCCCTGAGATCCGATGATGCTCAAAGTGACCGACCCGCCTGCCCGCCAGTTGCTTCGCCCGCCGGTGTTGCTGGGTAGCCTGTTTCTGTCGGGCTTTGCGCCAATCCTGCGGGGGACAAGCGGCAGCCTCGTCGCTGCGGGGCTTGCGGTCGGGCTGTTCTACATCCCCGGCGCGGCCCCATTGGCGTGGGCCGGCGGGGCTGTGGCCTTTGCGGTCCTCAGCCTTCTGGTTGGCCGGCAAGTCCTGAAAGACCCTGCCTTGGGCAAAGATCCGGGCTGGTTTGTGCTGGACGAAGCCGCGGGCCTGTTTTTGACGCTGGCACTGATCCCGGCGGGTTCGCTCTTGGACATTTTCGCAGGGTTACTAACATTTCGGGTCTACGATATTGCTAAACCTTGGCCGGTCCGGAGTTTCGAACGGCTGCCCGGGAGCTTGGGGATACTGACAGACGATCTGGCTGCGGCTGTGTTCGCGGCTTGGACAGTATGGGCGTTCCGAGTAGCGGTGCCCGGTCTGATGTGAGAGAGCAGGTCTACCGCATGGAAGGCAGACCCAATTCCGAAGGCAACACGCCCGCTCGTGGCGGCACACGGCGCATGATGACGCCGCCGCCGGCGGGGCAGGCACGCAAATCCACGGGTGCTACGCCCGCCGTGAAATCATCCGGGCAGTTGCCGACGGTCGGCGGGCCGAAAGTTGCCGCGCCGCCGCCCGCAGCGCAGGCCCCAGCCGCCGGCCAGACTGGCGGCACAGCGGGGCCGCGGCCCCGGGTCAAGCCCAAGACGCAGGGCCTGCCGATCAAGACCAAGATCGTGCTGGCGATGAGCGGCCTGGCAGTTGGCGTTTCGCTGCTGATTTTCTTGATCGTCATGATGATCGCGCAGTCGGCGCTGGAAGACACGATCCAGCAGGCAGGCATGGGCATGCTGCAGCAGGCCGAGGCGATTCACCGCCCTTATCGCGCAGGCTTGAACGAAAAGGGTCTGATCGCGTACTTCGGGCAACCGGCCAACCGCGCCAAGTTCGACGATTACTGGCGCAAAATGCAGTGGGACGCCGCCGCCAAGCGGGGCAGCTTTCACGCGCGGATTCCGGCGTGCCGCGAGTTCGCGAACTGGAAGCAGTTCCAGGAGGATCGTGTGTGGGTGCTGGTGGCGGGCAGCATCCTGGATAACCCCGACGACTTCCAGTTTGCCGATGCCAAGATGGCCGACGCCATTCGCGTAGAAATTCTGGGCGAAGGCTGGTCAGAGTTGCGCGAGCTGAAGCCAAACCAGGTCGCCGCTGAACCCAACGCGCCGCGCCGCCTGAATATCTCGGCGATGAACCGCTACAAGTCGTACTTCACCAAGCTGTTCCGCGACTGGGGCATGGATTCAAGCGCCGACTCGTTCGAGAAACTGCGCCTGCGCATTGATACCGACACCGACACCCGCATGATCAAGGGCCAGCAGGGCCTGCGCAAGACGATCTTCCGCGGGTTCCATGAGGACTTCGTCAAAGACCTGGATGAACTGACAGCCGGTGAAACCAGCCAGGTACGCTACATCACTTTCCTGATGAAGGACGACACGCTGCCTGACTTCAAACGCGAAGAGCTGAACGTTGTCAGCCCGCGCGGCGACACCCTGTCGCTGGAACTAGAAGAGTCCACAGACCAGCGCGTGCAGGACGACGTCAAGATTGACAGAGGCGCGTTTATCGGCGGCGTGGCGGCCTACGCGTTCACCAAGGACGTCGGGGAAGGCGAATCCATCTCGATCTATCTAGACCGTGAACAGATCCAGAGCCGCAAGCAGGCATTGATCTGGTCGATTCTTGGCATTTCGTTTGTCGGCATCGGCCTGAGCATTGCGCTCGCGTTTGTGATCGGCGGCAGCATCACCAAGCCGCTTGAGACGCTGATGAACGACATCCAGATCATCAGCGGCGGCAACTTTGACCATCGGCCGCTGGCGCGCAGCAGCGACGAAATCGGCATTGTGTCAAGGCTGCTTGGCGACATGGCGCTGGGCTTGAAGAGCGCGCAGTCGGTATGGCTTGAGAACCAGGGCCGCAAGCACGATTTGGACATCGCCAAAGAAATTCAGGAAAACCTGCTGCCCAAGCATGTGCCCCGTATCGCGGGGTACGACGTAAGCGCCTACTACTCGCCAAGCAAAGAGGTCGGCGGCGACTACTACGACTTCTTCCTGGTCGACAAGACGCATCTGGGCATGGTGTGCGCCGACGTCTCGGGCAAAGGTATTCCGGGCAGCATGGTCATGATGATGGCCAAGGCGCTGGTCAGCTATGAAGCCAGCGACAACCTTTCACCGCGCGACATTTTCTGCAAGGTCAACCGCACACTGGCCAAAGACATCAAGCGCGGCATGTTTGTGACCGCGTTCTACATGCTGCTGGATATCCCGACGGCGCGCCTGACCGTCGCTTCGGCGGGCCACAACCCGCTGCTGCTGTACCGCGCCGCGACCAAGCAGTGCATCGAGGTCAACCCGGGCGGCATCGCGCTGGGCTTTGACAAGGACGGCCGCCTGTTTGAGCGCAATATGAAGGAAGAAGTCATCCAGCTTCAGCGTGGCGACCGCGCGGTGATCTTTACTGACGGCGTGACGGAAGCCATGAGTCCGACGAACGAAGAGTTCGGCGAAGAACGCATGCAGGCCATCACCATCCAGTGCGCGAGCAAGTCGTCGGCGGAGTACCTGACGACGCTGGTCAACGCCATCCAGGGCCACGCGCAGACCGATGACCAGCATGACGACATCACGATTGTCACACTGAAGGTGGGATAACAACAGGGTAGCAGCACGGGGGCAGTGGATGTCGGATTCGCATGTAACCGATCGGCTTGAGGTCGTGGCGCATACGCGCAACCTCGCCATCGTGCGGGAATTCCTGCACAGCGCGATCAAGCGCTCCAGGCTGCCCCAGCGGGACGTCAACAAGGTCGTACTAGCCGTGGATGAAGCCGTCGCCAACACCATCCAGCACGGCTATGAGGGCCGCACGGACGGTACGGTCGTGGTGTTGATCGACGCGGATGACCAGCGCTTCACGGTACGAATTCGGGACAACGGTGTTTCCTACGACTCAGCCAAGGGCTCAGAGGCCAAGGCGAACATCGACATGCAGGCACATATTACCGCGGGCAGCAAGCGCGGGCTGGGCTTGTTCATCATGCGCAAAGTGATGGACGAAGTGCGCTACACGTCGCGTGAAGGCGACATGAACGAGTTGACGCTGGTGAAAGTAATCGTATCCGGGCAGTAACACGATCCGGGTCGACGGGTGTGTGCAGGGTCAGAGCAGCAAAGAAAGAGACACATGAGGGAGTTCGAGATCAATCTCGAGGAGCTTTCGCCCGACGTGACCGTGGTACACGTCGCCGGGTGGCTGGATGCCCATACGTTCGAGTACATGGAACAGGCGATTAACAACCTGTTCGATGAAGGCAAGGTGCGCATCGCGGTGAACCTGGCCGACGTCGAGTATGTGTCGTCGTCAGGCGCGGGCGTGTTTATCGGCACGCTGAGCGAAAGCCACGAACGCGGCGGCGACATCGTGCTGATGAACCCGACCGAGCCTGTGCAGGAAGTGTTCGACATGCTGGGCCTGAGCCAGGTATTCAAGTTCGCAGCCAGTCCCAAGGAAGCCATGAAGCTGCTGGCCAAGAAGTAGTTCCCGGGCATACAACCGCGGAGATCCCGCAAGGGCCGGCAGCGCCACAACGCCTCCAGGCGGCAAGGGGTTCGCCGCGGCTTTGGCCGCCGGCACGCCGCGTTGCGCGACAGGCGGACTTGCGCTAGAAACCGCGCATCGTTTGCTTCAGCGCGGGCGTTGCGCCCACACCCGGCGGCCGGGACAGCCGCGTTTCGGAGCTGCCATGGCGCGGATTGAGCCGAGAATCCTCAAGGGCTTCCGGGACTACCTGCCCGAGGTGATGATCCCGCGTACCCGCCTGCTGCGGCGAATTGTGGAAGTGTTTGAGCGTTACGGATTTGATCCACTGGATACGCCGTCGCTGGAGTACGCCGAGATCCTGCTCGGCAAGGCCGGACCCGAAGCCGAAAAGCTGTTCTACCGCTTCGAAGACCAGGGCGGGCGCGACGTCGCCTTGCGCTATGAGTTGACGATTTCTCTGGCGCGCGTGGTCGCGCAGTATCGCAACGATCTTTCGCGCCCGTTCAAGCGCTACCAGATGGGGCCTGTGTGGCGAGCCGAAAGCCCGGCGCGCGGCCGCTTTCGCGAGTTCTGGCAGTGCGACGTAGACATTGTCGGCACCGACAGCCTGCTCGCCGACGCGGAATGCATCGCCGTGGATTACGCGGTGATGCGGGCGCTGAACGTGCCGAACTACGTGATTCGCTTCAACAACCGCAAACTGTTTCGCGGATTGCAGGCACGAATCGGCGTCTCGGACAACGCGGTCATGGATGCCGTGATGCGCGGCATCGACAAATTTGACAAAGTCGGCGAATCCGGCGTGCGCGCGGAGCTGACAACTCATGTCGGCAGCGGCGGCTTTACGGCGGCGGGTTTAGAGCTGGTGTTCGACTTCCTCAAGCTCGCCGAGGGCGAACTCGCGAATCCCGAGCGCATCGAGAAGCTGGGCGGCTTCTTGAAGGGCAGCGAACTGGGTGAGCGCGGCTGTGCAGAGTTACGCGAAGTGTATGACAGCGCCGTGGCGCTGGGCGTACCTGACCAAGTGCTGCGCGTGGACCCGACGATTGTGCGCGGCCTGGACTACTACACCGGCACCGTGTTCGAAACCTTCTTGCTGGACCTGCCGGGCTTCGGCAGCGTGATGTCGGGCGGCCGCTATGACGGGTTGATCGGCTTGTTCGCCGGCGAAGAAATCCCCGCCGTCGGTATCAGCGTAGGCATTGACCGATTGATCAGCGCGCTGGAAGAGCTGAAGCTGCTGCCCAAAGCGCGCAGCACGGCCGCCGTGCTGGTGACGGTGTTCGCGCCTGAGACGCAGGGTTACAGCCTGAAGGCAACGTCGGCGCTGCGCAAGGCGGGCGTGCCGACAGAGTTGTATCTCGACACCAGGGCCAAGCTCGGTAAGCAACTGAAGTACGCGGGCAAACGAGGTTTCCCGCTGGTCGTGATCGCCGGGCCCGAAGAAGAGAAGGAGGGCGTGGTCAGCCTGCGCAGCATGGCCAGCGGCGAGCAGTCGCGCATTCCTTTCAGCCAACTGGTGCAAGCCGTGCAGGACAACTACGTTGACCCCGACCCCGGCGTGGCGACCGGCCGCAGCTGGGACTGGGAGTTTCGGGCCGACATGATTGACCGGGTGCCGCCCGTGGGCGGTGTATACCTGCTGCGCAACGGCAACCACGAGGTACTCAAGTGCGGTTGGGCAACATTCGGCAAGCTGCCCGACGCGATTCGCGACAGCGTAAGCGACGAACAACGCGCCGAGGTGAAGACCTTTGACTGGTACGAAGTGCGCGACGACCGGCTAAGCCAGATGCTGGCCGACTTCATGAACGAAAAGCTGAACCCCAAGTTCGGCAAGGCCTGACTCGCCGGTTCAGGCAAACCAGGTTTTCATCGTTTCTTCCACGCTGGCGGCGTCACTGGGGCGGACGTATTCGGCGTAGCTGCCTGCATCCACGTAGTACAGCGTCTCTTCCACTGTGGGCGCGGTCGCCATGGCTTCGCGGCTGAACTGGCTGATGCGCCGAACTTCGAATGCCAGGCAGCGGTCGTCGGTTTCGGCATCGCGGGCCTGCGGGTCGCGCGCAGAGTTTGCCGCGCTGATGATGACCGGGTGGCTGTCCAGCAGCGCCAGCGCAGCGCGCACGGCTGTCGCATCGCGCAGGGGCGCAATCTGGCGCAGCAGCACGACCGCACCCTGCTGACCGGCCCCTGCACGCTCGCTCAGCATGGCAATGAAGTCAAACGGCGCCATCTCGCGGGCTTCGTGCCTGGCCGTGATCTCAAGCAGCGTCTCGTCACCTTGCGGCGTGAGCACGCAGATCTGGTCCGCCACGGTGATGCCCCGCGCAATCGCCAACTGGTGATCCAGCAGGTTCACGCCCCCCACCGCCAGTTTGCCAGCCGGTTCCAGCTCGCCGCCGACCACGCGAACCTGGCGTGTGACCTCAATGCCGACCCAGATGTTTTCGGGCTTTGCCATGGCGCGCCACCCTACAACGCAGCCGCAAGCCTGCTACCATTCCTGCCATGAAGACCGCCCTGGGCACCGTTGCGTTTATCTCGCTGGGTTGCCCCAAGAACCTGATTGACAGTGAAACGATGCTCGGGCAAATCGCCGCCGAGGGCTTCGTTGTCACGCCGGATTACGAATCCGCCGACGTCGTCGTCGTGAACACCTGCGGTTTTCTTGACGCGTCGCGCAAAGAATCCCTCGAACACATCAACCGCATGGTGGCGCTGAAAGAACAGGGCGGCGTCAAACGGGTGATTGTGGCCGGCTGCATGGTCGGCAATTACCGTCCCATGCTTGACCAGAACGCGCCGGGGGCGGACGCGCTGGTCAGCGTCAATGACCGCGTGAAACTCGTCGACGTGCTGCGAGAGCTCTCGGTCAGCGGCGAGCTTGCCCGCAGCGTTGCCATCAGCGACCCCGACGCTCGCGGCACCGTGTATGACGACCGCGCGCGGCTGCGCATCACGCCGCGTCATTACGCGTACCTGCGCATTTCTGAAGGGTGCGACCACAAGTGCTCGTTCTGCACAATCCCGAGTATTCGCGGGCGCTTCCGCAGCAAGCCGCGGGCGCAGATCATCGAAGAAGCCAACGAGCTGGCCCGGGACGGCGCCAAAGAGCTGATCATCGTGGCGCAGGACAGCACCTATTACGGGCTGGACAGTGAAGGTCGCAAGTCGTTGCACGAGTTGCTGGCCGAGCTGGCAAAGGTGAACGGCATTGACTGGATTCGCCTGATGTACGCCTACCCCACGCAGGTCACCGACGAACTGATCGACCTGCTGGCGCACGAACCCAAGTTGCTGGGCTACATCGACATGCCGTTGCAGCACATTGCCACGCCGGTGCTGGCGCGCATGCGACGCGGCAGCACACGCGACAGCACGCTGCGCCTGATCGACAAGATGCGCGCGCGTGTGCCCGGACTGACGCTGCGCAGCACCTTCATTGTCGGCTTCCCCGGCGAGACTGACGAGCAGTTTGAAGAACTGCTCGAATTCATCCGCGCGGGGCACATCGACCGGGCCGGCGCGTTTCCATTTTCCGACGAAGACCGCGCAGCCAGTTTCACGCTGGAAGGCAAGCTGCCCGAAGACGTCATCGCGCAACGCCACCGGGCGTTCATGGAAGTTGCTCGCGAAGACCTGTTTCGGCGCAACGAGTCGCTGGTCGGCACGAGCATCGAAGTCATCACCGAAGGCGAAAGCCAGGACCCGAAATACCCCACCGAGGCGCGGTCGCGGGCCGACGCGCCCGAGATTGACTGCACGGTGCGCCTCAAGACCAGGATTGCGGCAGGCACGATTCTGCCGGTTCGGGTGGTGCGCAGCATGGGTTACGACCTGCTCGCGGAACCCGCGCGTTAAGTTAGTGCGCGCTATATTGTCATGCCGCTGTCACCGACCACGCAATCTTTCCGAACGGGCCCGCCGAAGAGTCGATCACGGCGAGATGGGATTCCGCTGGCCGGAATGCCTTAGAATGTGCGTTCGCAGGCGATTTTGGGCGCAAGCTGCGGATTTTAGGATGCGCCCGCCTACCCCTGTTCGTTAACCTAGCGTCTGGCTGTCGCTGTTTTTGCGACTGCCCCGGAAGGCTCAAGTGGCGCGGATTTCGGGCTTTCCTTTGTTGCCAGGATAGGCTATACTAACTTACGCAGTTGATTGAGGATTGTGACAGCGCGCCCTTACGCGCAACGGCAACACCCCTGCGCCAAACAAAAGTAAACACTGTTGCAGCGTGATCGCCCGCTCTGCAACGGTGCCATGCGGTCGAGACGTGAGTTGAAAGGGTAGCTTTACGCTCTCCTTTCCGGCCCTTTCTGCACGTCTCGGCCCTCTCCTTTTCCACAACTGGCCCTGTTGATAACCGTAGCCCGGAATAGGCTGTGGGGCCCGCTTGTTCGCTTGTGCGCATGAAGATCGGAATCGTCTGTTACCCGACCCATGGCGGCTCTGGCGTTGTCGCCACTGAGCTGGGCAGCGCGTTGGCTGAGAATGGCCACAGCGTGCACATCATCAGCTACGCGATTCCGTTTCGTTTCGAGAGTTTTCGCAGCAACCTGAAGTACCACGAAGTGGAAGTGACAGCCTATCCGCTGTTCCGCTACCCGCCTTACGACCTGGCACTGGCGGGCACGATCATGGAGGTGGCGCAGCAGTACGGCCTCGACATCCTGCACGCCCACTACGCCATTCCGCACGCGATCAGCGGCCATCTCGCCCGCGAAATGCTCAATGGCGCCGGCAAGAACGTCAAGCTGATCACCACCCTGCATGGCACCGACATCACCATCATCGGCCAGCAGCGCATTTTCCAGCCGATCACGCGCTTCGGTATTCGCGCCAGCGACGGCGTCACCAGCGTCTCGGCCGAGCTGAAAGACCGCGTGCTCGACACCATCGATTGCGGCGCGCAGCACATCGAGGTTATCCCCAACTTCGTCGACACCGAGCGCTTCAAGCCCGGCTGCTGCAAAGAAAAGCGCGCGCACCTTGCCGCCCCCGACGAAAAGATCGTGATGCACGTCAGCAACTTCCGCGAAGTCAAACGGCCGCGCGACGTGGTGCAGGCGTTTGCGCAGGGCACGCGCGATCTGAAGGCGCGACTGGTGATGGTGGGCGACGGGCCGGAAGTAGGCGCAGTTCGCGAGCTGTTGCGCGAACTTGGCATTGAAGATCGTGTGAGCATGCTGGGCACGTACGACGCAATCTGGGAATTGCTGCCGCAAGCAGACCTCTTCTTCCTGCCCAGCGAGTACGAAAGCTTCGGCCTCAGCGCGCTTGAGGCCATGGCCTGCGGCGTGCCCGTCGTCGCCAGCAACACCGGCGGCTTGCCCGAGGTCATTGAGCACGGCGTGCACGGCACGCTGCACAAGCCCGGCGACGTGGAGGCCTTCGCTGCCAGCATCCGCGCGCTATTGAGCGACGATGCCACCCGCACGCGCATGGGCCAAGCCGCTCGCGACCGCGCCGAAACCACGTTTCGCCGCGAAGCACTGCTGCCGGTGTGGGAAGCCTACTACGAGCGAATCCTCAGCGCGCCGGCTGCATCCAGCGTTTGAGCCACGCGAACACTTCGCCGTACCAGTGGATGTTGTTCTGCGGCTTCAAGATCCAGTGGTTTTCGTCGGGGTACACTACCAGCCGCGCCTCTTTTTCCTGCGCGCGGTAGGCGTTGTAGGTCTCCAGTGCCTGGGTGTAGGGCACTCGATAATCCTGCTCGCCGTGGATGATCAGCATCGGCGTCTTGTAGTTGCGGCTGTGCACGATCGGGTTGTAACGGTTCATGCCCTCGCGGTCGCCCCAGGGCTCGCCGCCCAGGGCCTTCTCGCGGCCGGGTGTTACGTCGCGCGCAAACTGCGACTGCAGGTCGCTGACGCCGGCGTGATTCACCAGGCACTTGTATCGATCCGTCTGTCCCGCGATCCATGCCACAAGGTAGCCGCCATAGCTGCCGCCCGCGCAAGCCATGCGCTCGGGATCGGCCAGTCCCTTTTCGATCAGCCAGTCCGTGGCTTTCTCGATGTCTTCGTACGGCTTCTTGCCCCACTCGCCCATGATGCAGCGCGCAAATTCGTTGCCCCAACTGGTGCTGCCGTGAAAGTTCACCAGCGCGACCAGGTAGCCCTGCGCCGCGAACGCCTGCGCGCTCCAGCGCCAGTGCCAACTGTCCCCGAACACGCCGTGCGGCCCGCCGTGAATCAGGTGCAGCAACGGCAGCCGCTTGCGCTCTTTCACGCCGGGCGGGTACAGCAGCCACATCTGCACCAAGTGGCCCTCCGCGCCCTCGAAGTAGACTTCCTGCGTCTCCGACTGCGTAACTTCTGCCATCAACGGCCGGCAGAACCGGCTGTGCAGCTCGACCCTGGCAGCCGGCGTCACGGTCGCGACTTCGCCCGGTGTTGAAAGGTCCTGGCGCGTGGTGAACACGACGCCGCCTGCCGGGCGCAAACCCGCAAACCAGCCGCCGCGAACCAGTTGCTTGGGCTCGACTTCTCCAGGCGATGCAACCGCTCGCGCGAAGTCCAGCGTGTAGATGGCATTGGCACTTCGGTGCTCAGCGCTAAAGACAACGGTGTCGTTGTCCAGAAACTCCCACTCGGCGGCGGACTGGTCCCACTTTTCGGTCAGCACTACGTGCTTGTCGGTGGCGCGGTCGTGGGCCACCAGCCTCACTTTGTCCGCGTAGAAGGCTTCGTCCTCCTGTTCGCCAAACAGAATCCACTTGCCGTCTGGAGAAAAGCGCGGCCTCTGGGCGCTGCCACCAGTCCAGTCGCTGATGCAGCGCGGCGCCGTGCCGTCGAGCTTCAGGCGATAAATGCCGCTGAACATTTCGTGGTACGGCGGGTCGGTCCGGTTGGCCGAAAATGCGATCTCGTCGCCGCCGGGCGAGATATCCCAACTGCCGCCAAGTTCCATCAGCGGGAAGATGCGCTGAAGCCCCGGCGAAAGGTCGGTCAGCACGCGGGTTTGCAGGTCGAGCACGAACAGGTGCTGGTACGGCTCGTCGGCAATCCAGTGGTCCCAATACCGGTAAAATCGGTTCTCGGTCGTGTAGGCCTTGACCTTGGAGTCCTTGCGGCGCTTGGCCTCGGCGGCTGTCTCTGTGATGCTCCAGTGGTCCGCATGCACAGCCGACAGAAACGCAATGCGCTTGCCATCAGGAAACCAGTGCGGGTCGGCAATGCCCAGCGGCATGTCGGTGAGTTTTTCCGGTTCGCCGCCATCCAGCGGCATCAGCCATAGCTGGTTCTTTTCTGCGCCAAGCGCCTTGTCATCTTTGGGCGCCTTGCGCACAAAGGCCAGGCTGCGGCCGTCGGGGCTGAAGGCCGGGCTGCTCGATGACACTTCGCCAGTGAGTGCGCGCAGGCTGCCGTTCTCGCCCAGCCACAGGCGCGTCAGGCCCTCATTCTTCTCGATGTCGAAGCTGGTCACGGGCGCCACAAAGCGGCGACCCTTGGCATCGGGAACGGGGCTGCCGACGCGCGGCAGCTTCCACAGAAGTTCGGGCGTAACTCGATTGTCCGGCACGGCAACCTCCTTCACCGAAGGCTAACGCATGACGGGCCGGGACGGAAGCCGCGGACGCCAAAAGCAGAAGGCCCGCGAATCATCCGCGGGCCTCGTGGCTGCGTGCGTCGTTGACTACTTCTTGCTGACCTGGCTGGCCGCCGGCAGCGAGCCAATGCTCAGGGCGTCCGCGTCACCCATGTACACTTCGACGCGGCGATTGCGCTGCTTGTCGCGACTGCTGTTGCCCGTGGCGATGGGCCAGTTTTCGCCGAAGCCTGCCACGAAGATGCGTTCCTTCGGAATACCCTGGGTGGCCAGGAAGTCGCGCACAGCCATGGCGCGCATCGAGCTGAGGTGCGTGTTGTCGGCGATGCCCTTGCCCTTGAGCGACTTGATCGGGTCACTGTCGGTGTGGCCGTCGATGCGCACGAACATGTTGGGGTTGCTCATCTTGTCCTTCATGATGCCGGCCAGCTTGGTGAGCGTCTTCTTGGTGTTGTCGGTCAGCGTCCAGGAACCGCTGGTGAACAGCACGCCGCTGTCATCAAGGCGCACGCCGATCGCGCCGCCCGAGCGCACAGTTTCCCACTCGCCCATGTTGCCGCCCCAGATCTTCTTCAACTCTTCCAGCATGGCGTCTTTGTCAATCGCGGGCTGGCTGGCGGCTGCCTTCTGGATTTCTTCCAGGGACTTCTGCAGCGCGGCCTTGTCGGACTTTTCCTTGTTGAGCGATGCCTCAAGGCGCGCGTTCTCGGCGGCCAGTGCGGCGTTGGCTTCGGCTTCCGTCTCGTACATGCCGCGAGTGGTTTCGTACTCCTCAAGGGAGACGCACCCGCCGAGCAGCGCCACGGCGGAGACAGCTACGATGGACAACAGAATCTTCTTCATGGCTACTCCTGGAGAGTTGGGAAGCACTGTGGGTGTTGGCGCACGCGGGCCAAGCTGCATGGTCATCGGCAAGGACCGCAGCAGGCCTTTGAAGAAAGTAGGAAAAACGTGCTAGTCCTGCCGTTTGGAGGTCTTGTCTGCGGCTTCGCGCACGCGGACCTCGAGGATGATGGCATCTTCCAGCTTTTCAAGCGTAGCGTTCAGCACTGAATCCTGACTCTGGTCGGCGATCGCCTTGGTCAATTTGGCATCGGCTTCTGTGAACGCGCGTGGGTACTCTTCCACAAGCGTCAGCAACTCTGACGCCGCGTTGCGCCGATCTTCCTTGGTGTCGGCGCGGCGGATGCGCCGGAACTTCAGCGTCTTGACCCCCGCCTCGACCAGCCCCTGAAACGCCAGCTTCAGGTCAGCCTTGGTCTGGGTTGTCAGCGCCTTGTCGCCAAAGCCGCGTGCGTCCTGCACCTGCGTGAAGCGCTCTTCAGTGATGATGCCGCTGCGATGCTGGGCGACGAACATCAGCTCGACTGCCGCATTCTGCGCGGCAAAGCCGCCCTGCCGGATGTGCCTGACCAGCAGCGCCCAGAAGTTGCTGGTGCGTTCGTCGCCCTGCTTCTCTTTCTCAAGGGCGACAAAGGCTTCACACACGGCCTGCTTGGCCGCGGACTCGGGTTCGGATTCGGGCGCATAGACCGGCTTGCCGACAATCGAGAAGCCCCCGGTCGCAATGGTCTTGAGTGCAAACAGCGCGCGCACGGGCTCGTTATCTTTCAGCATCTTGTCGTCGGTGTAATAGACCGAAACTTCCCGCTGCTCGGTTTCACCGTACAACACCTGCTGCACCGTCACCTCGACGCGAAAGCTGGCAGCCACGCGCGTGTGCTTGGCAGACGCGACGCCCTGCACGATCAAGTCACAGTTGGCCAGTGTCACGCGGCCGAAGTTCGACTCGTACTCCGCAGCCAACGGGGCACAAAACAGCAAGCCGATCAGCAGCGCACGTATCACTTCTCTTCGCTCTCCGGTGCGGGCGTGATCTTCGTGATCGGCCCGCAGATCACCTCGACCATCTGCTCAGGTACCAGGTACTTCGTGGCCACGCGCTGGACGTCAGCCTTGGTGACGGCGTCGATGCCCTGCACGAACTTGACCAGATAGTCCGCGCCCAGGTTGTAGCGTTCCATGCTGACCAGCAGGCCCGCGAGCTGGCTTGTGGTTTCCACGTCGAACACGAAGCTGCCCTTGAGGTAGTCTTTGGCCGTGGTCAGTTCATCGTCGCTGACGGGCGTGCTGCGAATTTCGTCGAGCAGCCGGTACATCGTCTGCAGGGCAAGCTCGACATTCTCGGGGCGTGTGCCGATGTAGCCCAGGAACGCGCCTGGATAAATGCCGCTGCCGTTGGCGATGTTGGCGTAGGCGCTGTAGGCCAGACCCATTTCGTCGCGCAGCACCTTGCTGAATCGGTCGGTGAAGCCGGGCGACGTCCCCAGCACATTGTCCATCACCATCAGCGCAAAATAGTCCGGGTTGTCGCGCGTGATACCCAGCGTTTGAAGCCGCACCACCACCTGGTCTTTGCCCGGGTGGTCGATCGCGATGCGCTTGCGCTTGGGATCAACCTTGGCCGGGTCGAAACTCTTGAAGTGGAACGCCTGCTCGCCCTCCAGCTTGGCCGGGCGCTCAAACTTGTATACGGGGAAAGACAGCGCGGTTGACGGCTTCGCCCATGCCCCGAATTCAGCTTCCAGCAGCTTCAGCATGGCGGCTGCGTCAAAGTCCCCCACCACGCTGATGATGCAGTTGTCAGGGCGGAACCACTTGGCATGCCAAGCCACGGTTTGCTCGCGGTTGAACGAGGCCACGGTGGTCTCGCTGCCCTGGGCGGGCCGACCCAGCGGGTTATCGGGCCCATACAGCGCCGCGTTGGAGCTGTTGCGGGCGAACGATGCCGTTTCGTCCTTTTCAGACTCGATGCTGGCCAGCGTCTGGCGGCGCAACAGTTCAAGCTCTTCAGCCGGGAACGTCGGGTGAATCATGACCTCGCCCAGCATGCGAATGCCCAGCGGCGTGTGTTCGCTCAGCATGCGCACGGTGCCGCCATCGGTGCCGACGCTGAGGCTTGCGCCGATGTTCTCAATCGCCTCGGCCAGTTCCTGCTTGCTCCAGCTCTTTGTGCCGGTGTCGAGCAGGCTGCCAGTGAACGAAGACAAGCCGTTTTCTGCAGCCGTCTCGGATGCGCGGCCGCTGCGGATGCTCGCGGTCGCTGTCACCACGGGCAGGCCCGGCCTCTCCAGCATCAGCACGCGCAGGCCGTTGCTGAGCACATGTCGCTTGACCGGCAGCGGCTGCGGTTTGGCGTCGTCGGTTTTGGTGCCGGTATCGACGGGCGAAAGCTCCGGCACAAGCCAGCCGGTCACGCTGCGCTCAGGCTTCAGGTATTGCGCGGCCACGCGCTGTACGTCGGCGGCAGTGACAGCCCGAATCTTGTCGGGCAGTGCCAGCACTGCGCGCCAGTCGCCCTGCACTGTTTCCGATTCGCCGAGCGAGCTGGCGATGCTGCTGGCCTGCTCTTGCCCAAAGATGAATGAAGCAAGCAGGCGATTGCGGGCGCGTTCAACTTCGCCGGCTGTCACGCCCTTGGCGATCAACGTGTCAATCGTCTGCTGGATGGCGGTGCCAAGTTCTTCGCGGGTGTGCTCTGCCGACAGCTCCGCCCACATCCAGAAACTGCCCGAAAGCATGTTGTCGCCGTGCCCGCTGCCGGCGCTTGTGGCAAGGCCGGTTTCGTCAACCAGGGCACGGTACAGGCGGCTGGTGACGCCGCCGCCCAGGATCAGGCCAAGCACCTGCAACGGCACTACGTCCGGATGGCCGGCCTGCACGGTCAAGTACTCGCGGCCCATCTGGATGACATCAGAGTCGCTCTTGACCTCAAGCGTCCTGGGTCCCTTGAAGTCGATGGCCCGCACCTCGGGCCGCTTCAGCTCAGGGCCGCGCGGGATTGCACCGAGCAGTTGCGTGATCGTCGGCTTGACCTCTTCGGCGGTGACATCGCCGGCCAGCACCAGGGTCGCGTGGTTGGGATGATAGTGCTTGTCGTAAAACAGGCGCATGTCACGCCGCGAGATGTCGGCGACATCCTGGGGCCAGCCGAGCACCGGGTGCGCGTACGGGTGATGCGGCCCATGCAGCATGGCAGTCATGCGCGTCCAAAGCTGGTCGCCCGGGTCGTCCGCGAAGATATCGCTTTCCGACTGGACGACTTTTTTCTCACTCTCGAACTCTTTCAGGTCGAGCGTGAGGTGGCGCATGCGGTCGGCCTCGATCTTCAAAGCCTCTGTGTAGCGGCTTTTTGGCAGGTCGATGTAATAGCCGGTGTAGTCATAGCTCGTGAAGGCGTTGTTGCTGCCGCCGTTGCGCACGCATACGTTGTCGACTTCGCCGACTTTGTAGTTGCGGCTGCCTTTGAACATCATGTGCTCAAGAAAGTGGGCCATGCCGGTGGCGCCGCCTACTTCGTCCATCGAGCCGACTTTGTACCAGACAAAGGTGCTGACGACGGGCACGCCTGGCCGGTTGACGACCACGACTTTCAACCCGTTGTCGAGGGTGAATTCCTGGACATCCAGCCCCTTGGCCCGAGGTTTGTCCTGGGCGATGGCGGGCCGGTAAGCAGAAGCTGCAATCAGCAGTACAAGCAGGGAAAGCGGCAGCAGGCGTTGCAAGGGAAACCCTCCGAAGGCCAGTATCAGACCGGGCGCCCGTGCAGGGGCGCCCGTACAGTATTACGAACATGTGGTGCCATGCTAGTCACGGAAAATGAAGCGGTCAGACGGCAGTTCCGGCTCAAGCTCAAACTGCACGGTCACGCCCTCACTGCTGGGTGTGGCAGCCACCCAGCGGATCTGAGTCAGGTAGCCGTTCAGGGACACGCGGAAAAGCTCGGGCTTGCCCGTGGCTTCAATCACGATCTCGCGCGACGGGGTGTTGCCCAGCGCGACCCAGACGCCGTTTTCGTTGTACCACTCCACCAGCGCGCCCGGCGGGTTGCTGCGGATCAACGCGCCGGTCTTGGGCGCCTTGTATTCGTAAAATTCGCGGGCTTCGCGCTCGGCGGCCAGTTCGGCTTCATAGCGCGTGTTCACGCCGATCTCGCCAACGCGTGACGGCCGCGACTGTGTGGCACAGCCGGCCGTCAGAAGCAGCGTGCCGGCCAGCATCAGCAAGCAAAGACGAACCATCGTCATGGGATGACCCTGTGTGCCGCGGGGGAAGCATCAGGATAGCCAGACCGCCGCCAGAGGCAAGGCAGGATCGGGTGCTGGCTAAGGCTCGTGGCTGCGGCGTTCGATCTGTTCTCGGGCGCGTTCGAGGGCGCCTTTGTCGATCTTGCGGGTCTGCATTTTCAGGCGTGCCTTGGCCAGCTTGACGATGGACTCAGCCACTTCGTCGGGCGACAGGTTGCTGGTATCGAGTTCTACGGCATCAAGCGCTTTGCGCAGCCCGCCCAGTTCGCGGCCCATGTCAAGATAGTCACGCTTGCTAACGTCCTCGAGCACTTCTTCGTAGCTGGCGTCTACGCCGCGCTGCTTTAGCTCGTTGTGGCGCCGACGGGCGCGCACCTCGGGCGTGGCGAACATGTAGATTTTCAGGCTCGCGCGCGGGAACACTAGCGTGCCCTGGTCGCGCCCCTCGGTGACCAGGTCGCCGTTTTCGCCGATCTTGCGCTGCATCTCGACCAGGTGGTTGCGCACTTCCATGACGTCGGCCACGTAGTGAATGTTGCGCGTGACCTCTTGCGTGCGGATCTTGCCGGTGACTTCTTCGCTACCCAGAAACACCTTCATCGGGCCTTCAAACGTGAGCTCGACGCGCAAATCCAGCGCCTTCAGGGTCCTGGCAACGGCCTTGGGGTCGTCCAGTTTCACGCCGGACCGCATGCAGTGCAGGGTAACGGCGCGGTACATCGCGCCCGTATCAAGGTACGCCAGGCCCAGGCGCATCGCGGTAAGCCGGGCGATAGTACTTTTGCCCGCACCGGATGGCCCGTCGATGGTGATGATGTTGGACATGTCTACTCCTGCTCCAGCGTGATTCGAACCTTCAGGTTGCGGCCGGTCACCCGCGTGACCATGGTGCGGTCGTACTGCCCGGGCGAGGTGTGCAGTGACAGCTTCTCCCGCTGCACCAGGCTGATGCTGTCTACGCCGTCGACCTGCACCCCGGTATCCGGCGGCAGGCTGATCTGCGCGCCATCCAGCACCAGCGCCCCGTCTGCGCGGCGGCTCAACGAACTGCCGCGCAGTGTGTAGGCGTCGCGTGAAACCACAATCGGCCCGGTGGCGTCAACCCCGATAACCTCTCCCAGCCCGTTGAACGTAATCAGAACATCCTGCATGGCAAGGTTCAGTGAAGGCGTATCGCCACGGCTGGACTCAAAGCGGCCGCTCACACCCCCGCGCCCCGCCACGTCGATCAACGACCCCAGCAGACGGTCAGCGCGCCGCAGCGGCCCCTCGGCAGCGGGCAGTGCCGTGCGCCAGCGGGTGTCGCCGTTCAGGTACATGCGCGCGACATCGGCCAGTGCGGGGCAGGCGACCTCAAGCTCATTCAATGCACGCACCGGCTGTTCCACTTCGGCTGCCGGCTGGTCGCCGTGGGTCATGTCGCCGAGCAACCGGCGCAATGCGACGCGGGCGGTTTCCGCGGCTGACAGGCGGGCATCGGGCGGCAGCTTCGCCGACAGGGCATCTCCCAGGGGTAGCAGCACGGAAGCAAATCCCTCGGTCATGCCGGGGAACGCCGTATCGACGGGGCGCAACGTAACTTCAAGGCGGTCGTTGGCGTTGAGCGTCCACACGCTGTCGTAGGCAAACACGCCCGATTTCACGTACTCGCCGAAGAACTCGCCCGCGTCATCCACCCGCAGCTCCGACACACCCAGCAGCACTACCGCCAGCGGGCTCTGCTCCGCGCGCTGCTGCTCGGCACCGGACAGTTCAATCGCCACCGAGGCCGTCGCACGCACGCCATCAAGCCGGCTGCGCACCACGGCGTCGCCCTCAAGGCGCAGCAGATTGACCGTGGAAGAAGCGCCTTCGGCGTCACCAACGTCTTCGGCGTCGCCGACCTTGAACGAGCGCAGGAAGGCGCGTTGCCCGGTGACGAAATAGAGCTGTGTGACCTCTGGCTGCGTGAGTTCGGCGAGGTCGTTGACGGCGGCGCGGCCGGCGCGGGGTTTCTCGAACTCGCCGTTCACAAGCCTGGCCGCGGGCTGCCCGATCTCGAGCGTGCGTTCCGTCGCCGAGGAAACGCCGCGGCAATCGCCGCCGAAGTCAAGCCACGCGGCGTCAGGCTCGGGCAGGTTGCGCTTGGCGTTGCTGCGCCGCGGCAGACGGTTGAAGGCATCGCGGAAGTACTTCACGCTGGCGGGGTCGCGGGCGACGAGGCGGCCCGGGCCCGTTACGTCGGTGACCAGCGCGCCGCGCTCATCGTGCACGGCCAGTGACCTGGTGATGAGCAGGTCGTAGCCCAAGGTAGCAAGCGCATCGGCGCCGTCGCGAGCCACAAGCGCGGCCGCCCGCAACTGGTTGTTCTGCACGTCCAGTGCAATGAACTCGCCGGTCAGTGTTAGCAGCGCCGAGTCATCGCGGGGCAGCGTTTCGTGGTCGAGGGTGACATCGCCGCGCCCGGCCACGCGCAGGTCGCCCCCACCAGAGGCGCCGGTCAGCCCCAGCTCAAGCGTGACGGCTGCGCGGATGGTCAAGCGCCCGTCGCGCGCGGGAATCATGGTCTCGCGACGGGGCCTGGGGCGCAAACCAAGGGCCGCGCCGATCACGTCGGCCAGCGGAAAGTCGGCGCTGACGACCGCGAGAATGTCGGGCCCGTACACGCGCACGTCGCTGCGGTCGCCGACCATCGTGCCCTCGGCGCGTATCCCATACAGGGTGGCGCGATTTACGCGGTAGCGGTCATTGGCGTCAGCAGCCAGCGGTGCATACACGCGCAGCAGCGGCGAGTAACCTTCGGCCACAACGTCGAAAGAGTGGCTGTACGAATCCGGCGAATCCTGCCACGAAAACAGGCGCACCTGCCGGCCCTGCACCAGCCAATCCGCTTTGCCGGCTGAAAGCCGCTGCACGCGGGCACCATCGAACAGCTCAACGTCAGCCTGGGTCGGGGTGGTCGTGCCTTCCGGCGTGGGCACATCGACGTTGATGAAACCGCTGGCGCGCATGTACAGGCTCAGCGGCTGGCCGGCATCGTCCAGTCCGCGCTGGAGGGTCAGTTCGGGCTCGCCCTCCAGGCGCAACTCAGTGGCGCCTGCGCGTTCACGGTAATGCAGAACCGAACCTGAGCCGACGAACGCCTGCCCGACCATGCGCACGTTCTGGACAGCGTCGAGTTCGATGTCGCCCAGGGTGGTGCTATCTTTCTTGTCTTTGTCGGCTTGGTCGGCCTCGGAGTCTCCCTGTCGCTTGTTGCGCAGAACATTGCCGCGCAGCTCAATGGTGCCGGACGTGATGCGGAATGTGGCCTGCGCGCCTTCCTCCTGCTCGCTTTGCAGGGTCATGCTGGCGCGGCGCAGCAGGCTGACGGTGGCACGATGGGTGAGCGGCTGGTCCTTCTTGCTGCCGGGCACGGGGGCAATCAGCAAGGATGCGTCGCCGAAACACGAAAGCAGCACCTCGGCTTGCTTGCTGCGCGTACCGTCGAGGTTGGGAAGGTTGTCCAGCTTGATGTTCATGCGGGCGCCGCGCAGGCCGGCGATTCTCAACTGCCGGAACTCCAGAACGCGCTTATCGCCTTCTCCGGCCTGTGAGAAATCGAGCTCCACCGTCGGGTCCTGCATGTCCGCACTGACCATGCTGTCGCCCGTGCGCAGCTTTGCGTTGCCGCGGCCGGTCATGGTCAGGTTGATGCCCTGCTTGAACTCAATGGTACCGCTGCCTGCCGGCATCTGGAGCTCGCCGCCGTCCGGCAGTTTTGCCTGCATACCTTCGCTGCAATCAAAGGCGTTGCTGGTCGGCGCATAGCTGAACAGCGGCGCCACAAGCTCGAACGAGCCATCTTGGCGCGCGATGGTCAGCTTGGCTTGTTCGATCTCGACGCGCCCGTCGGCGCGCTTGCGGGCGTACTTGCCCTCCAGCATGCCCTGACGCCGGCCGCTCTGATCCAGTAACACCAGCCGGGCGTTTTCAACCTCAAGCCGGTTGATGTCGGGCAACGATTGCGCCGACAACTGCGACAGCGACGCAAGCAACGCAGCCAGCAACACGCCATGCACCAGCGGCTGCCAAGGGGCCCGCTGGCGCTGCAATTCCCGGGCTGGCGGTCTCGGCGTGCACATTACTGGGTCCATTCCAAGCTTAATCCGGACACCTGCAAGTAGCGCTCGTCGGTGATGCCTTCGCCGGGGTACTTGGGCGTCAGGCGTTCACGGTTGATGATCAGCGAGTAATAGAGCTGTGTCTTGGGTTTGGCCCGGAACAAGCCGACCCCGCCCTCGGGCTCTTCAATCGTGAAGTCGGTATCCTTCATCTGCGAGAGGTCAATCACGACGCGCACGTTGCGCTCGGTAAAGTTTGCGCGCTGGCTGGCCAGCACGCGCAGCGTCACCTGCAGGTCGTCTTCAAGGTCGCGCACGCGTGCGCCGCGCTGCACCAGCCAGTTGGGCAGCAGCACGTTGACCGGAAAACGGCTGTCGACCTGCACAAAGTCCTGCTGTCGGGTGAAGTGAATCTCGACGGCGACCTGCGTGGCAGTCTGGACCTTGCTGGTACCGCCGGGCGACTCGCTGGCAATCACCTGCTGAAACACCACGTCTTCGCGCGGCACCAGCGAGGCAATGGTGGAGTGCTTGCTGTCCTGGCCCAGCACTTCGTCGATGGGCTTGTTCAGTGTGATCGACTTGTTGCTGATGAATTCGCCGACGTCCAGCTTGGAAATGGTCAGGCGCGCCATGTCGTTCGCGCCCATGATGGTGTCGAGCTTGCTGGCGGGCCCGCGCACCTGCAACTGCGTGTCGGGGGCAATCCGTGCTTTCCATGTGTAGCCGGAGACTTCACCGACCACGCTCGTACTCAGGTCGACGTAGGCGCGGCGCGTGACGTAAGCCTCCAGCGTGACTTCGTAGGCGCGGTCGCCGGTGAGCGGCCGGATGTTCAACTCGGCCGGGGCGCCACCTTCGGCCGAAGGTTTCAATTGCAGCAGGTCTACGCGCACCACTACAACACGTTTGCTGCCTGCGTCCGGCGGCAGGTTCTCGGGGTCAATCCGGTACGAAAAGCTGTAGCGCCCGGGGTTGGCATCGAGCTCGCTTGCAAACTCGTTAATGCGCTTGGTCGGGCCTGTGACGTCCAGCGACACCGGCACAATCAGCGCTGAGGTCACACGCCAGTCCGCTTTCAGTTCTTCACTCAGTTCAAACTTGAGGCGCGAGGCATCGCGCAACGTGCGCGTCACCGAGACCATGTCGCGTGCGATCCACCACACCAGCACCGCAAGCGTGATCAACACGACGTGCACACTGATATTGATCGGCAGGCGCCGCGCCGCAACGCGCGTGTCGCCGCGCCGCGACGCGTTGGCGGGCCGGCTGCCGCTGACGGTTGTGGCCCCTGTGCTCATTGCGACACCGCCGGTTGCGCATCGGGAATGGCCGCGCTCAGGGCATCCCCCAGGTTGTCGCGCAGGTATTTTTCCATCTGGTCGCGCGAGAGGTCCTGCAACAGTTCGCCCTTCATGGCAACGCTGACCTTGCCCGTTTCTTCGCTGATGATGATCACCAGCGCGTCGGTTTCTTCACTCAAGCCGATACCCGCGCGGTGGCGCGTGCCCAGGCGCTTGCTGATGTCGGGGTTCTCGGTCAGCGGGAACAGGCAGCCGGCGGCCACCACGCGTGAGCCTCGCACAATAATGGCGCCGTCATGCAGCGGGTTGCCGGGGTAGAAGATGCTGTCAATCAGCTCAGGCGTGAACAGGGCGTCAAGCTCAATGCCGCGCTCTATGTAATTGCGCAGGCCCACGCCGCGCTCAATGGCCATTAAGCCGCCGGTCTTGGCCCGCGCCAGGCGAAACACCGTGGCCACCATGCGCGGCACCATGTCTTCGCGCTTGGCCAGCACGCGCAGGAAAAGCCGGTTCTGGCCCAACCGCGAAAGGCCGCGGCGCAGCTCGGGCTGAAACACCACCAGCACGGCGATGAACAGGTAATCGACGACCTTCTCGAGCAGCTTCTCGATGCGGTACAGGCCCAACTGGTCGGCCACCAGATAAATGCTGATCAGCAGCAACGTGAAGATAATCGCCACGCCGCGCAGCGCGCTGTCGCCCGTACTGCCCTTGACGAACTTATAGACAAGCAACAGGAACAGGTAGATCAGGAGGATCTCTACCCCGTAGATCAGGAACTCCATCCGTCCCCCTGCTGGAGCATGGCCTTGGCCACTTTTACCGCCCGCTTCATCCAGCCGACTTCATGCACGCGCAGCACCGCCGCCCCCTGCAACGCGCCGACCAGGCCCGCGGCCAGGCTTTCCGGTTCGCGATCATTGACGGGCGCGCCGGTCAGGTGACCCAGCGTAGACTTGCGTGACACGCCCAGCACGACGGGAAAACCCATGGCAGACAGTTTCTGCAAACCCTGCACAAGCTCAAGGTTGTGCCGCGGAAGTTTACCAAAGCCGAAACCGGGGTCTATCCACAGGTGCGATGGCGCGACCCCTGCTTTCACTGCCGCATCGACTCGTCGTTGCAGGTACCCGGCGACTTCCTGCACCACGTTTTCATAGTGTGGGTCGGCTTGCATGTCGCGCGGCGTACCCTGCATATGCATCAAGCTGAGAATGCACTGGCGCTGCGCGCACAGTTTGAACATCTCGGGGTCGCTGCCGGCCGTGACGTCGTTGACGATATCTGCGCCGGCATCCAGAGCCGCGCGGGCGACTTCGGCCTTGCTGGTGTCGATGCTGATCGGGATGCCAAGGCGGCTTCGCAGCTCGCGAATCAGCGGTACTGTGCGGGCGACTTCATCGGGGACTGAAACGGGCTTGGCGCCGGGGCGGGTGGACTCACCGCCGATGTCGATGATGTCGGCCCCTTCGCGCACAAGCCGCAGCGCGTACGCCAGTGCCGCGTCCGTGTCCGCGAGGGCGCCACCATCGCTGAAACTGTCGGGTGTCACGTTGACAATGCCCATCAGCAACGGCCAGTGGCCGGCCATGGGTGCGACGGGCCTCTGAAAGAAGCAGTCGGGAAGCGCCATCGATGCCTCACGTGGATGAAGACCAGCAGCCGCCCAGCGCCGGTCACTCTTCTTCGGACGACGAACGATATTCGCGCACACGAAACGGCTCGACAATCCATAGCCTGCCGGTCACCGGCCGTTCTGCTGCCGCGCTCACGAACTGCTGCAGGCACAGCTCAAGCAGCCTTCGACGGCCCCGCCCCTCCGGCCTCAGCACGACAATGCCGGCGGCGCATTCTGGGCGATGTTGAAACGGATTGGCAAAGTCGGTGTCCAGCGTTACGAGGCAACGACCTTCAGCCGCGCACACTTCAAGTACACGGTCGTCGGACGCAGATTGCATAGATTGATCGGCAACAGTCGCGACGTCGTGACCCGACTCGCGCAAGGCCTGGGCTCCTTGACTGCCAAGATTCTCATCTAGCTTGATCTTCAACCCGTCTTCCCCGGCTGAAGTTCGAACAACGTGCCCCTGGCAAGCAACGCCGCGTAGGCGACGCAGGCCAAGATGTCGTCGCGGCTAACACCGGGATAATCCAGCGCAAGATCGTCCACCGATTCACCGTCGGCAAGCCGATCAAGAACGACGGCAACCGGAATCCGGTGTCCACGGATACATGGCTTCCCGTGACAAATCGCCGGATTGACGGAAATGCGATTCAGCAGGTTCGTGTCAGGCATGGCCTCATTATCCGTTCATTCAACGCCGCGTAAATGCCGGGGTTGCCGGAATCATCCGGCGTCGGCTTTGCATGCGGCTTTGAGCACTGCGATCACTTCGGGGCGACGGGCGTCGCCGGCCTTGTGCAGCTTGACGTGGCGCAAATCCTTGCCGGTGCCTTGCAGCACTTTGTCCGGGTTTTCGAGGTGCGCCCCGCGCCAAAACTCAAGATTCACGTGCTTGCGGTGAACGATCACGCTGACAACGTTGCCGTTGCCGGCCCAGCAGGGCCAGCCCCACTTCACGGTCTGTGTGGTGTGGGGAATGTGTTTTTCGATCATGGCAATGGCCGCTGCGACCACCGGACCCAGCGGCCGCCCGAGGCGTCTGGCAAAGTCGCGGGCGGGCTCGTCTTTGAGTGCCTTGAGATTCCGGGATGCGCCCATGTGCTCTACGATCGCCGCGCCGCCCTTACGCGGTGCCGGGTTGTTCGGCGGAGCTGGCAAAACCCGTGCCGGCGTCAGGCTTGGGCCGTTCCTTGGCTTCTTCGAGGGCGCGATGCTTGGCTGCGGCCAACTCGCGCTTGGCCTCTTCGTCGGCGACCTTGCGGTGCGCCTCAAGATCACCGCCTTTCAGCAGGATCGTCAGGTCCTCGTGGTCGAGCGTTTCGTACTTGAGCAACGCCTCGGCGATGTTGGTCAGTGTCTGACGGTTGTCCTCAACCACCTTGAGTGTCTTGACCCAGGCTTCGTCAATCAGGCGGCGCATTTCATCGTCGATTGCCTTACGGGTGTCGTCGCTGTGTTCGCCGGGTCGCGCCACTGTTTGGCCCATGTACGTCTGGTCTTCGTCGCCCGCAAAGTTGAGCATGCCGACACGGTCGCTCATGCCCCACTCGGTGACCATTTTGCGCGTCAGGTTGGTCGCCTGCTGGATGTCGCTGGCGGCGCCGGCGTCGATTTCGCCAAACACCACATGCTCTGCAGCCCGGCCGGCCAGGAACACCATCAGCATCTGCTCGGCGCGTGAGCGCGGCATGCTGTAGCGGTCACGCTCGGGCAGGCTCATGGTTGCGCCCAGCGCGCGGCCGCGCGGGATGATGGTGACCTTGTGGACCTTGTCGGTCTTTTCAGTCATTTCCTGCACCAGGGCGTGGCCGGCTTCGTGATAGGCCGTCAGGCGCTTTTCGTCTTCTTCCATGACGCGCGAGCGCTTCTGGCGCCCGAATGCAACGCGGTCGCGGGCCTCAAGCAGGCACTCGCGGTTGATCTCGTCCAGGTTGCGGATTACGGCGATCAGGGCCGCCTCGTTCACGATGTTCATGATGTCGGCGCCGCTGAACCCGGGTACCAGCTTGGCAATCTCGTGGGCGTTGACCGTCGGGCCGGCTTTGACTTTCTTGAGATGCACGCGCAGGATTTCTTCGCGGCCCTTGAGGTCCGGCAGATCAATGTAGACCTGGCGGTCAAAACGGCCGGGGCGCAACAGCGCGTTGTCCAGAACGTCGGGACGGTTCGTGGCTGCAAGGATGATCACACCCTCGCTGCTGCCGATACCGTCCATTTCCACCAGCAACGCGTTCAGTGTCTGTTCGCGTTCGTCGTGTCCGCCGCCCACGCCGGTGCCGCGACGGCGGCCCACGGCGTCAATCTCGTCGATGAACACGATGCATGGCGCATTTTCGCGCGCGGTGCGAAACAGGTCGCGGACGCGCGACGCGCCCACACCGACAAACATCTCGACAAAGTCGCTGCCGCTGATGCTGAAGAACGGCCGGTCGGCTTCACCGGCGATGGCCTTGGCCAGCAGGGTCTTGCCGCAGCCCGGCGGGCCGATCAGCAACACGCCCTTGGGAATCTTGGCGCCCAGCCGCGTAAAGCGCGCCGGGTTGCGCAGGAACTCAACGATCTCGCTGACTTCTTCTTTGGCTTCGTCGGCGCCCGCCACGTCGTTGAATGTGACCGTGACGTCTTCTTTGTTGAACATCTTCGCGCGCGATTTGCCGAACGCCATGACGCCGCCGCCCAGCGGGCCGCCGCCACGCCGGAAGAAAAAGAACCAGATCAGCGCCAGGATGATGATGAACGGAACAATGTTCTTGAGAAACCAGCCCAGGTTGTCGCTGGCTTCCTCGGTTTCAATCTTTACGTCCGACAGCAGGCTCTTTTCGCCCTTGGCGAGTTTGTCCTCGTGCTGTTCAAGCCAGACCTTCCACTGGTTGTTGTCGATCTCGGCGTTGAACTGCTGGGGCGCACCCTCGGCGGCATTGGCGTACTTGCCTTTGATGTAGACGATGTTGCCGGACTCGGGAATCTTGACCTGCAGCGACTCAATCTCGCTCTTTTCCAGCTTGGCGCGCAGTTGCGTGCCGCTGATCTTCTCGGCCGAACCGTCCATCTCGACGACGGCCACCAGCACCAGCAGCATCAGCATCGCGCCCAGTGCCAGCACGAATAGCGGGATGCCCTTGGGGCGCTTGCCGGGCGTGCCCGGGCGGCGTGTTTCTTCTGGCTTATCGTCCTTCATCTGCATCCTTGTTGCCTGTCGCAACGGTCACTGTAACAAGGAACCGCGGGCCATGCATGGGGCGTTTCCTATTCGACCGGGCTGCGCGGTGCCCACTCAATGTCGGCTGCCACATCCAGGATTTCGCGCGACAGGTCGCGCCACAAGCGATCCAGGCCCGCGCGGCGCGAGTCACCCAGCCCCGGAGCATAGCTGGTGCTGACAGTGATCGTGCGCTTGCTGCGGCCGGTCGGGAAGGCTTCGCCGGTCGCCTCGACCACTGCGGTGGCGCGCAACAGAATCTCTGCCGGCTCGCCTGTCCGAAAATCTTCCACCAGGTTGGGCTCCGTTACCCGGACCAGGGACACCTTCAGCTTTACGTCAGAGGCGCCCTCTGTAAGCCTGAAACGCCGGTCCGTCGCGATTTCATCCTTCAAGCGCCGTGTAAGTTCATACTCCATGCCCGGCCGGTGCGGAAATGTGCGGTTCTCCACGGTGTCAAGCGACAGGTTGCGGGTGTCATTGCCATCCAGCTTCGCCGACCAGGTGTAGGCACAACCGCACACACTCAACCCAAGCCACAGCATCGCGCCTGCCGCCAACGGCAGCACCCAGCGACGCGCCAAGGGCCTGTCTGTTGCGGGCATGGGCAGCGGGTCCTTGGCCATTGCGGTTGCGGGTTTGCGTCAGGGGGCCTGGCGCAGGGCGGCGAGCCGCTTGTCGCGTTGAGACTGCCAGTCCAGCACACGCTGTTCGTAAAACGCCGCCGCGCCACTTTCGCCGATTCGTGAATAGGTGTCGGCTGCGTTCAGGTCACGCTCAATCATGATCTCGTAGACCTGCTCTACCAGCAGCAGAAACTCGCCGTGCAGCACTTTGGGGATGTTCGGGTTCTCGAATCTGTACAGCTCGTACTCGCCAAGAAGTTCCAACGCGAGCTCGTAATACGTCAAGTCGTAGATGTAACCCTTGCTCGTGGCCAGCGTCTGGTGAATCTGCCACAGCAGGGCGTACGGCCGCCAGCGCGTGTCGGTGTCGCGCAGGCCCGCGCCGCGGTACAGCCACCCGAACGTCGATGCGGCAATCGGTGCGGCACCGTTACGCCGCTGCGCGCTGCCCATAATGAAAAGTGTGTCGGCTTTGATGGCCGGCGGCGGATTGACCGCCAGCAGGTCTTCACACACGGCGATGGTCTGCGTGAATTCGCGTGAGGCGTACATCAGCCAGCACACGTCGCGGGCAAGCTCGGCGACCTTTTGCCGGTACTCGCGCAACTGCAGCGTCGGCAGATAGTAGTTGGTCAGGATGTTGATGTCGTACTGCGCCGCATTCAGGCGACCCGCGTTGTAAAGCGTGTCGGCGTCGGGGGCCAGCCGGTCAATGAACGTCTGCACCGGCAGTTCGCGCAAAGCCACAATCGTGTCGCGCGTGTCGCCGCCCTTTGCCAGCAGCGCAACAAGGCGCGCATCGTGATCCGGCGCCAGGTACAGAAAAATCCACTGGTCAAGCTGCACGGAGCGTGAGAACGCGGCTGGGTCGCCCGAGCGGTCGGCTTCAAGGTTGGCCTGGATGCGCATGATCAGCGCGTCTACAACGCGCGAACCTTCGGGAAACAGTTGCGTCAGCTGCAGGGTCAACACGACGCACTCGTCCCAGCGCCGTTCGCTGAATGCTGCCTCGGCTGCTTTGAACAGCGTCTGTTCGTCACTGTTGAGTTGCGCATTTTCGCGAGTGATGCCGACGCCCGGCTTGTAAATCAGGCGGCCCTTGCCAGCCGGGCCCTCATATCGTGGATCCGGTCCGGACTGGCACGCGCCGGCCAGAAGCGCCAGCAGCAACAGCGCCAACGGCAACGCAGCACGCCCCATGCGGGGGCGCTTCCTGCTGGTTGGCAACTGTCGATCCATCATGCGCGGTCTTCCCAATCGCTCAGCGTTTGTCATCGCCCGTCGTACGCAGCAACGGGACAGTTTTCAGGCGGCGTCCACCCTGCATGGCGACCAGCCAGGCGAGAAGCGTAAAGGCGGCGGCCCATGCGTCAACGGCGATTCCATCTGCGGGCTCATCTATTGCAAGGGCACGCAGCGCCTTCAGCGTTGCGGGCTTCACTGTTACGAGGTCGCGGCGGCCTTCATGGTGCGGCGGCGCGATCAATCCCATTTCACGCAGGCTGAAGTTCACGGCAACTTTGCCCGAAGGCTCGGCGCCGGTCAGCACGCACTCCGTGACCACGGGCTCAACACCCAGCGCGCGCAACAGACCCCACGCAAATCGCGCCAGGACCTGCGGCGGCTGCTTTGCCGCAAGCTCGCGCATCGCCTTGACCGTCAGCAGCATGACCGACGGCGCATCGTGCGGACCGAGCTCAACACTGAGCAGCAACTCGCGGATCGATTCGATGCCCATGAAGCGCTCATAGCGGTCACGGGCAGCCGGAAAGAAGTCCAGAAGCTCGGCCTGCGCTAGAATGCTCAGCGTTCCGCGCTTGCTGCGGTCGTACAGCACCACGTTGTACAGGCACATCAGGTCCAGCGGGCCACCAATGCTTGATTTCTCGCGCTTGGCGCCCTTGGCGATAGCGCCGACGATGCCCAGCTTGTCGGTCAACAGGGTGAGGATCTGGCTGGTCTCACTGAAGTCGATTTTGCGCAGGCAAAGAGCCGTTGTCGTGATCAACGCCATGGACACTGCCCGCTAACGATTGACTTCGGTTTCTTCCGCATCGGCCAGGCGCGTGATGCGGACTCGCTTGATGCGTTTTTCGTCGGCTTCAACGACCGTCAGGCGATAGCCCGGTACTTCCACAAAGTCGCCTTGCTGGGCCAGCTTGCCCAGGCTGTGCAGGATCAGGCCGCCGACGCTGTTGTATTCAGCGCCCTCCGGCAGCTGGATTTCGAGCACTCGGTTGACTTCATCCAGGTCAACGTCGCCGTCGGTTTCAGCCTCGTCTTTGGAAAACGGCAGGATGGCGCGGTGGCTTCGGTCAATTTCGCCCTGGTCGTACTCGTCCTGGATGTCGCCGACGATCTCTTCCAGGATGTCCTCAAGTGTGATCATGCCTGCCGTGCCGCCCTGTTCGTCGGTCAAAATGGCAATCTTCAGGCGGTCGGCACGCATCTCGCGCAGCAGGTCGTCAAGGGGCTTGCCCGCGGGCCAGAAATGCGCCGGGCGAATCAGCTTGCGCAACTCAAGTCCCCGCTGGGCCGGCGCTGTCGACCAGCTTGGCACCAGGTCACGCGTGTAAAACACCCCAACAATGTGGTCACGGTCGCCTTCAAACACCGGGATACGGCTGTGGCCGTGGGCGACAGCAAGCTTCAAGGCGCCTTCAATTCCCTCTTCGACGTCTACGCACACCATGTCGGTGCGTGGAACCATCGCCCGCGAAGCCGGGGTTTTGCCCAGCTCGACGACGTTGTTGATCATCTCGCGTTCGTCTTCATCCAGCAGGCCCTCGCGCTCGGCACCCTCCAGGCTGTCAGCCAGTTCATCCTCAAACGACTCTTCCGGGGTCTCGCTGACGTCCACGCCTTCGATGCGGGCCCCGATGCGGCGCAGGCTGCCGCCAATGGCAGTCAGCGGCCGAAACGGGATGGCCAGCACGGCAAAGGTCGGCAGCAGCACCAGCAGTGCCGCTTCTTCGCGGTGTCGCAGCACCAGCGGCGGCACAATGATCACACACACGATCAGCGACACGATGGTCGCAGCGGCCACGACCGGCATGCCCAGGGTCAGGATGTCGATGGTGGGCACGTCAAAGTCGCGCGGCAGGACGATGGCGGTCCAGCTGAGAGAGTGCAGCACGAAACCAATGATGCGGCCGACTTCGGCCACCTGGATGAACTCGTCGTCGCGGGCACACAGCGCCTCGAACTTGCGTTGCGTGGCCTGGTCGGTCTCGGGGATCAGGTCAAACAGGTACGAAAAGGCGTAGTTGTGTAGGGCCTCGCCTACGACCGAGACGTAGGCGATCCAGCAGAACGAGAAGATCACGCCGGCGACGCCTAACCAGAACGCCGCACTCTCAAGGTCCAAGACTTCTCCGTTCGGCAGAGCCCCCCTCGTTGTGAAGGAAGGCACCTGCGCCTAAGATGGGGCCAAGCCCCAAGGGTCGCCAACATGTCGTCAAAAAGCAGCGACGTCTATGACTACTATTATGAGAACTACCTGATTCTCTACAACCTGTATGGCAGAGGTCGACCCCGCGTCAGCCGTGAGCAATATGAGCAAATGGACGACGAACTGATGGAAATCGTCGCCCGCGGCGACAACGGAACCCTTGAACGAGCCGATATTGCCCGTGTACGCGACATTGAGTACGTGCTGATGGATGACGTCGCGGAAGCCCTGCTCGACCGCCCGGGTACGGCGAAATAGCTGATATCCGCAATCGCTTCACCTCTGCCTGAAACTCTGACGATATGGTATCGGGCTGTCGGAGGCGCGCCTGTGTGTGGAATCGTTGGATATGTCGGGCCGCGTGAGGCCACCGAAGTCCTGATCCAGGGGCTGCGGCGCCTGGAGTATCGCGGCTATGACTCAGCCGGCGTTGCCGTCATGAACGGCAGCGGCATCAACGTGCGCAAGGCGGTCGGCCGCCTCAGCGCTCTTGAGAAAGAGCTGGCGACCCATGCCGCCCACGGTGGCCTTGGCATCGGCCACACGCGCTGGGCAACCCACGGCGCACCAAGTGTCGCCAACAGCCACCCCCACCTGAGCTATGACGGCAAGCTGAGTGTCATCCACAACGGCATCATCGAAAACTACCGCGAGCTCAAGAACGAGCTGATCGCCCAGGGCATCAAGTTTTCCAGCGACACCGACACTGAGGTCGTTGCGCACATGGTGGCCCGCGAATTCAAAGGCGACCTGCTGCGCGCACTCGCCACCGTGTTGAAACGACTGCGCGGCGCCTATGCCCTTGCGCTATGTCATGCCGCGCAGCCGGACCGGATTGTCGCCACGCGCATGGGCAGCCCGCTTGTCGTCGGCCTGGGTGACGGCGAGAACTTTCTGGCCAGCGACGTACCCGCGCTGCTGAAGTACACGCGCCGTGTGATCTACCTTGAAGAAGGGCAAATCGCCGAGTTGACCAGCGCCGGTGTCAAGCTGTTTGACCGCGACTTGAAGCCGGTCACCGGCAAAGAAGTCCACACCGATCTCACGCTCGACGCCGCCGAGAAAGAGGGCTACGAGCATTTCATGCTCAAGGAAATCCATGAGCAGCCGCGCGCCCTGGCCGAGACGATTCGCGGACGCCTTGAGGGCGGCCGGGTCGACCTGGCTGAACTGAACCTGAATGTCGAAGACCTGAAGGGCATACGCCGCATTGCCATCGTGGCCTGCGGCACCAGCCTGTACTCAGGCATGGTCGGCAAGTACCTGTTTGAACACTTTGTGAAGCTGCCGACTGAAACCTGGAGCGCATCCGAGTTCCGGTACGCCGACCCCGTGATCGATGCATCGTTGTTGGTGATTGCCGTAAGCCAGAGCGGCGAGACCGCCGACACGCTGGAGGCGCTGCGCATTTGCAAGCAGCGTGGCGCGCGCACGCTGGCAGTGTGCAACGTCATGGGCAGCAGTATTCCGCGCACGGTGGCAGGTACGCTTTACACCCGCGCTGGGCCCGAAATCGGTGTGGCAAGCACCAAGGCTTACACCACGCAGCTGGCCGCATTCGTGCTTCTGGCGGTGGGCATCGGCCGACTGCTGGGCAGCACCACCCCGGCCGATGAAGCGCGGCTGGTGGCCGGCCTGGAACAGTTGCCGCGACAGGTCAATGAGCTGTTGACCGACGACATCGTGGCCGTGAAGCGCTGCGCCAAACGCTATAAAGACGTGTTCAACTTCATGTACATCGGCCGCCACTACAACTACCCCACCGCCATGGAAGGCGCGCTGAAGCTGAAAGAGATCAGCTACATCCATGCCGAAGGCTACGCCGGCGGCGAAATGAAACACGGGCCGCTGGCACTGGTCGAAGACACGTTCCCGACCATCGCCGTCGCGCCCAGGGGCCGCACACGCGAGAAAATGGTGAGCAACGTGCAGGAAGTGAAGGCCCGCAAGGGCGTGGTCGTCATGGTCAGCACCCACGGCGACGAAGAAGCGCGCGAACTGGCCGACTACCTGATCGAGATTCCCGAGTGCGAAGAAGAGCTCTCGCCGATCCTGGCCATCGTTCCGCTGCAACTGCTGGCCTATTACACCGCGACACAGCTCGGGCGCGACGTCGATAAGCCGCGCAACCTTGCCAAGTCCGTAACGGTTGAATAGCGGCCCCCTTTGCGTTAGCCTGTACAGCCCCGTGAAACCCCGGTAGGGCCGTTAGTGAAGGCCGGACTCGCTGTGATTTGCCTGCTGTTGCTGGCCGCATGTGCGGCTTCGAACGGCGTTGGCCCAAACAACCGCGAAGGTTTTGTCGCCGCCGAGACTGACAGCACGGCCCACGAGCGCACCGCGCCGCAGGCCCACCCCGACCTTGCGCTGACATCCAAAGAAGAAGGCAATGCCGCGCTGCTGATCAGCAAGCTTGCCGGCACGCCCGAGATAGCCGCGCGCGACAAGATTATCTCGCAACTGATCGCCCTCGGACCGCGCTACCTGCCCTTTCTGCGCAAAGTGGACAGCGCCGAAATCGAAATGGACCTGATGTACGTCATCCACCGCATCGAAGCCGCATCCGGCAAGAAGGCCGGTAACGAGACGGCGGTGGTAGCAGACGAAGCGAACAAGCGCGAAGGTACAGCCGGTGAAGACGGCCCAAAGGCGCCCGACTACAACCCCGGCGAGGATTTCAGCCGCGAGGAGGCCGAGAAGTTCATGGCCGCGCGCTTGAAGCAGGCGCAAACCTTGCTTGAGGGAGGCCGCTATGACACCGCCATACGCATTGCCGAGGCGGCGATTGTGCTGCTGCCGGACAGCAAGTGGCGGCCCGAGTTCGATGCGCTGATCCTGCGCGCGCGCGGCGAGGGCCAGTCCGAGATGCTGATTGCCGGCACGCTGACGCTTGAGCCCGGTGTGGTGCAATACGCCAGCAACCAGCGCGGCGCTGACTTTGCCGACCCACTGGTGATTCGCTGCTTTCTGAAGAACGTCTCGGCGCAGGACATTACGTTGCGGCTGTATGAGGGCGAGGGCAAGGAAAGCATCGTGCAGCTGACGGTGCGGTACGAGCAGACGGATTATCAGGGCAACGCGATGGTGCAGACCGGCACGGTGCGCCTGCCCGTGGATTCCGGCGGGGCGATTACGCTGGCACCGAACTCAAGCCACGAAATCACGGTGCCGCTGGCCGGCCTCAGCTCGCTGGATGCCGACGCCCCGCTCAAGATGGCGCTTGGCATCGCGCAGATTGAAGCGGCGCTGCGGGTCTACGGCGCGGTGGATGGGCAAGGCAATACCCTGGTGCTGCGCCCGATCCGGTTTGCCAAACAGACGGTGAAGGTATTCCCCAGCGGTTTCGATGTTGCCAAGGCCCAGAGCAAGCCGCTGGCGACGCTGCGCGAACTTTTGAAAGCCGGCAAGCCCCAGGAAGTCTACCTGTGCGCGCAACTGGTGGATGCCCGCAACCTGCGGGCCGCCGGCGACCTGCTGCTTGCCGACGACTTTGGCCAGTCGCCGCTGCCGGTGCAGCGCGCGCGCCTGCGGGCCATGCACACCATGTTCAACACCGGGGCCACCTGGGATGTCCGCAAGTGGCGCGAGTGGTGGGCCGACAACCGCCTGCGAAATTAGAGCACATTCAGAATTTGTCCGCAGGCTGCTGCTTGCGCCGAGCTTCCTTGACAAGAGAGATCACTTTGCCGGCAGCGCCAGCTGAGTGATCTTTTCTGCCTCGATCTGAACGATGGATTGCCACTCTTGCCCCTGAATCACGTAAGGGACGCCGTTCCGGTTCTGGAAGCACGCGACGAAATAGCGGCCGGCTGGCAGGTGGATCGTGTGAGCTTCCTTTGCAAGTTGCACGCGCCGCCCCAAGCCGGTTACAGCCTGGACGGACCCGTCCGGCCTTTCAATGAAACGTGATGTGACGACCGCGAAGATTTCTTCATCGCCGCTCACACCCAAGGTCAGCCGAAGCTCACCATCTACCGGCCCCCGCAGCGGACCAATGCCCACTGTCCGCGTCGCGGCGCCAACTGACTCGGTTTGAACATCTCCGGTTCCGGATACGCCATCGGCACCGATAACCGTCCACGCCTTCAACTCCAGCGCGTTTCGAGGCACGAGCATGGTCTTTGGCTTGCCAGCATCAACGCGTTGCCCCGAGAACATCTGCCTTAGTTCCATGTACGGAACGTTGCCCACCGCCCAGACGTCCTGAGAACCGAGCTGCGCCGGCAACACGATTCCACTTTGCGGGCAAACGACCGACACGGAGATGAAATTGTCGTCTACAACGACATAAGGTGAGTTCACGGGATCATATTCAACCGCCAAGGTGCAAACGTGGCTGCCAAATGAAACAAGAATAAGGTAGTTGCCTGCGCCCCGAACCCTGGTCGCGACGCAACCAGAGCCGATGGCAACGTGCAGTCCGATATCGCAGTTTCCACCCTCAGACTGCGAAAGCACAATGTATCCGGCTGACTTTCGAGTTGCCCTGTTCAGTAACGCGGGCGCCACGACAAGCGTGAGCGGGAAGGGCGCGACATCAGGTATGGTCAGCTCAAGCTCAAGCATCGCGCCGTCGGACGCAGCAAGCGATATCTCCAGATCATCACTCTGAAACTCCAGGGCACGGGGGAAGCGGCTGTCACAGGCAACGCGAACGACTGCGCCCGGAATGAACGGGATGCCTTGCGCTTCGGCTTTTCCATCTCGATCGCACACGACAGCACATGACCAGGCCGCCGGCATTCCCGGCCTCTTCTCGACGATCAACTCGATACTCAAGCCGTAGGCAACAGCCGGTTTGCCATTCTCTCTGCGCGCGTGAATCCTGATGCCGGGGTGGCTTGCTGTCGCCGTCACCGTGACTGACCCGCTGCTCATATCTGCTTCTGTCAGCATACCGACAGCCAGCGGCTTGCCGTTGGGCCTTGCAAGCAGGTAAATGTCCTTCGATCCCGTTTCGCAAAGCCCCGATATGCGGACAGTCAATTCGCACACAACACCGCCGGTTGCCGCGGCACTTCGGTCATCCACATATTCATTCACCAACGTCTGCGGTGTGAAGTGCGGAGCGGCAACCTCTCTTGCCGAAAAATAAAGCCGGGCCTTTGAAGGCTGCGCCGCATCTCGCATCCGGCGCAGCGCGGGCGACCGGCTTTCCATCGCTGAAGCAACGGCCTGCTTCCAGTCCCCCGGCTGAAGCTCCGAAACACGGATTCTCAATGAAACGTAGCGGGAAAGCACGAACTTGACCGTATCGCCATCGGCGGGCGGCCGCTTGCGGTGAGAATACTGCGTGACCGCCCAGTCCTCGAGTCCCCCTTCTTTCACCAACTCAAGCGCAACGCCGGGAAGCCATGCGCTGGTGCCGGCGGGAAGCCGGTCGATCTTGACGGTTGTGGTCAGCAATGCCTTGATCGTGTGATCCGCCCTGGCTGGCCGAAATTTCAGCGGCAGGGGCACTCCGCCGAAGCTGGACTCGCTTCCGTACAGCTCAACTACCTCAATCGCCACAGGCACGAACAGCGCGCACAACAGTTCATCCGGTACAACCGTGCTTTCCGCGACACTGAAGTCGCAGGTGAGCAACCGCACTTCGTCAGGGGGACAAAACCGGTACTCGCCGGGTTCCAACAATGGAAGCTCAAGGACGTTGCCTTTGATTGTCGCATGGCCGCAGGCGGCACCTGAATCAGAACGGTTCCTTATTTCAATGGACAATGCTTCTTTCGGCCAGTCGGTGACCCACTTGAGTCGGATCGAGTGCCCGTCTGTCGCCGGCACAACTTCACGCTTCCCGTCGGATTTGGGCAGGTCTTTCTCGACAGGTAGTCGCGGCCGATTGGTAACTGGAAATCCACCGCTGGACAGAACGACACCGCTTCCCTCGTTGCCGGAAGAACGTGATGCAATGTGCTTAGTGTACTCTACAACAACTGTGACGAGCAGGGCGATCGTCAGCACCGTCACGAGAGTCGCAATAACACCACGAGTTCTTGGCGACTTCTGGTTACTCTTTGCGGTCGTCATAAGACCTCACGACGCTGGGCCAAAACTACAATTCTGCCTCGTCCGCGACGATTACGGCGTCGACGGGTCGGCGGGATCGTTATCGGCATGCCTTGTACATGGGCAATTGGTGAGCGTGGTGTCGCAGTTGCGCATGACATCCACCTGCCAAACAAACATTATGGAGCCGTACTCTGTGAGGCAGGTGATCTGCGACTTGTATTGTGGATTGGACTCCCCACTCTGGTATGCCTTGTCGGTGACTTTCAGCTCGACGTGAGTCGTCACATCAATCCCGTGGTTCAGTTCCGTGAACGGGCAGTACAGGTCAAAATCCAACATGGTCGAGTACGCGGATTCGACCCGCATATCAAAATCCATGTCTGTTCCGTTCGTGTCGTAGCTGTCAAACACACCATCGGGGCTACCATTCTGGAACCAGAACACGCCATCGTAGGGAACAGTTGTGTTGCCCGATCCCAGGTTTTCGGGATTGATCAACACTTCATCCTCCCAATTCCCGGTCGAGAAGCTCCAATCTCTCTGCCGATAGGTCACGCTTGCCTGTGTGGGCTCCTCCTCATCTGATCCCGCTACAGCGATTCCAAGAAACCAGTACACATCCTCGCCTTCATCGTATGCTAGCTGCACTGCGAGTATGTGATGTTCGCCGGACACGAGATTGGCGACAATGCTCATTGTTTGATCGAGCAGGTTGTCGGTTGGATCTTTAGCCTCAGTCGTTATGTGGTGATGGGGATCTTCAGAGTTCCAATTTAAATATATCTGTTGCCATGTGCGTTGTATGAGCGTCATCTTGGCGATTGCATAGGGGCAATCCGAGCACTGCAACGTGGATTCCGTCGACCGTGAGCGCTGCCCTTCCCACCGAAAACCAACTGAACCTGCTTCGACTTCATAGGCAGGGGTATCGCCGTCATATCCCTCATAGACTCGTCCATGTTGCGGATTGAGCGCCATCTCGATCGCTGAGTTCAGGTCAACTGTTCCCGCAGGATCGAAGTCACCCACGATGACGCTTACTGCCCCTTCGTTATCCGGCAACGTTGCCTCATAATCACGCGGCAACTCGGAAAGGTCGTTCCGAACGTCGAAAAGCACGCTCCCCATCGGGTAATTGGCGCAATCCGCAATGCTTTTGCTAAGTGGCTTCCAACCGCGCGTTGCAAAAAGGACTACTTGCAGCACAATGATCAACGCAAACGAAAACGTGATTGTTCTTAGAATGGGCATCGCTCGCTCCTAGATGGTGAATCAGGTTGCATGATCGGCACCGGAAAGTGTAACGTGACAAAACAAACCACACGCTGCGTTTTTGGCATAGCACTTTTGCGCACTCTTGTAGCGTCGCTGATGATCGTTCACGGCAGCGACAAGGCGATCAACTTCCATGTGTACGTCCGCGACTTCCCCCAAGTATTGGGTATATCAGGCACATTGGGACTTGCGATTACGACGATTGCACAACTACCGCTGATGATTCCCGTAGCCTTTGGGTACTACACCAGACTATGCGCACTTCCGGCCTTCGCCGTACTCCTCGTGGCGTTTGTTTTTCATCATTCGCTGCGGTTCCACGGAAACAGCGAGTTGGCCCTGCTCTACTCCATCTGCCTGGGCGTGCTCATCCTTTCGCCCGGGCCCGACCTCTTGACCATGTTGAGGCATTGTCGCGAAAGGAAGAGCCAACCGACCGTGAATGTTAGCTGCGGCGAAAGGCGGCCCCAATAGAAAACGCGCACTAATCGCACACATGACTGCCAAGCTGTGTCTTGCGGAGGTAGCGCCACTGCCCAGCCGGAAGGCCGAAGGAATTGAGGTAAAACGTCCCTTCACTATCAGTTCCCTCTGCCCGGCGAGCAGGGCTGAACACAGCAAACTCAACTGTCATGAACCACAAGCTCGCTGGTTAATCACTAAAGTTTGTGGTGCCATTTGCCGATACGCCGATCGAGGTGTGCACATGGCCCTGCCGCGAAACATCAAACTGACTTCAGACAACCGCGCGCGGCTTGGCAGCCAGTTGCTGCGCCTTGCCAACCGCTATGACCGGGCGCTTTCCGAGCGGCTTTCGCGCTGGCGCCTGGCACCGTCGCACTATGAGCTGCTGAAGATTTTGTATTCGGCCCCTGACTATTCGCTGACCCACAGCCAGCTTGCCGAGGCGATGGGCGTCACCCTGCCCAGCATCACGCTTGCGGTGAAGAAGCTGGGCGCGCTGCGCATGGTCGGCAGCCAGCGCGGGACCGACCGGCGCTCGCGGGTGCTTACGCTGACCGTCAAGGGCGCCGAAATGCTGGGCGTGCTGTTTGACGAATACGAAGCATTTGCCCAGGCATTGTTTTCGTCCATTACCGACGCCGGCGCGGGCACAATTGAAAAGTCCATTCTCCGCCTGCTTTCGCGCCTTACTGAATTGCAGGATCAGCGCCGTGCTTCCGCGGCTTAGCATTGCTCGCGCTATCCTGGCTCAAGCCTGATGCCACTCTGTGCCGATACCCCGGCATGGCGGCAAAGACCACCATCCGCAAATGGGGCAAGCGCGTGCTTATTCTGCTGCTGTTGCCCGTTGTTCTTGCGCTGCTTTGTGTGGTCGCCGGCGGCGCGATCGAATCAACCTCGAATGCCGACTGCATTGTTGTGCCGGGCGCGGCGGTCAGGCGCGGCCGCACCCCCAGCGACGCACTGCGCTATCGGCTGGAGGCCGCGCTGGCGCTGTATCGTAACCAGCGCGCGCCGTACATCATCGTGACCGGCGGCGGCGAAGGCGATTACGCCGAAGCCGAAGTCATGGCCGAGTGGCTGATCGCGCGAGGCGTGCCCCCCACCGCGATTCTGCGCGAAACCAAAGCCGCCACCACACGCGACAGCGGCATCAACGTTGCCGGCCTGATGCGCCAGCACGGGTTCAAGACTGCGCTGGTGTGCAGCCAGTGGTTTCACGTGGCGCGCACGCGCCTGTGCCTTGAACAGGAAGGCCTGCGCACCCACGCCGCGCCCTGCGGCGGCAACACATTGGTGCGCGAGCCCATGTTCGTGCTGCGTGAAATGGCGGCGCTGCCTGTGTACGCCTTGCGGCTGGACGAGCTGCGTTGATCGAATTGGCAACGCGCTGCGCAGCCCTTCCGAATTTCGAATACGAGATGTCAAAGCGCGATGCGAAAGCAGACCGGCATGACTAACATTGCTGCCGGAGGAACATCATGTACCGCATCACAGCCTGCATCGCCGTGATACTTGCGTCTTGCTGGGCCGACACATCCCTGGCCCAGCGCCAGAAACCGGAGACGGGAGAAGCCGCGGCCACCCCGGCGGTGGTGGATTGGCTTATGCAGTCAGCCTACGGCCCCGGTCGCGTCGCCGAGAATGGGGCGTCAGGCAAGTGCGGTGCGATTTCTTTCAAGTTCACGACAGACAAGGCCACCGGGGGACTAGTGCTGACCGCAGGTTCAACGCGCCTGCCGGTGCCCGCGGAGGGCGCGACGCTTGAACTGCCCGGTCGCGGCCGTGCCAGCCGCATTGCAGTGTATCCCGACGACGTCGGCGTGCTGCACTGGTTTGCGGGGGATGCCGTGGCCGTGACGCTCGATGGCCTCGATCTGCTGTTCATTGACGGCAACATGAACGGCAAGTTTGCCGAGCCGGTCCATGATTTCATTGCGGCAGGCCCGCGCGGCGGCTTTGCTTTTCCCGTGGCCAAGGAAGTTCCGTTGCTTGATTTTGCGTACAGTTTCCAGGATGCCGGCGATGCCCTCAAGTACTCCCGACTGCCGTTTACCACTACCGGCAAGGCCCGCGAGCTCCAGAATGCCCTCAACAGGGTTCGCATGGACTTCGGGCTGTTTCCCGCGGCGTCGAAAGCCGAGTGGGATGCAGCGGCACAGGCCCACTGCGAGTACATGCACAAGCATGGCAAGATGAGCCACTCGCAGGACCCGAAGGCCGACGGCTATTCCAAACAGGGCGACGAAGCCGCCCGAACCTCCAACTTGACCGCTAAGAACACGCCGGAAGGCGCAATCAAGCTGTGGCTGGGCCAACCGCTGCACGGGCGGCAGATCCGAACGACGTGGCTGACCGTCTCAGGTTTCGGGTTTCACGAGGGGTACGCGTGTTTGCGCATCAAAGACACGTCTCCGCCCGAGATGTCGGTCGAGCGAATGGTGGTCTTCCCACCCAACGGCGCGCGTGACGTGCCCATCACTTGGGCGCCCAACGAGGCGCCGGAGCCGCGCCTGGCGGCCGATACTGAACCAGGCTATCCGCTGACGTTTTCGTTCGGCTGGAACCAGGATGTGGCGCCGCGTGACCTCAAGGCCCGGCTGGAACGCAAGGAAGGCGACGGCTGGGTGCCGGTAGCGGCGCAGGTTTCCTGGAACGAGAACAACGCACCGGATGCGCTGGCCCGCATGAAGTACGCGTTTGTGCTGCCGGTGGAACGACTGCAACCCGGCAGCATCTATCGGCTGAGCGGAGAGGCCGTGCTGGAACGCGACACGACCAAATTCAGCAGTTCGTTCCGCACTGGCACATCCACCAATGCACGGTCGTGGGACACCGCGCAGCAGCGCTGACTTAGTCGTTTTTGAGCGGTGCCTTGAATTCGGGGTTGGCCTTGAGTGTCAGGTCGACCTTGTAGCCCTTTTCGCTGTCGATCTTGAACTCGATCTCGTCGGTGGCCAAGGGAAAGTCCGTAATCCGCACCCAATCATCGTCGGTGAAGGCCTTGCCGCCTTCCATCGCGCCAAACCGCAGCTTGAACGTGCTGCCGAACTGGAGCATCGGCACGAACAACATCCCCTTTTCCTGCAGCGCCGGGTTCTCCTTGAACGCGTCGCTGGGGTACGGGCCGAACTCGCGGCCGGCTGCATTCACCATGGTGATGAACACGACCATGTTCTTGCACAGCCCACCGCCCTCCAGTTTCACGTTGCCGTACGCAAACGGGATGGCCCATTTGAGCACGATGTCCTGTTTGGCGGCGTCCGTGACGACGGCGTTGCCCAGAAACGTTGAGCCTGACGCGCCGTAGACCTCATAGCTGCCGGTGGCAAGGCCGAGAAACTGGGCGTTGCCATCGCGGTCCACCATGCCGCCCGCGGTGTACGTCTGCTGGATGTGCTCAGGCACATCAATCTTCTTCGGGATCAGCCGCACATCCAGGCCCATGACCGGGATGTCCTGTTCGTGCGTCACGACACGAATCGTCACTTGCCGCATTTCCGCGGTATACAGCTCCCAGACAATTTCCTTGCCCTCGAACTGCGATGCCTTCAGGTGCGGAATCACCTTAAGCACCGACTCGCTGCCTTGCGGCTTGATGACAGCCGTGAAGTCGTCGGGGTTGATGCTCCAGGCCTGAAACTTGAAGGTGCCGATGGGCCAGTATACCGGCTCATCGTTGGCGTCGTATTCATCGGGCAGTTGGCCATCCGCCGCCGAGTTGCGCAGTTGCCGCAGGTACAGGTTGCTGTACAGGTCGACGGTTGCGGCAATGCCTTTGCCGGTGCGGGCATCCACCACTTTTCCTGTAAACATCGGCGCGCGCACCAGCGCCATGTTGATCTTGATTTCGCCGAAGATGGGCACCTTGTTCTCGACCTTGTGGTAATGCACCCAGTCTACGCCGCTGCGGTCTGACCAGTATGACCACACCTGGTAATAGCCCGTGGGCAACTCAATGTCATAGCTGCCGTCTTCGCCCGTGAGCACGCTGTAGGGCTGGTCGAAAAGCCGCGAGCTGCCGTCCTGCGCCACATCCAGCGGCGCGAAGCTGACGTTGGCCCGCTTGGGCTGTGCCTCGGTGCCGACCACGCTGATCCTGCCGCTGACACGCACGTTTTTGAGCGGCCGCACGTACAGGTCCCAGGTGGCGTCGGCCCTTTCCAACGTGGTGAGCGGCACATTGGACCAGCCGTCGGGCACAACAAAATCGCCGAACGCGAACACGCGCAGCTCGCCGGGTTTGCGGTTCAGGGAAATCGCTGCGCTGCCTTTTTCGTCCGTGACGAAACTGGCGGTGTCGTGGGGCAAGCCGGCGAACTTGGCCAATGCCAACAGCTTAAAGCCGGGCACCGGGGCATCGCTGCCCAGCATACGAACCGTGACCACCACGCGAAGCGGCTTGAACTCGCCTTCGGGTTTGGTGCCAAGGGTGACAGCGCTGGAAAGCGAAGCCGCCTGCGCAGAAGCAGGCGAAGGCGCCAGAAGCAACAGCGCTGCAAACAAGGCGGTCAGCGCAGCACAGATGACGCAAACGTGGGTGCGATGCATGGATTTCCTTACACGGCCGTTCACAGGCACACCTTAATGAACGGGCGACCATGATGCACCGCCCAACGAAACCTGCCGCGATGCTATGGCCCCCTATCGGCTGGCTTCCATGGCTGTCTTGTTGAAACTGGCGTCGTAGGGCACCGGGTAGTCGCCCGAGAAGCAGGCGTTGCAGTAGTTGCCGTTGGCTTTCACGGCCTTCATCATCCCGTCCACGCTCAGGTAGGCCAGGCTGTCGATGCCCAGGAAATCGCGGATCTTGTCGATGCTTTCCAGCTGGTTTGCGATCAGCTCTTTCGGATCCGGGAAGTCGATGCCGTAGAAGCACGGGTGTCGCGTCGGCGGGCAACTGATTCGCAAATGCACTTCCTTCGCGCCCGCTTCGTACAGCCGCTTCACGCGGCCGCGGCTGGTGGTGCCACGGATGATGCTGTCGTCGACCACAATGACGCGTTTGCCTTCGACCACGTCGCGCACGGCGTTCAGCTTGATCTTTACGCCAATGTCGCGCTGGCCCTGGCTTGGCGCGATGAACGTGCGGCCCACGTAATGGTTGCGAATGAAACCCTGCTCAAGGGGCAGGCCCGTTTCTTCGGCGTAGCCTTGCGCCGCGCTGGTGCCACTGTCGGGCACGGGCACCACGATATCGGCCGGCAGGTGGCTTTCCCGGGCAAGCTGATGACCCATCTGCTTGCGCGCCAGGTGCACGTTCAAGCCAAACACGCGGCTGTCGGGGCGCGAGAAGTAGACGTGCTCGAAAATGCAATGGGCGTGGCGTTGCGGCGTGCTCCATTGCCGCGAGTGCAGGCCATCGTGGTCGATGCGCAGCAGTTCGCCGGGCTGGATGTCGCGGATATACTCAATGCCCAGCATGTCGAAGGCGCAGGTTTCGCTGGCCAGCACATAGCCCCCGCCGAGTTTGCCCAGCGCAAGCGGGCGGAAGCCTTGCGGGTCGCGCGTGGCGTAGACGGCGTCGTTGGTCAGAAACACGAAGCTGAAGGCGCCATGCATGCGTGAAAGCGCGCTGGCGATCGGGTTTTCGCTGCCCTTGATCTCGGGCCGTGCCAGCAGGTGCAGCACGACTTCGCTGTCGCTGGTGGTCTGAAAGATGCTGCCTGCTTCTTCAAGCTCGCGCCGCAGGCGCCAGCCGTTGGTCAGGTTGCCGTTGTGGGCCACGCTGATCTGGCCGCCCGAGTAGTCGACTGTAATCGGCTGCGCGTTGCGTACGTTGCTGCTGCCTGCCGTGGAATAGCGCGTGTGGCCAATGGCGCAGGTGCCCTTGAACTTGTCGAAGAAGTCGTCCTTGAAGACTTCGCCCACCAGGCCCATGCCCAGGTAGCTTTTGATGCGGCCATCCATGACGCAGGCAATGCCGGCGCTTTCCTGGCCGCGGTGCTGCAGGGCGAACAGGCCGTAGTAGGTCAGCTCTACGGCATCGGGATGGTTGAAGACGGCAAAGATGCCACAGGCTTCTTTAGGATGGTCGCTCACCGGCTGCACTCCGCTAAAGCAGGGTTATAACACACCGCGCGAAGAACAGCATCCCGGAGTGCAAGCATCGCGTCCCGTGCGCGGCTATGGCTTAAGGTCAGCCAGCAGCCCGGCGATGTGTCGCTCAAAGCGGGCGGGATCCTGATGGGCTCGCGCCACCAGCATTGCGCCCTCAAGGGAAGACACGGTGCGGCGTGCGGCGTCGCGCGGCGCATCGCGGAATTGCAGTTGCCCCGCACGGCGGCCTGTGTCGAGCAGGTCCGCCAGCCACTCCTCGTTGCGGTCAAAGAACTCCTGGATGCGTTTGCGCACGCCATGGGGCAGGGTGCCGACCTCGGCGGCCATCATGCCGCAAAGACACATCCGCTCGCCGTCGCTGTCACGAAGTACCTTGCGATACAGTTCGGCGTAACGACGCAGTCGTGCAGTCGCTGAGCCGCCCCTGATGCCGGCCAGGGCCTCCATGAACCGCTCGGTGTATCGGGCGACCAGGCGCTCACCCAGTTTGGACTTGGATGGAAAGTGGTGGTGAATGCTGGGCTTGCGAATGCCCAGCGTGTCCGCGACATCCGCGTAAGAGAAGCCGTTGAAACCGCGCATCTGCACCAGCCGCTCCGCGACATCGAGAATCTTGTCCTGCGTGGGGTTGTCGGTCGCAACTCGCTTCATGCCGCCAGTCTAGGCCGGACGTGCCGAATGTCCAGAATAGGTTTGCATCCTACCTACTAGAAGGTAGACAAGTCTCATTCCCTCGCAAGGAGTCGCCATGACCGCCGACGTCAACCCCGACAAACTGAACCAGTTCCTCGGCAAGTTCGTGAACGACATGGGCGCCACCGCCCACGCCGCCACCGTGCTGCTGGGTGACCGCCTTGGCCTGTTCAAGGAACTTGCCAAGGGCCCGCTCACGCCCGCTGAACTCGCAGCCAGGACCCGCACAGCCGAGCGCTATGTGCGCGAGTGGGCCGCTGCCCAGGCTGCCTCGGGCTACGCCCAATACGACGCCGCCAGCGGCAGGTACTCGCTGACACCGGAGCAGGCGTTCGCCCTTGCCGACGAGAACAGCCCCGCCTATGTGCCCGGCGCGTACTACTTCGCGATTGCCATGTTCAAGGGCCTTTACCGCATGGAAGAGGCGTTCCGTTCCGGCGACGGCGTGGGCTGGCACGAGCAGGAACCAGAGCTGTTCACAGCCACAGAGAAGTTCTTCCGCCCCGGATATGTCGCCAACCTCGTCAGCAGCTGGCTGCCGTCGCTGGATGGCGTGATTCCGAAGCTGCATGAGGGCGGCACCGTTGCGGATGTGGGTTGTGGCCATGGCGTGACGACGATCTTGATGGCCCAGTCGTTTCCCAACAGCCGGATTGTCGGGTTTGACTACCACGAGGCCTCGATTAAGCGCGCCCGCGAACTTGCCAGGCAAGCAGGTCTCGACGGCAAGCGCGTGTCGTTCGAGGTCGCGCGTAGCACAGACTTTCCCGGCACGGGCTACGACCTGGTGACCTTCTTTGACTGCCTGCACGACATGGGCGACCCGCAAGCCGCCGCGGCCCATGTGCACAAGTCGCTCGACCCGGAAGGCACGTGGATGGTTGTGGAACCGATGGCCCACGACCGCGTTGAAATGAACTTCAATCCGGTGGGCCGCCTGTTTTACTCGGCCAGCACCTGCATTTGCTGCCCGGCCAGCCTCAGCCAGGCCGGCAAGGCCGCCTTGGGCGCCCAAGCCGGCGAAACCAGGTTGACCGAGGTGATCAAGGCCGGTGGCTTCGGCCGCGTTCGGCGCGCAACGGAAACCCCGTTCAACATGGTGCTGGAGGCTCGCCGCTAGGCCAAAGTTTCGTCGCGATCCCCGACACTCGGTACCGCCGGGCAGGAAGCAACGATCTCGCGCATGCCAGTTTTTTGGCATCGGCGGCACGCCGTCATCGGGGGATACTTGGAGCATACCCTGTCCCCAGCGGAGCTTCGCCATGCGCCGCATACCATCGTTTGCAGCCGCTCTGTTTGCGGGCTTCATGCTGGCACTTCTTCCGGCTTGCGGCTTCAGCCGGTTTACGCGCGCGGGGCATGCCGAGACGGGACCGATTGAGCGGCCACATATCGTGCGGCGGGTGGCACCCCGCGACCCCGACTTGCCGGCATTAGTCCAGCGCGGCGCCGGCGAGAACTACGGATCAGACAGCTGGGAGGATGCTCTCTCGGAACTTTTGTCGTCGCCCGTGAGTGAATCCGGAAGAATCGTGATCGCGCTGGCTGCAGTGGCCATCCTGGGGCTCTTCGGCCTGATCTGGCTGCTCGTTGAACTTGCGCAGCTTGCCGAAGATAACGACACCAATGACCATGAGGCCGAACAGGCGGAGATCGCCGAGAAATTACGTCTTGCCAGCCAACAGAGGTCGCCCTGACAGACATTCGAGCTCCCGTGTTATCGCCCTCTTATTGACTTGTGGCGGCGCGTCGCTACCTTATGGCCCACGTTTCAGGGAAGAGACCCGGGAGCGGCCGCTGGGCCTGCTCCTTTTTATTTGAGGACCGTCAGTTGGGACAAACGATGTCAGGCGTAAACGGCGCGGAACTGCTTCGCTTCGTGGAAATGATCGCCCGCGAAAAGGGCATCGAGAAATCCGAAGTGCTCGGGTCGATTGAGCAGGCCATGATGGTGGCCCTGCGCAAGCGCGTCGAGAACCCGGACACGCTCGTGGTCAGCGTTGACCCGAACAGCGGCGAAATCATCGCCCACGAAACCGACCTGGATGGCGTTACCGCCGAGGTCAAGCTTGCCGACATGGGCCGCATTGCCGCCCAGACCTTCAAGCAGATTTTCGTGCAAAAGAACCGCGAAGCCGAACGCGACAACATCTTCGAAAAGTACATCCAGCTAAAACGCGAGATTCGCAGCGGCACCATCCAGCGCAGCGAAGGCCCCAACTACATCGTCAACCTGGGCGACGCCGAATCGTTCTACCCGCGCAAAGAGCAGGTGCCGACCGAAAGCTATAACGTAGGCGAGCGTGTGCGCGGGCTGATTCTCGACGTGCGCAAGCAGGGCCAGAAGGTCAAGATCATCCTGTCCCGCACGCACCCCGAGTTCGTGAAAAAGCTGTTCGAGCTTGAGGTACCCGAAGTCGCTGAACGCATCATCGAGATCAAGGCCATCGTCCGCGAACCCGGGTTCCGCAGCAAGGTTGCGGTTGCCAGTTATGACCCGAAGGTAGACGCCGTCGGCGCATGCGTAGGTGTCCGTGGCTCGCGTATCAAAGGCATCATTGACGAGCTGAACAACGAAAAGATCGACATCATCCGCTGGAACGAGTCGGCGGAAATCCTGATCACCAACGCGCTGAAACCCGCGCGCGTTGACAGCATTACACTCGATTACGACAACCGCCGCGCGCGCGTTGTCGTGCCCGACGACCAGCTTAGCCTCAGCATCGGCAAGCGCGGCCAGAACGTGCGCCTGGCAGCCCGGCTGTGCAAGTGGGACCTTGACATCGTGACCGTGACCCAGGAAGGCGACTGGCGCAAACGCACGCTGGCCAAGTTCCTCGCCATCGAGGGCGTGGATGAGTTGCTGGCCGAGTCGTTGTTCAACAGCGGCTTTGACAGCTTCCAGGACATCCTGGCAGCCGGCCCTGAAGCACTGATGAAAGTGCCGGGCATCAGCATTGAATCGGCGGCCAAGATCATCCAGCACGTAACCGCCAACCCGGAACCGCCGGAGCAGATTGAAGATGTGGTACACGCCGACGGCGCCCAGCGCCGCGCGGACAACACCTTTGTCGAGCCGGGCCAGGAACTGGAGGACGAAGAGGAAGAGGGCGGCCAGCCCGGAGACAAGCCAAAGGGACCCGTGGACCCGTTCTCGCGCGCAGCCGAATACGCTGCCCAGGCGCCGGTTCGCGAAGACGTCAAGGCAAAGCAGTAACCCGGCCATGCGGATCAGCGCGACAGGCCGGGCACAGGCAGTGCGGGAAGTGGAAAGAAACAAAGAAGGAACCAGTAGTCTATGGCAGTGGAATCAAAGTCAGCAGCCGCAAATACCGTGCAGGCGCTCAAGGTTTACAAGGATCTCGGGCTTGACCTGAAGACCTTTAAAGCCAAGTGCGCCGAGATTGGCATTAGCGTACAGAGGGCCATCGACAAACTCACCGACGACGAAGTCGCCCGCATCAAGAAGCACCTGGGCATTGCCGAAGATACCCCCGCTCCGCAAACCGCAACTGAGGCACCCGCGCCGACAGCCGCCGAACTGGCACGCAAGGCTGCCGATGATGCCCGCAAAGCCGCCGAAACCGCGCGCCTGGAAAAGGAAGAAGCTGCACGCCGCAAGGCCGAGTCTGCCGAGCAGCAACGGCTAGAGGCGTTGGGCAAGCGCCTGGGCGTGGAACCGTCGCAGGTTGAGTTTGTGGGGCAGCTGCTGGGCGTTGAGATCAACAGCCTTGAAGATATTGACGAGGCGCTGGTACAGCGTACGCAGAAGCACGAAGTCGTATTCAAGATCGCCAACGAATTCAAAATTGAAGCGCGGGAAGTGTCGCGCATCGCACGGCAATTGGGCATCGACGTGGGGCGCAAGGGCTTCAAGGGCCTGTCGCCATCCGAAGAGTTCATGCTGCGCGCGATGGTGAAACAGCGACACACAACGCAGGAAGAGCGTCGCGCCGAGATCCAGGTAGACAAGCCCACCGACTACAAACCCGCCCCGCCCACCGGCAACAAGGCGGTCGAGACGCGCGAAGTTGCAAAGACGGCCGAAACCGCATCCAGCGCCGCAGCCCGGCGCGAACGTCGCGGCCGCGTTTCGACCGAACAGACTCGTGAGATCATTCCTGAGCGCTTCCGTGAACCACGCGGCGGCCAGGCTGGCGGCCAGGGCGGCAGCCAGGCTGGCGGCGCCGGACGTTCTCGCCGCGAGCGCTTTGAAGTCAGCCAGCTGAGCTATGACCGTCCGCGCGGCGGACGCGCGCGCCGCCGTGGTCGGGGCGACGAAGAGCAGGAAGAGAAGAAGATTGAAGTCCCGACCGGGCCGGTTTCGGTTGAGCAGCCGGTCAACCTGCGCCACCTGTCCGAGGCGATGGGCATCAAGACCTCTGAAATCATGACACGCATGATCAAGGAAGGCCTGCCGCCGCTGCGTATCAATGACTCGCTCAGCAAAGACATCATTGAGCAGATCGGCATCATCTTTGAGCGCGAGATCACCGTGCTTGAGCCCAAAGACGCCGAAACGCTGATCGCAGAGCAGCTTGAACGGTTTGACGAAGAAGGCGGCGTTGAAGAAATGCGCGCCCCCATCGTCACCATCATGGGCCACGTGGACCATGGCAAAACCAGCCTGCTGGACGCCATTGCAAGCCTAGACCGCGTAAGCGAAGAGTCGGGCGGTATCACCCAGCACATCGGCGCGTTCCGCCTTGACCTGCTGGAGAAGGCGGGCAAGTACACCAGCATCTACGGTGACGAAGCAAATATTGATCCGACGGCCAAGCGGTTGCGCGTGACGTTCATCGACACGCCCGGCCACGAGGCGTTCACCGCCATGCGCGCCCGCGGCGCCAACGTCACGGACATTGCGGTCGTCGTGGTTGCGGCCGACGACGGCATCATGCCGCAGACCGAAGAAGCCATTGCCCACGCCCGCGCAGCCGAAGTCGAGATCGTGGTCGCCATCACCAAGATCGACAAGCCCGAAGCCAACATCATGAAGGCGCGCCAGCAGCTTGCTGCGCACAACCTGATGAGCCCGGACTGGGGCGGCAACACCGAGATCATTGAGCTTTCCAGCATCACCAAGGAAGGCGTGGACAAGCTGGTGCAGGTGCTGTCCGACATGGCTGAACTGCTTGAACTCAAGGCAGTCGCCGAGAAGCCTGCCGTCGGCACCGTGCTGGAAGCCCACCGCGATACCGGCCGCGGCATTGTTGCTACCATGCTGGTCAAGGACGGCACATTGCGCACAGGCGACGTGATCGTCGCCGGCCACGGCTATGGCCGCGTGCGCGCCATGCAGGAGCCCAGAGGCGACGGCCTGCACCTGATCCAGTCGGCAGGGCCCAGCATCCCGGTCGAAGTTGCAGGCCTGGACGAAATGCCTGAAGCGGGCAGCCTGTTCCATGGCATGAAAGACATCAAGAAGGCCGCCGAAATTGCCAACATGGTGCGCCAGCAGGAGCGCGAACTTGAGCGCTCTCGCGGGTTCAGCCTGGAAGACTGGTCCAAGGCACGCGCCGGCCAACAGGTCAAAGAGCTGCTGCTGGTGCTGAAGTCTGACGTGCAGGGCAGCGCCGAGACCATCAAGCAGGAATTGGGCAAGCTGCAACACGACGAAGTGCGCGTGAAGGTCATTCACTCGGCGGTTGGTCAGATCACGACCACCGACGTTCACCTGGCCGAAGCCGCGGGCGGCATTGTGGTCGGCTTCCATGTCGGCGTTGACGGAAAAGCACGCGACCTGGCCGACAACCACCATGTCGATATCCGCACCTACGAAATCATCTACAAGCTGATTGAAGAAATCCGCGACGCGCTGGCCGGCCTGCTGTCACCCGAACGCATCGAGATGCACCAGGGCACCGCCGTAGTGCGCATGGTCTTCAAGGTAAGCAAAGTCGGGCGCATTGCCGGCTGCCACGTGACCAAGGGCAGCATTCGGCGCGACAGCCGCCTGCGCCTGGTGCGCGATGGCGCAGTGATCTATGAAACCGACGTCGCCAGCCTCAAGCGCGAGAAAGACGACGCCAGTGAAGTGCGCGAGGGCTTTGAGTGCGGCATTCAGTTGAAGAATTACGACGACGTGAAGGAAGGCGATGTCATCGAGGCCTTCAAGATTGAAGAACGCAAGCGGACACTAAGCTAGAGACCAAGGCAGAGGACACCGTGATTACACTTGCTACGATTCTTGCCCAGGAAGGCGGCCAGCCGCAATCCGGCGGAACGCCCGCAGCCGGCACCGAGCAGCCGGGCGCACCCGCTACGGGCCAGCCGGCCCAACCGGGAATGTTTGAAGGCATGGCGCCGCTGCTGTTGTTTGGCGTGGTGATTGTGGTGTTCATGTTTTTCATGACGCGCAGCAAGAAGCGCCAGGAAAATGAACACAAGAAGAAGATCGAGCAGCTTGAAACCGGCGCCCGCGTGATGCTGACCAGCGGCCTGATCGCGCGCGTAGACAAAATTGACCGCGAGAACCAGGAAGCCCGGCTGCTGGTGGACGAAGACAAGAAGGTGCACGAAACGTACAACATCATGGCCATCGCCAAAGTGTTCGAAGAAAAGAAATCCAGCGTCAAGGAAGACGATAAGTAGCCGACAGGCCAAAGCATGCGCCAGCGCCGTCACAATCGCCTTGCCATCGCCGCCCTGTTACTGGGCGCGTTGGCAGGCTATTGCGACCTGCCGCGGCTGCATGTGGTCGCGGCCATTGGTGACACGGTCAACGCGGTGCGTGTGCTGGATATTGCCTCGCACATCCGCCTGGCCTCAGAGGCCATGCGCGACACCCACGCCGCCAATGTGCTGCGCGAAAAGCTGGACGACGGGCGCGGCTCAGCGGACATCATCAACTTTTCGCCATCGCTGGTTGCCGCGCTGCCTCCCTTGAACTTCTATGTGCCGCCGACACTGGCGCCGGACGACTCAACGCCGGGGCTCGACTTCATGCCTGCGCCGCTGACCGCGCTGCCGGGTATGCTGCTGCAGCTTGATCTGCCGCCGCCGCGACTACGCTGCGACACACCCGCGCCGGATTTCTACACCCCGGCGAATTTGCCAGCGTTCATCGCGCGCGGCCCGCCGATGCATTTTGGTTCCTAGATCTCGGATCGCGCCGGGCACCGGCCTTGCATCCGACATCCTCACTGTCGAATTCACATTTTGAACCGGACTCCTGTGCGCGCTGCGCACGAACAAGGGCATACCTATGTGGGACATTCTCCGTCGCTGGCATCCGTTGATCCTGGTCGCCATGGGCATCTACCTGGCAATTCCGAAGCCGGGCCCGAACCCTGCGGAAATCGACGAAGAGTTCCTTGTCGAGTACGACAAGAATGAGGACGGCGTCGTCGACAAGGACGAATTCGGCGGCTTGGACTTTGAACTGCGGGACCGCGACAAGAGCGGAAAGCTGACCGTCGGTTCGCGCTTTCGCTGGCCGTTGCACGATTACAAGTGGAACCTGGGGCAGGACCTCAAGGGCGGCAGTTCGCTGCGCTATGTGCTGAAGCAGCAGGACATGGAAGAGGCAGAGCGCAGCGTCAACGAGTTGCTCGCGCCATTGAGTGAATCTATGGACCGCCTTTCGCCTGAGGCTCGCGCCAAGTTTGGGCGCGTGATCGAAGGCGGCGAGTTGCGGCTGAACGAGTGGGCCGACGAAGACTACGCCTTGCTGCGCGTGCCCGGCAGCTTTGACGAAGGCCATGCCGATGCGCTGAAGCGCTTCTACACCCGCTGGTCCAGCGCCAAGCAGCGCAAGGAAGACAAGGACCTTGTCGGCCCGACGATTGAGACCCTGAACCGCCGCCTCGGTGCCACGGGCATTACCGAATTGAACATCGTGCCCGTCGGCGACGAACGCATCGAGGTCAAGCTGCCCGAATTCGCCACCGCCTCCGAGACCGACCGCTACAAGCAGCTGCTGGAAACTACCGGCAAGCTTGAAATGCGGGTGCTGGCCGCCGAGGACAGTGACTTCACGCGCCTGAACGTCGGCGAGTTCCCCAAAGAAGAGAGCTACAAGTACAAGTGGATCGAACTTGACCGCGACGACGCGACCACCAGCGCGCTGGTAAAGGAGCGCGACGGCAAGAAGTACGTGCCCGTCCAGATGATCGACGAGTACGACATCACCGGCAAAGACCTGCAGAACATCCAGGCGTCCACCGACCAACAGGGCCGCATGGCCGTCAGCTTCGAGCTCAAGGGTCTGGCCGTAGCCCGCTTTGAAAACTTGTCACGCACGCACAAAGAACTTGCAGCCGGCGGCGAAGACCCGCGACTGCTTGCAGTCCTGATCGATGAGAAGGTGTTCAGCGCATACAGCATCAAGGACACGATCAGCGGCGCCGTGCAGCTGAGCGGAGATTTCAACGCCAAAGAACGCGACGACATCATCAATGTGCTCAAGTCCGGCTCGTTGAACGTGAAGCTTGTGCTGGAAGGCGAAGAAACCGTCGGCCCCAGCGAAGGCGCCGAAGCCGTCAAGCGCGGGCTCTGGAGCTTCGTGATCGCAGCGATCTTCGTGTTCCTGTTTGCCTTGTGGCTGTATCGCGGCCTGGGCTTGCTGGTGGTGTTCAACCTGCTGACCATCATTGTCCTGATCATGGGCGCGATGTCGGTCGGCCTGGGCACGCTCACGCTGCCGGGCATCGCGGGCCTGGTGCTGACTTTCGGCATGGCGATCGACGGTAACATTTTGATCAACGAACGAATGCGAGAAGAGCTGGCCCGAGGCATGCCAACGAGGGCAGCAGCCGAAGAAGGCTTCAAGAACGCATTCTCCGCCATTATCGACAGCAATATCACCACGCTGCTTACCGCACTCATTCTCTACAAGGTGGGTTCCGGCCCTGTGCAGGGTTTTGCGCTGACGGTCGCCATCGGCATCGTGGCCACGCTGTATGCCAACATCCCGGCCTATCGCTCAATGATCATGGGCATGCTCTCGATCAAGCGCGACCTCCGCTTCTCGATGCAGAGCCTGAGCTGGCTGGAAAACCGCAACATCAACTTTGTTGGCGGCATGAAGATCGCCGTGCCCGTGGGCATCATCGCCAGCCTGCTGGGGCTGGTGCTGCTGATGAACCTGGGCCAGTCGGTGCTGGGCATGGAGTTTCGCGGCGGTTACGCCTTCCGCGTGCAGACAGACAAGGGTTACGAACGGGATGAGCTGGCGGCCTTGCTGGTCGATGAATCTACCGGCGAGCCCAAGTACGAGTGGGCAAACGGCATGGAAATCCAGCCGGTTTTCCGGCTGGGTAACACCCCGGAAGGCGGTGGCGCCGACCGGTTCGACCTGCGCTTCCCGATGCGCGACGAGTGGCTCAATACTCCGCCCGAGGAAATGACCGCCACGCTGCGCACAAACATCGAGGAAATCCTGGCCGAGAAACTTGTAGAAGACGGCTGGACCGCGCGCGCGGCAGCGGTGCGCGAATCCACGTTTGAAGCCAAGTTCGCGCTGGTGTTGAAAGACGCCGAAAAGTTCCGCGAACTCTACCCCGAAGACTTCGACAAGATGTGGCTGATCAAGGACCGCTCGTGGGGCAACGACCGCAACGCGGCACGCGCCAAGATGGGTACCTGGTTTGGTGAAGTCGCGCCCGGCGACATTGAAGTGAGCTTCACGCCCGGCGCCGCCGGTGACCGCCAGACCATGTCTGTCCGCGCGTTGAAGGTACCCGTGAGCGACGAGTCCGACCTCGTCAAGCGCTACGACGCCTTCAAGGCCGCGGTCATGAAGTACTTCTGGCAGGATTCCGAACACGTCAACCTTGAGGGCAACGCAACGTTCAGCCAGTTCCCCACCAAGGGCATCCTGCTGGTCAAGGTCATCCTGCTTGAACCTGTCAACGTCACCGAGTTCAGTGAGTTTATTGAACGCGCGTCTGTGGTCACCGGCTTGTCCTTGAAGGTCACTGCCTTGAACCCTGACGCCGAACGAGCGGCCGGATTCGAGCTCACCAGCGGCGAAACCACATTCAGCGAAAACCCGACTGACCCGCAGCACTTTTCGCAGGTCGAAAGCCAGTTGCACGCGTCGATCGCCAAGTGGATTGCTGAGAATGGCGGCGAGGGCAACGAGATCAGCAAGCGCTTCCTGCTCTCCAGCGCTATCGGCGCGACGGTGGCGGACGAAATGCAATGGCGCGCCCTGTTTGCCGTGCTGGCAGCGCTCGTGGTCATCGTGATCTATATGCGTGTGCGCTTTGCCAGCCTGGCATGGGGCGTTGCAGCCATTGCAGCCCTGATCTTCGACGTAACGGTGACGCTGTCGGCGCTGGCGATTGCCGACACACTGGGCGCGGACATGAAGATTGACCTGGTGATCGTCGCGGCGGTCATGACCGTCATCGGTTATGCACTCAACGACGTGATCGTGAACTTCGACCGCATTCGAGAAAGTCTGAAAAAGGACCGCCTCGCTACAGGCGGCAAGACGCCATTGCGTGACATCATCAACCAGGCCGCTAACTTCATGCTGCCGCGCACACTGATGACCGGTGGAACAACGCTCACCAGCACCGCCATCATGATGATGTTCGGCGGGCCGCTGCTCGCATCGTTCAGCTTCGTGATCTTCGTGGGCGTGGTCATGGGCACGTTCTCGTCGGTGTTCATCGCGGCACCGGTGCTGCTGCTGCTCGACAAGCGCGGATCCGGTGACTTGCTGGATATGGCTGACGAAGAGGCAATCGAAGTCGAACGCGCAGCCGCCAAGGCTCTTGCGGCATCCGAAGACAGCGAGCCACCACAGGACGAAGCAGAAGAAGAGGAAGAAGAGGGCGAAGAGCCCAAGAAGAACGATACCCCATCCGACAAGCAGGCATGACGGCTGGAAAGGAACTGCATACAATCGGGCGAAAATGGGCTGGCACCGTTTTCGCCCGTTCTCTTGTCGCGCATATTTGTCGGTCGTTGCCTGAAGCCGAGGTGGTTCGATGGAAATCAATGAGCTGCGCGAACAGATTGACGCCATCGACCGCCAGCTGGTTGAGCTGCTGGCCCGAAGGCTGGGCGTCGCGCTTGAGATCAATGAGGCAAAACAGGCGTTGCGCCTGCCACTGCGCGATGCACAGCGCGAGGCGGCAGTAACGGAGTACGCCCGCGAACACGCCCCCGCACCCCTGCATGCTTCAGAGGCTGCGGCATGGATGCAGCAGGTGCTCGACGCTTCGCGCGCAGCCGTCAAGCGGCGCATGTCCGGGGCCGAGCTCCCGCCGATGCGCATCGCCATCGTTGGGCTGGGGCTTGTCGGCGGCAGCATCGCAAGAGCGCTCAAACGCGCGCAGCCGGACCACACCCTTGTCGGCATCGACCTGGCAGAGCGCCTGGAGGCCCCGCGCAAGTCCGGACTGTTCAAGTCGCTGCACACCGCCGCCGATGGCGCGAAGGCCGTCGGCGATGCAGCTGTCGTGTTTCTATGCGCGTCGCCGTCGCGAAACCTTGAGCTGCTTGGCGTGCTGCTGAATGACGTTTCGGACCACTGCATCATCACCGACGTCGGCGGTGTCAAGCGCGCGATCTGCGACAAGGCCCGCACGCTGTTTGCCGGGCCCGGGCCGTTGTTCGTCGGCGGGCATCCTATGGCGGGCAAAGCCGTGTCGGGCTTCGCAAACAGCAGCGCCGACCTGTTCGATGGCCGCGCATGGGTGCTGGCGCCCGAGCCCGATGTGCCCGCAGACCGCCTACGGGTGCTGCAACGACTGGTCGAATCGATCGGCGGGGCAGTGCAGCTGCTGACCGCCGAAGAACATGACCGCATCATTCCCGCCGTCAGCCATCTGCCACAGCTTGTTGCCGTTGCGCTGATGCTGACGATCGGCGGCCGCGACCACGGCATCGCGGGGCCCGCACTGCGCGAGATGACGCGCCTGGCTGAATCTTCGGGCGAACTCTGGCAGGAATTGCTGGCCGCCAGCCGCAGCGACGTGGTCGGCGAGATCCAGCGCCTTCGGTCATACCTGACGGAGATGGAAATCGCGCTTGGACTTGGCGACCACGTGACGCACTTGTTTCAGCGCGCGAACGACCTGCGCCGAGATATGCTCCGGGCGTCAGTCATCGGCCCTGAGGCGGGCGAGTAGGCGATGCCTGAACCCGAGCTGCACGCGCTGCTGGACGAATACCTGCACGGCCTTGAGCTTGAGGAGGCGCGGGAACTTTCCGCCGACGCGCCGCCCAACGCCGAACTTCGGGCACACGTCGAGGAAGCCTATTGGCGCGCCGCGCGCCAGGCCTGCGCAAGTGCCGTGCAGGATCCGCCGGGCGAAACGCTGGCGCTGTCTGACGACGCCACCCGGCTGATTGACCTTGGACTATTTGATCACCCCGCCCTTGCCGACGCATCACGCAAGCTGGCCGACGGACCCGGCCGATTTCGTCTCGCGCACCACGCGCTTGAAGACTCGTATCGCGCCGTGCTGCGCATGCCGATTCTGGAGCGCCTGAAGGCGCGCCTTGAACTGATCAGTCGCGACATCCGCGAATGGCCCGAAACACACTTGCTGCACGTGCGCTTTCGAGACCGGCGCTGCCTCGAACTGTTCGACGCCAGCCCTGTTGCCCAGCAGGTGCTGCGCCTGTTCAGTGAAATGGATGAGCAACTTGAGTCTTACGTACGGCTGGAGCGCCGCATGCGCGGCGTGCGCTCGCCCGATGCCAAGGACGCCGCCGAGTGGCGCGAGATTCGCGACTTCATGACCACGCGTCGCGATGCCATACGCAAGCATGCGGCACCGATGCAGCGCCAGGACCCCGAGGGCGCGGCGCTGATGGAAGCCGCCGCCGAAGCAGTCGTGGAGAGCATTTCGCACCTGCTTGAGTTGCAGGCTGTGCGCCGCGACGTTGAGGGCGACCTTGCCGAAACTGAGGACAGCCGTCGCGCCGCCACCGCCGACGAAGTGCGCGCAGCATTGCACGCCGAGCTTGGTGATGTGCGTGCGCTGGTGCGCCTGGCTGCCCGCTACTCCGGCGTGCCCGAGCAGGCTCTACCGCTGCTGGGCATGCCACTGATCTCCGCTGACGATGCTGCCGGCGCGCTCGACCATGTCCTGACCTATGACCCACGGCTGTTCATGCCGGTGCAGCAGAGCCGTTTCGACGCGCCGTCGGTGCTGCTGGCTCCCGGCACAGGCCTGGGCGTCTATGACCCCGCGCGCAACCGCATGGTGATTCCCCGCCGCTGTCCCAGCGAACCCGTCGCGAGCCTTGCCCACGCCGCGGTGATGTTTCGCCTGCACATTGACACCGAAGAAGGAGACGGCCGCTTGCTCGAATCGTACCGTGCCGGCGCCCACGCCGACGGCCGGCTGCGAAGCAAACTGAAACTGAAAAACGCCTTCGTGCACGACTACCTGGCCTGGATGACGCATGAAACGCGCGAAGGCAACGCGCTGGCACGCGAGGCCCGGCATTGGTTTGAAAGCACCATCGCGCCTGCCAAGGATGCCCCGTGGCTGCCGCCGGAGTTTGTCGGGTTGGCAGCGACGCGCATCACTGCAGAAATGCGCAAGCTGAGCCGACAGCCGGATTCTGCCGACCGGTCATACCGGCGGGCACTGCTTGAATGGCTGAATGGCGCGCGAGAGGCCGAAGCCCTGAAGGCAACGGTGCTGCCGGCGATGGAGGATGCCGTCAAGCTGGATCCGGCCAGCCCGCGTTATCTGTACAGCGCAGCCGTGCTGCATATGCGTGCCGGAAGTTTTCAGAAGGCGCTGGATTACTTTGCGCGCTTCACCTCGCTGCAGCCAGCAGGCTGGTGGACACGCAGCGCCGCCGAACTTTGCGCCCGTTGCCGCTAGCCGGCTGACTCAATCAACGACTTCATCTCGCGCACCGCTGCTGCAAAGCCCGTGAAGATCGACCGGCTCACAACGCTGTGCCCGATATTCACCTTGCTCACCGGCACGCGCCGCAACAGGCGCTGGATGTTCGTGTAGTTCAGCCCGTGCCCGGCGTGGACCTCAAGGCCACGTGACTTGCCCTGCGCGGCCGCCGCCTCAAGACGCACAAGTTCGGGCTCGGCATCGGCCGCGTGGCAGTACGGCCCCGTATGCAGCTCAATCGTGTGCGCGCCAAGCGCGTGCGCCTGCGCAACCTGCTCGGGGTCTGCGTCAATAAACACGCTGACGCCAATGCCTGCTGTGCGAAATCTCGCGATTGCGTCGCCCAGCTGGCGGCTGTGGCGGATGCAGTCGAACCCGCCCTCGGTCGTGACTTCTTCGCGCCGCTCGGGCACAACCATCACCTCGAGCGGCTTGATCGCAAGCGCAACGGCAATCACCTCCGGGTGCAGTGCCATCTCAAGCTGCAGGCTGGTTCTTACGCTGTCACGCAGACGCCGCACGTCCGCATCCCGGATGTGTCGGCGGTCTTCGCGCAGGTGACAGACGATGCTGTCGGCGCCGCTCTCCTCGGCGATCAGGGCGGCTTGCACCGGGTCCGGCTCGGCGCCGCCGCGAGCGTTGCGCAGGGTAGCAACGTGGTCGATGTTCAGGCCAAGCAAGGTCATTCTCTACCCCGTTCCCAAAGCCGGTCGGCTGGCACTATACTTTCAACTGCATGCTCGTCCTCGGAATCCATGACGGCAAAGACCCCAGCGTGGCGTTGCTGCGCGATGGCGCAACCGTGCGCGTGGGCTTTGAAGCCGACTATGTGGACGACCCGTTCGAGATCAGCGGCTTTCCGCGCATGGCCACAGAACAGTTGCTGGCGGTCGAGGGTTTGCGCGGCGAAGACGTGGATGTGATCGCGTTTGCGGGCCAGCACCTGCCCCAGCGCCGTACCCGCCGCGAACTGCTGAAGCAGTTCGCCGAGTCAGGGACGTTCCGAGGCGTCACAAAACGCATCTTGCGCAGTGCCGTGCCCTTCAGCGGGCGCAAACCGTCACGACGCGAACGCCTGAAGCCGCTGGACAAACTCGGGCTGCGGGCGGACCGCAGCACCTTTATCGACCATCATCTGGCGCAGGCTGCGATTGCCGCAGCCAGCACACACGCACCGGATGGGCGCCTGCTGGTGCTGGTGTGCGAGAATTCGGGGGATGGCATCGCCGCCAGCGTCCATGTCAGCCGCGGAGGGCGGCTTGATCGGGTGGCGACGATCGACGAGGACAACAGCCTTGGCGCGTTTCTGGAAACGATCACGTACATGCTGGGCATGGTGCCTGAGCGCGACGAAAGCCTGCTGATGGACTTGGGTGCGCTTTCGCGCGGCTTGCAGCTTTCCAAGGTGACCAAACGCCTTTCCATCCTGTTTGAGTTTGATCCGCTGCTGCCGCTCAACTGGCGGCGCTCGGGCAATCTGCCTGAGACGTACGACTGTGTCGAGTTTCTGCGCACGCACCTGCGCCGCCGCCGCTTTGACCACATTGCCGGCGCGACGCGGCAGTTTCTCGAGGACTTTCTTTCCCAGTGGATTGATCGCTGCGCTCTGAAAACCGCCTGCGAGAACATTGTGCTTACCGGCAGTGTGTTCGGGCTGCGCTCGCTGTACCCGGCGCTGGTGGCGGGTACGCGCGCCCGACAGCTTTCGATCTGCCCCGCCCCCACCGACGCAGGCAATGCCGTGGGCGCCGCCATCATGGCGCTGGCCGAGAAGGCCGGTGTTGAGCATGTCTTGCCGCTGGGTCAGCCCCGGCTGGGCACCGACGCCAGCGAAAGCGAATGCGCCGATTTCGCACGCAGTGAACAGGCCAGGGGCGGCGTATGGATCGACCAGCCTGAACATATTGAACGGCGAGCCGCTGAGTTGCTGGCTGGTGGCGCAGTGCTGGCGCGAATTACCGGGCGCGTGGACCTCTCGCGGCTGGGACTTGGCAATCGTTCGCTGCTGTGCCGCGGCGACCTGCCGGAGTTGCGTAGCGCGTTGCAGCAGCACGCGCGGCCCGACGTGTTCTGGCACGAAGTGCCAACGCTGGTGCTGGATACCGAGTTGCAGGCGGAGTTTCTGGGTACCGAAAAGATGCCACCCAAGCCTGTTGGCGAGTACTGGCTGAAGCCGCGCCGACCTCAGGTCTGGACAGGACGCATGAACCCGAACGCGCCGGTGCCGGTGCAAGTGATTTACGAATCGGCGGACCCGGCCACGGCGTCGCTGTTGAAAGCGTTTCGCAAGGCGGCAGGCCGCACACCGCTATTGTGCACGCCCTGGCTGAACCGGCGGGGGCAGCTCACGCGCACGATTCAGGACGCGCGGGAAAGCTGGCGCGACCAGGGACTCGACGGCGTAGTCGCCGGGCCATACATCGTGATGCGCCGCGCCGACCCGCAGAATACCCAGCCCAAATACGCCGAGCTCGCCCGCAGGCCCTTCTACGGCGGGCTCTAGGAAGTGTTGGCTATGAGTTGTCGCCGCGCAACAGCTTGCGCTTGCTGGGGTTCAGCGCCAATCGCAGTGCTGCCTTGAAGCGTTTGCCCGCTTCAAGCCCGTAGGCGGCCTCAATGGCTTCCATCAGCGCGTAGGCCTTGTCGTCGGTGTATGGGAACCATGCCACGCGCCCGGCCAGGGGGTCACCGTCACCGATCACCATCGGCCGCAGCATGGCCGCAGGGCCGCACAAGGTGCGCGGCAACTCCGGGCCCATGACACTGCGGCTGCCTGCGGTGGCAGGGAATACGTCCTGGAACAGCAGCCGCGCGACGGGCAGTCGTTCAAGCTCGGCCCGAAGCTCGCGCGATGGCTTGCCCAGCACCGAAAGTGTGCCGGCGGGTGCCTGGTGCAACAACGCACGAATGTCTTCCGCAGGCTTCTCGCTGCGGTACAGCACTGCGCCGGGGCCCTCGATGCGCTCACGGCTCAGCTTGGCCCTGGCCGCAAGGTTCTCGACGACGGCGGCTTTCCAGTGAATCCAGCGTCCGGGCTCTTCGCCGGCGGGCCATGTGGCGCGAGCCCCATGGGCCACGGCATCATCCATCAGCATCTGGAAGCGTCGCGGGTTGAACGATTCGCTGATGGTGGCCAGTTGCGCATGATGGCTGTTCATGGCGCGAATCGCCTCGACAAAGCGCATGCGAAACTCGTCATACACCGAAGCCGCAATCACGATCCGTTCGATGCTTCCCGGCAGCATGCCGCCTGAGGCAAATGCACCCCAGATCGCGGCGTGCACGGTGCGGTCAAGAGGTGCGTCCGCAAGCACAAGCAATGTGTCTTTGCCTGCGCGCACATGCTGGAACTCGACGCCGAGGCTGGTGCAACGCGCGGACAGCTTTGCCGCAACGTCGCCATCGCCGAAGTAAATGAACTTGTCCGGCGCAGCATCAATGGTTGCCAGCACAGTCTCCGGCGCGCCGGATACGACCTGGACCAGGTGCTCTGCAAACCCCGCACGCTGGAACATCTTGCGCATGGTTTCGCTTACACGCGGGTGCTGCTCGCTGGCGCACAAAACCACGGCATTTCCTGCAGCCAGCGCATCGATCGCAACTGCCATCGGAAATCCAAACGGCGCCATGGGCGGGTTTACGAGCACCACAATGCCCCACGGCACCATGCGCACACAAGCGGACTGGCCGTCTGCGGCAAGTCCAGCCGCGCCCGCATGCCACTCGACCAGCAGCGGCGGAAAGATGTCTTCAAGGGTCCGCAGCGCCTCGAGTACCGGGATGTACTCGCCGGTCAGCGTTTCCACCATTGGCCGTCCGATGGCCGTGGCCATCGAGGGCACATAGTCGCCGCGTTGAAACACCAGCTCACGCCGCAGCGCGTCAAACTTCGGCATACGCTGTTCAAACCGCAATGCCGCCCAGGCGCGCTGAGCTTCGCGCGCCTTTTCCAGTACCGAACCCGCGATGGCGGCGGGGCGCTCATTTTCGGGCAGTGGAAACGCGCCGCTTGCTACAGCCACCGAGTGTGCCAGAGAACTGTCGCCCTCATCGTCTTCCCAGGCGCCCACCACTTCGGCTGTATCGCCCAGCGCCTCGGCGACCTTGGCGGCGCGGTCGCGCCACTCTTCGCGCAAGACTGGCACCTCGCGGGTTTCCAGGTCGTCAAAGTTGTCGGTTCCGCGCGGCGCCCTGACAGTGTCTGTATCGGTGTCGTCGGACGACGTTACGGCATCGCGTGTGATTGCGACGGTGGAAGAATCCGAGCCCGGGCGCTGCGCATCTACCGGCACCTTAACGCCGGTCTCAAACTCGTCGGGAGCCTCGGCGACACTGTCATTCTGAAGAATCTTTGTGTCCAGGATTGAGCCAGGGCGGCGCCCGTCTACAACAACTTTGAACACGCTCTCTGAGCCATCCGACTCGCTCGAGGGCGGATACTTGGTTTGTCCCGGGTCGTCTTGCGGGTCCTTGAGTGCCGGCACCTCGCGGGTTTCGAACTCTGAGCCGCGATCGCCCGAAGACGCGTAATTCCGGACAACGCTTTCGCCCGCATCAGAAGTGTCCGCAGTGTGCGGTGCACCTGACGGGTCGCCCTTGGGCTTGTTGTCCTGCTCATTCATGGCTGCGCACGGACAGGGCCGCGTCCTGGGACTTCATGCGTTCAAGCACGTCTGGGGTCGGCCCGTCGTCAACAATCAGCCCGTCCACGATCCGGATAATCCGGTCAGTACGGGCCGCCATGTCGAGGTCGTGGGTAACCACCACTATGGTCTGGTGCTGCTCTTTTACCAGCTTTTCGAAGGCTGCGAATACATTGTCGGCATTGCGTGTGTCCAGGTTGCCCGTCGGCTCGTCGCCCAGCACTGCCAGCGGGCTGTTCGCCAGGGCGCGGGCAATGGCCACACGCTGCTGCTCGCCGCCCGAAAGCTTGCCGGGCGGGCGGTGGGTCTTGTCGCCGATGCCTAGGCCGGTCAGCAGGTCGCGGGCCCGGTCGGCGGCTTCGGCGTAAGGCGTGCCGAGCTTGAACATCGGCATCATGACGTTCTCGAGCGCCGAGAACTCGGGCAGCAGATAGTGAAACTGAAAGATGAACCCCAGCTTGCGGTTGCGCAGGTCCGCGAGCTCCACATCACCCATACGGGCGGTATCGTGACCATCGATGCGCACGGCGCCCGACGTAGGCCGGTCAAGCGCCCCCAGCAGGTACATCAACGTGGATTTGCCACTGCCGGAAGGCCCGACAATCGAGCAGAACTCGCCGCGTCGAATCGTCAGGTTCAAGCCCTTCAAAACACGTGTAAGGCTTTCGCCCTCGCCGAGGGTGCGTTCAAGGTCCTGCAATTCGATGACAGGCGCTTCCATCCGGCATGCCCCGCGTGGCGAAGTTCGAAACCATGATAGCCGATGCATGGAAAGACCAACACACCCAACAGGCCCCGTCGCCAAAGGGCGCAAGCTCTATGCGTGGCCGCGCAGGGTGGCTACCGGGTCCAGGCGGCCGGCGCGCATGGCGGGCAGCACGCTGGCCAGGATGGTCACGATCATGGCTGCAATACCCGCCACGATGTAGAGCCGCGGCACATTGTTCATCACCAGGTTCTCGCTCTGGATCAGGCCGGTCATGGGGATCGGCAAGCTGCCCACGAACTCGGTCAGGTAGTACCCAAACACACAGCCGGTGATTACGCCGGCAAGGCCAATGGCCAACCCCTCCAGGAAAAACGTGAACGTGATGTCGCGGCCGGAATAGCCCATGCTTTTCAGCATCGCGATCTCGGGCAGCTTCTCCATCACGAGCATCACCAGCACATTCAGGATGCCGAACGCCGCTACAATCATAATGCCGCCGGTTACCAGGTAGGTAATGAACTGCTGCAACACAAAGATCGACAGAAAGTTCGCGTTGGCTTCCTGCCAGCTCTCGGCCCGGTAATTGATCTGGTGCTCAATCGACGACGCGACATCCTGCGCCTGCTCATGATCATGCAGCCGCACGACAATCTGGTTGACGTCGCGGCCGAGGCCCAGCAGTTGCTGCGCCACGGTGATCAGGGTGTATGCGCGGCTGTAGTCAATCGTGGTGATCCCGGTGCGAAAGATGCCGACCACGCGCAACGCGCGCGTGTCGCCGCCGCGCAGCTTGACGTTGACGGTGTCACCTTTGGCGACGCCCATCAGGTCGGCGATACCGCCGCCCAGCAGCACGGCGCCGCCGGCGCTGTACAGGTCGTAGATGCGCCCGTCTTCGATGTAGGAGTCGATGGAACTGACGGATTCCTGTGCCTCGGGCTCAATGCCCATCAGGTTCACGCCACGCTCGCGCGAGCCGAAGTTGAGAATGGCGGTGCCGACGACGTTGGGCGCAGCGGCTTGCACCTCGGGCATGCCGCGCAGCATGCGCACAATCTCGGAGGGTTTCTTGATGCGCTGCGGTACGTCGCGCGGCCGGGCGCTTTCGACGTTCGCGATGCCGCCGGATTGCGCGCTAAGCCATGTGGCAAACTCGTCGGTGAGCTCGCGGCGCTCGTCGTAGATCGTCACGTGCGGGCTGACCTCAATCGTTTCCGTAACAAACTTCTTCTCAAAGCCGGTCATGAGCGCGCTGAGCATGATCATGAACGTCACGCCAATCGCAACGCCACTGACCGACACCACCGTGCGAAAGGTGTTGTGCAGCAGGTGACGCCTCGCGATCAGGACCAGCGGAAACAGTCGGATGGCCTACTCCTTGGTTGAAACGCGCGCTCCGTCGCTGAGTGATTTCACTTCGCTGACTGCGACCTGCTGTCCCTCTTTCAGCCCGGCGACGGCTTCACACACGCTGAAGTTGGTCAGTCCCAGCGAGACTTTCACCTCGCTGACCTTGTTGCCATCCACGACGAACACAGTGCCCTGCGCGGAGAGAGCGGTGCGCGGAAAAATGATCGCGCCTTCCTTTTCGCGCACGATTACGCCCAATTCGGCGGTCATGCCGGAACGCGGCTCTACGTCTTTGGTCAGCGAAACACGGCCCCGCAAAGAGCCCTTTTCTGCCGCGATGAATCTGGCCGCCGCGAAGTTGATACGCACGGTGTAGCCCTTGGTCGCGCGGTCGGCGTCGGGCAGAATTTCGTACACTTGCCCATCGACACTTGCCTGGTCGTATCCCGCCAGGCGGATCAGCACTCGCTGGCCAAGCTGCACCCGCGCGATGTCGTCTTCGTTGACGTCCGCTTCGATGATGAGTTCACGCTGGTCCCCCACTTTTGCGACCTCGGCGCCCGAAGGTACAAACTCGCCCGCTTTGTACGGCAGCCGAAGAATTACCCCATCAATCGGCGAGACAATCAGGTTGTCGGCCTGCTGGGCACGCAGACTCTCTTCTTCGCTGCGTGCAGCCGTAATCGCGGTGGTCAGGTCAGCAATGGCCTGGTCGTACTCCTGCTGCACCTGTGCGTGCCGCTGCTCACTGACTTCGGCACGCGTACGGGCCTGGTCATAGGTGTCGCGAGAGATGTTGCTGGACTCAAACTGCTGCTTCATACGCTGTTCGCGGGCGCGGTCGTCGGCGGCAACCTGGCCGGCTTCGGTCACGCGCAACTCGTACGCCTGGCGAAACGGGCTGCCGGGTTTCAACTTCTCGGTCACGCGATCAACTTCGGCCTGGGCGGCGCGAATGCGAGACTCAAGGGCCGTGTCCCGAAGCTCTAGGATCGGTGTACCCGTGCGCACTTCCATTCCTTCTGCCAGAATCGCGCCCGACGCCGACTTAAGGACTGCCGCGATCACACCCGCGCGCGGCGCCTTCAGGCTGCGACGCTCTTTGGCCTCGACATAGCCGGTGGCGTACACGGTTTCGATCGCCCCGCCTTTGGTCACGGAGGCGGTCGCAATCTCGATGGGCCGGAATGCCGCGCTGAGCAAGGCGAACACGCCCGCCGCAAGGATGACGCCGAAGACGACAAGTACAAGAATGCGTTTCACGGGCTCTCCTGCTGACGGCGGGATTATGGCCCGTGAAACGCATTGTGAAAGGGGCTATCGCGCGCGCTGCCCGACACCGCCGACTGCCTGCCGCCACTCGTGCCGCAGGACAGCCATCAACACCACGTCCACGTACTTGCCTTCCACGAAACTGGCCTCGCGCTGGCGGCCTTCGTCGATGAAGCCGGCGGCCCGATAGGACTTGATGCCGCGCTCGTTATCTGCGTTCACCCGCAAGTGAATGCGGCGCAGGTTCAGCGTATCGAACCCGTAACGCAGCATGCTGCGCGCGACTTCGCGGCCATAGCCCTTGCCCCACTCTTCGGGGCGGCCGATGAAGATGCCCCACTCGGCGCTACGGTGCAGCATCGAGATGCGGTGCAAACCGGTGCTGCCCAGCGGCTGCTCGCTGCCCTTGGCCCCGAAGACCATGACAACGTCTGTGGCACCGTCGACCGCCGGGGGCTGTGCGTGGCGCTCGATCCACTTTTCTTCGCCGGCTTCACTGAACGGGTAGCGGCCGACCAGCAGGTTGCGGCGCACACGCGGGTCAAGCAGCGTGGACGTGAGGAATGGAACGTCGGACTTTTCCGGCGCGCGATACCACAGTCGGTCTGACTCCATGAACGTCGCAGGCATGGCTGATCCTTTCCGCACGCTGACAAACGGATGGTTGTTTCATGGCAGCGCATGTAGACGCTACAATCCCGCGGGGTGGGCAATGTCAGACACAAACGACAAACTGATTGAGGCGAAGCAGAAACTGGCCGAGAAGCGCGCCGGTGAAGGCAAAGGCATCGGCCGCGAGTTCCCCGCGCCCGGCCGCCTGCCGCCTGGCCAGAAACTGGTCACGGATGCATGGCCCGTGCTTGATCTGGGCCTGCAGCCGGACATTCCTCCCGACATGTGGCTGCTGAAGGTCAGCGGGGCCGCCGACGAGCGCACATTCAAGTGGGAGGAGTTTCTCTCGCTGCCGCAGACAGCGCTGGTGACGGACTTTCATTGCGTGACTACGTGGTCGATCTACGACGCGCGCATTCAGGGCGTACTGTGGCAGGACTTTCTCATTCAATTGAACGTGAAGGCCGAGGCCACCCACGTCATGTTCCACGGCTATGACGGCTACACGACCAACGTGCCGCTGTCAGAGCTTGCACAGCCCGACGTCGCCCTGATACACAGCTTTGACGGCAAACCCCTTGAGCGCGTACATGGCGGGCCCGTGCGCATGTGGGTGCCGCAGCTCTACGGCTGGAAGAGCGCCAAGTGGCTTAAGGCGATCGAGTTCATGAGCAAGGACAAGCGCGGGTTTTGGGAAGTGCGCGGCTACCACAATCATGGCAACCCGTGGAAGGAAGAACGCTATTCCTGATTCAGCGCAGCAGATGACAGATGAGCTGGGGCAGCCCTGCACCCCGCATGGGGCCGCGCCTGCGTCGCCCTTGCGGTACCTGCGTGTGGGCTGGCGCGTCATCAAGGGGTGCGTGGTTGCGACACTGGTGATCGTTCACACGGCGGCGATTGTGATCGGTTGCGCAGACCCGCTTCTGAAGAATGACCCGCTGGGTGAGTTGGACGATTACGCCGATCACCTGACGACCGCTACCGGCACGTCGCAGCGCTGGAACATGTTCTCGCCCAACGTGGGCAACAGCAGCGCTACCCCGGTGCTGCTGATCGTGTTCAAAGACGGGCGCCGCACACTGGTGCATTCGCCCGCTGAGCCGCTCTCGGCAACGTTGAGCGTTGAAGACTACCTTTCCAAAGACCTCGCCTCCGAGAAGCGCACACTGAACTGGCTGGTGCACATCGGCGACGGCCGTCGGCGGAAACTGGATTCACGCGCGGCTGTGCCCGACTACGCCTTCTCGTTGCAGCGTACGGTGTATGCGCGCTGGATGCTGGAAGGCTACCTGCGCGAAAACCCGCACGAGCAGGGCCACGTTGCCCGCGTGGACCTGTTTCGCGCGCGCGTGGCTCATGTCGGAGGCGGCGATGTCCCGCGGCTTGAGGGCTTCGACTACATGTTCATCTATCCCGAGCTCGACGCGGAGCGCTGGCCCGCGGGCGTCGGCACTTCCATGGCACGGCCACTGCCATGAGCAACCCGTTTCAGTTCTGGTACAAGCCGATCCGGGCCGAGCCGATGGCGGCTTTTCGCGTGTCGATCGCCGCGATCGTGCTGCTGGACACGCTGATTTCATTGATCCCGGACGCTACGGACTGGTTTGGTGATCGTGCGGCGTTCAGTCCCAGCCAGTTCGAGGGCTGGGTCAATTCGTGGTCGCGCTGGAGTGTGCTGCCCGTGGACGCCAGCGACGGCTTGGTCTACGCGCTGCTTGCGTTGATGGCGCTGTGCGCGCTGCTGGTGATGTTGGGTGTCTTCACCCGTGTCTCATGCATCGGGATGTGGGTGCTGCTGGTCAGCTTCCAGGTTCGCAACCCGCACATCCTGAACGCGGGCGACATCCTGCTGCGTTGCGGCGCGTTCTACCTGATACTGATGCCCGCCAGTGCAGCCTGGAGCGTGGACAACCTGCTGCGGCGCAAGCTTGGGTGGCGCGTTTCGGGCTGGGTCGCGCCGTGGTCACTGCGGCTGGTGCAAATCCAGATCTGCCTGCTGTACCTGTTCACGGGAATCGAGAAGCTGCGCAGCTTCGACCCTGATTCGCTCAGCGGGGGCGGGTACCTGGGCGACTGGGTCAGCGGCTGGGCCGTGTACAAGGCTTTGGTGCACGCCACGATTGCGCGGTGGGCCATGGTGTTTGAGCATCTGCCGTGGTGGCTGTTCGCGCCGGCGACATGGGCAACGCTGGCATGGGAACTGACGTTTCCGGCGTTAGTGATATGGAAGCGGACGCGCTGGTACGCGTTGGCTTTCGGGTATGCACTGCACATGGGCATCTTCCTGACGATGGAAGTGACCCATTTCAGCTTTACCACGCTATCCTATTACTGGGTGTTCGTGCCTGCGGCGGTACTCATGGACGTAGCCGGAAAACAGACAGGCAGCGAGGTGAAGCGGCACTATGTCGTCTTTTACGACGGCATGTGCCCGATCTGCAAGAAAAGCAAACGCACACTGGAGCGGCTGGACTGGCTGGGCCGTTTGACCTTCGCCGACATTCACGATCGCCGCTATGCCGACGCGGAACTGCCGGCGGTCAGCTACGCCGACATGCTGCGCGAGATGTGGGTGAAGCGGCCGGATGGCCGTTACTTCGGCGGGTTCAAGGCGTTTCGCGCGATGGCGCCCATGCTGCCACTATGCTGGCTGATGGTGCCGCTGCTGTGGCTGCCGGGTGTGGCGTGGGCCGGCACGGGCATCTACCGCTTCGTCGCCCGCAACCGCTTCAAGTACGCCAAGTGCGACGATGAGTTCTGCAGCCTGCACCTGAAGCTGCTGGCGGGCAAAGAAATCGACGACGAGGTCATTCGCCAGGTTGTCGAGCTGCACGGCAAGTACCGCACGAGTCAACAAGGTGCCGGCGCCCAGGCGGCCAGTTAGCGCGCCGTAGCGTTCAATCGCTGGCCATGCCGGTCGCCGGCGCTTGCGGCTCTTGTTCTCCTACTTCGCCAGCAGCAGCTCGCCGATCTGGATGGCGTTGAGCGCGGCGCCCTTCATGATCTGGTCGCCCACCGCCCAAAGGCACAAGCCTCGGTTATCGTCTACGCTGATGTCCTGACGGATGCGACCCACGCCAACGTCGTCTTTCAGGCTGCGCTCAAGAGGAATCGGGTACAGTTCGGCTTTGGCGTCGTCCTGCACGATCACCCCCGGCGCGCGGCGCAGAATCTCGCGGGCGGCTTCGGCTGTGCACGGCTTCTCGAACTCGAGGTTGAGCGAGACACTGTGTGAGCGCAGCACCGGCACGCGCACACAAGTCGCCGTGGCGCGAAGTGTGGCGTGGTGCATGATCTTCTTGCCCTCCCACAAAAACTTCATCTCCTCTTTCGTGTAGCCGTTGTCCTGCACGGCATCAATGCGCGGGATCACATTGAACGCGATCTGCTTGGGCGCGACCTTGACTGTGAGCGGCTTGCCGGCCGCCCAGTCGCGCGTTTGCTGCTCAAGCTCGGCCATCGCCTGCGCGCCCGCGCCGCTGATTGCCTGGTAGCTGGACATCACGGCGCGTTTGAGGCCGAACGCCTTGTGCAGCGGATACGTCGGCAACAGCGCAACAATCGTCGTGCAGTTGGGGTTGGCGATGATGCGCCGTGCCCCGTATTCGAAGGCGTCCTTCGGATTGATCTCGGGCACGACCAGTGGAATCTCGGGCTCGTAACGGAACGCGCTGGTGTTGTCGATGATGATGGCGCCCGCCCTGGCTGCGTGCGGCGCAAACTCTTTGCTGATGCTGCCGCCCGCTGAAAAGAAAGCATGCTCAACGCCGCCAAAGCTGTCGGCTTTGAGTTCTTCGACGGTATGTTCCTTGCCCTTGAACTTGAGTTTCTTGCCGGCACTGCGCGCGCTGGCCAGCAGCTTCAGCGACTTGATCGGGTATTGACGCAGCTCCAGCAGCCGCAAGAACTCCTCGCCCACGGCGCCGGTCGCGCCCACGATTGCCACGTTGATTCCGGACATGCGTCCCTCCATCACGGCGACGCAAGCGTCGCCCCTTACAAAAAACCGCCGCGAATCCGCGGCGGCATCAAACGAGAGCCTGGCCGCGGTCTATGCGGGTCGCTTCTTGCCCTCGATCATTATCGCGGTCGGCATAAGTACGCGGAAAGGTAGCAGGCTCCGGCCTCGTTGTCACGATGCGGGCTGGCTCTGTGGTGTAGCAGGTTGATGTTTGCCAGCGGGCAAGATTGGCAGTCAGGGGCTGAAGATCATGAACGTTTGTGCCCGCTGCCGTGCAAGGTGAAATGCGAACTGCCGGAGCTGCGCAACCGGCGTGCGAGTTCAAGTTGGGGCACCGCCGGCGCCTCACTTGGCCAGAATGCAGCCCCGGACGTGAATGCCCAGTCTTTCGGCCATGACCCTGCCTTCCCTACCCGTGCAGTAGCCAATGATGGTGACCTCCCGGCCCACAGGCAGATTCTCCTCAACCCACTTGGTGTCCTTGTAGAACACGCAAAGAGCCTGGCCGTCGATGTGCACAAACCGTGCTGCGGAAAGCCCCGTGATCGTCCGAAGATGTTCACTGACCGTGCCCTTCAGCTCGATCACCTGGTCGATGTAGGCGCTGCTACTCTCCGAACTACCGAAACCACGCGCGAGTTGCTCGGCTGTCACGCTGTAGGTGGCCTTCAGGCCCTCGACCGTGGCGTCCGATTGGCGGAGCACGCACTCTTCCAGTACGGGTGGCGCATCACCCTTGAACGCGAGTCGCCCCTTGATTCTGCAGAAGCCGCCAATCGTAATCAGCTTGATCGAGCCCCCAAGGCCGCCCCTGGCCTGGTACTCTTCGTAGCAATTGATCGTGCTGTCCGACTGCCAGCCTCCAATCTGATAGTAGTCGTCATCAGGAGAATGCGCGTCGCGGCCTCCAGATGACGCCACCAGTCGCCCGTACAATTCCACCACCTTGCCATCAAGTTCTTTGCGCGTGGTTGCGGGCTGGTATTGCAGCCTTTTCAGCAGTTCGGTTGCAGACATCACCGCATCCGTGGCCACGTCGGCTGGCCGCGGTTTTCGGGGCTCCGTTTCTTCACTTTGTTCAGCAACTTCTGGGGGCGACTTGAAACGACAACCCACCAGCAGCGGAGTGAGGCCGGAAAACTGATCGGTCGGACTTCCTGCAAACCAACCAATCACCGTGACCTTGCTGTCAAATGGCGCCTGGCGGAACAGGGCGGCCTGCTCGGCAGAGGGCAGATTCAGGCACCGGATGTGCGCGCTGCCGTGCTTCACGAGTTTCGGCGTAGCCTCAGCGTCGTCCCCCATGCTCCACTCGCCACTGCGAGCAACTGCGTCCTCACATAGCACCAGGATTTCACCGCCCCACATCAGCGGTGTCTTACCGGCATAAAAGCCCGTCAGCTCCACGCGACGATCGTAGTACTTTCCCAAGATGGTCTCGTCCCTGGTGTTGAGCGCAACGCCGATGTCTTTCAACTCAATCGCCATCTCCGGGTCTGTTTCATCCGATTGACGAGAGCTCTTCACGCGGCTTGCGTAATTGATCTGGAACATCCCATCCCTGAAACCCTCGACTGTGCCCCGGAGTTCCACGGTTTCGCCGTCCCGGGTGGGCGGGTTGGTCTCGGTCTCCAGCCATTTACAGTCAATCTGCTCGGTGTGCGCCCAGCTTCGCAGCCTGGAACTTGTGATCCGCTTGATGCCAAAACCCTCGGAGACGTTCCAGCAGCGAAGGCGCACGACCTTGCCGACATACTTCTCTCTCCACGCAGACGGGTTTGCCTTCCACTCCGAGATGAACTCCCTGGCGGCGACGTCGTACACAGGTTCGGGTTCAGGCTTGGAGCTGCACGCGGTGAGACACCAGAGGCAGACCAGCAGCTGCAGGACGACCAGGGGCTGACGGCGCATGACTACTTTCCTCCGCTGGGCCCCCTCACTCTATCATTTGGTCGGCGCCCGAGGATTCAGCAGGGGTTTTGCCAGAATCACGCTGCGGTATGTCTTGCCGCGCCACTGGTGAAAGCCGACCCTCTCAAAGCCGCGGCCCGTGTAAAAGCGAATCAGGTAGTCCGCGCCTTCGCTGGTGTCGCCGGCAATCGTGTGGTAGCCAAGCTCGCGGGCGCGATCCTCGATCGTCTGCATCAGCCGCGCACCCAGGCCTAGATGCCGAAACTCAGGTTCCACGCCCAGTTGCCCGGCGTATGCTACCCCCGGCTGGTTGGCCCATGCCGGGTTCTCCAGCCGCTCCAGAATCAGCAAGGCTGTGCCCACAATGCGAGCGCCCGCCACGGCCACGTAGCACTCGTTGCCCTGGATGCGTTCGCGGGTGACTTCGACGCTCTGATTGGTGGCCGTGTAGTTGAAGCCCATGTCGGCCAGACGCTTGTAGCTGCGGTGCAGCAGCTCGGTCAGCTCGTGCAGTGAGTCGCTGGATTGCAGCAGTCGAATCGTAAAGTCCGGCATGGCAGGGCTATGGAATCCAGCGGTTCGGCACAACGTACATCAGCACCAGCCACAGCACCATCAAAAGCAGACAGATCAACGCAACCGATGACGCAGCCGCCAGCCCGTACACGAGCCAGCGCGGCGGCGGTTGTTGGTCGTTCGAACTCCAGTCCTGCATGCTGATGAAACGACCACGCCGGGCAATCGTTGCGCCAGACTATACCTTTCGCGCCTCGACGATGTTGGTCCAGCCGTCCGGCAGAGGCGTGATGCCGACCAGCTGCAACCCCGCAGACGCAAACAGTTCCGCAAACTCGGCAGGTGTGCGTTCACAACCGCCGTCGGTCATGGCCAGCATGTTCACGTCCGCGAACTTTGCCGGGTGCGGCCCGGGCTCATCGGGCATGACGGTTTCGAACAGAAGAACGCGCCCGCTGGGGTCCATGACGCGTGCGATGTTGCCCAGAATCTTGCGGCAGTGGTCGTCGCTCCAGTCGTGGATGATGGCTTTGAGCATGTAGCAATCCGCGCCTTCGGGCACGCGGGCAAAGAAGTCGCCGCCGTCACGCACGATATTCGGCGGCAGGTCGGCGCCTGCAACCACATCGGGCATGTCGAACAGCACGCCCGTAGCGTTGGGAGCTTGGGCCACTACGTGCTTCAACAAATGGCCGTGTCCACCGCCAACGTCGACGACCCTGCGGAACTTCGCAAAGTCGTAGCTCTGCGCTATCAGCGGCGCCTGCCCCAAAGACATCGACGTCATGGCGTCATTGAACACATCCCACTCGCTCTTGTTCTGGGGCTTCTGGAACCATGTGAAAATCTCTTCGCCAAACGCATGAAACGCGCCCGACTTGCCCGTGCGAACGGTGTGTTCAAGCCGACCCCACGGCTGCCAGTGCGACTCGCCGCAGATCATTTTGGTCATGCCGGCCATCGAGTGCGGGTGGTCCACACGCAGCAGGTCAGACACGGCGTTGTTGGCAAACGTGCCCGGCTTGGGCTCATCAAACAGTCCGTGGCCGGCCAGCATGCGCATCACGCGGTGCAGCGCACGCTGGTCGGCGCCGACGACGCTGGCGAGGTCGGTGTAATACAGCGGCCCGCCCTTGAGAGCGTCGGCGATGCCCAGGTCTGCTGCCACGCCCAGTCCCTTGGTCATCATGAAACCGAATAAGCCCTGCATGATCATGGCTTCGGGGGGCAACTGCGGCGACGGCGGGCCCTCCGGCCTGCGTGGCGCTGGTTTGCGGGCGGTTTTTTTGGCGGACTTCGCGTTGGACGGCTTCTTCGCGGGCTTCCTCGCGGGCTTCTTCGCGAGTTTCTTCCTTGGCGCCTTCTTCGCGGTTTTTTTAGCGGGTTTGCGGGCAGGTTTCTTGCCGCCCTTGCCCCGGGCGGATTGCTTCTTTGCCATGGTGGTCTCCGTGCGCAGAGCATAGGAACGGAAAAAGACTCGTTCCAGTGGCACGAAAACCCCGGGCTTTCGCCCGGGGTCCTTGCTTGCCGCTTTCGCTGCCACTGGAAATCAGGTGCCTTCTTTCCAGCTTGCGAGGTAGTGCTTTTGCTCAGGCGTCAGCTTGTCGATGCCTACGCCCATCGTTTGCAGCTTGAGCGTTGCCACCCACTCGTCCACTTCCTTGGGCAGGTTGTGGACCTTGTTGCCGAGCTTGCCCTTCTGCTTGACCGCGTACTCCGTGGCCAGCGCCTGCACCGCGAAACTCATGTCCATCACGTTTGCCGGGTGGCCTTCCGCAGCCGCCAGGTTCACCAGGCGGCCGTCAGCCAGCACGTAGATCGTGTTGCCGTTGGGCAGCTTGAACTCTTCGACAAATGGCTTGGGCTCACCGTTGCTCTTGGCCAGTTTGCGAAGGGCCTCAATGTTCAACTCCACATTGAAGTGGCCGCTGTTGCACACGATCGCGCCATCCTTCATCACCTTGAAGTGCTGCGCGTCGATCACGTGCTTGTTGCCGGTCAGCGTGCAGAACACGTCGCCGACCTTGGCGGCTTCTTCAATCGGCATGACTTCAAAGCCGTCCATTACGGCTTCCAGCGCCTTGACCGGGTCAATCTCGGTCACCACCACGCGGGCGCCCATGCCGCGTGAGCGGTTGGCAAAGCCTCGGCCGCACCAGCCGTAACCCAGGGTGACGACCGTGCGTCCTGCGAAGAGGCGGTTGGTGGCGCGGATGATGCCGTCGACCGTGCTCTGGCCCGTGCCGTAACGGTTATCGAACAGGTGCTTGCAGTCGGCGTCGTTGACGGCGATCACCGGGAACTTCAACACGCCGTCTTTTTCCATGGCGCGCAGGCGGATGATGCCGGTGGTGGTCTCTTCCATGCTGGCGAACACGTGCTTCGCCAAGTCTTCGCGCTTGGTCAGGATCATCGTCACCAGGTCGGCGCCGTCGTCCATGGTCACGTTCGGTTTCTTGTCCAGAACGGATGTCATGTGCCGGTAGTAGGTGTCGTTGTCTTCGCCCTTGATCGCGTACGTCTCGATGCCGTACTCAAGCGTAAGTGCCGCGGCCACATCGTCCTGGGTGCTGAGCGGATTTGACGCGCACAGAAAGACCTCGGCGCCCCCGGCCTTGAGCGTCCGCGCAAGGTTTGCAGTTTCCGATGTCACATGCAGGCAGGCGCTGAGGCGAATGCCCTTGAGCGGCTGCTCCTTGGCAAAGCGTTCGCGAATGGCGCGCAGCACGGGCATGTCGGCTTCGGCCCATTCGATGCGGCTGACACCGGTCTTTTGCAGCGATGCGTCCTTGATGTCGCCCTTCTTGTCCTTCGTCGCAGTCATCTGGTCCTTTCGTGGTCCAAGGCAATAGAAGGGCGGGGTTATAGCGGATGGACTCAGCCGCGGCCACTGCCCGTTTCATGGGGTGGTTGCCCCTGCCGAGGGTCGGTGGGCGGCGGACCCATCATCAAGCCCATACTGGGGTCAAGCTGCGGAATGCCGGAAGTACCTTCATTGGCGACGGACTGAAGGAACTCTTTGACACTGGGTCTGGTCATGAAGAAAAGCAGCAACCCGTTCAGCACCATGACGAAAACGACTGTGAAAATCACCGCACCGTACGTGACGCCGCGCATGATCGGGTTCATCTGGTCGAGGATTTCCTGCGACTCCTTCTGGCGGCGTTGGACTTCCTTCTCGCCCTTGTTGCCCGCCTGCTCTCGGATCTGGCGATCGATCATCGACTTCTGCATCTGGCCCTGCATTTCAAGCTGCCGATCCATCGCGGCGAAGTTTTCAATCCCGTACACCGGCAGAAACAGCAAGACCAGCGCCGCGCGGGCGATGGCAAGGTTGCGGCCGACCGGCTTTGGGCGTATCGCAAGCCGCACACCCGCCAGAATGCTGAGCGCCGCCACGAACACTTCACTGCCCAGGTAGACCCAGAAGCTCCAGCGTCCGCGCATGTCCTGCAACATGGTGGCCGCGAACTCCTCGATCTCTTTCTTGGTCTGCTCATCCACGCCGGGGGCGAACGCGCTGGTTCCGGCGCCACCCATGAATGCAGAAGCCAACGTGAACAACAGGCTGATCGCGCCAAGTCCGCCAAGGACTATCAGCACAATCCCCCACACTTTGGTGGACGTGCTGCCCGGCCGCTTGAGCGGCGGGGGGATGAACGGCTGCTGCGCCTGCTGAACGCCGTAGGGCTGTCTGGCGTCGGGCGACGCCTGGTTGAACGCAGGTGAAGTCATTGTGTCCCCTGTCAAACGGAGCCAGCGTAACGCAAATCAGCAATTGCCGAAGAAATGTATACAATCTATAGAGTGTCAGTTACACAATGTCATGGACGCTTGGATTCCGTGGACAATCCATTAAAGAGGCACCATGGCCGACAAGACCCAGCAATCGTACTATGACGCGCTCTCGGAAGAGGCCAAAATGTTGCTTGTCCTGCGTGACGAACTCTACATGGGTTCGTGGGACAAAATGGTCGACGACTTGAAGAACCGGCTGAAGGGCCGGCCATACATCTTCAAGCTCGTCAACCGGATCGAGGAGGACCTCGAGCGCATTGAGGCGTTGAGTTCTTACGAGGAAAAGCACAAGCTGAACCTCCGCGATTACGACAAAGGAGATCGCCAGTGAAGCACCGTACGTTCGCCAAACGTGCGCTTACGATTCTCCCCCCCGGATTCTTGGCGCTTTCATTGATTGTGGCTGGATGTGTTGGATCTCAGCGGCGACCAGCCGACCGCAACCCGCTTGCACCGGACCCGACAAGCCGTCAGGCCGCAGCGTATTACGAAACACAGCTCATGGAGCTGCCGTTGCGTGTGCGCTCGTACGACCTGTCGGGCAACATGCGGCGTGACCCGGTCGTCATCCGCGATATGCACGTGATTCACGACGACGTGCGCGACGAAATTCTGGTCATCGATGCCGACAAGGGCCGCAACACGTTGTGGTCGATCGACGCCTATGATTTCACGTTGCACTGGAAAACGCCGATCGAAAAGCGCGTCAACTACGACCCGATTGCCACCCGCAATTACGTCGTGTTGATGAACAGCGATGGCGAGTACCAGTCCTACGACCGTCTGAGCAACCCGCGCGTAGACGAAGCGCGGCTTGTCAGCATGGGCCGGTATGAGGGCGACGTGTTTCCGTCTGCACCGCCCGCGGCCAATGATTCGCACGTGTACGTTCCGGCGACAAACACAAATGCCATGCGCGGGCTGTCTATGGGCGAAAACGGCCGCGGCGAAGGCGCCGACACCTGGTCGTTCCCGCGACCCGGTCAGTCGGTGCAGGAGCGCTTTCTGCAGATCAGCATGAAGCCCGCGGCGGACGGTGAGACCGTGGCCTTTGTCAACAACAACTACTTCCTGTACATGGTGGACGCGCAGACCGGCGAGTTCCGGGCCGAGTGTGCGCTGGACGCCCACTCACGCACTCCGCCGGTCATCAAGGACGACCTGGTGTTCGTCGGCAGCGACATCGGCCAGCTTTTTGCGTGGCAGAAATCAGGCGAAAGCGCCTTCGTCATCACGTTGGAAGGTCTGCCGTACGGCAACATCTTCGTCGAGGACCGCTGGATCTTCGTGCACACCCTTGAGATGTACGACGAAGAAGTTCCGACCGACGACGGCAAAGGCACGCGTCTGAAGACGGCAACTCGCCCCGGCCAAGTGCTGGCCTTTCAGTATGAGCTGATCGACGTGCCCAACGACCGACCCGTGTTCAATGTGATTGATGGCGACCCGTCCACGGCCTGGAAGATCGACCCGATGTGGTCGCTGCCCGATGTCGGCCAGGAAGTGTTGATGGTGCACGACAACCGCGTGTATGTGCTTTACGAAGAGAATGAAGAGTTTCTCAGCGTGCGCGAAAAGGCCAAGCTGCGCAGTGAGGGCCGCATCGTAACCAAGCGCGACGAGTTGCGCACGGTCAGCCGACAGCTTCGCGTGCTCGACATCAAGACCGGCAACCTGTTGCGCCCGGAGTGGGATTTGAACCTGGCGGACTTCCCGTTCGTGGCAGGCAGCATGCACGAGCGCGACCGCGCGATTTACCTCGGCACCAAAGACGGCTACGTCTTCAAGGTGTTCGGTAGTAACAAGCGGGCCGCAGGCGGCGGATAGCCTTGCCCGACACTCGAATGCAGAAAGGCGCAGCGACAGCTGCGCCTTTTGATTTAGAACTGCCGCGCAGCACAAACGGACGTTTCAACACCGGAGGCAACCATGTCCCATCCTGACAAAACAGGCCTGAAAACCCGCGCCAAGGCGCAGTTCAACGTGCGCTGGGATGAATACAGCAGCAACGTCAAGCTGGTCGCGCAAGTCATCAAGTCGCAGATCAAGCATGGCACCGGCGACCTGCACGGCGAGTTGAGCAAGGCATTTCGCCAGCTCGGCAACGATGTCATCGAGTGCATTGTCGACGAACTGTAGGCGTCTCAGCCAGCCCGGTTTCGCAACGCAAAGCCGCCGACCAGCATTGCCAGCGCCAGCAGTGCCGCCAGCCACGTCAGATCCAGTGGCTCGTTTGCCGCATCTCCGACGCGAGTAGGCGTCCAGGCATCCAGAGTGCTCACGACACGGATGCCAGCCTGCCCGGCCATCGAGAAGAACACGTCGTCGTCACCGGTACGGCGGAGTTCCTGGGGCACGAGGCGCGGCAGCGCAATGCGCTGCACCAGCCGATCACCGTCAAAGACCTGCATCTCTTCGCCGGGCGGCAGATTCTCCAGCAGCCAGCGACCGGGCTTGTCCAGCCTCGCGGTACCGCCGCCGGAAAGTCGCAGGTCGCGCGCCGGCGACTCGATCGTTCCGACCCACACAAGCTCGGCCCCTTGGTCCAGTACGTTCAAAACCAGGTTGGTCCGGCCGGCTGTCGCGAGAATGAACTCAAGCGCAAGGCCAAGTCGCACCTGGAAGAACTCGGTGGCCCAGAAGGCCGCGAGCCGCTCATCACCCCACGAGCGTGTGCACAGGCATGCCGTGCGGCCCACGAGCTGGCGTTGCGCGAGCAGCGGGTACTCGGGAAAGCGCACCGCCGGCGTCTGCGCAGTCAGAGTTGGCGTGACTGACCGGTCGGCGCGCAGCGCCGTCTTGGCCAGCAGGTGCAGCGGTTCCGGCACGCCCCCCACTTCCCACTTGTCGGCCGACACCCAGCTGCTATCGCCGCCAGCCAGCGCCCGGTCCAGCGTCTCGAGCAGCTTGCTGAAGCCGTCGCTGCCGGCAGTCCAGAAGTGAACGTCGGGCCTGGCGGGGGCATCGCGCAACCAGGCAATCCACTCGTGCCGGGCTGCGTCGGTCAAGACAATATCCGCGCGCACCTTGGCGGCGGACAGCGCATCCGCCAGTTCCAGCCACTCCTGCTCACCTGCACTTGTGTCTTCGCCGTCCGTGACCACTAGCAGTCGCCGCGGCTGGTCATCTGCGCCGCCCAGGGCCGCAAGCGCAGCGCTCATGCTGCGCCGGATGCGCGTGCTTAGTTCTGCGCGCAGACCCCGCAGCGTCGCTGCGTGCTCGGCCGCGTCGGGACGTCGAAACACGATCTCGCCCTGCACGGACTGGTTGAACCCGACCACAGCCACTGCGTCCGTGCGCTCTGCCGTGGCCAGCACGCGCTCGGCGGCTTCACGCAGGCGATCAAGCTTGCTTGCGCCACCGGGCAGCAACTGCCCCATGCTTTCCGAAACATCGAGCAGCAGCAGCAGGCGATGCGGCGGCACGTCTTCGGGACGAAAACGTACCGGCATCACCTCTTCGAGCGCCGTGCCACGGTAGCCGCCCGGCCCGAACGCGCCCTCTGCGCCAAGCATCAACAGGCTCCCGCCTGCCATCACCCAGTCTCGCAACACCCGCAACGCGTCGCGTGTGGCGCCGGACTCATGCAGCGGCAGGTTGTTGATGACCAGCGCCCCCACACCTTCCAGGGCCGCCGCCGTCACCGGCAGCTCATGGGTTACACGGACTTCGTTACGTGCGTCTGCACGCAGCGTCGCCAGCAATCCGTCTGCGGCTGCGGGGTGATCACGTGGCACGCAATAGGCAATCACACGGCGCCCACCGGCATAGAACGCGACTGATGCCTCGTCGTTACCCGGCTCGCGGTCGCCCGCAACTTCCAGGACCAGCCGCACGCGCACAAGTCCGCTGCCCGGCACGACCAGGCTGTGGCTGAGCCCGGCTGCCAGCCCACGCTTCACGTTTCGCGTGCCTTGCGCCACCACCTTGCCGCCGACCAGCATTTTCCAGCCAACCTGTGCGTCTGCGTCGCATTGAATCGTGGCGCGTAACAGCGCGGTGCCGCCGTCGGCCACCGCCGTCGGTGCCGTGAAGTCCACGACCGAGGCGTCCGGCTGCGCGGGCGGCGGCAGGCGCAGCAGCAACAGGCGCCGCGTGTCCACTGCCTGCAAAAGGTCCGCAAGACTGCCGCGGCCATCGGTTGCGACAATGACCTCTCCGTCCAGCTTGGTGGACGTCCGCAGAGCTGCCAACGCCGAGTAGTCGGTACCGTTACCGCCCGGCGCTCCCGCAGCGCGCAGCGCGTCCGAGAGCTCGTAGCGCTCAACGCTGTGCGAAGCGGGGAGCGTCACGCGGGCCAGCGCATCTGTGATGGCTATTTCGGCAGCGGCTTTGCGCGGCGCCATCGAACCGGACACATCGAGTACTACGGCATGCGTCGCGCCGGGTGATTCACTGCTCACGGACGGGCGCGCACCTGCCAGCAGGAATGCCGCGCCCGCCAGCGCAAATAGCGGCGCGGCGGGCTTTCGCAGCTTGATGGCAATGCCCGCAGCAGCCAGTACCACGGCAGCAGAGGCGACTACCAGCCACGCGATGTCGAACTCAAGTCCCATAATTTCTGCGGCCAATCATGCTGTACTGCCGATGAACGTTGCGGGTTCCCGCCGCTTCCGGCGAGAAACGAACGGAGAGTTCCATGATCAAGCACATCGGCATCGTTCTCTTCTTCTTGATGTTCCTGCTCGTGTCCTGCGCCAACTTCCAATCCGGGAAATCCGGCCCGGAACTTCTGGCGCCGATTCCGACCTATGGTGCAGCCCCTTTGGTCAGGGTCAAGCTGTCCAAGCCCAGCACAGCCACGACTCTGCAAGTAGACGCGGGAAAGGCAATCATCTCGCTTGATGGAGTACGCACGGAAGCCACTGGCAAGATCAGCATCAGCCTTGACGGCACGGCCATCAACGTGGAAGGCTTCGGGCAGGCGGCTTTCGTTGAAATTGCGCCGGCACTCGCACCGGAACACTTCAGCGTCGACAACCGTGTGTATCGCGGTCGCCTGCGCGTCATCAGCTGCGCCGACGGTTGGGACGTGATCAACGTCGTTGACCTGGAACAGTACGTTGCGGGCGTCGTCGGCTGGGAGATGATCACCGGCTGGCCCCTGGAGGCACTGAAGGCCCAAGCCGTCGCAAGCCGTACCTATGCCGTGTTCGAGATGGAGTATGCGCGCGGCAACGGTCGCGCCTGGGACCTTGACGACACCACCGCCTACCAGGTGTACGGCGGCGTGGGCCCGGCTGACAAACCCAAGCAGTGGCGCGAAACGCCCAACGTGTTGCTGGCGCGCGAATCCACCAACGGCGTGATCCTGACTTACCAGGGCAAGGGTTTCCGCGCGTTCTTTCACAGCACCAGCGGCGGCCACACGGTCAACCCACCTGCTGGACTTGGCATCGACGAGACCATCCCGCCCCTCGCCGGCGTAGACCTGGGCGAATTCGGCAAGGACAGCCCCAAGCACCGTTGGGAACAACGCATGCCAGCCGGCGAAGTGAAAGCGCGGCTGATCGAAAAGAAAATCAGCCCGTCGGACCTCATCCGTATCGAGGCCGCTGAGACCGCACCCAGCGGCCACGCGGTGACTGTAAAACTATATGACCGCAAGGGGCACCATCGCGTCATCCCTGCAGTGGACCTGCGGCGCGTGCTCGGGCTATTCAGCACCAACTTCACAGCCGAGAAGCAGGGCGACGAATGGGTGTTCACCGGGCGTGGTTACGGCCATGGTTGCGGCATGTGCCAATGGAGCGCCAAGGGAATGGCCGCGGCTGGCTGGAAGTCCGAGCGCATCCTCGAGACCATGTACCCGGGCAGTGAGCAGAAGTCGCTGTACTAGCCGATCAAGCCTCCAAAGCCCGCGACAATGTCGCGGGCTTTCCTATGCTCGCTCCATGGCAATGTCGAAGTCACAGCTGGCCAGACAGCTTCGCGGTCACGTCGAGTTGCTGGCAGCCGGTGGTGTGCGTGAGTTGCCCGTGGCCGCCAAGTCGCCACCGCCCTGCAAGACCCCACCCAAGCGCCAGCCACCAGCCCGCACGAAGGCGCAGACGACACCGGCTGCTGGGTTCAAACCGGTGATCGTGCCCTCGCAAGCCATGGCCGAACTCAAGGATTTTCATAGTGGTGTGGCGCGTGCGCTGGAGCCACTGGCTGAGCAGGTGAGGGTGTGCGCCAACTGTCGGCTGTGCGAAACGCGAACGCAAACGGTGTTCGGTGCCGGCGACCCGCGCTCACCGTTGATGATTGTTGGTGAAGCGCCGGGTGGCGACGAAGATGCCAAAGGCCTGCCGTTTGTGGGCCGCGCAGGCAAGCTGCTGACCGACATCATCGAAAAGGGCATGAAGTATAGTCGCGACCACGTGTACATCGCCAACGTGCTCAAGTGCCGGCCACCGAACAACCGCAATCCCGAGCCGGAAGAGATTGAGGCGTGCCGTGGCTATCTGCAACAGCAGATAGATTTGATCAACCCGAAGGTGATTCTCGCGGTGGGTTTGTTTCCGGCGCAGTGGCTGACGGGCCAAAAGCTGCCGATCGGCAAGCTGCGTGGGCAGGTGTTTGAACTCAACGGCCGCAAAGTGATTGCGACCTATCACCCGGCCTACGTGCTGCGCAACTACACAGTCGAGACTCGAAAGAAGGTTCACGAAGACGTGCTGCTTGCCGTGGGCATCCTTGGCCCCGGCCCCCTGATCAAAGACTAGGGGCGCAGCACGCTGCGCCCCCCGGAATGGCAATTCGCCTGCGTCGGCTACCTGGACGTAAAGTTCTTGATCCAGTGCGGCTCAACCGGAGTCTTGCCGCTTTCCAGCATCTTTTGCCATGCTTCGTCTGTGAGGCGGTCTTTCATCGGGTGCTTGAACTCGTGGAACGTGAGCACCGGCCCGAACCCGACAAGCAACTCGCCATCCGGGTTCAGGTACGCAACGGCGCACATCCTCAGCTTGCCGGTACCCACTTCCAGCACCTGCTTGCTGTTACCGTCAGTGTGGACGTCGGCCACGATGTCGGTACGCAGAGCGCGGCTGTCGAGTTCGCCGTACTCAGGTTTCAGGGTCCAGGCCACGGAGTCGGCAAAATCCTTGATGTACTTGTAGTCCTCAGCCGACAGTTCCTTGTTCTGCAGTTCCTCCTCGCTGATGCGCTTCAGGCGTTCGACCATCTGAATCAGCCGTTTAAGGCGCCGCTCTGCCTTGGGCGACAGGATGTTCAACGCCCCAAGCCCGCGCTCCATCATGCGGCACAGGCTGTCCATGCGGGCATAAAACTCGGGCAGTGGCTCGACAAACCCGACCACGCGGGGCTCACGAGGCACGCCGCCGCCGGCCATCATGGTGTAGCTTTGCTTGGCATACAGGATGGTGTCGTGACGCAACTGGGCCCAGCTTGCCAATGCAGCCGTCAACGCCCGGTCCTCAAAGGCCTGGGTCTGCATGTACGTCGGGTAGCCCTTGCGGGTTGCCTTGGCAGCCAGCAACGGCTTCAGCGTGTACAGCCAGCCGTAATAGAGGTTCTGGTTCCAGTCCTTGGGGGGCAGCGTGTCCCATTCGCTGCGAATCAGTTTTGCGGTCTCGGGATAGTTCTGCCAGGCGGCGTCGCCCCCTTCAGTCAACAGTTCCATGGCGCGATCGCTGCCCATGGCATGCATGACGTCCAGGCCACGGGGAAAGCCGCGAATCGGCCCGCGATCTGACATCGTCAGCGTGAACCGTTTCTCTAGCGGCACTGAGTGCTCCAACGGCTTGTCCACATTCGGGTATACCAGCCGTCCCATTGCCTCACTGTCGGGGATGTAACGCTGGCCCATCAAGCGCATGCCCTGCACGGCCCGCAGGCCTTCCTTGAACAGCTCGGTGCCCCAGCCCCATGCGGTAATGCCGGCGGTGCCGCCGTAGATGCGAGCCAGCGGCAAAGCCTCGAGCCCTTCCATGAACTTGCGCAACGCCTTCGTGTCGGCCAGCGAGCGCGGGTCGGCGCCGGCGAGTGTGCTCCTGTACTCGGCTGGCGTGAGGTCGTCTGCCGCCCCGACAAAGAACGCCGTCGAGGCGTACACGCGCATCCACAGGTCCTTGAGCGTGACGTCGCCGCGCACCGTCATGGCCCACTTGGGGCGATCTGTCATTGCGGCAATCGAGGCCCCCTCAATGTCATTGGCCAGCAGCGCCGCCTGCAGGGTCATGCGGTCGGCCATGTCTGCCGTTACCGCGGGATTGGCCGTGATGCGCGCATTGGCCTGGGGGATCTCGTGAAAGAGAAACGTTGCCCGGCCATACCACATCATGGCGTTGAAGTACTTCTTCAGCAGGTCTGTTCGCGTGTAGTGCCCGCGGGGAACGTACTGGCTGTAATCTTCCTTGTAACCAAAGATTGGGCTGGCTTCCGGGCCCTCATGCGCTGTCATCAACTTCAACTCGGCATCCACCAGTTCGGCCACGTAGTCCGGCACTTCGACGCTGCGAGCACCGCTTTCAATCATCCGGCCGGTTTCCTCGCCGTGCTGGTCCCTTTCCGCTTTGCGTTCGCGCGGGACCTCTCCCAGCAGCTTGTGCGCAACCGACAGGTAGGCGACATTGCGGCGGTAAGCCTCGCCCAAGCGACGCTGCTGGTCAACCTGATCGGGCGTCATGTCGCCGGACTGCAGGTTGGCCATCGACTGCTCGTAGCCCTTTTTCTGACTCTCGAGCAGGTTGACGGTCATGTCCAGCATGTCCCACGACAGCACCTCTTCTTCCAAATCTTTGAGCGTCTCGTCGAAGCAGATGTGAAACAAGTGCAAGATCACGTCGGGCGTGATCACCATCGGCACCTCTTCGCGCTTGAGTTGCGCATAGATGCTGCCGAGGTCGTGGCCGACCGCGTCCGGCAGGACAACGAACCCGTTCTCGCGCAGCAGGCGCATTGCGTCTTCATTGTTCAGGAGGTTTTGCACCCGCTTGGGCTTGGTGTTTGCGATCTTCGAAGAGTCGAGCGGCAACTCATATTGCGGGACTATGGCCTCGGCGCCCGCCTCAGACTGCGTGTAGTACTTGAAAAAGTCGAAGTCAGGGCCGGTCAACCGCCCTTTGTCCACCGCGGCCTCGGGCACCTTTCGTTCCTCGCCCTCAGGTTTGTCCTCGTCCTCACCGGAAACCGGCGTGTTTCCCGCGGCGAGGTTGCCGACTGGGCCTCCAGGTGGCGTTGCCCACGACATCATGAACAGCGCGATTGCGAACACCGCCAGCGCGGCTGCGTACATCAGCCAGGTGGCTGGAATGCGAATCTGCGGCAGTTGGTAGACGGGTACTGTGGCATCCATGGTCTTCTCCTTGCTTGCCTGCTCAATGGCGCTTGTCAAACGGGACAGTTCTGACGGGCTCAAGCTTGCGTCACCGCCGGCGGCGACGCGAACGATGTTGGAAGTCGCGCGTTCGAGGTTCGGGTCGGTCATAGAAGCTCCTCGGGGCTTTGCACCATCCGGCGCAACACGGCATGCAGGGCAATCCGTGCCCGGGCCAGCAATGACTCGACGGCCTTCGTGCCCAGTTGCATGCGCACGCCAATGGCGGCGTGGCTCAGTCCTTCGCGATAGAATGCCAGCAGCGCTTCTCGTTGCCGCGGCGCCAGTTCGTCCAGCGCGGCTGCACACACGGCACGCACTTCGGTCTTCATCAACACATCTTCCGGCATGGCATCGCCGACCAGGAACGACGGCCGCAAATCCTCAGCGCGCACGCCTAACGACGTCAGCGTCACCGCATGTCGCCCCGCTTTGCGGCTGATGTCGATGAGCTTGTTGCGCGTCACCGCGACCAGCCACGCCCACATCGCTTCGTCATCGGCCCATTGCCTGCCGCCATTGTGCTCTCGCACCGCCGCCGCAAGCGCCTCCTGCACCGCATCCAGAGCGGCTTCGCGGTCGCGGCAGCGCGACGCGGCAAACCCAAACAGCGGCTCGGCGAGCGCAATGAATCGCTCAAGGCTTGGCACCTTTTGCCGAAGCGGCGGTGACATGACCGGCATTGTCGCCTTTGCATCGCTCTGCACCATAGACTCGTTTGAAAGGCGCCGACCCCTCGGACTTTCCTGGAAATTCCTTGATGCCGCCAACGCTGCGCTACACAGGGCGTTTCAATGGTCGTCCAAGCCGGACGGCTTCCAACCAAACCGCAAAGCAAGGCACTCCGCACACCGGAGAAAGGAACTGCTATGTCCACACGACTTCGCATCTTCACAGCCGCACTGCTTGTTGCGGCAACGTTTACTCTCAGCGGGGCCCAGGAAGCAAAACCGCAGGCACCTGAGACTTATCGCCTGCGCGGCCTGACAGAAGTCAAAGTCGACGAACTGATGCGGCTGTACTCGGCGCAGACGGGCCGGCCCATCATTGTTCAGCCCAAGATGCTGCCGGTCAGCGTGAGTGTGCTGACTGGCGAAGCGGAAAAGAACGCCGGGGTAGAATCGTTGCTGCGGACAACTCTGGCCCAGTATCGCCTGGCGCTCGTTCAGGTCGGCGACTTTGACCAGATTGTGCCGACCGTTGATGCGCTGACGTGGGCCCGCACAGTCAAGCCGGACGAAGTGAAGCAGATTGAACCGCTGCTGGTTGTCCGCACCGTCGTCACGCTCAAGCACATGAATGCAAACGCAGTCGCCGCTGCATTGCGCAATCTCTCCAGTCGCCAAGGTGGATTGGTACAGCCGATAGTCGATGTCGCCAGGCAGCCCGGCGCGCTGCTCATCTGCGACTATGCTGAGAACGTGCGTGAGCTGCTGGTCGTGGTCGAACTCATTGACCAACCGCGCGAAAAAGCCCCCGACGCCATGCGCAGCGAAGTCATCACACTCAAGCACACACAGGCCAGCGACATCATGGCGGCTGTACAGTCAGCCTGCGGCGACAGCGTCAACGCTGGCGTCGACGTAAACAACAACCGCGTCGTGATCTCCGGCAGCAATGAACAAGTTCAACGGGTGACCGAAGTGGTCAACAAGCTCGACCAGCCGAAGGCCAAGTAACAGCGCCGGCCGGGGCGCGGGATTGCCTGCGCCCCGGCGCGCGCTAGAACGGCGGCATGTCGTGGTACATCATTCTCGGGTTGGGGCTTTCTCTGGCGCTTGGCGCCGGGATGCTTGTGTTCATCTACTTCGGTTTGATCAAGGCGGGCCAGAAGGACTCCCGGGTTCCTCCGACACCACCTGCGCCGTGAACGTCAGGACCTCGGTGCCGGGTTGCTTCCAGGCATCAGCGGGCAGGCCGGCTTTGTTGCAGGTGTGGGCCAGAAACTCTTCGCGGTCCCACCCCCACTCCGTCGCCACCTGCGGCAGCAGCACGCCCGAGCGATGGCCGCGTCGCACGTACAGCCCGTGAACGCCAGGCACGACCTTCGCAGGATCCGTCGGCACCATCGGCGTCAGGACGCTGACTTCGTAGACCAGATCGGGCAGCTCTTGTTTGGTCACGGCGGGGAAGCGGCTGTCACGCGTGCCGGCCGCCACGGCAAGTTCGAGCAACAGTTCGCCCAGGGGGCCGTCGCTCTGCATGTGACCAATACACCCGCGCAGTTCCCCGTCGCGTGTGTGCAAGCTGACGAACGCGCCGCACGGTGTCGCGAGGCCGCCAGTGAAAGGTTTCGTCGGCACAAGCAGGCGCCCGTTCAAGATGAAATGCTCAAGGCTTGAACGAACCAGCATCAACGCCTCGCGGCCCTCGCTGGCGGACAATGGCCCTTTGCCTTGCTGCATTGACTAACTCCTTGCGGTCGTTGCGCGAGCGAATATGCTCCGGGCCGCATCATAGGAACCGTGGGCCTGCACGCCCATCCAACGACCGACAAGCGAGTCATCCATGGAAATAGTCGTGTGCATTCGCCGCGCGCCCACCACCGACGCGCGCATCAAACCCGCCGCCGACGGCAAGAACTACGAGCCCGCGGGGATCAACTACGACATCAGCGAGTACGACAAGTTCGCGATTGAAGCCGCCATCCAGTTGAAAGAGAAGCACACGGGCAAAGTCACCGTGCTGTGCATGGGCTCAAAAGAAGCCACCAAAGAGGTGCGCACCGCAATCGCCATGGGCTGCGACGCCGCCGAGTTACTTGTCGACGAGGCGTTTCGCGACTCGTGGGCGACCGCCAGCGCGCTTGCGGCGCGTCTCAAGTCGCTGCCTCACGACATTGTGTTGTTCGGCTGGAACAGCGTAGACAACCAGAGCGCGTCCACAGGCCAGATGGTGGCCGAACTTCTGGGTCTGCCCAGCGTCAGCGTAGCCGTGAGCATGGAAGTCGCCGATGGCGCTGCGCAGATTGAGCGCCTGGCGGCCGGCGGCAAGCGCGAGAAGTACTACATCAAGCTGCCCGCCGTGGTGACGTGCCAGAAGGGCCTGAACAAGTACCGCAGCCCGAACATGAAGGGCATTATGGCTGCCAAGAAGACGGTCGTGGCCGAGACGCCGGCAAACGCGCCCGCTGACGGAGTAGCTGTGCTGCGCCTGCAGCCGCCGCCTCCGCGGGCGGACGGCAAAATTGTGGGCAAGGGCGCCGATGCAGTGAATGAGCTGGTTCGCCTGCTGCGCGAAGAAGCCAAGGTAATCTGATTACGCGAAGGATTGTCCATGCCGGATGTACTCGTGTTTGTTGAATACAGCGAAGGCAAGCCCGTGAAGGCCGCCTTGCAAGCGCTGGGCGCTGGCAGCCGACTTGCCACTGAGCTTGGCGGCACTGCAATCGCGTTGGTGATCGGCGGCGACGGCGGCGAACTTGGGAAGAAGGGCGCGGGCAGAGTGCTGGTCGCGTCTGGTGATGCGATCAAGGCATACAGCCCCGACGGCTACGCCCGCATACTGGCCGACCAGGCGGCAGCTACGCGCGCCGCGGTGGTCCTGGCAAGCGCAACTCCTATGGGCAAAGATTTTGTCGCGCGGGCGGCGGCGCGTGCGAAGTGCGGACTTGCCGCAGACTGCACCGAACTGAAAGTTGAAGGCGGCAAACCCGTTGCCGTGCGACCGGTGTATGCCGGTAAAGCAATGCTGGCAGTGCAGGCGCCTGGGACTCTGTGGGCGACCTTGCGACCGAATGCCTTTGGCGAAGCAACATCTTCCGATGCCGCCAAGATTGAGCCCGTGGCAGTCGGATTCGACGCTGCCTCATTGATGGCTGTTGTGCGCGAGATCGTTGAAGGTGTGCGCGGCAAGCTTGATGTCGCTGAAGCGGAAGTGGTGGTCTCAGGCGGCCGCGGTTTGAAAGACCCGGCGGGCGAAGGCAAACAGAACTGGCAGAACCTCGAGAAACTGGCCGATGCGATTGGCGCGGCAGTTGGCGCCTCGCGTGCTGTGGTTGATGCGGGCTGGCGCCCGCACGGCGACCAGGTCGGACAAACGGGCAAGACTGTCAGTCCAAAGCTGTACATTGCGTGCGGAATCAGCGGCGCGATCCAGCATCTTGCGGGCATGAGCGGCAGCAAAGTAATCGTCGCGATCAACAAAGACGAGAACGCGCCGATTTTCAAAGTTGCTGACTACGGAATCATCGGCACGGTCGAGGAAGTAGTGCCCGCACTAACCGAGGCATTCAGCAAGTCGCTGCGCGGATAGCCCCACAGCTTGAAACCCGAAATCGGGCCACCGGGGCGGCGGACGGCCAATAGCAGACGTTTTATCCACAAAGTTTTGTGGGCTTTGGCTGCTGGCACGGGCGTGAAGACTTGGTTGGCCGAGCCTGAGCATTACACAACGTAACTTATAACATGTGATTTCACTGACACACCCTAAGCTACAGATATCGTTATACTTAGAACCCTGTTTGACATCAGACTCAGTTTCAGACCCAGTATGAACTTTCGGCGCGGGATTTTGCCGGAACCTTGATTTTGAGCCACCCCGGCACCGACACTGACACTTTATCCACAAAGTGTGTGGGAAATGCCGACCGGCTTTCTGACACACCCGGCTGCCTTGAGACTCCAGCCCCGCACGCTAACCTGACGCGGCAGCTCGAGACCCGACCATGGCGCCCAAACCCAAGATGCAGAAATCGAAGAAGCCGGCAAAACTGGCAGGCAAAGCACGCGCTTCGACAGCAAAGAAAGCCGCCACGGCAGTCGCACGTAAGTCAGAGGCTGCAACAGCGACAATGCCAAAGGCGCCCAAAGGCAAGCACAGCACCAGCAACGTGCGGCCGCGCTTTACCGAGCCGCTTCGGCGCTTCGGAGAATACGAAAATGTTCGCGCGCTGATCGAGGGCCAGGCCGCAAAGCTGGGCGCACGCACGTTCTTGATCAATGAAGACGACGGGCGCGAGTACAGCTTCGCCAAACTTGACGAACGTACGAACCGCGTGGCAAACCTCTTGCGCGGCTTGGGTGCCACTACCGGCAGCCGCGTGGCGCTGGTGTTGCCGAACTCGCCGGACTTCGTCTTTGGCCTGCTGGGGGCGATGAAGGGCGGCTACATCGCCGTGCCATTGAACCTGGCGCTGCCGGTTGAGACATTGCGCTTTGCGCTCGAAGACTGCGGCGCAAACTACCTGGTCACCGACAGCAACACGTTTCATGAGCTTGGCGACCTGCAACTCTTGCCGGGCCTCGATGCGGTTCTGGTGGCGGACAACCTCGATCGCAGCCGCAACTCCAAGAAGGCGCAGGCTGCTGAAGGCCCCCAGGTTCTTGACTTGCACACGAGCCTCGAAGCCGCCAGCGATGCCGAGCTGCCGACCGAACACCCGCGCTGGTGGGACGAAGCCGAGATTGTCTACACCGGTCACCAGCTTGACCAGCCGCGGGGTGCGATACTGCAGCACCGCCAGTTCATGACGTCGGCACGTTGGCTTTCGGTCTGGCTGAATTTAGGCAACGATCAGCGCGTCATGAGCGTGCTGCCGCTGTTTCATGCAAACGGACAGGTCACGTCGCTGTTCTTGCCGCTCGTGATGGGCGGCAGCGTCGTGCTTTCGCGCGAGTTCAGTGTCAGCCGCGTCTGGAAGGCCGTTGAGCGCTACCGCGTGACAACTCTTTCGGCCGTGCCCAGCATGCTGGGGATTCTTGCCGACCGCGAATTATCAGAGGCAGCCCGCGGACGCGCAAAGGTGAGCGCACCCTGGCCGGCACCCCACGAAAGCCCTGGCGCGCTTGCGCAACGTAATGACACCGAGGCCCGCGAAAAGGGCCTTGCCCGTGCCCACGACATCAGCAGCCTGGAGCGCGTGATCTGCGGCGCCGCCCCACTGCCTTCCGCGGTGCAGAAGGCGTTTGAGAAGTGCTTCCTGACGCCGGTTATCGAGGGTTTCAGTATGGCCGAAACCACCTGTTTCGCCACCCTGAACCCCGGCGACGGCACACGCCGCGTAGGCAGCGTTGGAGTCGCCGTCGGTAACAAGGTAGCGATCCAGGATGACCGGCAACCGGCACGCCCACTGACCGAGTGGCAACCGAACAGCTTGCAGCGCATGAGCCCGGCAATGTTCCCGACCGCCGACATTGATGAGCCGGGCGAAATCTGCGTCTGGGGCGAAAACGTGCTCAAAGAGTACCTGCACCGGCCGCAGCTTAACCCCGTGGCGTTTGCCGGGGGCTGGTTCCATACGGGCGACATGGGGCGGATCGATCGCGACGGCTTTCTGTTCGTGCTGGGCAAAAAGGGCGAGGCGATTGACCTGGGCAGCGAACGCATGATGCCGCGCGAAGTGGATGAGTTGCTGTTCGCGCACGAAAAGGTCGAGAATGTCGCAACTGTCGGCATTGACCACCCGCGCAAAGGACCGCAGGTCACCACGTGGGTCGTCATGAAAGCCGGAACGTTCTCTGGCGGGCCGGAAAGCGGGCGCCTGCCAGCCAATGACAGCCAGGCCGAAACCGTGCAGCAGGACATTCGCCGCTACCTCGCGGCCAAGCTGCCCGAGAAAAAGAGGCCAAGCAGCATCATCTTTGCACGCAGGTTGCCGCAGGACGTGGCAGGCAAGACTCGCGTGATTGAGCTGCGCAAGCTGATCCAGGGAACCAAACGCCCGATCCAGCGCGACGAAGAAGAATAGAAGGCGAACATCCTAGACGATGATCGCGCCACCGGTTTGCTTGAGCGTGGCTGTCAGCGCCGTGATCGTGGCATGCACAATTTCACGTTCGGCTTCCTGCACCGGCCTGCCGCGCACGTTGGCGCCTGATGCGCGCAGGTGCCCGCCGCCGTTGAACAACGCGGCGATTTCATTCACCGCAATCTGGCCTTCGCTGCGCCAGCTGACTTTCAGGTCGTCGGGCGCGCTCTCCCGGAACAGGATGCAGACCATCGAGCCCCGCAACGACTTCGGGATGGTCACCATTTCCGCGGCGTCGGCTTCGTTGCAGCCCGTTGTCTCAAGCATCTCGCGTGTCACTGTGGCAACCGCCAGCTTGCCATCCATGTGCACGGCCAGCGTGCCCGCCACCATGGACTCCAGCTTCAAACGTTCGATGGACTTACTGCGGTAAATGTGCCCGGTCAGGGCGGACACTTCCAGCGCGTAGTCTTCAACCAGCTGCGCGACAATGCGATAGGCGTCGGGCGTGCTATTGCTGAACATGAAGCGCCCGGTGTCGGTCACAATGGCGACGAACAGTGCCTCGGCCGCCGCCTTGTTCAGCGGAATGCCCGCCTGCTTCAGGGTGTGAAACACAACTTCGCCGCTGCTGCTGGCGTGCGGCAACACGACCGCAACGTCGCCAAAGCCCGGGTTGTCGATGTGATGGTCGAGGTTCAGCACCCGCGTTCCCGGCGCCAGGCGCTGCAAGATGCCGCGGGCACGGCTTTCGGCGCCGCAATCGACCATGACGCAGGTGTCGTAACCCTGCAGCGATTCAACCTGCTGGATCGGCAGCAGCGAATCCGCGCCCTCAAGAAAGCCGTATTTGCCGGCGTCGTTGTCCTGCGTAACCGCGATGCACTCTCGCCCTGACGCAATCAGCGCAGCGCGCAATGCCAGCAGGCTGCCCAAGGCGTCGCCATCCATCTGCGGGTGGCCACCCAGCACGACGCGACGCGCCTGCAGAAGCAGGTTGGCTGCGCCGCTGTAGTCTGCCCTGGACTCGTCCACTCAATCCTGCTTTCTTTCGGCGCGTTCCACCGTGTTTCGAAGCACACCGAGCCCCTCGATTTCGCACTCGCACACGTCGCCGCCCGCGAGGTTGCCGACACCTTCGGGTGTGCCTGTAGCGATAACGTCCCCGGGCTCCAGGGTCATCCAACGAGACATCTCGATGATGATGCCCTCTATGTCGTGGATCATGTCGAACGTGGTCGCATCCTGCCTGGTTTCACCGTTCACCCGGCAGGCAATGCGCAGTTTCTGGGGTTCCGGCACAAAACGCGCGGGCACGAAGTAGGGTCCCATCGGTGTGAACGTGTCAAAGTTCTTGCTGCGCAGCCACGGGTGCTTGTTCTCGCGGTCATCCTTCTGCACGCGGCGCGCGCTGACATCATTGATGATTGTGTACCCGGCGACGCAATCGAGCGCCCCGGACTTCAGCGCGTTCACATGCCGCCCGATCACCACGCCCAGCTCTACTTCGTGGTCCACGCGCCCATCCACCCACTCGGGCACCACGATCGCGTGGTTGTGTCCGGCAAGGCTGGTTGTCAGCTTGCTGAACCAGACCGGCGCAGGTGGCGCCGTGTTGCCGAACTCGGCTGCGTGCTTTCGATAGTTCTGGACCATGGCCAGAATCTTGCCCGGCCGCGGAATCGGCGGCAGCCAGTCGATCGTGCCTGGCAGCTCTTCGAGCAACAGCGTTTCTCGAGCAATCGAAGCGATCAGCGCATCAAGCTCGTCGGCGCGCAGAAACTCGATGATCTCTCGTTTGCCGAAGTCGCGCACGGCGCCGCGCGTAATGTCGTGCTGCACCCCCTGGCGCTCGACGCCAAGGTGCCTCTCCCCGTGCCGGTCAAATGCAAAGAAGCGCATCATGCCCCGTCGAAACCCCGGAGTAGTGGAACGCCTGCGCCGGCATGCAGCAATGCCGCCAGCTCAATCACCTTCACCGCGACCGCAGCTTTGCCCGAGGGCGGCAACTCTGCCACCACTCCGCGATCATTGATGATCCAGACGTGCTCCGAGCCTTCGCCAAAGTGCCCGGGCGTGTTGACCACCATCAGGTCGCAGTGCTTTGCTTTCAACTTTTTCAGACCGTGCTTCAAGGGGTCTTTGACTTCGAGGCTGTAACCGACGATCACCTGATCGTCGCGGCGCTTCTTGCCGAGTGTCTTGAGAATGTCCGGATTCTGCACAAGAGAAAGCGTCACGTCCTTAGCGCCTTTCTTGAGCTTGCCATCGAAGCGCTCCTTCGGTCGATAGTCGCTGACCGCCGCGCTGGCGATGAACACGTCGCAGGCTTGAAAGCGCTCTTTCGCCGCAATCAGCATGTCCTGCGCACTGACCACCGGGATCCAGCGTATGCCCGGCGGCGGCGAAAGATGCGTTGGGCCACACACTACCGTGACAGCCGCACCCGCCGCCTTGGCGGCCCTTGCGAGCTCAATTCCCATGCGACCGGTGCTCGGATTGCCGAGAAAGCGCACGTCATCAAGATACTCGTGCGTGGGCCCGGCTGTGATCAACACATTTGCAGCTAACTCAGCCATGTGCGCAGCCCCTTTGCATCCATCCCGGCGCCCAGCGCGGCCATCACGATCATGCGCGCCTTGTGTCCCGGTATGCCCGGCGCAAACACCAGCCCCAACTCGCGCAAGCGCGCGCCGCCGCCTTCATAGCCATAGGTGCCGCTCACGCGGCCCCCCCAACAGCGAGAGGTCAGCACAGTCACCACGCCTGCTTCAACGGCGCGCCTGGCTGCCGCCGCCATCGGCGGCGGCAAGTTGCCGCGGCCCATGGCCTCAATGACCAGGCCTTGGTCGCCACGCTTGATGCAACTGTCAATCAGGCTGCCGTCGTCGCCGGCGCTGGCAACGACCAGGCCCACCCGCAGTTCCAGCCGCCCGCCCACGAGCGACTTGCGCGCGACCGGGTAGCGATGCAGCCGCAATTCGTCTCCGTCAAACAGGCCCAGCGGGCCGACGTCGGGCGACTGAAATGTGTCAATGGCGTCGGTGTAGGTCTTGGTGACTTCGCTGGCTGCGAACACGGTTGAGTTCATGACCACCATGACCCCGCGCCCCCTTGCGCGCGAGTCGGCAGCGACGCGGCAGCCCTGGTACAGGTTGATCGGGCCGTCCCATGAAAGCTGGCTGCTTGTGCGCATGGCGCCGACGAGAACGACCGGCTTGTCACCCGTGTGCCGCAGGTCGAGCAGCGTCGCGGTTTCCTCAAGGGTGTCCGTGCCGTGGGTGATGACCACACCATCGTGATTGACCAGCGCGGCCTGCACGCGATCACTGAGTTCAAACATGCGCGCGGGCGTCATGTGTGGGCCGGGGAGCTGGCCGAAGTCTTCTACCTGTACGCTGCAGAAGCTGCTCAGGCCCGGAACATCCTTGAGCAGTTCGTCGCCGGACAGCACAGGCACGGCGCCCCGGCCTGCGTCGTCGCGCATGCTGATTGTGCCGCCGGTGAAAATGAGCTTGAGCCCGGGGTTGTTCACGTCAGCAATCTAGGACGCGCGCGAAGCGCGGCAACTGCGAAGCACCAGCCAGTCCCCAACAACGACCCGGGCCTGTCGCATGCAGCGACTTGACCCTGCGGCCTTGCCCGCCTATCGATTAGGTGGTGCCCGGAGACTGCCATGCACAAGACTTCTGACTTTCGTTCTGATACGGTCACATTGCCGACCGCAGAGATGTACGAAGCCATGGCCCGCGCTGAGCTGGGCGATGACGTCCTGGGCACCGAGCCCACCGTCGCGAAGCTTGAGGCCATGACCGCCGACCTGCTGGGCAAAGAGGCCGGCTTGTTCGTGCCCAGCGGGACAATGGGCAACCAGATCGCGATTGCTCTGCACGCCCGGGATGGCGAAGAAGTGATCTGCGAATTCGGCGCGCACACCTACAACAACGAGTCCGGCGCTCTGGCCATGATAGCGCGGGCACAGGTGCGTCCGGTGCATGGCAATCTCGGAGTAATGGCACCAGCCGAAGTTCAGAGGCTGGTACGCCCGAAGAACATTCACAACCCGCGCACGGCATTGATCACCGTGGAAAACACGCACAACGCGGCAGGCGGGACGATCGTGCCGCTGGAGAACATTCACGCACTGGCCGAAGTCGCACGTCGAAGCAAGACGGCCTATCACCTCGATGGTGCCCGCCTCTGGAATGCCCACGTCGCCACCGGAGTGCCCTTGAAAGACTGGTGCGCACCGTTTGACACGATCAGCGTCTGCCTGAGCAAGGGGTTGTGCTCGCCCGTGGGCAGCGTACTTGTGGGCAGTCGTGAGCACATCGAGCGCGGCCGCTACTTGCGAAAGCAACTTGGCGGCGGCATGCGCCAGAGCGGCCTGCTGGCAGCCTGCGGGATCGTTAGCATCACGAAGATGATTGAGCGCCTGAAAGACGACCACGTCAACGCCCGTCGCCTGGCGGAAGGTTTGGCCAAGCTGCCCGGCGTGCAACTTGACCTGTCCACTGTGCAGACCAACATCCTCTATTTCGAGGTGCCGGGCCGCGAGAGCGACTTCGAGTCCTGGCTGAAGCGTCTCGCCGACAAGAACGTGCTGGCCATGGTGTTGGGCAACCGCTGGCGGCTGGTCACTCACAATGACGTGGACGGAGACGACGTAGACCGCGCACTGCAGGCTTGGCGGCAGCTATTGGCCTGAGCAGCTGGATGCGAACTTTTCGATATCGCTTGCCCCGGCGCGCGCGTTGGCCCATGCTTGAGCCATGAGCCAGGTTTGGGAATGGATCCAGAGCAATGCACTGGCGATCGTCAGTGGGGTGGTGCTGCTGATGGTCGCCGCCGCCATCTATGTCGTCGTCGCGAAGACCGACAAGAACCACAAGGTGCAGACCGACAGTGACGACCCGGGTGGTGACGAGTGAACTTCAGGTTGAGGCGCGCATGCGCAGCCGATTGAGCACGGATGTCTCCGGCGCCGGAAACTCAAAGTAGCCGTGCTCAGCGGCGACAGCCTCAAAGTCGAGAATGCGCTGGTACACGGCGCTATCCAGGAGCGCAACGCCGCCAAGGCCAAGGCCGGCACGGGTTTGGCTCAGGTCAGGGTTGCTCATCACGCGCACGAGCGCATTCTGCAGTTTGCGCGAAAACACGCGTCCATAGCGCACGCTCGTCACGTACGGCGGCGCGGGCGCAAGCGGCGTCTGGGCCAACACTCTCAGGCCTTCGAGGAACCCAGGCCGGTGCAGTTTGAGCAGGCCCCACGTCACGCAGTCGATGCAGGCGACGTCGGCTTGCCCGCCATGCAGCATTTCGATACTCGTGACATGAGCGCCGCTTTCAGCCACGGCGCCAAAGAAGCGACCATCGCGAGACAGCGGCGCAACCATGGCGCGGAACGCATTCGTGCCGCTGTGCGAAGAAACGTTGTTGATCACGGCGCGCAACCCGCGCAGGTCAGCCAGCTCATGAGCGTTGGAGCCGCCTCGCACAACTACATAGCTTGAATAGTAGTGCGCGCTGCAACCGGGCATCAGGAAGCACGGCGCCGCAATGGCCTTCAGAAAGCGCCCGGCATCAAGGGCGATGTCATAGCCGCACGCCTGCGTAAACATGAGAGAAGGATGGATCCATTGCTCGCTGTGGTGCAGGTCGCGTTCCAGCACGTCGGGAACGTAGTTCACGCCGTCGGCGCGGAGCTGTCTGGCGACGCCTTGCCACAGGTCGTCCGTGTACTGGCGGACTTCCGGCAGGTCGTACCAGGGCATGCTCGCAATCGCCATCAATCATGGGTGGCGCCAGCGCGCCAAGGCTTACGCGGCGCCAAAAGAGAACCCCCCGGCAAAGGCCGGGGGGCTGAACCTCGCTGAATGCCTTCCTGACGTTACATCATGCCGCCCATACCACCCATACCGCCCATTCCACCCATGCCGCCCATCCCACCCATGCCGCCGCCGCCCATGGCAGGCGCAGCTTCCTTCTTCTGGGGGATTTCGCTGATGGCGACGTTGGTGGTCAGCAACAGCGTGGCCACACTGCCGGCGTTCTGCAGAGCCGTGATCGTGACCTTGGCCGGGTCAACAACGCCCGCCTTGATCATGTCTTCGTAGACCTCGGTCTGCGCGTTGTAGCCGTGGTTGAAATCGGCTTTCTCGATAATCTTCATGGCAACCACGCTGCCATCCAGGCCTGCGTTGGCTGCAATCTGCTTGACTGGCGCGCTGAGCGCCCGGCGCACGATGCTGATGCCGATCTTCTCGTCGTTGGTGCCGGTCAGTTTCTCCAGACCTTCCGCCAGACGCAGCAAAGCAACGCCGCCGCCCGGAAGAATGCCGCTTTCAACGGCTGCGCGCGTGGCGTGCAGGGCGTCTTCCACGCGAGCCTTCTTCTCCTTCATTTCGACTTCGGTGGCTGCTCCGACCTTGAGCTTGGCGACGCCACCCGCCAGCTTGGCTACGCGCTCTTGCAGCTTTTCGCGGTCATAGTCACTGGTGGTTTTTTCGATCTCGCGGTTGAGCTGGTCAATGCGCGCCTTGATGTCGTTGTTCTTGCCGGCGCCCTCGATGATCGTGGTGGTCTCTTTTTCAATCAGCACGCGCTTGGCGCGGCCCAGCAGGTCCAGGCCGACCGTTTCCAGGCTCATGCCCATGTCTTCGCTGATCAGCTTGCCGCCGGTCAACACCGCAATGTCCTCAAGCATGGCCTTGCGGCGATCGCCAAAGCCCGGGGCTTTGACTGCCACACACTTAAGCACGCCGCGCAGGTGGTTGACCACCAGCGTTGCCAGCGCTTCGCCCTCGATGTCTTCAGCGATGAACACGACCTGTTTCTGCCCGCGGGCAAGCTGCTCCAGCAGGGGCATCAGGTCTTTCAGGCTGGTAAGCTTCTTGTCGTACATGAACACGTAGGCATCTTCGAACTCGGTGCGCATGTTGGCGCGGTCGGTCACGAAGTGCGGGCTGACGTAGCCTTTGTCGAACTGCATCCCCTCGACCCACTCAACTTCGGTCTCAAGGCCCTTGCCTTCTTCGACAGTGATGACGCCGTCTTTGCCGACCTTGTCCATCGCCTCGGCCAGCATCTTGCCGATTTCAGCGTCGCCATTGGCCGCAATCGTTCCGACTTGCGCCACTTCAGCGCTGGTGCTGATCGGCTTGGACTTCTTGGTCAGTTGCTCGCTCACCCAGTGAACGGCCTTGTTGATGCCGTCACGCACGCCAATCGGGTTGGCGCCTGCGGCCACGTTCTTGAGGCCCTCGTCAAGAATCGCTTCAGCTAGAACGGTAGCGGTCGTGGTGCCGTCGCCCGCTTTGTCGCTGGTCTGGCTCGCGACCTGCTTGACGATCTGGGCGCCCATGTTTTCCCAAGGATCTTTGAACTCGATCTCCTTGGCGACGGTAACGCCGTCCTTGGTCACGGTCGGTGCGCCGTAGGACTTTTCGATTACCACGTTGCGGCCGCGCGGGCCGAGCGTCGCCTTTACGGCGCGGGAAAGATTGCGCACGCCGTTGCGAATGCGTTCGCGGGCGTCCTGGTCGAATACGATCTGCTTGGCTGCCATGTCGATATCCTTCTCGTGGTCAGATGCCTCGATAAATGTGCATGTCGTGCTGGGCCGTGTTCGGATCAGCCGGAAGCCGCCATCGCGCTACTCAATGACTGCCAGGACCTCTTCCTCACTCATCAGGATGTAGTCCTTGCCGTCGATCTTGACGTCGGTGCCGGCGTAGCTCTTGAACAGAACGCGGTCGCCGGTCTTGACCTGGAAGCCTACGCGTTCGCCGTTTTCGGCGATGCGGCCCTGGCCCACCGCCACGATCTTGCCCTCTTTAGGCTTTTCCTTGCTGCTGTCGGGCAGAATGATGCCGCCCTTGGTTTTGTCTTCTGCCTTTGCGCGCTCAATGAGCACTTTGTCGTTCAGGGGTCGAACCTTCGTAGCCATAGCTCTTCTCTCCGTGTTTCTCAGATCAGTTCAAGTTTTCGCGATCAAGTCGGTCCAACAGGCTTTCCCGGCGCTCGTCTGCGGGCGCTTCCGCATGGTCGCCCGCCTTTCTCAAGTCGTCTTCGGTGATCCCGGTGCCTTCCACGAGCACCGGCAATGGCGGCAGCAAACCCTTTTCCGCCATCTGTCGCAACAGCATCAGGCCCGTGATCAGGGGTTGGTCGGTGCCCTTTTCGGCCATGGCCTTGAGTTGCAGAAGTGTCTGCTGCAACGGGTCGGCGCTACCGCCGTCGACGTTGGCCTGGAACATTTCCATGGCAAGCGCAACCGGGTCGCTGCCCATCTTGGCGGGCACGGCGAACTTGAACACGCCTGCGGGCGTCTGCACCAGCACATAGCGTGTTTCAGGGTCGTTCGGCTGTGGGCTCATGCGATTCATCAGTTTGCCGCTATGGCACGCCTCACCAACTCGCGAAACAGACCTACCTTGAAAGGCTTGCGCAGAAGCTCAAGCGGCTTCAGGCGCAGCGCCTGCTCAATCAGATTCTCCGTCGCCTCTGCCGTCATGAAGATGCACCCGACTCCCGGCAGCTCCTCATAGACCGCGTTGTATAGCCCCACGCCGGTCATGTCCGGCAGATTCAGGTCCAGCACAAGCAGGTCGAAATGCACCTGCCTGATCAAGCCGATGGCTTCGTCACCACGTCCGGCTTGCTTCGTTTCAACGCCCTCGTCCTCAAGCACATCGGCCAGCGTGCATCGCAACGGGACATTGTCGTCAACAAGCAGTATGCTACGCCGCAGAGTCATGGGTTGCCTTCCAGCAGCTTGTCTAGTGCAAAGGCAATGCCAGTGAATTGACGTCGCGATCAATGTCCGTAAGTCTCTGTCTTGTAGCACCTTACGTTGCAGATCCAGGCAACCGGTGGTACAAGTCGCTGTCGGTATGACAGGAATGTAATCGCACCCCAATCTGGGTGCCACGTTGGCAGGCGAGAATGAAGCTCATCGTGGCCGTTATCAAGCCCTACAAGCTGGGCGCGAGTATCCAGGCGCTGGCTGCGATCGGCGTCACGGATGTTTTGCACTCAGAAGCCCGTGGCTACGGTCGCCAAAAGGACCACTTGAAAGACTACCGCGACGATCGATTCGCGGTGGCGTTCCTGCCCAAGGTCAGGTTGGAGTTTGCAGTCGAGCCTGAGCACGCCAAAGCAGCCGTCGGCGCGCTGATTGCTGCGTGCCGCACGGGGCGACAAGGTGACGGCAAAATCTGGGTGCTTGATGCCCGTGCCGCAGAAGTGGAAGCTGTGCGCGCATGAGCGGCGCAGCACTTCCCAACCGATTCAAGTTCTGGACGCTGGCGAATGTATTCACTTTCGCGCGATTTGCGTTTGCGCCGGTGTGCGCCCTGCTGTTTTTGCAGGAGACCTGGTGGGGCGTGTGGGTCGCCGGGTGGCTTGCCGGGCTGGCGATGTTCACGGACTTCTGCGACGGTTATTTCGCGCGAAGGCAAAAGCAAGTCAGTGACCTGGGCAAGATCTTTGACCCTCTGGCCGACGCCGTCTTCTTCATCATGGTCTGGACCGCCCTGGGTGTCGCGGGCGCTTACCCCCTGTGGCTTGCGTTGCCGTTTATTGCGCGTGAGCTTGTGCAGCACGTGTACCTGCGGCCAAGTGCAATGCGGCTGGGCGTTGTGCTGGGCGCGAACTTCTGGGGCAAGCTCAAGACGCTCGTGCAGACGCTGGTGCTGATCGCGATGTGCTGGATTGAGTTCGGCATTGATTACTTTCCTGAATACACGAGCCTCGCCCGGGCCACCAACATCGTGCTGATCAGCGTGACAGGGACAGTCAGCGTTCTATCGATCGTGCCCTACTTCGGGGCCTTGCGGCGTGCCCAGATGGCGCAACACTAGCGGCATGTCACGCTACTCACGTCAGGAACTGTTTGGGCCGATCGGCGCGCAAGGCCAGGCGCGCATTCGTGCTTCGCACGTGTTGCTGGTCGGGTGCGGCGCCTTGGGCACCCATTTGGCCGAGTTCTGTGTGCGCGCGGGCGTGGGCGAGTTGCACATCGTAGATCGTGACTTCGTCGAAGAAAGCAACCTGCAGCGCCAGAGCCTCTTTACCGAAAGCGACGCCCGCAACGCGCTGCCCAAAGCCGAAGCCGCACGCCGTGCCTTGCAGGGCGTGAACAGCGACGTGCGAGTCTGGGCTCATGTCGTAGATTTCACCTTTCGCAACGCGATGAAGTTATCCGAGGACGCCACACTCGTTCTTGATGGCACTGACAACTTCGAGACGCGCTTTCTGGTCAATGACCTGGCTGTCCGGCGCAATATTCCGTGGGTGTATGCCGGATGCGTCGGCTCGCGCGCCACCTGCATGCCGGTGATTCCCGGTCGATCCGCATGCCTGCGCTGCATGCTTGAAGATCAACCGCCCGCCGGCGGCGAAACCTGCGACACAACCGGCGTGATCATGCCCGCCGTAATGCAGGCTGTAGCCTGGGCGAGTGTGGTAGCCCTGAAGATCATGAGCGGCAACGAGGGCGCGCTGTTCAAGAAGATGTACAGCGCTGACCTGTGGACCGGCGAGCGCCAGATTCTGGATGCCACAACGCCGCGCCCCGATTGCCCCTGTTGCGGCAAGCGCGAGTATCCGTGGCTCGAAGGCCAACGCGCAAGCAAAGCGGTGACACTCTGCGGTCGAGACAGTGTGCAGCTTTCGCCGGATGGCGCGTTCGATTACGAAGCGGCGCGGCAGCGCATACGTGCAGCCACCAAGTTGACCACCGAAAACGACTTCTTGTTGCGCGCGCAGGCTGGCGACCTGACCCTCACACTTTATCGCGACGGACGCGCGCTGGTGCACGGGACCGATGACGAAGCACGTTCTCGCGCTCTTTACGCCAGGCTCGTTGGATGAAGCCTCTACCCCGCAAGCGCGGGTGGCTGCCCATCGGCAGCACTGACTGCGGGCGCAACGCCATTGCCGTTGGCGAACTGGAGCTGGTACAGCTTGTGGTAGCGGCCGCCGCGGGCGAGCAGCTGTGCGTGGCTGCCTTGTTCGATCACTTCACCCTTGTGCAGCACGAGGATGTTGTCGCTGTCGGTAATGGTGCTCAGGCGATGCGCGACGACCACAGCCGTTCGGCCCTGCATCAACTTCTTTAGCGCATCCTGGATCAGTGCTTCGGTCTCGCTGTCGATGTTGCTTGTGGCTTCGTCCAGCACCAGGATCTTCGGATTGAAGGCAAGTGCCCGCGCAAATGCGATCAATTGCCGCTGGCCCGCGCTGAATGTCGCGCCGCGCTCCGCCACCATCGCGCCATACCCGCCGTTCAGGCTTTCAATAAACCCGGCAGCATGAACCACCTCCGCCGCCTGCTTTACCTGCTCGGGGCTGATCGAGGCGTCCCCCAGCCGAATGTTCTCCAGCACTGTGCCCGCGAACAGGAACACGTCCTGCAGTACCATGCTGAACGCGGCCCGCAGGTGCTCTTTGGTCATCTCGCGTACATCCACGCCATCAATCAGGATGGCGCCTTTCTGGATGTCGTAGAAGCGCATCAACAGGCTGATGATGGTGGTTTTTCCGCTGCCGGTGGCACCGACCAGCGCCAGCGAGCCGCCGGCAGGCACCTTGAAGCTCACGCCCTTGAGTACCCAGTCCTGTGACTCGGCCGCCTTATCGCCGTAAGCGAACCAGACGTCTCTGAACTCAATCTCGCCACGAATGTCCGGCGTTTTCGGCTGTGCGGGATTCTGCACCTCATCCTTGGTGTCGATGATCCGGAACAGCCGCTCGGCGCTGGCCATGGCGCTCTGCAGCACGTTGTACTTTTCGCTCATTTCGCGTATCGGCCGAAACATCATTGGCGTGTACAGAAAGAACGCAAAGAAAGTGCCGTAGTTCAGCGTTCCGCCAAAGATCGCCGTAGTGCCGAACCAGACCACCAGCATGACCGTGGCTGTGCCTGCAAGCTCAACGACCGGAAAGAAGATGCTGAAGTTGAACACCGTGCGGTAGCTGGCTTCGCGAAAGTCGGCGCTGCGCTGGTCGAACTTGCGGGCCATCGTTTTCTCGGTGCCGAAAATGCGCGTCACCCGCCAGCCCTGGATGGTTTCGTTGAGAAAGCTGTTCACCACGGCAAGCTTCACGCGCATGTCGCGAAAGCTGCTGCGCGCGCGGCCGCGGAACACCCAGGTGATGCCGGCCATGACCGGGATCGCGCCCACCACAATCAGGCCCATGCGCCAGTCCAGCCACATCATCAGCGCCAGGGCGCCGATCACGATCAGGGCATCGCCAACGAGTTGCACCAGCCCGCTGGCGAACACTTCGCCGATTGCCTCAACGTCGCTGGTGACGCGGGTGACCAGCCGGCCCACGGGATTGCGATCAAAGAAACGCAGTGGCAGCTTCTGGATGTGCGCATAGCAATGCTGTCGCACATCCAGCACGGTCTTCTGGCCCAGCTTGGCGAACAGGTAGGTGTTGTAGTATCGAGTGACAAACTGCAATGCCACCAGCCCCAGAAACCCGAACGAGTACAGGCCCAAAGTGCGCCATGCCTCGTCCTTGGCGGCGCCCGCCGCGTCGGAATCCCCCATCACCATGAAAGGGCCGTTGACCGTTTCCCGAACTACTAGCGGCAACATCAGTTCGCATGCGGCAGCGAACAGCATGAAGAACGTTCCCCAGACCACCAAACCGATGTACGGCTTGGCATACGGGGCCAGCCGCTTGATCAGCCGGGCGTCATACGCCTTGCCAAGGAACTCGTCGTCGTCGTGATAAGCTTCCGCCAACTGCGCCTGCCTTCCGCGAACAGCCTAGAGGGCCAACGAAACGCTGCAACCCGCCGCCCCTTCACGCATTGCGAAATTAGATATACTCAAGGGGCCATGCTTGAGCGCGCCACAGCCGTGTCTGCGATGCAAAGCCTGTTTTCGGGGCTTGAGAGCCGAATTGTCCGGCAACGCATGTTGCCGCACCCGGGCGAAGGGTCGCTGTACGATTTCGACCCTAACCGCGTGTCGCGCCGCAGTTTCCGACAAGGTGACCTTTCCCCCGGCGGCAAGGGGCCGTTCATCCGCCGTGAATCGATTGGCCTGCTTCACAAGCCGATGCTGGGCCTGGCGTCGGTCAAAGTCTGTGTGGTGCTCGACTTCGGCCACGCAGAACGCCGATTCACGGCTGAGGCAATCCAGGAAACTGCGCGCTGGGCATTGGCGCCTCTGCGGCCGGACATCTACTTCGTCATCGGGTTTGCCGGTGCGCGAGAAGACCAGGTGGCGGGCCACACCGACGAGGTGTTGCGGGCGCTATCCGGGGGCACGAACTGGCGAGGGGCGTTGATTGAATACGCCGATCCGGGTTGGGCCGTCACGGCGCCAAGGGATGGGGCGATTCTGCCGGCGTTGTTCGAAAACCTGTTCGACCCTGAGCCCGTGGACCAGAAGGTCGCGCGGGTTGACTCGGCGCTTTCGGCGGCCCATGAGCTGCGCGAACCGGGCGGCTTTATGCTGATAGACGACCTTGCCCAACGCGTCGCCGTAGGCAAAGATCTGGTCACAGACCGCGCGATCCTGTATGCCGAGCGCACACCCGGCCTTGGCGTCAAGGAAGTCGGCGGCGACCTGATTATTCAGCGTGACCGATTCGAAAGCATGAGGGCCTGATGAGCCTGCTCGACCGCATCAAAAACATGATCAAGGGCCAAGCCGGCGAAGCCGAGCAGGTGATTCGCGATGCCCACAGCACACGCGAGATGCTCGAGCATCTCGACGACCTGATCACCCAGAACGAGGTCGAACTGCGCAAAACAAGGCAAGAGCTGGCGCGGCTGGAATTGTCTGAGCGCGCCAGCATCGAGAACATCAAGTCCGGACGCGTCGGCGACCGCGAGAAAGAGTTTGTGCTGCTGCAGATCAAGCGCACGCGAACGCAAATGGAAAGCCTGAAGCTCAAGGCCGACATCCTGAACAAGAACATCGAACTGCACCTGAACCTGGTGGGCAAAATCCAGGCCATGGAGGCCATGGACCTTCGGGGGATTGAGCAGTCGGTGGTTGAGCGCGTGATGCTCGATTTCGAAGAAGGCATGGAAAAGTACCGCGAAGCCGTGCACGCCGGCGAAGGCGTGACGCAAAGCCGCGAAGACGTGCTGACCGCCAAGGACAAAGAAGAACTGCGCACGCTGGAGAAGGAGATTCTTGGAGAGAAGCCGCGGGCAGAAAAGCCAGACATGGACAAGGAACTGGCGGACATCGAGGCGGAGTTGATGCAAGCCGAGCATGAACGCAAGGAAGCTTCGAAACACGACGAAAAGCAGATGAAACAGAAACCAGAGCTTGAGTAGCGACGCTGTTACACACGCGGGCAAGGTTCGTAGCACACAGCAGGGCATTCAGACCACACACTGTAAGCGGCATGCGGCAAAGGTCAGTCGGGGTAGAAGCCCCGCACGAAGTCCGGAGGGTCAATGCCACAGAACTTTTTCAGCATGTTGTTCGGCGGGCGGATCGACCTGCGCAAGTTGAAGGTGAAACTGCGCGAGGTTGAACGCGACCGCCGCAAGTACTTCATGGAGCTGCGCAAGAGTTCTGCCAAACAGGGCACCTTGATTGAGCAGATCAAGGCCGCTCGCCGCGAGGGCAACCAGATCGAGGTCGACTACCTCTGGGAAGAACTCAAGGCGATCAAGTACGATTTCGCGTTCAGCCGCCGCACTGCCAAAGTCAGCAACCTCGAGGGCATTGCCCTCAAGAAGTACATCCGCGGCCTCGAGCGACTGGAAAAACGCAAAGACAAAGACGGCGTGAACAAACTCCTGCAACGCATTCGCACAAGCGGCTTGGATGCCAAGCTCGCGCTGCAACAGATCGACGAGCAGGCGTACATGGATGAGCTGAATGCCACGCTGGAAGACATCGGGCTGGAGATTGACGGCGAGTTTGAGGACCAGGACCCTGAGAAAGAGCGCTTCTTGTCCGAGATCGACACGATCAACGAAGCCGAAGAAGCAGGCAACTTTGACGAAGCCCTGAAAACCGAAGCCGAGCTGAAACACAAGCTCGAATCCGAGGAAGGGGCAGTTTGAACCAAGGGTCCCGCGCAACGCCCGTGCCTTTCTGTCACCCGACCTCTGAATGCTGACCTTTTGAGTACGTCATGGACCTTAGCGGCAAACTCAAACGCTCCTGCGAAGACTCGCTGCACAAGGCCAAGATGGCCTGGAAGGCCGGCGATTCCGACACCGCGGCCGGCCACTTCGAGGCGGCCAGCAAGTCCATGTTCAAGTACGCCGAGTACGCGACTTCGCGCAGCATGGAGTACGCGCGCAAGCGCAAGGCCATCGAGTACCGCGACTTTGCAAAGCGCCTGCGTGACACAGCGGCTGAGCAGGCCAAAGGCGGCAAACTGCCGCCGCCACCCAGTACCAGCGTCGATGAGGACCGCACGCAGGAAGCCGGAGCCGGCGAAACCGACCGCAGCATCAGCGAGACCGTAAGCCAGTTGATCCACACCAGCACGTTGACGTGGGACGACATCGGCGGGCTGGATGAAACGAAGCGCGACATCAAGTACACGCTTGGGCTGTCGCTGGCCAAGCCGCCGGCGGAAGTGAAGATCACCACTTTTCGCAACATCCTGTTCTACGGGCCGCCGGGCACCGGCAAGACACTGCTGGCAGCGGCGACGAGCAACAGCCTGAAGGTTACGACCGAGGGCCAGGCGCTGTTTTTCAACGTGAAGGTCAGCAGCGTGCTGAGCAAGTATTTCGGCGAAAGCAGCAAGATCATCAGCGAAATCTACGGCGCGGCGCGCGACAATTCGCCCAGCGTCGTCTTTCTTGATGAGTTTGAAAGCCTGACAACCTCACGCGACTCCGGCGAGCAGTCCGGCGCCGAACGCCGCATCCTGTCAACGATCCTGGCTGAGATGGACGGACTGAGCGAAAAGGGGCGCAGCGACATCTTTGTGCTCACGATCGCCGCGACCAACCGCCCATGGGACATCGACGCCGCCGTCATGTCGCGCTTTGAAAAGCAGATCCTGATCCCATTGCCCGACCCGGAAAGCCGCAGCGCCATTCTGCGCATCCAGCTTGAACGCAAGGGGTATCACGTGGCAGGCGACGTCCTGCAGCAGCTGATTGGCATCACGGAAGGCTACTCTGGCCGTGAGATTGAGCGCCTTTGCAAGCAGGCCACCAGCCAAATGCTGGGTGAACTCAATGCCGACCTGCCGGAAATCCTGGACAGCGGATTGAAGGCAACCCAGAGCTACCAAGTCAAAGTCCGTGCGCTGCTTGCCGAAGACTTTGAGCGCGCGGCAACCATGATCAAGCCGGTCACCAGTCCGGCCGACATGCAGCGCTATCTCGATTGGAGCCCGGAAGCTGATTGAGATCGCACCCCGCGGACACCCAAGATGACTGAGACACGACTACTGGTAGAAGATTCGTTGCGGCCTGAACTTGAGGCGCTGGACCTGCTTTCGCTGGACGCGATCTTCCTGCGACGCGACTTGAGCGTGGTAAAGGCCAAGCTTGCCGAGCGCCAGACACTGCGCATGGAGTCCCCCACCGGCAAGTCCTACTTTATCAAGCGCTACAAACAGCCTGCTCCGGACCCGTTCTGGAGCGGATTGTTCGCCGAGCAGTTTGATTCACCAGTGCAGCGCGAGTGGGCGGTCCTGCGACGTTTGTACAAGCTGGGAATCGACGCCCCGCAACCGGCTGCGTGCATCGAAGAACGCGACGGCGCCCGGGTGCTTCGGGCGGCGCTGGTTACGGTCGGCTTACCGGCCGCCACAAATCTGCAGGCGCTGCTGCGCACGACTGAAATTTCACCGGCGCGGCGGCAGCGCATCGCGGCGCAGTTGGGACGCATCCTGCGCACCATGCACGACGGCGGTGTCAACCATCGCGACTTCTACCTGGTTCACATATTGGTGGGCGCAGACGACCGCCTGTTTGTGACCGACCTCAATCGCGCGGACATTCGCAAGCGCGTGACGCATCGCTGGCGGGTGAAAGATGTTGCCGCACTGCTGCACTCGGCGCCCGGTGCGGTCACCGCCACCGACAAGGCCCGCTTTCTCTGCGCGTACCTTGGCAAGCGCAAGCTGCGCGCCGCGCGCGAGTTTATCGAGGCCGCGCAGCGCAAATCGGCGCGCATGACCGCCCATACACGCAAGCGAGTGGCTGCAGGCGAGGCGAACTACCACGTGGTGGAGTGATCGCGCGGCCATGTTCCATGATTTGTTGTCAAAGGTCCGCAACAGGCTAGTGATCGCCAAATCCGGGTACTTGCCATTGATCATTGAGCGTTGAACATTGATCATTGCCGCTCATAGGAGACCCATGGGAATCTTCAAAAGCAAAGAAGAGCGTCGCATCGCGCGCGACATGGAGATCAAGAAGGGCATCCAGCGCATGAAGCGTCAGGTGCGCGAACTCAACAAATCCGAGGAAGAGTGGCTTGAAAAGGCGCGCAAGGCCGGGCGCATGGGCGCAAACGACCAGCTTGCTTTCATTCGCAAGTCGCTGAAGGCCACAACGGCTCAGCGCCGCATGCTTGAGCGGCAGATGTTGACGATTGAAGCCGCCTACCAGATGAAGAACCAGGCAGAGAGCTTTGCCGTGTTCGCCGAAAGCATGGGTGTCGTCAGCAAGAGCATCAACGAGATCTACAAAACGACCGACCTGGAGAGCACGCAACGCAACTTCGAGCACGCCATGATGCAGGCCGAGACCATGGGCCAGCGTATGGATCTGTTTCTGGACATGACGAAGGAAAGCCTGTTTGAAGCCGACAGCGCCACGGGCGAAACGCTGGTCACGGACGCCGAGATCGACCAGATGATCGGCGTATCAACGGATGACCGAAAGAAGAAGAGTCGCGAAGAACTGGATCGCGACATCGCCCGCGAGCTGGGCGAGGACCTGGAAGAAGACAAGTCAAAGTAAGGCGCGCTTCAGATCAGCGGCATTTGCGCCATGTGGGCGGGCAGCCTGCGCTCGCACCAGTGTTGCAGCCGTTCCAGCCGACCGTTTGACTCGGCCTTGTGATAGCCGAAGATGCGCGCCGCGTCCGGGCCGAAACTCTCAAAACCCGTCTGCTCTATGCTGACGCGCACACCGCGTTCCGAGCAAACGATAACCACCATCTCCTGTACGCTTCCGGCAAGCCAGTTGAACTGCCACGAGCCGCCGATACGCCAGTTTGCGTCCCAGGTTGCGTACTCAAACGTGTCCACGCGGTCGCGGCCGACATAGCGTAACTCGTAGCCGCCACCGACATCCTGTTTGTGCTCACAGACAGGCTGCCCCCACCAGGCACGCAACTCGTACACGTCCGTTAGCGCCCGCCACGCGGTTTGCTCGTCGCACGCGATTTCGCGCTCGAGCCGCAGGTAATGTGGAGCAAGGACTTTGGTCGTCATGAGTTAAGTAGCGTGTGCTTTTACTAACGCCTTGAAATGACGTCCACGGTGTTCGAAGTTTGTGAACCGCGTGTTCGGGGCGTACTCGTAAAAGCTCGCGCTCGCCGGCGACATCAGAAACACGTCCCCCGCCTGCAGTGCGTCAAACGCGGCTTCGCAGGCCTGATCAAATGTCGCAAACTCACGGATCGGATGCGCGCAACGAGCTCTCGCGAGGGCGGCTTTGATCTGGGGCAGGTTGGCACCCTGAAGATACAGGCCCCGCACACCCGGGTGCGCGGCGATCGCCGCGGCCATGTCATCGTAGCCCAGGCCTTTGTCACTGCCGCCCAACAGCAAGTGCAATCCTGACTCGAACGCGCTGATAGCCGCCATCGTGCTTTCTGGCGTGGTCGCGATGCTGTCATTGAAGCAACGCGCTCCACGGACCTCGCCGCAGAGTTCCAGCCGGTGCTCTACCCCCCGAAACCGCCGCGCGCCGTCCAAGGACTTGAGCGTTGGTTCGACCTGCTGACCCAGTCCCGCATAGACCAGTGCCAGCGCGCACAGAAAGTTCTGCCAGTTAAAACGGCCCGGCAGTCTCAGGTCGGCTGGCGCAAACGGAACGTCGGCGGCCTTCATGCTGCCGTGCTGGCCCATCCTGTACAGCACGGGTTTGCCGCGCTCAGACGCGATCAGGACATTGCTGTCCGCGCGTGCACCGCGCCACGCATACTGCTCATGCTCGCTTTCGGTCACCAGCCAGGCTGTGCCGCCTGTCGACACACGTTCTTCGACCAGATCGTGAACGCCCGGCCCATCGAAAAAGGTCGCGCCCTCAAGGCGCGAGTAACAATAAATCGCGCTCTTGGCCCATGCGTACTCGGCAAGGTCCTTGTGCCAGTCAAGGTGATTGGGCGTGATGTTCGTGATCAGCGAGACATCGCAGCTCTTTCGAATGCGGTGCCAGTCCTGCAGCTGAAAGCTGCTCAACTCAAGGATCACCACATCTTCGCCCGACATCTCGGGCAGTCGATTGATCAACGGCTCGCCACAGTTTCCGCCAAGCCATACCTTGCGGGTCGTTGCAGGCGCGGCGGCCGGCGGCTCGGCCCACTTACCCTCAAGTTCGGGCTGCGCCCGCAGCATGACCTGGCACAGCATCTCGTACGCAAGCAGGGCGGTAGTCGTTTTCCCGTTGCTGCCGGTGACGCCTGCGGTGCGCGCCGGACAAGCCTCAATGAACAGGCTCATTTCCATGGTCACTTCGGCGCCGCACGCGCGCGCAAGTTGCAAGTACTTGTTGTCGGGACGCACCGCCGGGCTGTGGATCACCACGTCGGCGTTTCGAAAGTCGTCTTCGCGGTGTTCGCCAAGACGATACTCAATCGGCAAGCCTTGCAGTTCGTCAACGCTCTCGCGCAGAACATCCTCACCGCGCAGGTCGGTGACAACCACGTGCGAACAGTAGGTTGCGAGAAACTTCGCGCTTTCGGTGCCGCCGCCGAATACGCCCAGGCCCATCACGAGACCACGTTTGCCGCGGAAGCGTTCGAAAGATAATAGGTGGTCGGTCATTCCTGTGGCGGCGCGGGCGGCTTCGGCGCCCACATGTCCTTGTATTCAAACCTGTCCTCGGGACGCGACATGTCGCGGTACGCGCGCGCTTTGCGGTAGAGGTCGGCTACGTCGGCCGGCTTGGCGGGCTCCAGTTTGACCTCAACGTAATGCTCGTCCACGATGATCCAGGGCGTCAGCACCTCGGCGAAGAAGTCGATGGGCGGATACTCGTACCAGGGCACCTCAAGCTTGACCGAGCCGCTGACAGTCTGAAAGCCCGGTTTGCGCAGGGTGTACTCGCGGGTTCCGTAGTAGATGAAGTTGACGTAAAATGGACCTTCCGGGTCTTTAGCGTCGCGGGTCTTGCCGACAAACTCGCCGTCAATGTACACGTCGGCGCCGGGCGGGTCAGAACGCACATAAATGCGGCGCTCCACGCAGCCCGACAGCAGAACACCCACCAGCAACAGCAATCCCAAGCGCGCCATAGCGGGATGTTAGCACGGGGGAGTTTGCACGGAAGGTTGAAGGCCCACTCGCGGGTTATAGAGTCTTCGCGGATCCTGAGGGCCCGTCCATGAAGAGCAAATTCGAGCGCGTCGTTATCCCGACTGATTTCAGCGATACAGCACAGACGGCCCTGAACCTCGGCGCCGAGATCGCCGCCTACTACAAGTCAGCCATCGACCTCGTTAATGCGGTCGATGCCACGGTGTACGCGTATGCCGGGTATCCGTTTGCGTCGCTTTCCAAAGAGTTGCTGAGCGGCGCCGAAGACGCGCTTCGCCGCGCCAAGCTTCCCGCCGCGGCCAGCGCCCTTCAAGTCAATCGCTATGTGTTGTCCGGCAACCCGGCCACGGAAGTGGTGGAGCACGCCAAGCGTCACGGCGCCGACCTGATTGTCATCGGCACGCAAGGCCACGGCGCGATTGCGCGCTTCTTTCTGGGCAGTGTGGCTGACCGCGTGCTGCATAGCGCCACATGCCCCGTGATTGTCACCAAGAAGCCGAAGGGCACGGTCAAACACCCCAAGAAGAAGGCCAAGCCGTTTTCGCGCATTCTGTTTCCCACCGACTTCAGCAAGACCGCCGGAAAGGCCCTGGCCCGCGCCATCGCCCTGACCGAGGACATGGACGCAGAGCTGTTTGTCCTGCACGTGGTGGACGACAGCCTCGTCACCACTCACGTTGAAGACGAGCGCACGATCATTTTGAAGGAACTGCGCAGGCACGCTCTTGATGAAATGAAGAAGCAGCTGCCCGCGGAATTGCTTCAAAACTTCGAGACGATTGGCGCCGTCAAGCGCGGCGAGCCAGGCAAGCAGATTTGCGCATTTGCCGAAGCCAACCATTGCGACCTGATCGTGATGGGCAGCCACGGCCGCACCGGCGTCGAGCGCGCGCTGATGGGCAGCGTCGCCGACAAGGTCGTGCGGCGCGCCAAGTGCTCGGTGCTGATTGAACGCAAGTAACGCAAGCCCTGCAAAACGGGCGGGCCTGATGGCCCGCCCGCTTTTCTGGATCCACACCTCAACTCTACGGCCAGATCTCCTTGAAGGCCGGGTCCCCACGCAATGTCTTCAGGCAGGGGTCAAAGTCCCACCAAAGTCGATTGCTGTAGCCGGCTTCTCGGGCTTTCCTCAGGTGCTCCAAAGCCTTTTTCCGCTCCTCATCCGACTTGCGCACAGGTTTCTTCTCAAGGCGCATGTCGTCAATTTGCAGGGCTGCCGCGTACAGAGCCGCTAATCCGTAGTGGTCACGCCCCGGGCTTTGGCTGGTGGTAACCCGCAGTTCAAACTCTTCAATGGTGTCCAGCAGTTCGGTCGAACGCTTGCTGCCTTCTTTCAGTTCCTCCTGCAGGTCCTCATACTTGACGTGATTCCATGCCAGAAAATAGCACGCCCGGGCGTGCATGGAGCCGGGCGCAGCGGATGCGGCATAAGAATATGCATTCGCCGCCTCGCCAAATTTGCCTTGGGCGAAGGCTGCATGCCCCTGCAGCAGCTTCACCGCTGTTCGCTTGGGCTCAAGCTTGACGGCTGCGCGGGCGTCTTCGTACGCACCCTTGCTGTTGCCGCTCAACAGTCGAAGCATGCCACGCTGCGTCAACAACTCCGCGCTGGACTGCTTCTTGATCGCTGCGTCGAGCTCGGTGATGCCCTTGGCAAGTTCCTTGCTCATCAGCCGAATCGTGCCGAGGATGGTCCAGATACGGTCGTCGTCTGAACCCTTCTGGGCGGCGGCGTCAACCTGCTTTGACGCTTCTTCATGCTTGCCGGATGAAAAGGCAATCTCAGCCTTGGCCACAAGAATCTGCGCTGCGAAAGCCTCTGCCTGCAGGCCCTCTGCCTTGGCAAGTGCGGACTGCGCGTCATCTGCGCTGCCAGCGCGCGCATGGCACACGGCAAGGGCAATCCAGGCCCGGGTGCTGTAGGGATTGTTTGTGGTTGCGCTCGTAAGTTCGCTCTTCGCGCCGGAAACGTTCTCCAGCGCAAGCTGTGTGCGGCCCAGCAGAATCAACGGTTCCTCGGCGGCTGGGTCCACAGATTTTGCGGCGGCGGCTTCACTTGCTGCAATCGCAAGCTCGCCGCGGCGCAGCAGATACTCGCCCAGTGCCATGTGCCCGGCAAGATTGTACCGGTCCAGCCGAACGGCCTCTTTGGCCAGCTCAAAGGCTTCTTTCTCCTGCCGGTTCAGGAACATGAAGTAGGCGTCCCAACCCATCACCTTGGGGTCGGCGGGGTCGGCTTCGCGTGCCTTCTTGACCAGATCAAGCGCTGCCTTGTTGTCGCCCATCATGTTCTTGAACTTGGCCATCGCAATCAGGGCGTCTGGTCCGCCGTCCAGCTCGATCCAGCGGGCGATGTCTGCTTCCGCCTCTGTCAGCATGCCTTTCTTGAGGTAGGCACGGCTGCGCACCGAGTGTGCGCTACCCAGGCTGGCGCTGATTTCAAGCGCCTGGGTGCACAGCTCGATGGCTTTGTCGTGTTCGCCGAAATCGTGATGTTTTTCTGCGGTGGCGACCATTTCGGCCGCGCGCTGCGCCTTCTGTTCTTCTGATTCGCTGCATGCGGCAACGAATGCCAGTGTCAGCAGCAAAGCGATCGATGCGAAGCTTCGTAGGGTGCCCATGTTGCCTCCGTGGTCCGGGAGTCTAGCGACGACACTCCGCGATTACGACGAGCTTTCACCCAGCAGCTTCACCAGCAACGCCTTCTGCGCGTGCAGGCGATTCTCGGCCTGCTGGTAAATGACGCAATCGTCATCATCCAGCACGCCGTCGGTGGCTACGACGTTGCGACGAATTGGCAGGCAATGCATGAACTTCGCGCGATTGGTCTGCCCCATTTTGGATTCGCTGACTGTCCATGAGGGCAGGGTGTTCCGGTAGGCAAATTCCTCCACCGGCTTGCCATAGTACTCGCGCGACAGCCAGCTCTTGGCGTAAATGACTTCGGCGCCCTTGAACGCCTCGTCCTGATTGTGGCTGACCTTTACGGTGCCGCCCGACTTTGCCGCAATTTGCTGCGCCTGCTCCATCACTTCCGGGGCAAGCTCAAACTTCGGCGGGTGCGCGACTGTGACGTCACAGCCGCCCATTGCTGCCGCCAGCAGAAAGCTGTGCGGCACCGCAAGCGGAAGTGGCTTCACGTGCGGGGCCCAGGAAAGCACGACTTTCTTGCGGCGCGTCTTCTGGTTGAAGATCTCGCGCAGGGTCATCAGGTCTGCCAACCCCTGGCACGGGTGCTCCACTGCGCTTTCCAGGTTTACCAGCGGCAAGCTGGCATACTTTGCGAAGCTGCTGAGAATCGGGTCGGTGCGGTCTTCCTCGTAGCTTTTCAGTTTGGGAAAACTGCGCACGGCCAGCGCGTCGCCGTAGCGTGACAAAGTACGGGCAGCGTCCTTGATGTGCTCAGGGCTGTCGCCGTTCATCACGACGCCTTCGCGCCATTCAAGGTTCCAGGCGTCCTGGCCGACATTCAACACAACCGGGTGCGCCTGCAACTGTGCGGCCCCGATCTCAAAGCTGGTGCGTGTGCGCAAGCTGCTGTTGAAGAACAGCATGATGATGGTGCGCCCCCTGAGGCTCCAGTGCCGCTGCTCGCGCTTCATCTCGGCGGCAAGGTCCAGGATGTCGTTGATTTCGCTGATCTCGAAATCTGCCAGTCGGAGAAAGTCGCGCCCGCGGATGTCTGTGGTCATGTCGCTATCCTCATCAACGCCCGGAAATATGCCCCCTGCGCGCCGGATGTAAAGGCCAGTAGCGCGACTCCGGTTCGGGACTAGACTGCCACCACGCATCCGGGAGAGCGCATGGGGCTTTTCAAGGCGTATGACGTTCGCGGCGTGGTGCCGGACCAGTTGAACCCGCCGATTGCATTTCGCATCGGCTATGGGTTTGCCAAGCTGTTGTCTGAGGACACCACTGCCCCGCGGGTCGTTGTCGGCATGGATGCACGCCCGTCGGGCCCGGCGCTTGCCGCCGCATTCATGGACGGCCTGGCAACAGGCGGCGCCGAGGCGCGCTTCATCGGGCCGTGCAGCACACCCATGCTGTACTGGGCCGTGGCCGGTGAACCGGGCAACCATGGCGGCGCAATGATCACCGCCAGCCACAACCCGGCACGATACAATGGCATCAAGTTCTGCCGCGAAGACGCAGTCCCGATTGCCGGCGATACCGGCCTGGCCGACATCGAAGCATACGCCGCCACGGCGCACGAACCGCCGCCGGTCTGGCAACATAAGCCGGTGGTGCAGCTGCTTGATGGCGAGGCACCCGAGGGCCTGTTCGCGCCCCTGGGCTTCAGCCCGCGTGTGTTTGCCGGCTATATGGCCCACCTGCGCCGATTTGTGAAACGCACACCGGAAAAGCTGAAGGTCGCCGTAGATACCGCGAATGGCATGGGCGGCGTGTACCTTGGCTTTCTGCGGTCACTGGGCCTGGACCTGCACGTCATCAACGGTGAGTTTGACGGCACCTTTCCGAACCACGAAGCCAACCCCAGCCGGCTTGACAACTTGAAACCCTTGTGCGAGCTGGTGCGACAGCGCCAATGCTTGTTGGGGATAGCGCTGGATGGCGATGCTGACCGCGCCGTGTTCATCGACGAGACCGGCACACCAGTCGGTCAGGACATCGTCACGGCGCTGATTGCTGCCGAAATGCTCAAGCGTCACAAGGGCGCGCCCATTCTGTACGACCTGCGCAGCAGCCGGATTGTCGCGGAAACCGTTGCCGCAGCCGGCGGCCGGGCGGTGCGCGAACGGGTCGGGCACAGCTACATGAAGGCGACGATGCGCAAGATCGGCTGCGTGTTCGGCGGCGAACTTGCAGGGCACTATTACTTCAAGGACAACTGGTACGCCGACAGCGCGATCATCGCGGTCATCGAAGTGCTGAACGCCTTGGGCATCACTGGCGCCAAACTGGGCGAGCTGGTGCGCCCGTATCGCAAGTATGCCCAGACCGGCGAAATCAACTTCAGAGTGAAGGACAAGGAAGGTGTCTTCCAGAAGGTTCAAGAGGCGTTTGCCGACGCAAAGATCGATCACCTCGATGGCGTGACCGTAGAATTCCCCGACTGGTGGATGAATCTGCGCGCCAGCAACACCGAGCCGCTGATCCGCCTGAACATGGAGGCACAAACTGCCTCGCAGTTGCAGGAGAAGTTTGCGCAGGTCCAGGCCCTGGTCGGCGAACCAGACGCCTAGCTTTTGTGCCTATGACATTCGCGGTGAACGCAGCAGCGCCGCAGCACCACCGAGCTTGCTCGTAAACCCGTGATTCTTCACGAACTCAAGGTGCGTCCCGAACTTCACTGCCGTCCGCGTGACCACCTCTTTCAGGTCAACGTCAATGATGTCCTTGCTCTCGCAAGCGTGGCAGACTTTCGTCGGGTCCTTGAAAATCATGCCGCACTGGTTGCAGTGCGCGCCCTGGCGCTTGAGGTCGAAGGGCAGCAGCACCTCGTACGCCTGGCCGCGCGACAGGTAGGTCAGCGTGTCCTCAAGGCCGCTGACCCCCATGGTGCTGCTGTGAATCTCACGCACCACGCGTTCCATCTTGGCGTTTTCTTCTTCGTCTTCCGCCTTGCGGAAGTAGTCCACCGCGGTCTGCAGCAGTTCATGGTCAGCGGCGCGCGAATCCACGCGCTCACCGTCAATCACCCGCCGGGCCACGTCGGACGTCAGTGCCGCCTTCAGAATGCTGCGTGGTTTGTCTGGACCGATCACCACGACGCGCTTGTACCGGTGCTTCGATACCAGTTGCGCGAGCATGTCCGCAACTTCCTGGATGTGCGCGTGCTTTTCACCCTCAATGCCGCGCTGAAAGCGCATCTGTGACCAGCCGCCGCGATGGATGCGGCGATGCACTTCATTCTTGATGTCACTCGTGTCCACCAGTTCACCAAGCGCGACTTCGAAAATGCGGGCGCTGCGGCTGTCGAGGTGCACGACGGCGTAGGGCTCAAACTCTTCGCCAATGAACGCAAGCTGGCTGATAAACGGATAGCGGCGATAAGCAACCTGGTCTTCAAACGGGATCGATGTTTCGAAACGCTCAATCACCTCGCCACCCTTGAGAAACAAGGCAAGGCCGATCACGCTGGGGCTCAGGTCCTGGCTTCGAATCAGTTCGGCCTGGGCGATGCCCTTGCGCAAGAAGTCGATACCCCGCTTGTCATCGCCGAGCACGCGCTCAAGCTCTGCAGCACGGTTCTTGACAAAGATCAGGTTTTCCTTGCGACGGTCGTGGCCGCCCTCGCGGCAGCGCAGATACACCGAAAGTACGTGCGGGTACTGCGCCTCCAGAGTTGCGAGGGCTTGCAGGCGGGCTTTCAACTCCATGGGGATCTCCGGCTATGGACTGACACGCCGAGAATAGGACGCTGCGACTAATGTGCAAACGCTACCCGTTCATCGGCGGGCCGCTATATTCCATCTATGGCAATAACTTCAAGACCCCGTCGCCTTCCACCGTGGTTGAAACGCGCCCTGCCCCGCAGCGGTGGCCAGAAGCCTCTTGAGGGTTTGCTGCGCGAGCAGCACCTGAACACCGTGTGCGAAGAGGCAAACTGCCCCAACAAGGCGCAGTGCTTCAGTCACGGCACGGCAACGTTCATGATCCTGGGCGATGTCTGCACCCGTTCATGCCGGTTCTGCAGCGTGATCAGCGGCCGACCACCGGCGCCGCCGGACATGGACGAGCCCAGGCGGCTGGCGGACTCGGCCAAGGCCATGCGCCTTGAGCACGTCGTGATCACCAGCGTAGATCGCGACGACCTGCCCGACGGCGGCAGCAAACATTGGGCAGATGTAATCACTGCCGTAAAGGCCGCGTTGCCCGGGGCAACGGTGGAAGTGCTGACCCCGGACTTTCAATCCGTGGCCTCGCAGATCGAAACGGTGATGGCCGCGGGTCCTCACATCTACAATCACAACATCGAAGTCGTGCCGTCGCTGTTTCGATCGATTCAGCCCAGCAAGCGCTATGACCGAAGCCTGTTTCTGCTGCGGCACGTAAAACAGAACGCGCCTGGCATGACCACCAAGAGCGGACTCATGGTCGGGCTGGGCGAGTCACGGGCCGAAATCCGGCAAACCATGCAGGAGTTGCGTGAGCACGGCGTGGACATGCTGACCATTGGTCAATACCTGAAACCTGCGCCCGGCCTGGCCGAAGTTGCAAGGTACTACGAACCGGGCGAGTTCGAGGAAATGAAGCAGGAAGCGCTTGCGTTAGGCTTTCCCAAGGTTGCCAGCGGGCCCTTTGTCCGCAGCAGCTACAACGCCAAAGAGCAGTTCATAGCAGGATGAAACCACGCATGGCGAGTACGGAATCATCGAGCGTGAGTGCACAACGACCCTTTCGGGTGCTGGTGGCGAAGGCCGGGCTGGATGGCCATGACCGCGGCGCCAAGGTGGTCGCAGCCAGCCTGCGTGACGCGGGCGTAGAGGTGATTTACACCGGGCTGCGACAGACGCCCGAGATGATTGTGCATGCCGCGCTGCAGGAAGACGCCGACGCAGTCGGGCTGAGTTCGTTGTCGGGCGCGCACATGACGCTGTTCGCCCGCGTGTTCGAGTTGCTGAAAGAAAGCAAGGCGGACAGTATTCTCCTGTTCGGCGGCGGAGTAATGCCGCAGCCGGATATCGACAAACTCACCCAGCTCGGCGTTGGTCGAATCTTCGGGCCGGGCACAGACACGCGCGACATCTTGAAGTACCTGAATGACGAGATTCCCAAACGCAGAGCCACCCAGGAGGTGTGATATGGAACCACAGAACTTCCCGCCCCCACCGCCCCCGCCGGGGTACATGCCGCCGCCGCCGCCGGGCCAGCCGGGGATGGCGCCCATGCAAGGTTATCGCATGCAGCGGCCGCGCACGGGGGTGTGGCGCACGCTGGGGCTGGTGCTGTTCATCGGCGTGATCGGGTTCAACCTGCTGATCTTCATGGGCATGTTCGCCGGCGCCGGCATGATGGGCGGCGGCGGCGACCCCCACGGCCTGACTGAGCGCAGCCGCCAGTCCGGCTCGTCCAGCAAGATCGCCGTCATTTCCGTGGAAGGCGTGATCATGGAAGGCGGAGGAGGCGGCTTGTTCGGCGGCGGCATCGACCCTGTCGCGCTGGCGCTCGACAGCCTGCGCAAGGCCGAAGCAGACGACAACGTGGTCGCGATCATCCTTGAGGTAAATAGCCCGGGTGGCGGCGTGACCGCCAGCGACACGATTCACCACGCGATCCTTGAGTTCAAGAAAGAGTCGGGAAAGCCCGTCGTCGTCTACATGAAAGACCTGGCGGCCAGCGGCGGCTATTACATTTCCGCGCCCGCCGATCACATCGTCGCGCAGCGTACCACGCTGACCGGAAGCATTGGGGTAATCATCCAGGGCTTCAACTTTCATGGCACATTGACCGAGATCGTGAAGGGCCAAGACGCCACGATCAAGGCCGGCGGCAACAAGGCCATGGGCAACATGTTCGGAGATCCCGAGAGCGACGAGTACAAGCAGGGACGCCAGTTGCTGCAGGACCTGGCCGACGAAATGCACGGCACCTTCAAGTCGGTGGTCAAGGAAGGCCGCGACACCAAGCTGAAGCCGGGCTGGGAACAGTACGCCGACGGCCGCGTTCTAAGCGCAACCCAGGCCAAGGAGATCGGCCTGATCGATGAGATCGGCTACTTCGACGACGCGGTGGCAGCGGCTGAGAGGCTGGCCGGCGTCAGCGATGCAACGGTGATCGAGTACGGGCGCGAAATCGGGCTGGGGGCGCTGTTCGGCCTGAACGCCGAAGAACTTGACCGCATGGAAAAGGCCGGGGCCATGGCCATCGAAGAGCGCATGAGTGCCAGGTTGCAGGCGCAGTTGCGGCTGTACCCGGGCCAGCCCATGGCCATCTGGGTACCGTAGCGTCGAAGACGACGCGCCATTCATTGCTGACAAAGCCGGGCCGCAATCACGCGGCCCGGTCTATTCACAATGCATAGCGAACAAGCACAAAGAACAGCGCAAGCAGGACAACCACGGCAATGGTGATCCACTCGAAGTACTTCTCGAGAAACGGCTTCACCTTGTCGCCCAGCGTATAGATCAGCACGCCCATGCCGAAGAATCGCAATCCCCGGCCCAGCACGCTGGCCGAGACCAGCGCCGCGAGGCTGACGTTGAACACTCCGCCCGCAATCGTGAACACCTTGTACGGGATCGGGCTGAGTGCCGCGCTGAAGTAGGCCAAGAACGCATTTTCCTCAAACATCTGCTGCACCAGGTAGAAGTAGCCGTCGGGGTAGAAGATCGTCTCGCCCTCACGAGGCAGCGCCGCCACCTGCTCAGCGCTCAGACCTGCCGCAGACTCTGCGGTGCCGAACCAGCTTGCGCCGGCACCCAGCGCACGCACCACATCATCCACTACGCCGAACAGTGCCTGCCCGATGAACCAGCCGATTACACCACCGATCACGCTGGCGACAGTGCAAACAAAGCCATACCACAGCGCACGCTTGCGCTTGCCCAGGCACATGGCGATGAGCAACGGGTCCGGCGGCAGCGGAAAAAAGCTTGAATCCGCAAACGACACGAACAGCATCACCGGCAGGCCCCACTTCGTGTCGGCCCACCCCACCATCCATGCATACAACCGCTTGAGCTGGCGCAACGGCCAGAACAGCACCCCCAGCAAGCCGCCGCGGGGAGCCCTCGACGGCTGGGTTACGGCTGGTTCGGGCTCAACCACGCTGCGACTCCCCGGCGATGATGACGTCAGCCAACCCACGCGCGCTATGATCGACAGCTTCGCCGGCAACCTGAAGCCCAGCTGCCTCCAGCGTTCGCGACGTACTGGGGCCGATGCTGTAAATCCGTAACTGCCTCAGCCCGTCGACGAGCGCGGCTGCGGCATTTTCAGCTGCGCTGGAACTCGCAAAGGCAATCGCTTGCAAGGTGCCCGCCCGCAGCAAGCTCGACAGCGACTCCAGGCCGGTAACGTCCGGCACGTTGCCATACGCGACCGGGTCATCGACGACCGCTCCAAGCGCCTGCAGGCCATCCTTCAGCGTCGTGGGCGCAGCGCCGCCCCGAGGCCACAGCACGCTGGCGCCCTGCACCCCCACCCCGGCCAACGCTTCAAGCATGCCCTTGGAGTGTGCGCGTTCCGGCTGCAACGTGACCTGCAGTCCGTGCGATGCCACGAAGGCCGACGTGGTGCTGCCCACACAGGCAATCCGCAAAGCAGGCGACGGCTTTGCCCGGCTTAGCGTCGCGCGCGCGGCATTAACGCTGGTCAAGACCAGCCAATCGTACTCGTCGACATGCTGCAAGGCATGCAGCAGCGGCGCCGGGTCGTCCGGCGGTACAATCCGAATCAGCGGACAGTCGTGCACCACGGCGCCCTGCTGGCCCAGAATTCCCGCCAGTTCTGCGTTGGCTTCGCTTTCGCGCGTCAGCGCGATATGCAGACCGCTGAGGGTTCTATGTGCCATGGCTGCCGCTATAACTCATACGGGGTCATTGAGGGAAGCTGGATGCGCCGCCTGATCGCAATTTCCATCATTCCATTCGTGCTGAGTGGTTGCTCGGCGGCCTTTGACCTGAATGCCAGCCGCAACTTTGCTGACAACTTCATGCAAAGGCTGGCCCGTGCGGACCTGAACGGTGCGTGGGAAATGTGCGACGAAAGCGCGCTCAACCGCGACACACTTGATCGTATCGCCAACAATCCGGACTTCGCGGAACTTTTCCGCAACTACAAGGGTCTGGATCATGGCGATGGCGGACAACTGACCGAACGCGACGGGTTCGATGATGTGCGCCTGGCCCCAGCCAAGGTGAAAGGCACAGGCGACTGGGTCGTGCACTTTGGGCTGCGAAAGTACCCGGAAGGCTGGAAGATCATCGCGTTTCAGATCGACCGCAGCACGAAGACCGAATGAAACGCGTCCTGCTGACAGGTTTTGAACCCTTTGGCGACTGGTCTGCCAACCCGTCGTGGGATGCGTTGCAGCGCGCGGAAAACCTGGGCCTGTTCGACAGCCTTGAAGTGGTGTTCGCGCGCATACCGGTGACCTATGCCGGCGCCTATGACGCGCTGGCCCGCGCTGTGCATGAGCACCAACCGCAAGCCGTTGTGAGTTTTGGTCTGCACGGAGGCATCAAGGGTCGCGGCGCCGAAGTGATTTACGTTGAAACCACGGCGCGCAATCGCGATGGCGCGGGAAAGCCAGACAACGCCGGCATCGTGCGCGCAGCCATGCCGATTGATGAGGGTTCACCGCCTGTGCTGCAAAGCACGCTACCCATGTCCGCTTTGATCGGTGCACTGCAAGGCGCTGGGTTCAATGCCCAATCATCGGATGACGCAGGGGCCTACCTATGCAATCATCTGTTTTACGGGGGTGCGCTTGCGTTTCGTGAGCGGATTCCTTACGGCTTTATCCATGTGCCGCCCGTAGAATCACAGGGTGGGAAATTGACGCTTGATCGACTGGCCCACGCGATGTCTCTTATCGCGCGTGTCACATCAGAAAGCATTGCCTCATGAGAAGTTGGTCAATCCTGTTGTTGGGCTCTCTAGCATTTCTGTCGGCAGCGTGCGGCGGCGGCGATTTCGGTGGCAAGGGCGGCTGGGGCAAAGGCGGCGACGAAGAAAAGCGCGACCCACTGGTGGAAGTTGTGCCCGCGTGGCGCGGCTCCATTCCCACGCTGGAACGCAGCACGGGCCGCGTCGAGGCGCACAATCTCGCTGATGTGTATGCGCAGGTTTCAGAGGTGGCGATTGAGGTTCACCATGAAGTCGGCGATTACGTAGAGCAGGGCACACTGCTCGCCCGCCTGAAGTCCGACGAACTGCTGCTGGGCCTGCGCGCATCAGAAATCGCGCTGCAGGAAGCTGAACTTGTCCACAGCAAGAACCAGCTGGACCTGACCAAGCGCAAATCCGAGCTTGAGCGCATCGAAAAGTATTTTGACCCCAACAATCCCGAGGCGTCAAAGCTCTTCAGCAAAGAAGCCTACGAAGCCGCCAAGCTTGAGTACGACAAGGCCCGCAACGCGCTTGAATCAAGCAACCTGTCCCTGACCAAGTCACGTGGCGAAGTTGCGGCTGCAGCCATGCGGCTCAGCCATACCAGCATCCTCGCACCGATCAGCGGCGTAATCACGGAACGCAACCTGCGCGCGAATGAACTGGTCAGCGGCAACGCGCTGGTGTTCCGGATTGCCGACTTTTCGGTGCTTGAGGTCAAGCTTGACGTCGCAGAGGCGCGCCTGTCAGCGCTGCGCGAGCCCACCCGCACACCCGGTATCAGCGTGCTGGCGCTCGAAGACAAAGTACGCATCGACAGCGCGCAAGCCGCGCTGCTTTCCATCACCGCATTTCCGCAGGGCCGCTTTCTTGGCTATGTAGACCGCATCTCGCCCACGGTGGACCAGGCCCGCGGCATGGTGGTCGTGACGGTGCGCGTGATCCAGCCCGGCAGCATGGACGAGAAACTGCACGCGCCGCTGCTGAACCAGCTTGATCGAGACTCGCGCAAAGCTGTGCTGAACACCGTGCAGGGCTCGGGCAACCTTTCCCTGCGGCCGGGCATGTGGGTCGATGCTCGCATTGCCACCGAACACATCGAGAACGCACTGCTCATTCCCGGCGCAGCCGTGGTCGGAGACACCGAGATGATCTGGGTCGTGACACCGGACAAAGACGCGCCGGATACGGGTGTCGCGCGTGCCATGGACATCAGCAGCCGCCGCGGCATTTCCAGTGAGGGCGCGATTGAGTTGAAAGCTCCCGCACGCAAGCCAAAGCCGGATGCCGGTGCCGAGAAGGGCGCAGGCAAGGGTGCCGGGCGCCCACCCGCGCCGGATGTGAAAGAAGGGGACCTGATTGTAGTGCGCGGCCAGACGTTGCTGCGCGAGGGCCAGAAGGTCCGCATCCGCGACCTGTCGAAGTAGCGGCGTGGCGTCTAAGTGGCCCTTTCCGGGCCGAACCAGACAAACTCGATCGTGACCTTCCACTGCGAAAGGTCGTTGCCCTTGACGATATCGACTTTGCCAAACGTGCGCTGCTTGCGCTCAATGCTGATCGATTGGGTCACGGCGTACTTGTCGGTTGCCTGTAGCGCGTTCTGCAGGAATGCGGTCCACTCGGTCTGCGTCACGGAGTCCAGCGTGACCTTGCACTTGTACTCAAGGTAGCGCTCTTTGCCGACCTTCTTGGGCTCGCCCCGGCCCGGCGTCACGTTGAAGCGGTTGTCCGTTTCCTGGATGTTCAGCTCCGCCGCGATGGAACGCATCGTGACGTGAGTGTTGTTCATCATTTCGCGGTCGGGCGGCTTAATGATCTCCTGCTTCACTTTGTAGTAGTAGTCGCCAATGTTGGGTGAGTATGCCACGCTGATGTCGGCGAACTTGCCCGCCGCGGCCACGTAGTCGCCCGACAGCGTATCGCGCTGGTCATTGGTAAATTTGTAGCCGATCAACGCAACCATGGCGAGCGCGAAGCACGCCACGATGTAGATCGACATCGCTTTGCTGCCCTCTTGCTCGGCCATTACTTCTTCTCTCCTTTGGGCGCAGCGGTGGTCTTTGGCGGCGTCGGCTTTTTCAGGGTCAGCGTAATCTTTACCTGGCGTGCCTGCCTGCCTTGCGGGCCGTCCACGGGCTTGCCGGGCGGGTCCTGTCGTGGGTCGCCGTCAAACCAGTTGGGGTGCGCGGTGGCAAGCGCGCGGAATGCCGCCAGCACGCGGTCCACTTCGGCCAAGTCCTTGAACTCAGGGGCGAGCTTCTTGTCCTTGACCATCTTGTCGCGCTCTTTCTGGTCTTCCGTGAGCGACGAGAAGAAGTCAACCGTCACACTGGTGCCCGAGATGTTCAGGTTCAGTAGCGTGAAGTCGTAACTCGGGCCGGCCGCCTGGATGGCCTTGAACACCTCAACCAGAATCTGGTCGGCGCGGTGCGGGCGCAGATAGTTGTCGGTAGTTTCGCCCATCAGGAACTTCTGGTGTTCCTGCAGCTTCTTGTGGGCGTTGGTGATTTCCTGCGCTGGGTCGTCCTCAATCACTGAGTACGACCGATTCTTCTCCTGGTCCTTGTCGAACTTGGTCTTGTCGGTCGGCGCGTATGCGTATGCCTTTTTGAAGAAATACTCCGGCCCCTGCTCGCGGTCGCGCAGATCAAAGATGCCGCGCTCGTACTGGCGCTTATGCGTCCAGCTCATCAAGAACAGAATACCCGAGAACAACAGCACCAGTGTGGCGGTAAACGCCAGCGGCGTCTTGGCGTAGTCGAACAGCGTGCCCGGCGCCAGGTCACCGTACCGGAAGTTGATCTGCGTGTAGTCCGGGCCCACGCCCTTGAGCGCGACACCAGCCAGGTAGCTCATCTCCCCGGCATCCGGCAACGTCACGTCAGCTTTGCCGTCTTTGCCGGTGTTGATCGTGTGCAGCAGGTCAATGGCAATGCAATCGGTGATTGCCAGTTCGTTGCCAAGCAACTGGGCCAGCTGTTCGCCGGCGCCGCCGAGCCCCGAAACCACGAGCCGCGTCGGCTCGGCAATCGGGTTGCTCATCAGGATGGTGCGCCGCGCCTCAACTGCCACACGGTTCAGGAACTTCAGCAGTTCGTCGCGGCTCATATGCTTGATGCGCTCGGCGACTTCCTGCTCGCCGATGTTCACGCTTTCCGCTTCGGGCAGCTTCACCGAGTCTGTGCTGCCCGCAAACTCGCGGGCTCGCGCCTCGGCCTCAAGCTGCGCCTTGCGCGCGGCCTCTTTGGCATCTTCCGCTCCTGCGGTGCCGCCGTGGGCACCTGACAGGTATGGGCTCAAGAACACGCGGGCCGCGTATTCCTCGCCTTCGTGAACTTCTGAAACGGTCGCAATCGTTCCGGCAAAGTCCAGCCAGAGCGCAGGTGGTTTGTCTGCGCCCAGCTCGGGATGCATCAGGCCCAGGTTCATCGTGCCGGAAAGGTGGCTGTCCGCCCCCTCGACCGCCAAGCCCGCGGCCTCAAGGGCCGTAATGCGCGAGCGTACGTACTCTTTGTCGGCGGCATGGACCAGCAGGTGCGAACTCTCGCCCTCGCTGCGCAGCACGTTGTATCCAAGCGCCATGTCCTCAACCGGGACGTTGGGGATCACGGCCTCAACCTGGAACGGCAGCACACGGCCGATCTGGCGCTTGTCGGTGAACGCAAGATGAATGTCCCGGTAGCGCATGCCCTCAGGCCCGACCACCAGATACACCTTGCCGCCAAGCTTGTTCTGTTTCACAAACTCACCGACCTGCACGTTCAGCCAGGCTTGCCGGTCGGCCACTGGAGTGCCGTCTTCGTTGCGCGCATCGGCCATCGTGCCGACCCAGACACTCTTGATGCGCGGGTGGCGCTTGCTGCCCGTGATCTGCACGGCAGAAATGCGCGGGTACTCGATGTAAATGGCTATGGCCACTCTGTTTCCTCCGGGCGCAACGCTTTCGATTTATACGCTTGGTCTGACCGATGTGTTGGCGGAATTCGGTGCCGGTTTTGGGGTAGCCGGCGCTGGACTCAATTCCCTGATTCCGGTATCCGCATGCAACCTTGCCCCGTTATGCTGCATTGACTGGACCTTTGCCATGACTGACAGAACCATCCTGGACAACCTCAAGTACGATGCCCTGCCGGCTGTACTGGTCAGTGCGGTGCTGCCGGATGACGAACCCTTTGGCGATGACCCGCTCGATGAACTCGAGGCACTGGCCGAAACCGCCGGCCTGCAGGTCGTGGGCAAGGTGTACCAGAACGTGCAGAAAATCAGCCCGCGAACTTACATCGGCAAAGGCAAAGTAGTCGAAGTGGCAGACCTGGTGCTCGAAACCGGCGCCAAGCTTGTCGTCTTTGACAACGAGTTACGCCCGAACCAGCAGGATGCACTTGAAGAAGAGATCAAGGTCAGTGTGCTTGACCGCACAGAGCTGATCTTGACCATTTTCGGCCAGCATACCCGCACACGCCAGGCCAAGGTGCAGGTGCAACTGGCCCAAGCCGAGTACGAGCTGCCCCGACTGAAGAACTTGTGGACGCACCTTGAACGCCAGCGCGGCAGTTTGGGGGCCGTCGGCGGCGCCGGCGAGCGCCAGATTGAAACCGACCGCCGCCTGCTGCGCGACCGCATCAGCGCCCTGAAAGCTGAACTTGAGCAGATCAGGCGCCGCCGCCACATCGAAGTGGAGCGCCGCAACGAGTTGTTCCAGGTGGCGATCGTCGGATACACCAACGCCGGCAAAAGCACGCTGATGAATGCCTTGACGCAGGAAGGCGTGCTGGCCGAGGACAAGCTGTTCGCCACGCTGGACACACGTACCTGCGTCTGGAAGTTGCCCGACCACAAGGTGCTGCTCAGCGACACCGTAGGCTTCATTCGCAATCTTCCGCACAGGCTGGTTGCCAGTTTTCATGCAACGCTCGAAGAAGTGCTGCAAGCCGACCTGCTGCTGCACGTGGTGGATGCCAGCCACATCAGCGCCGTGGAAATGGTCGAAGCCGTCAACGGCGTGTTGAAGGACATCGGCGCCGGCGACAAGCGCACGCTGATGGTATTCAACAAGATCGACCTTGTGCGGGATCAGCCGCAAGTGACGCACTTGCAGAACATGTACGTTGAGCACGTGAAGGTATCAGCCAAGTCAGGCGTCGGCTTGACTGAGCTGGAACGCCGCGTGCAAGCCGTGGTCGAGGAGCGCGAAACCAGGCTGGACTGGACGTTCAGTGCCGGCAATGGTCGCCTTCTCGCCTACTTGCAGCAGCACGGCAAGATCCTGAACCTCGAGTACGAAGACAGCGAAGTCCATGTAAAGGCGCTGATTGAGCCCAGGTACTACGGCCAGGCCGTGGCCCTGCGCGACGCCTGAGCCTGTTCCCTGCTAGTCGGACTCTTTCAGCAGTTCCTTGAAGCTCTCCACGCGCTCGGCGGCGATGTCGCCTGCTGCTGTGCCCTTGTGCTTCTCGGCGAACTTCTGGTAGTCGTTCATGGAGCGCTCGCGGAACTTGCGAAGCTCGGCGGCGTCATCCTTGTTGATCTTGCGGAATGCCATTGCCAGCACGTACTGCAACTTGATCAGTTCGCGCCTTGCCGACTGTTCTTTCTTTACCTCTGCGCTTTCATTCAGCTTCTTCAGGCGCTCTGCGGCTTGCGCAGCGTCTTCGATGCCCGCATAGCGCGCCAGCTCTTTCCATGCTGCCTTTGCAACGTCATAGCGCCGTTCTGACTCGGCGGTTTCGGCGCGATTGGCCAAGGTTTTCACGCGCTCGTCAATGCGCTTCATGATCCATTCTGCGTCGTCGGCCGCACCCTCGGACGTGATCGCTTCGGCGGCTTTGTATGCTGCGGCAAACTTGCCCTGCACAAACAGAATCACGGCTTCTTCGGCGGCCTTTGCGATTTTGTCCCTGCCCAGGCCGGGGTAGGTCACCTTGGCAAGTTCTTCATCCAGCGCGGCTTTGAAGTCGGTGCCGATGAACTTGACCTTGCCGTCGGTGCCGATAATCCAGACGTTGGGCACCACGTCGCCCGGGTAGCCCGCAGGCCAGAAGCTGTCCAGCGCGATCGGGTACTCGATCTTGTGCTTTGTCACCGCGGCTTCCAGGTCTTCAAACTTGTGAACCTCGGTGTACAGCGACACCACGTGCAATCCGGGCTTCTTGTGGTACTCGTTCATCTCGGGCAATTGCTTGACGCACTCGGCGTTACTGATGCCCCATGTCTTCAGCAGAATCACATCGCCGCGCAGTTCGGCGAAGCTGGTGAACGTCGGCGGGTTGATCCAGTTGCTTGGCGCGAAATCAGCGGCGTCGTCGCCGACTTTCAACGGTTCCGCCGCAAGCGGAAGGCAGGCCAACAGCAGCACACACGTCAGCAGGCGCATACACTTCTCCAGTTTTGGTCTGCGCAGGCTACATCGGACGGCTGGCAGCACCGCCGGAATTCTTCGCGCCCGAAAGATGGTTGACCCAATTCCAAATCCCGCCGCAACTTGCAAGCGCGCGCGTGCCAGCAGGCGGGTACAGTTTCTTGCGGAGGCTACTATGCACTATGGATGGATTGGCCAGTCGGCGAGCAGTTCGCGCCGCGCCGAAGACGCGGCGTCCGATGCGGCGTCGGCTGCGCGCAAAGCAGAAAGCGCGATGGCAAGGCTGGAAGACCTGATCGACCGACAAATGCTGGTCATTCGCTCGCTGCTTACGATGTGCGAGAAGAAGGGCTTGTTTGACGAGCCCGAATTCCGCGAACTGATGAACGAAGTGGACCTGAGTGACGGGCGCCTTGACGGCAAGTTCAAGCCCGAAGCCGCACCCCAGAACTGCCCAAGCTGCGGCAAGGTCAATGGCAAGCGCGCCGTCACCTGCATGTACTGTGGCGTTCCCTTGGAAGGGCGGCCGATTCTTTAGCCAGACACCCACAGTTGGGGCCTTGCGGCGACCACGTGGTAACAAAGTTTCCACTGGTTATTGACCTTGCAAATGCCTTGTTCTTCACTGTACGCCACAGTGGAGGACGCGTTACTGCATGCCGTTCCTTGTTGTCGATGAGAAGGGAAACACCAGCCGCTACCCCATCGCGGGCCGGGCCATCACCATCGGCCGCGCGCCGGACAACACCGTCATGCTTGCAGACGAAAAGGCTAGCCGCCACCATTGCCTGCTTGAGCAACAACCCGACAAAAGCTGGGTGCTGCGCGACCTGAAGTCGCGCAATGGCACCTTTCTGCATGGCGAACCCGTGCTTGAAGAGTCGATCCAGTTCGGCGAGACATTCCAGATCGGCACGGCCCGCATCTCGCTGTTCTCGGAAGAGTCGTCGGCGTTCGAAACCAAGAACGCCATCGAAGCGATCCCCGAAAGCGCACTGCCAACCGCCGAGCCGGTCGCCGTCGGTATTCTTGAGGCATTCAGAGCATTTTCCAAACCCGCAGAAGAAGATACGCCCAAGTCGCTGTATTTCGCCGCTGCGCGCTTTACCGGCCAGTTGTTGCCGGGAGTGCGGGTCGCGGTGTGTGTTGCCGACGAACGCGGCGAGGCTCGCCCGCGGGGTTTCTTCAACTTCATCAGCGGCACGCCGGAAAACGAACTGCCGCCCAACTTTCAGAGTAACGCCAACAAATTGCTCAGCCCCCGCGCGCGCACGCAGGTCAAGCCGCGCGGTGCGACCGTGCCGCCGTGTGTGTACCTGCCGTTGAAAGCCGGCGACCGGCTCGCCGGCGTGCTGTACGTTGAGCGCGAGTCGAAAGAATCCGAGTTCACGGAAACGCAGGTGGCGTTGCTTGAGCAAGCGGCGCATGTGGTGTCCGTCGCCGCCGGCGCCGCGCTAAGCCGCGCCAACGAAGACGCGCTGGCCGCCAAAATCGCCAACTTTGAACACGAACTTGAAGACGTGCGCCGCGAGCTCGAGGCCAAACTCGACCTGCAGACTGCAGAGCTCACGGCCCTGCGCATCGAGGCCGAGTCCCGCGAGCCCGACAAGAAATGGCAGCACGACTACAGCAACATCATCGGCGCGAGCAGCAGCATGCAGGAGGTCTTTCGCATGCTCGACAAGGTCACAGACCTGCCCGTGCCTGTATTGATCCTGGGCGAACCGGGAACCGGCAAAGAGCTGATCGCCCGCGCATTGCACTTCAATTCAAGCCGCGCCAAGACCGGCCGGTTCGTGGCTGAAAACTGCGCAGCGCTGCCCGACACCCTATTTGAAAGCGAACTGTTCGGGTACGTTAAGGGTGCATTCACAGGCGCCGACCGCGACAAAGTCGGCTTGTTTGGCCACGCGGACGGCGGCACGATTTTCCTGGACGAAATCGGCGAGATCAGCCCGGCGATGCAGGCCAAGCTGCTGCGTGTGATTGAAGAGGGCGAGATTCGCCCGATCGGCAGCAAGGTCAGCAAGAAAGTTGATTTCCGCCTTGTGTGCGCAACCAATCGCGACTTGGCCGAGCAGGTGCGTAAGGGAGCATTCCGGCAGGACCTGTTTTTCCGCATTAACGTGGTGACGATCCGGCTGCCGGCGTTGCGCGAACGCAAAGAAGATATCCCGGTCATGGTGGACCACTTCTTCAAGGTGGCCGCGCGCGAGTCAGGCCATGCGCAACTCAAGATGGACCGTGGCGTGCTGCGCGCGATGCTCAGTTATCACTGGCCCGGAAACGTGCGCGAGCTTGAGAACGAGGTAAAGAAGATCGTGGCCCTGTCCGACGGCAAGAAAGTTGACGCAGCGCAGCTCAGTCCGCACCTGCGCCAGGTGGCCGAAGAAGAGTCGATGTCGGAAACCGGCACTTCCCTGAAAGATGTCGTCGAGAATGTCGAAAAACGGAAGATCGTTGAAGCCATTGAACGCACCAAGGGCAATAAGTCCCGAGCCGCGGAGCTGCTGGGCCTGTCGCGCCTTGGCTTGCGCAAGAAAATGGATCGCTATGGCATAGCCTCAGACTGAACGTTGGGATTGAACAGGAAAGCCAAAGTGACGACCAAGTCCTGCAACGCCAACAGCACGCAAGCCCCCGCACCCAGCGAAAAGCTCGCTGCGGCCCTTCCGCTTGCAGCTTTCATTGCCTTGCCGCTTGGCATGCTGCTGTTTGTGACACCGGTGTCCGCACAGATTTTCCCGCGCATTGAGAAAGAGGAGGTCCAGCGCCGTATCCAGAGCGGCAAGGACGACACCGCCGACGCAGTGGAAACACCGGACAAACCTGTGGCGCCCACCAAGACCGTCGATGGAGAGAAGGCCCTGCGTCGCTTCCAGGAGCTTCTCGCGGGGTACGCAAAAGACGAAAAGGCAATCTGGGAAGCATCCGAGAGGCACACCTCCACGCTTCATGTCTCGGTGCGCGATTACATCGAGGCGTCTATCCTCTTGAGAATGGGGCGTTACAAGGATGCCGACAAGCGCTTCAAGGCCATCGGCAGCTCGGTCAAGAAGGAAGATGAGGCGCCATCGCGAGAGTGCAAGAACCTGATCAACGAAATCAAGGCCGGTCGCGGTTACTACCTGCGCATGATTGCCGTGGTCATGGACTACTGGAAAGAGTTCGACACCGAAGAGCAAGTACTGGCGGCCTGGGACAAGGCCTATCGCGATGGCGAAAAGATTGTGCAGGAGGCGCGCAAAGCCATCGACAAGAAGAAGATCGAGAATGGCGAGAATCTGCCCGGGCAGATGACTTCGTGGCTTCTCAATGGCCGCCTCTACTGGATCAACCTGTGGACGGCGCAACAGAACGTGAAGAAGCTGCCCGCCAACGTAAACAGCTGGAAGCAGCTGATCTCGGCCACCGGCGGCCGCGAAGGCAAGAGCGAAGAGTACACACCGATGTACCTGACACAGCGCGCCGCGCTGGAAGTCGCCCGCGAGTTCTTTCAGCACGACGAGTTTGTGATGGGCGGAACCGCCGACAAGGCGCTGGGCTGGAACCACCTGGCACTGGGGCACCTCGACGGGTGGCCCGCATTCTTTGAGCCCAAGCCCTATCACACGCCCGGTGGCCGAATCGCGCTCGCCGCGGGCAAGATCATCGCCGAGGGCTGGATGAAGATCATGGACGCGCTGAAGGCATCGTAGTGGATGACCTCGAGATCGAGTGCCGCGACGGCAGCCTGCTGTTGCGGTTGCGCGTGGCCCCCGGCGCCCGCAAAGCCATGATCAAAGGCGTCTATGGCGGCGCCCTGAAGTTGTCCGTCACCGAGCCGCCCGAGAAAGGCCGCGCCAACGCAGGCGTGGTGCAACTGCTGGCCGACTGTCTGGGGATTCCGCAACGTCAGATTGAACTTGTCTCAGGACACGGCAGCCACGATAAGCGGGTGAAGATTTCGGGCATCGACGAGGCTAGCGTGCGAGCCCGGCTGAACTCACACTTTGTGTAGCCGCCACGCACCGGAGCAGGACAACCATGAGCATCCTTCAGCAGCACTTGCAGGAATCCGTTCGCGCCATCCGTGAGCGCACCAAGACAAAGGCCAAGGTTGGCATCGTCCTGGGCACAGGTCTGGGCGCACTAGGCAAAGAAGTGAAAGCCGAACTTCGCGTACCGTTTTCGCAGATCCCCCACATGGCCAGCTCCAGCGTGCAGAGCCACAGCGGAGAGTTCGTTGCGGGTACGTTGAACGGTACACCCGTATACGTCCTGGAAGGCCGGCTTCACTATTATGAAGGGCACCGCCTGAGCGACATCGTGTACCCGGTGCGCCTGCTGCATGCGCTGGGGTGCGAAGTTCTGGTGCTCAGCAATGCCGCCGGCGGTCTAAATGCGGCTTGGGCGCTGGGCGACCTGATGGTGATCGAAGACCACATCAACCTGCCCGGCCTGGTAGGCGCAAACCCGCTGGTAGGGCCCAACGATGATGCCGTCGGCCCCCGCTTTCCGGACATGAGCCGCCCCTATGATCGCAAGTTGATCGAGTCGGCCCATGCCGCGGCCAAGGCCACCGGCTTGGCATTGCGCGAGGGCGTATACGTGATGGTCACCGGCCCGAACCTCGAAACGCGCGCCGAGTATCGCATGTTGCGCAACATGGGTGCAGACGTGGTCGGCATGAGCACCCTGCCCGAAGTCGTTGCTGCGCGCCATGTGGGCATGCGCGTCGTGGCGTTCAGCATCGTGACCGACTTGTGCATCCCGGAGACTCTCGAAGAAGCCGATATCGACACCATCATCAAAACCGCCAGCGCAGCCGAACCCAAACTCACGAAGCTGGTCAAGCAGATGGTCGGCACCCTGGCCTAAGGAGCGACTCATGTTCAGCGGATTCAGCCACGTGATGATGTTCGTGAACGACTTCGACCGGGCCATGCGCTGGTATACCGAGACGCTTGGCTGCAAGGTCCTGTTCAGCGCGGCACCGCACTATGCGTCTTTGCGGCTTGAATCGGCAGGCGTCAACGTTGCCCTGCACCCAACCAGCGCCCAGGGCAAGGACGTGGGCTTCGGCCCGATGCCCTACTTCAAGGTAACCAGCGTTGAGGCAAGCCTGGCCAAACTTCAGGCCAAGGGGATCAAGGTCGGCAAGCTGCAGCAAGAAGGCCCCACCAAGTTCGCCACCTTCTGGGATTCCGAGGGCAACGCCCTTGGGATACAGGCGGGCTAGGCCCTCCATGCACGCAGAACTTGCCTACCTGTTTCGACACGCGTTGCTGCGGGACGCGGCCTACACGCTGCAGATGCCAACCGACCGCGAGCGGTTGCACAGAAGTGCATTGACGATTCTTGAGACGCTGAGCGCCGGTGACTCGCCCGCATTGTCCCCGGCCGAATGCTGCGACGAGATGGCCGAGCACGCCCGACTGGCGCAGAATCTGCCCTCCGAGCGGCGACATCGGCAGCTTGCGGCCACAACCGCTGCCGCCCGCTGGCGCAACCAGGACGAAGTGAAGCACCTGCTGCGACTGATCGAGATCACCGATGGCGAAGCGGCGAGCCACTATCGCGTTCGCCTGTGCGATAAACTGCGCCTGATGGGCCGGTTCGATCTCGCCATGCAACAGGCACAACTTGCCATCGACGCGCTTCCTCCCGGTGACCCGCAACGATCCAAAGCCTGTGCCCAAATGGGACGCATGTGCGCACACATCGGCAAGGCAGAGGCGGGCTTGCCATGGTTAAAGCAGGCACTGGCCGACGCAGAGGCATCCGGTAACGCGGAACACATTGCATATGCCTGGAACGAGCAAGGTCTGCTTTTCGGGCGCCTTGGCCGGCCCGCGGACAGCGAGGCCGCCTACAAACGAAGCTGCGAAATCAGTGAAGCCGAAGGGCTGCTCAGCGCGCTGGGTGACGCCACGTCTAACCTTGCGGCTGCACTTTACGTGAAAGGCCGCCTCGCCGAAGCCGAGGCGCTGAATCGCCAGGCCCTCGACATTCATCGCCGCACGGGCCATCGCGTGTCGGAAGGCGTGGTGCTGGGCAATCTGGCTTCCGTGCTGCGCATGTCAGGCCGCGCACCGGACGCCGAAAAGCTATTTGCACAGGCAATCGAAACGCACCAGCAGGTCGGCGACCGTTTTCATGAGGGCCTCAACAGCAGCAATCTCGGCAACCTGCATCGCGTGGCGGGGCGCAATGAGATCGCGCGCGGCTTGTATCTGCGCGCACGCGAAATCATGCGCGAAATCGGGGCCGTGGGGATGGAGGGCTACGCGCTATTTCAGCTTGCCGTGGTCACGCGGGAACTCGAATCGGCCGAAGCCGCCGAGCCCTGGTACATGGTTGCGATTGCCCAACTGGAACGGGCCGGCGAGACGCGTGTGCTTGGCATGGCACTGGCAGGTCTGGGCAATGTGCGAGTAGACCGGGGCCGCTTCGCAGAGGCGATCGAACTGTTCACAAAAGGCATCGAATTGTCGCGAAAGGTCGGCGACGCTTCTTCCCTCAGCAACTCGCTGCATCATCTGGCTGGCGCCCAGCAGCGCGTCGGGCGACATGCGGCCGCTCTGGACAGCATGGAAGAGGCTCTTGCGTTGATGCAGCGCATCGGCGACCCGGTACAGGTCGTCCTGCAGAAAGGCGCTCGTGCCGCGATCCTGCTGCTCGCGGGGCAGACGGCATTGGCCACTTCTGAGTGGCAGGGCGTTGAGAAATCGCTGGATCAACTCGGCCCAAACGTCCGGCAGGGCGTGGTGACGGCCTGGCACCAGGCATGCGCGGAAATGGGCATTACGCCTTGAACACGCTGATCACATCAGCGGGCGTCGCCGCCGAAAGAATGCCCGCGCGCTTGCCTTCATCTCGCAGCACGTGCATCACTGCCGCAAGCACCCGCAAGTACGTGTTCTGGTCGTTGTCGGGCGCGGCGATCGTGACGATGATCTTGACCGGCTGGCCATCCAGGCTGTCGTAGTCGATGCCTTTTGCGCTGCGGGCAATCCCCAGCGTAAAGGCCTTAACGCTGGCCAGTTTTGCGTGCGGCACGGCTATGGTCAGGCCGACGCCGGTCGACATGATCTCCTCGCGCTCAAGAATCGCAGCCTTCAGGGCATCGACGTTGGTAACGGCGTCCGATTTGCCCAGGTCTTCCACGATTTCGATCAGGGCGTCGCGTTTGGAAGTGCTCTTGAGCTCCATGAGGACCCGCTCAGGATGAAGCATGCCAGAGATATCCATAGGGTGCGTTCCTGCCCGGGTCGAACCGATTCCTGTGTCTGCGGTCGGGTTTACAACTGCACGTCTCGCTTGCAATGGCTGGTGCGGGGCGTACACTTAGGCGAGTTACGTTTTTTGGGACGAACGCCCCCCGTTCCCCAGTTGGGTGAGCACGTACATGCGTGCCGCTCGGTCTGAAATCCCCGAGGGGAGGCACGGCAGAATGCCAATCTTCGCCTACGAAGCGATCAACGCCCAAGGCCAGAAAGAAACGGGCGAACTCGAAGCCGCCAATCGCAACCAGGCGATTCTCGAGATTCGCAATGCCGGCCTGAAGCCCACGAAAGTCGCCCAGCGTGCCGAATCTGCCAAGAAGTCCGGCGGTGGCGCCACCAGCGGCCCGGCGGCAGACAAGCCGGCCGCGCGCAGCAAGGACGGCAAGATCAAGGGCCGCGCTTCCGCCCAGCAACTCACCGACTTTACGGCGCAGATGGCGGTGCTGATTGACGCCGGTCTTCCCGTGGTGCGAAGCCTGAAGGTTCTGGCCAAGCAGCAGAAGCCCGGGCCATTCAAGGCCATCCTGGAAGACGTCAGCGAAAGCGTTGAGCAAGGTTCCAGCCTGTCTGAGGCTTTCGCGATGCACCCGCGCACGTTCGACCGCCTGTTCGTCAACATGATCAAGGCAGGCGAAGCGGGCGGTATTCTTGACACGATTTTGCAGCGCCTTGCCGACTTCATGGAAAAGGCCCAGCGCCTGAAGAAGAAGGTCGTGGGCGCGATGATCTACCCGATCATCGTCATGTCGGTCGCCGTAATGATTCTGACGGGCATCATGATTTTCGTGATTCCTGCGTTCAAGAAGATGTTCGAAGAGCAGGGTCTTGAGCTGCATATCATGACCCGAATCCTGATCTTCCTGTCTGAAGGCGTGGCGAGCATTTACGGCATCATCTTTGCCGCACTGATTGTGGCGGCGGGCTTTGGCCTCATGGCATGGGGCCGCACGCCCGGCGGCGAGCGCGTCATTGATACGCTGAAACTGAAGCTGCCCATCTTTGGCCCGATCATCAAGAAGGCCGTCACCGCGCGCTTCACACGCACACTCGGCACACTGGTCACGGCTGGCGTGCCGATCCTGGAAGCGCTGAATATCTGCAAGAATGCCATTGGCAACGTCATCCTGGGCGAAGCCATCGACAAGGTCGCAAGCTCGATCAAAGAAGGCGAAACCATCGCCGGCCCGTTGTCTGAAACCGGCCTGTTTGACGACATCGTCGTAAACATGATCGACGTAGGCGAAGAAACCGGTGAGCTTGACAAGATGCTGCTCAAGGTTGCCGACACGTTTGACACCTACGTGGATATCGCGGTCGAGTCATTGGTCAGCATTCTCGAGCCGATCCTGATCGTGTTCATGGGCGGCGCCATCGGTTTCATCGTAATTGCACTGTTCTTGCCACTGGTGGGTTTGATCGACGCCATCGGCAACGCGTAACCGCGGCGTAACAGAAGCGAATTGTGGCAACGGGGGCAGGTACCACAGGTGCCTGTCCCCGTTCCGTTTCCTATACTGGTCATGGAGGAGGCAGCAGCGGATGTCAGACCCCAGCACAGGAACCGGCAAATACGTCGGCATCGGTGTCGTCCTGCTGATCGCGATTGCGGCACTGTTGCTGTTTCAACGCAACCTGTTTGGTGTGCGCGACATGCTGTTGGGGCAAACCGAGGACAACCGCGAAACTATCCATCGGCCAAGCACCGACGGTGGCCCGCGCACGGACGGCGGCGAGGGACCGGACGTCAAACCGTTTGATCCGACGCGGCCCGACCCCGTGAAGTACCAGAAGCCGCACGACACACCACTACCCAAGCGCGTGACGATCCAGCGCAAAGCCGGCAAAGAGATCGTCGAGTTGCCGATGCTGCTGGTGCCGCAGGGCTGGTACATCATGGGCGAGAACGATGGTGTGCGCTCGAATATGCCCAAGCGCTGGGTGTGGCTTGACGATTACTACCTGTCCGAATCCGAAGTGACGAACGAACAGTACTACTCGTTCGTGATCGATCGCGGATACGAGTCCGGCCGTTATTGGTCCGAAGAGGGTTTCAAGTTTATCGGCGAGGGCCGCTCGATCCGCGGCAGCTTCTATGTCGGTTGGCGCGCGCTCCATGAGCCCCTTCGCCTGTGGGCGCTGGCCTCTCCCCGCCGCGAAGTCACCCTTGAGGTGCTTTCGCCCGATCGCATCACCGGTGTCTCCGGCGCCAAGGTGCTGGTACTGCCCGAGACCGGAAACACCGACTGGAAACAGTGGCTGCAGGTGGACCGTACCAACGGCGCAGTGCGCATCAAGGATATCGCCAACCAGTGGCAGGACGTTAGCGGCGCCGACCCCGGCTTGCTGGACAAGGTCAAGGCCGCGAGGTTGCTGCATGCGACAGACGCGTCGGGGCGCATCAGCCTGTCCGACCTGGGCGACAACTTTTGGATCACCATCGTCGCATGGGCTGACGGCGAACTGGAAAAGCCGATTATGGGCACAGTTGCTCGCTCCGATGACCACAAGCTGCGCGGCGCAGAGATGCCAGTGCTGGGCGTCTCCTGGTACGAAGCCGACGCCTGCGCCCGTTTCTTCGGCGGGTCATTGCCAACCGAGGCCCAGTGGGAAAAGGCGGCCCGCGGCGATAAGGGCGGCAAGTACCCTTGGGGCGACGAAGCCGACTGGAGCATGAACTTCACTGTGGACGGTGTAACGCGAGTGACTACGCCATTTGCGAATATCAACCGCTGGCGCGTGGTAGGCACCAAGTCGTTCGAAAACGGCAGAGGCCCCTACGGGCATTATGACCTTGCGGGCAACGTCAGCGAATGGTGCGCCGACGTCTACCTGGAGCGCCCCGACTGGGCCGAAGCAAACCCCTACAACCGCGGCGGTGAACGCGGCCGCCGGGCCGAGCGCGGCACCAACTGCCAGGACGATGAAGCTTACCCTTCCTATCACCGCCGCAGCAGCGACGCCTTCAGCCGCGGCAACATGCCGCGCGGCTTCCGCATTGCCATGAAGCCGGACGACGCGTTACGACTCGCCAACGGCGGTTGAATTTCAGTTACAGCATGAGACGCAAAAGCGTCGATCAGGAAGCGGAGACTTCATGCCCGCACCTGAGCCCGAACGTTCTCGTCCCACGCGCCTGACCGCCGCCGAGTACCGAGCCCTGGCCGGCGGCCGCCGCCAGGGCCACCAAGCCGCAGTCTCGCGCCGGCCGTGGGCACGCCAGCCCGTCAGCGACAAGCCGTTTCGCCTGGCGCTGCCGTTCCTGCCGCCCAGCGTGAACAAGCTGTTCTCGACTGTTCGTGACCCGGAAACGGGCATCATCAAGCGGGTTTTGACGCAGAACGCCCGGCGCATCCGGCGCCTGATTCTGGCCATGATCGGCGACACGCTTGACCCGGCACAGCTGTATGAAATGCGCATCGACATCTACCTGAGCGCGTGGACCAAGTCAGGCAAGGTGCGCCGTGTAGACCTGACCAACCGCGTGAAATTCCTTGAGGACTGCGTGTGCGGTGCCCTGGGCATCGACGACAGCCACGTGTTTCGCGTGGTGCTGCAAAAGCACGACGCCGAAAGCGAACGCACCGTGCTGCAGCTGCGCGTGATGCAGCAGGACTCAGACTCGGAAGCCGCCTGAACAAGCAGGATACGCCCATGAACCTCGTGCTTGCACACCTGAACCGCCGCCTGATTGTCGCGCCCTTTCTGGGTCTGCTGGCGGGCTTCTTGCTGAATCGCGCCCGCAGCGGTGATCTTGGTTATGCGCTGCTGTGGGAAATGGTGTTCGGTGCCGTGCTGGTGTCGTTTGGCGCCATGATCATCATGCAGTTCCATCGCATGCAACTAGAGCGCCAGGCCGAACACGAAAGACAGCTCAACGCGCTGGCCAGCAAAGCATCCCAGCGCCGCGTCGCACTGGTTGAGGCCGAAGCGACACGGTACCGCAACGAGCGCCTGCTGCACGAGCAGGCCATACATGCCCGTGCAGTCGCCGATGAACTGGCCCATGAACTTGAACGACAGCGCGAGCAAACGGGCATGCTGCAGAAGGCACTTTCCGCGCTTGCCAGCCGGGTCGCCAACGTGGATGCCGCGCCGGCCGGCGCCGAGTGGCGAAAAGCCACGGCGCGCATTGAGCGCCTTGAAGCGGAAAGCCGCGAGAGTCGCGAAGCTCGCGAGCGGCTGTTGGCGCTTGAATCCGCACAGGAAGCACTGAGGCGCGAGAGCGTCGAGGTTGGCATGCGCGCCATGCAGGAAGCCGAAGAGGTCAAGGCTTCGTTGCTGCAGCTCGCGATCACCGAAAGCCAGCGCCAACGGAACATCAACGGGCCCGAGAGCGACCAAAGCGGCCGCATCATCGAGCTGGAAGCACGGATCAAGCGCCTTGCGTTTGAGATTGAACGCCTGAGCACACGGCAGTTCGCCGTTGGCGAAGAGGGTGAAGCAAGCAAGGTCGGCGCCGAGGGCACGAAAGACAACGCCCGCATCGGTTTCCTGCGCGCGATGCTGGATGCGAACAAGGTGCTGCGCCAGCAGATCAAGGAAGCGGCATAGAGCGGCCTGCCAAAGCAACGGGCGCCCCATGGGCGCCCGTTTTCATTTTTGGCTGAAACTTACTTTCCGCCGTCCTTTTCCTTTTCCTTCCTGAGCGTCTCGAGAATCTTGTGTTCCTCGAGCAGTTTGTTGAAGGTCTCGAAGAAAAGCACAGGCTCTTCGGCCCAAGGCGTGTCTGCCGAGTTCGCAAACACCGACCACGTCGCCTTGACCAGCGCGCGGCGGTATTCTTTTTCGTCGTCTTTGACGAACATCGGGTCCATCGCGCCATGGATGAACAGCACCGGGACGTCGATCTTCTTGCCCTTTGCTGCGTCCTTGAACTCGTACTCAGGCACCAGGATGCGCGCAGACCCCTCAATCGCCTTCTGGAAGGGGCGTTGCGCATAGAAGATCGGCTCGAGTGCCTTGGGGTCTGCCCAGCGCCGCTTGAAGGCGCCGGTTGCAGACCACATCTTCTGTTCTTCGTTCAGGCTCAGGCTGCCGATGCGGCCGCTCGGGTCGTAGATCAGGTCCTGGCCGTGGAACTTGAATGCCTCATCCTTGCTGCCTTCCAGCGCAAGGCGCGCCTGCTCGCGTGAGCCCTTGCCGCTCCACGTTTCCAGAATCACCGCAAACGACACGCTCTCGGGGTGCAGGTTCAGATACTCAAGCGCAATCCAGCCGGAAACGCCGTGCGCAATCAGCGCGATCTTCTTCTGCTTGCTGGCTTCGCGCCGTGCTTCAAACGCCTCCACCAGTTGCTTCAGCGGATAATAGTACGCAGTGCGGTTCTCGGAGCCGTCGCGGTTGCGCATCCACTCAAGACCGGCCATGCGGCTGCAGTCCGGCAGGTCAACAAACGTGCACTTGAAAGTCTTGTTGAGCTCGAAGATGTAGGGGTACCAGTACTGCTCTGACTTGCCCAGGTCGGGCAGGATCAGGATTTCAAGGTCGGTCGGGCGCGCCGTCTTGCGCACAAAGCTGTGACCTTCAATTTCAACGTCCGTGAATTGGTCCTTGAACTTGCTGGGCGTCCGAGGCGCCAGCATATCGGTATCCTTGAGGTTCTGGATCCAGAACTCCCACTTGTCGATCTCGTAGCCGAACTCTTCGCCGCTGAGGTTTTCAAGCGCGTCGGCAAGCAGGAAGCGCAGGTTCACATTGGGTTTGCGCTCTTTCATACTCGCGCTAAGCAGCGAAACCAGGATCCGCGCATTGGCCTTCATCGGCACCTGTGCATCCGGCGACGCAATCTGCTCGGGCGTGTCCATTTGGAAGCGCCAGCGGCCGAGTTCTCGAATCACCCGTGCCTTCACCTTCTCCGGCAACTTCTCCTGCGACACCAGCTCTCCGGTGCGCTGCCAGTTCTCGGGCGTCGCCCACTTCTGGTTGTTCAGCAGCGCGAAGGCCACGTGCTCGGCCGCGGCCGGCTTCTTCAGGTTTTGCTTCGGGTCGAAAAGCCACTTGGCCAGCGCATCCAGCAGGGCGAGATCAGTCTCGCCCGTAATGCGCGTCAGGATCTCGGCGCGGTACTGCCACACGTCGGACTCAAGGATCGTCGTGTAGGTCTCGGCCAGGCCTGCATCGCCTCGCGGCAGCGCTTCAATGGCCTTCATCTTGTCGAGGTTGATCGACTTCTTGTCGTTCCATACTTTGTTAAAGGCAGCCAGGTCCTGTTTCAGGTCGGCTTGCGGGTTCGTTGCGAAAACTCCGAGCAATACGGCGATGGCGGAGCTCGCCAATGCATATGATCGCAGTCTCATGTCGTCTCCTCTTCCGTCAGGGGGGTGACGGTTGTGCTGCTTTGGGGTAAGCCCTAACTCATAGTATGGAATACGTTTCAGCACAACGCGAGTGCCAAAGGTTTTGCACCAATCATGGCCAATCCGCAAAGAGCTGACATTCTGCTTCCCCGCATTACCCTGGCGGGCAGCTTGGCCTTTGTTGGCGCACTTGGCGCCATCTGGTGGCTCTCGTCCAGCCAACTCGCCCTGGCACAAGCGGCCGACAGCTTCATGGACGTTTTCACGGCGGCCGTTCTGACCTGGACGGTCGGCATCAGCCGACAGCCCCAGGACGAAGAGCACCCCTTTGGCCACACGCGCGCACAGCCCATTGGCGGCCTGGTCACAGCCGTGATTGCAGGTGTGATCGCCTTTGAAGTGGCCCGCAGCGCCGTGTTTGCATTGCTCGGGGACGCGCGTCCCTCACTGGGCTGGCTAATGGCTGGAGTGTTCGGGGCCAAGGTCACTTTCAAGGCCACCATTTATGTGCTGTCGCGCAACCACGGCCATGTCCGGCCTGCGTTGCACGCACTGGCGGTGGATGCACGTAACGATGTTCTGTTGGGGTTGCTTGCGATCGCCGGGTTTTTCGCGGCTCGCTTCGGAATGCCGACCATGGATGCCTGGCTGGCGCTGCCGATTGCAGCCTGGATTGCGTGGTCGGGCGTTGAACTTGCGCGGGACAACATCCGGCTGCTGATGGGCGAGGCACCCACACCAGCGCGACAGGCCGAGCTTACGAAGATCGCTGCGGCTGTTGCTGGCGTGAGGGCGGCTCATGACCTTCGCGCGCAATACCTTGGTACGATGCTGCATGTCCACGTGCATATCGTGGTCGACCACGAGATATCGCTGAAGCAGGCGCACGATGTTGGTGAGGCGGTTCGCGTTGCCGTAGAGGCTGAACCAGACGTTGCACATTGCTCGGTCCATATCGACATCGAGTAGCGCGATGCCGATGTTATGCTGGCAACCATGAGTCAGTTCCCGGCCCCATCCACGCACAAAGGCCCGCCTGCTGATGTTGGCGGCTGTATTGATCTGCACATGCACTCCAAGTGCAGCGACGGCGCGCAGCAACCGGAGTTCCTGGTCGAGTGGGCAGCCGCGTTGGGCCTGAAAGCGATCAGCCTGACCGACCACGACACAACGCGCGGCGTAAAGCGGGCCATCGAGGCAGGCAAGCGTCTTGGCGTGGAAGTGATCCCGGGCTGCGAGATCAGCGTGAAGTTGAGCGGCGGCACGTTCCACCTGCTTGCCTACGGGTTCGACCCTGATGACGACGACTTCGATGCCCGCCTGCGCGACATTGCCCGCAAGCGTGAATCGCGCAACCGCAACATCCTGGACGCGCTGGCGAAACTCGGCATGCCGATGACCTATGACGAACTCGCCGCACAGGCCGGCGAGGCTGTCGTCGGCCGCCCGCACATTGCGGCACTGATGGTGCGCAAGGGTTACGTCAGCTCTGAGAAAGAGGCCTTTAACAGGTGGATCGCAAACGACGGCCCGGCCTACTTCGAGAAGGACACATTCGGCCCGCAAGAGGCTCTGCAATTCGTGCGTCAGCACCACGCCGTTCCCGTGCTCGCCCACCCCTACTGGCTCAATCGCGGGAGTCTTGCCGCGACCGAGGCCTACTTGCGTGAGATGAAGGGCTACGGCTTGATGGGCATCGAAGTCGTGTACCCCGACCACGATGCCGAGTGGACGCAAGGCCTCCTCGCGATTGCCAGCCGTCTCGGCTTTGTTGTCACCGGTGGCAGCGATTACCACGGGGGCACGACCAAGCCGCACACGACACTCGGGCACGGCGAGGGTGGCGGGTTCAAGGTACCCGCTGCGTTGCTTGATGGTCTCCGCGCAGTCGGCGTCGGACGATCCAGCTGAAGTTGCGTAGTGTCCACGATCATGAAGACGAAACGCATGTCCCCCACCGGCTGTCTGGCGATGTGAATGACAGTGTTCGCGCCCACGCCACGACGCTAGACTGGAATCGCAGCTCGTTCACCGGAGACCGGCATGACACGTGTGTTTCTCGCGTTGTTTTTGCTGGGTGCCGCGCCGCTGGCGGCCCAGCAGCCCAGCGCCGCAGAAGTGGCCTTCATCTACGAACTCAACCGCGCTCGCGCCAACCCGCAGGCCTACGACACCGCCAACAGCCTGGGCGGCATTCTGAATGGCGTGGCTGCACAGCCGCCGCTTGCGATCAACCTTGACCTGTGCGAGTCCGCCCGCGTGCATTCCGTGGACATGGCAACGAACGGCTATTTCAACCATACCAGCCCCACTCTTGGCGCCCCCAACGGCATGGCAATCACTGCGGGCTATCCGCTGCCTTACGCATCGAGCGGCAACAACATCGAGTCCCTGGCATGCGTCTTCACGCCCGGCGGCTCGATCAGCTATGTCGGCGCCGATGCTTTGAAGGCGCTGATCATCGACCAGGGCGTAAGCCCGCCGGGGCACCGGTACCATCTGCTTGCGATGCAACCGTTCTGGGAGACGCACCGCGAAATCGGCACGGGCTATGCCGAAGGCGCGGCGCCACAGGCCGGCTACAACGCCGGCGCTTACTGGTCAATCCACACAGCGGAACGCACGGGGACCGACCCGGTCTGGATCACCGGCGTGGTCTACAACGACGCCAACAGCAATGGCCGATACGACCTGGGTGAAGGTCTGTCGGGCGTGACCGTCTCGGCGGCAGGCCCCGGCAGTCCAAGTGTTGTCACGAACGCCGGCGGCGGTTACTCGCTGGCATGCAGCGCCGGTGCGTGGGTCGTAACATGCAGCGGGGGCGCTTTCAGCGGTACCGGCACGGCCAACGTGAACCTGACCACGGCCAACGTCGCCGTAGATTTTCGTTCAGGCGTTGCGCAGGGCGATGTGGGCTTCGTCGCCGGCAACCCTGCCCCACCGGGCGGTGGTGGAGGTGGCGGCGGTGATGAAAAAGGCGGCGGCGGCTGCGCCACCAGCCCGGTTGGTGCACGCTGGCTCTGGGGACTTGCCCCGTTTTCGCTTGTGGCACTCGTGCGGCGGCGCTGGGTCTTTGCGTCAGTACGGGATTCTGGCTAACCTGCGCCCACTACCGGGGGGCAGGGCATGCTTCGTTTGTCGCTGTTGCTGATGGTGCTGGGTTGCGGTTCCGGCGCACTTCATGCCCAAGAGCTGGGGCTCTTCCCCGCGAAGCCCCGCGTTACCAACCTTTTCAGGGCCCAAGCAGAGGCCGCGGGCGACAAGTCCGCCGAAGAACCATCCAGGGGACTGATCGACGCATCCAAGTGGCGCCCGCTGAACGCCGAAATCTGGGGCGGCATCGTCGCCAGCAAGCACACGACATTTTCTGCCGGCTTGGGCTTCGGGTTCAAGCTGATGAACAACATCTCGCTGAACATCAGGCTCGAATACAATCAGGAACTTGGCACCGCGCGGAGTTACCGCCCTCAAGTGCGGGCAGCGTACTTTGAACCCACGGTGCGCTTTCACTTTGACTTTGACCCCATGATCGCCTTCTATACTGACCATGGGCTGAGTGCCTCGGCGGGCTACTATTATTATCAGGTAGACGAGCGCATCACCGGCAGCGGCGTCGGCAAGGTCTTCATGCTGACGCTGGGCACCGTGCATACTGCGGGCCTGGAGTTTGGTGACGACTTCACCCGCGGCTTCATTGAAACGGGCCTGCGCACAAACTTTGCCCTCATCCAGTCTGCAGACAGGTCTGTTCGGGGCTTCCAGGACAATCTTCGCGAAGACGGCCGGTTCCAGTGGCTGGTGTTCCGGGCGGGCCTCAGGCTCTATTTCTGAGCACTGTGCGAATACTCTCTTGCAGCGGCAACCACTGGCAGTAGCATATTTGTAAGCCCCGAGTCCGCGCCTGCGGCCGATACCCCTTGGCCGCTGTGGAGTCGAAAATGAAATCGTTGTTCGCAATGTTTGCTGTGGCGGCCGTGTTCTTGATGTGCGGCTGCACCGTCTTCCAGGATGACATCTACAAGATGCAAGCCGGCTACTACTTCAGCGGCAGCTTTGACGCCGTGGACACAGCGATCCACGACGCCATGGCCGAGAAATTCGGCAAGGACCGCGTCTTCCGCGCCAACGTCGAGTGGAAGTACGAGCACTGGACCGCAATCAGCGACCAGCGCGCCATCGGCCTGGAAAAATACCGCATGCGCATCAGCGCCTACCCGCAACTGGGCGCCGATGGCGTCTATGAGCCTGTGGTGGTCGCGCGCGAAGAAGTCTACACCGGATCCAGCACCGGACGTGGCGGCCCGACGGCGATGTACAGCAACAAATGGACCGAAGCCGGGCGCGACGTGGAACTGGAAGCGGAATTGGCCAACGCAGTCACCGCGCGCCTTCGCAAGGCAAACGCCGGCGGCAAATAGCATGAACCGGAACTGCATCATCCAGGGGGCGCCCCTTGCCCGAGTGGCGCCCCTGTTTGCATTGCTGATGCTTCTGGCCGCCGGCCTCAACGCGGAAGGGCCGGAGGTTGAGGCGATCGATTGGCTGAAGCGTTCGCAAAGTGCGCTCTTCGACGGCAACCGGGAAAGCGCCAGGTACGCCGTCAACGCGTTGAAAGCCAACCCGATGGGCGCACGCGAAAACGTACAACTCAGTCTTGCCTTGTTCTGGATGGGGCAGTTTGACGACTCGGCGCGTTACATGCGGCGCGCACTGGCGGTGGACCCTGGCGCGATCGTGGGTCTTCCCCCTCTGGCTTCGCGTATGCCGGGCGCCGACGTGGGTATGCGCCTCACTCAGCTTGCCCTACGCGCCGAAGCCGACTCCGAGATGTGCTTCCTGACCGGCGCATTGCTGCTGATCGACCAGGACAGGCGGCGCGCAATTGCATTTCTGGTACGTGCCGAGGAACTAGCCGGCAGCGACACGCAAGCTTCCCGCCTTTCTGGCAACAGCGACGACCGCAGCCGCCAACGCGGCATCAACAGCCTGCGCACCGGCGACTGGTCCGACGCGACGCGCTCGTTCGCATTTGCCGCGCTGGACACACCCGGCCCAGCCGAGCATTACACCGGCATGGCGATTGCGCTTGCCGCATCACAAGATGTGCCGGTGGCGCGACACATGCTGGCACGGGCGCTTGCACGATACGCGCCTGAGAGCCTTTTTCCGTGGCTGCATGACCTGAAGCCTGCACCCGCAGCATGCGCAAGCGCCGGCCGCGCCCTGCTTGCGTTGGCCCAGCCCACGAAAGCGGATCTGCAGCTTGCCGCGCTGTTGTTGTTCTGCGCGGGTTATCATGCCAGTGCATCGGATGCCGCGGTGCGCGTGCTTGTGGCCGACAAGCTGGATCGCTTCGCGTACGACCTCAAGTCGTTTCAAGAACAGCGCGGCTTGGCTGCGGATCCCGCTGGAGCAGACACCGGCCCCGCCGCGCCGACACCGCTGCCGGATGCGCCGCAGCCGACGCCGGGCACCCTGGAAGATGCGCGGCGCCATATCCGCCGGGCAGACTACGCAGCCGCGCTCAAGGTGCTCGACCCGCTGGTTACTGCGGGCGCTGAGCATGAGGTCTATCGGCTGGTGTTTGTTGTGCTGATCGGCAAGGGCGACTTTCTGGACGCGGCCGTTGCATTGCAGACATGGTTCGAGAAGGCCTCGCGGGAAGATCGCACGCGGCTGAACGCTGTGCGAGACCTGTTCGGACGCTCGGAGCAGTTTGATGCGTGGCACAAGACCGTGATCGACCGCCGCAACGCCGACCCGAATGCTGCGCTTCCGCGCCTCGTCAATGCATGGATTGAAGTAACCCGCGGCCGCTACCGCGCGGCACGCGAAGAGCTCGTCGTCGCCAAAATTGAGCTGCCCACGAACGAGATGGTGAAGTCCCTGGATCGCATCCTTGCCGAGGAAGCCTTCCTGCAGGACGTGACACCGGATGGGGTACGCGAAGACCCGTCGCCCCGTGCGCTGCAGGGCCAGGCCGACAAACTGTTCCGGGCCGGCGACTTCGAGGGCGCGCGCAATGCCTATCTCAAGGCCGCCGAGGCCGACGCCAAGTTGCCTTACATCACGCTTTCCTTGCTGCGCTGTGCCTTTGCACTCGCGGACTACAACGACGGCTACTTGCGACTCGTGCAGCTCCTGGATGAGCAGCAGGCCGCCATGGCCGATGGCAAGGCGTTCCAGTTGCTGGTCGTGGACGGCTATGCCAGCGCGCAGGTGTACGCCGGCCACCTTGAAGCGCTGCGCAAACACTGCGAACAGGGCGGCAAGGATGGCGGCATCAAGCTGGATGCCGAGGCATGGGCACTGTACGGCGCGGTACTGATTGGCGAATCCAGCTTCAAGCCTGCCGCGACCGCACTCGCAAACTGGAAGGCATTTGCCCCGGACCGCCAGTTGAACAGCGGCTTGTTGCGGCTGCTTGAGTACGCCAACAAGCGTTCCGGTTGACGCGCGATAGCGCCACTCTTCTACTTGTTGCATGAAGCTGAAGACCCGCCCTGAAGACTTCATCGTCGAAGAATCCGCTGACTTCAGACCAGACCCCGCGGGCGCACACTTCGTGTATGAGCTCACCAAGCGCTCGCTGGCAACGCTGGAGGCGCTCTCGATTCTGGCCAAGCGCAACAAGCTGCGCGCCAGCGACCTGTCCGCCGCCGGCCTCAAGGACAAGCACGGCTTGACGCGTCAACTTTTCAGCTCGACGCGGCCGCTCAAATCCGACACGGGCGACGAGCGTCTTGAGCTCCGCTTTGTTGGCAAGACGCGCGCGCCCGTGACCGCTGCGATCATCCTTGGCAATCGGTTTCGCATCGTGTTGCGCAATCTCAGCCAGGCAGAACTGGCCGTCTTGCCGGCAAATGCAGCCGAGCTGCAGCGCGCCGGCGTGCCGAACTACTACGACAACCAGCGCTTCGGCGGCATCGCACACGGGCAGGGGTTTATCGCCAAGGCCCTCGCTCGGGGCAACTTCGAGGAAGCTGTCCGCCTTCACCTGGCGGCCCCCCACCGCAAGCAGAGCATGCGGGACAAGACCAACCGGCGGCTGGCGATCGAGCACTGGGGCGACTGGGCAACATTGCACGACCAGATGACACGCTCACCCGAGCGCGCATTGGTGGCCTACCTGCAGGAGCACCCGGGCGATTGGGCCGGCTGCTTCGAGCGCATCACACCGACCCTGCGCACACTCTTCGTCGCTGCGTACCAGAGTTACCTTTTCAACCGTGTGCTGACACGGCTGATTGCCGCGAGCTGCCCCGAGCATGAAGTGTTGCGCAACCGATCCGGCGAGATTGCGTTCCATCGCGCGGATCACGAGACACTTCGCGAACTGGACTTGCCGCTGCTTGGCCCTTCGACGCGGCTGGCAGAATTTCCCGCAGCCGCACCGCACGTCGAGGCGGTGCTCGCCGAGGAAGGAGTCACCCTCGCACAACTCAAGTTAGAGGGCTTGCCGCGCACACGATTCAAGGCTGCGTCCCGCCGCGCACTGATGTATCCCGCAAACTTCGCGATGGAGGCGGCACTACCGGACGAGCTGAACGATGGTCGAGCAAAAGTGCAGGTGGGTTTCGAGCTTCCGCGCGGCAGCTTCGCCACGATCGTCACACGCAGGCTTGTTCTGGGCGCGCAGGCCCCGGCAGGTCAGTCCGGCGGATCGGAATCCTGAATTGCTTCCATGCCGCCGGTCTTCATGTCATGGCCTCGGCCCAAGTCTTCGACAAAGCCGTACTTGTTCGTGAACCAGCGTGCGAGGTCGATGGTCTTGCAGCGTTCGCTGCAGAAAGGAAACCACGCGTGATCTGACACGCTCTTGTATGTGAAGCGTTTGTGGCACTCTGTGCAGCGCTTTGTGCGGGCCTTGGCCAGACGCTTAGTCCTTCTTGGTGCCGGTCGGCTTGCTCTCGGACGCCTTGGTCTCGGCGGGTTTGGTTTCGCTCTTTGACTCAGGTTTTGGCTCGCCGCCTTTGCGCGCGTAGTCGGTCAAATAGAAGCCACTGCCCTTGAAAATCAGTCCGCCGCCGGTGCCGATCAGACGCTTGACCTTGCGCTTGCCGCACTTGGGGCAAGCCTTCAGGGGTTTTTCCTTGATGCCCTGAAACGCCTCGAAGGTGTGGCCGCAGTCGGGACACTGGTAGTCGTAGGTTGGCATGTTGCTGCTCCGCTGCAGATTCCTGAACTCGGCCTAACCGCGCTTGTTGACGCGCACCTTGCTGGCCCGCAGCACGCGGTCGCGCATCTTCCAGCCACGCTCAAGCTCGGCGGTGACCACGTTGTCGGGCATATCGGCGCGGGTGTCCATCATCAGCGCCTCGTGAAACGCCGGGTCAAACGCCGTGCCCTCGGCGGCAATCGGCTCAACTTCATGGCGGGCGAGAGCGTCAATGAACATCTTGCGGATCAACTCAACGCCTGCATACAGCGCCGCGAAGTCTTGCGTCTTGGCCCCGGCCTCCAGCGCCCGCGTCAGATTGTCGATCACCGGCAGCAGGTCGCGCGCCATCGCGCTGCCTTCATAGCGCGCGGCCTCCTGCTGCTCGCGGCGCAGGCGTTTGATCGTGTTATCCAGCTCGGCTTGTCCACGCCGCGCCACGTCAAGCCAGTGCTCGGCTTTGGCCGCCTGTTCCGCCAGCGCAACCAGATCTTCGTCGCTAAGCTTGCGAAGCTTCTTGGCTTTCTGGCGCGGCGACAGGTCTTCCCCGGCAATGTGTTCACCGCGCAGGGCTGCTTCGGCCGTCTCGGCATCGTGCTGGTTGTGCAGCGCCTCATCCGCCGCGTGTGGTTCGCGTGGGTCGCCTTCCTGCACAACTTCGTTCTGGTTTTCTTCGGGCATTGCCATCTTCCATCCCGCGCCGCTGGCCGAACTACTTGCTGATCAGTTTCTTGACCTTGTCCAGAAATGACTTTCTCTCCGGAGATATGTTCTGCTCTTCAGTTTCCGCAAACTCGCGCAGCAGCTTTTCCTGCTCTTTGGTCAGCTTTTCCGGCACCTCAATCACGATCTCGACCAGCTGGTCGCCGCGCCCGTGCCCATCCAGCCTTGGAAAGCCTTCACCCTTCATGCGCGTCACCGTGCCTGCCTGGGTGCCGCGTTGCACCTTCAGGTCGGCGCGGCCGCGCAACGTCGGCACCTCAAGCTTGGCACCGAGTGCCGCCTGGGCAAATCCAACCGGCAGCTCAAGATAGACGTCCGCACCGGCGCGCTTGAACAACGGGTGCGGCTTGACATGCACGTCGCAAAGCAGGTCGCCGGCGGGGCCGCCGTTTTCACCGCTTTCACCCTCACCGCCTACGCGCAGCGTCATGCCATCTTCTATGCCAGCCGGCAGCTTGAGCGTAATTTCTTTGTCCTTCAGCACGCGCCCGGTGCCGCCGCATGGAGTGCACGGGTCGCTGATCACCTCGCCGCGCCCCGCGCAACGCGGGCACGTGCTGCGCATGCTGAAGAAGCCCGCGCTTGTCATTACCACGCCCGCGCCGTTGCACTGCGGGCAGTTGTCGGGCTTGGTGCCGGGCTTGGCGCCGCTGCCGCTGCAAGTGTCGCAGGTTTCGGCTTTGCGGATGGTGATGGTCTTCTGCGTGTTTTCAACCGGGTCGCTGAATTCCAGCTCGATGGTACAGCGCAGCGACGCACCCCGGCGGCCGCGGGTGCGTGACTTGGCCGCGCCGCCGAAAAAGTCGCCAAACACGCTGCTGCCCCCGAAGATCTCGCTGAAGGCGCTGAAAATGTCCTCCACGTTGCTGAAACCGCCGCCGGGAAAGCCGTTGCCGGCATGGCCGTAGGTGTCGTACTGCTTGCGCTTGTCGTCGTCGGACAAAATCGAATATGCGTCAGCGGCTTCCTTGAATTTGCCTTCGGCCTCGGCATCGCCGGGGTTGCGGTCAGGGTGGAACTTCAGCGCCAGCTTGTGATAGGCCTTCTTGATCTCGGCCTTGCCGGCGTTCTTGGCCACACCCAGCACTTCATAGTAGTCGCGTTTGGCCATTACTTTGCGCGACGCAGCAGCCCTGCTTCTGCGTCCACCAGTTCCCAGCCATCTGCCGACAGCCCGTTCAAGCGACGCAGGCAATTCACGCGCCGTTCAAAAGTGTTGCTGCCCTCTTCGTAAGGGAACACCAGCGCGTTGTGGTATTCCTTGTCGGTGGGCTTGGCTGCCCAGCGCCCGAGGTCGATGTCGTAGCTTTCCAGCCTGGGCACGGGCAGCAGAAACCCGTACTCAAAGCCGGATGCGCGCTGCGCGTTGACGGGCTCCGGCCGAGTCATGGAGATACCGCCCCATGCCAGCACTACCGCCAGCGCGCCAATCGCCAGACCAGCTATCATGCGCTTACCCATCGCAATCTCCTGATGTTCGCCCTGCGTTTGACCTTCGGTTTCCGCTCTCAATGAAAAGCCCGGGAGTTGCTCCCCCCGGGCCCTTACTTTCTGCGCAGCCGGCCCTGGCGCTTGCTCATGCCGTGGCGCCGGCGATCTTCTTGTCCTTCTTCTTCAGGTCGGTGACGAGTGTGTTTGTGGTCAGCATCAAACCCGCGATGCTGGCTGCATTCTGGATTGCGCAGCGGGCGACCTTGGTCGGGTCAATGATACCGAACTTGAACATGTCGCCGTACTCGCCGGTCAACGCATTGAAGCCGTCGTTGTCCTTCTTCCTCTCTTTGAGCGTCTCGACCACGTCGGTGCCGTCGTAGCCCGCGTTGCTGGCGATAGTGCGGCAGGGTGCTTCCAGGGCGTTGGCCAGAATCTCGGCGCCAACTTTCTCGTCGCCCTTGTAGCTCGCGGCGCGAATCGCCACTGAGGCGCGAAGATATGCCACGCCGCCACCGGCGACTACACCTTCCTGCTTTGCGGCGCGGGTTGCGTTCAGCGCGTCGTCCACGCGGAACTTGCGCTCTTTCATTTCGGCTTCAGTCAGGCCGCCGACCTGAATCTGCGCGACGCCGCCAGTCAATTTGGCCAGGCGCTCTTGCAGCTTTTCTTTGTCGTAGTTGCTCGTGCTCTGCCCGACCTGTGTGCGCAGCTGGGCAATACGGTCCTCGACGGCCTTTTTCTTGCCGCCGCCTTCAATGATGGTGGTGTTGTCCTTGTCGACCTCGATGTGCTTGGCCGTACCCAGCACGCCGATGTCGAGGCTTTCAAGGCTCTGGCCCAGGTCTTCCGTGATGCACTGGCCGCCGGTCAGGATGGCAATGTCCTCAAGCATCTGCTTGCGGCGGTCGCCGAAGCCGGGCGCCTTGACCGCAACAACCTGCAACCGGCCGTGCAAGCGGTTCAGAACCAGCATGGCCAGCACTTCGTTTTCGATGTCTTCGGCAATGATCAACAGCGGCGAGCCCGTGCCGGAGACCTTCTCAAGCAGCGGCAACAGCTCGCGCACGCTGCTGATCTTCTTTTCGTAAATCAGGATCTTGGCGTTGTCGTACTCGGCCAACAGCTCATTGGCGTTGGTGATGAAGTACGGGCTGAGATAACCCTTGTCGAACTGCAATCCGTCGACATAGGACAGTTCCGTCTCAAGGCCCTTGCCCTCTTCGATCGTGACCACACCTTCGTCGCCGACCTTGTCGATGGCCTCAGCCATCAGCTTGCCAATCTCGGCGTCCTGGTTGGCGCTGATCGTGGCCACGGCCTTCAGTTCGTCGGCGTTCTTGATCTTCTTCGTGTTGTCCTTCAGCCATTGCACGGCGACTTCGACGCCCTTATCAATCCCGCGCTTGATGTCCTGCGGGTTGTGGCCGTGGCCGGCCATCAGCAGGCCCTCTTCAATGATTGCATCGGCAATCACCGTGGCCGTGGTGGTACCATCGCCAGCCTCGTCGTTGGTCTTGGAGGCAACTTCCATGACCAGCTTCGCGCCCATGTTCTCGAAGGGGTCCTCGAGTTCAATGTCCTTGGCGACGGTCACGCCGTCGCGACTGACCGTCGGCGCGCCGAATGACTTCTGCATGATGACATTGCGGCCCGATGGGCCCATGGTCGCGCTGACAGCGCGGGCCAATTTGCGGGCGCCATCGGCAAGTTTGCGGCTGGCTTCCACTTCGTACAGGATCTGTTTGCTCATCTGAGTGTCCTCAGCTCTTTCGTTCGGTTCAGTCGTCTACTCAATGATGGCCAGGATTTCCGCTTCGCGCATGATCTTGTGTTCGATGCCGTCCAGCTTCACATCGCTGCCGCTGTACTTGCCGAACATCACGGTGTCGCCCCGCTTCACGCTGGGCTCGAGGCGCTTGCCATTCTTCAGCATGCGGCCGGGGCCCGTGGCGACCACTGCGCCCTTCAGCGGCTTTTCCTGCGCCGTGTCGGGCAACACGATTCCGCCCGCGGTCACTTCTTCGGCGTTGGCCGGCTTGATCACAATGTAGTCGTCCAGGGGACGAAGTTTGGTTGCCATAGCTCGATCCTCAATAGAAGGCGGTCACGGTGAACACCCGTGCCTGGTTAGTAGTCCATTTCTTCGTCGCCGTGGCCCATGTCCACCGGCTCATCTTCTTCAACCTTGGTGATGATCGCGTCCGTGGTCAGCATCAGGCCCGCCACGCTGGCTGCGTTCTGCAGGGCGCTGCGCGTGACTTTCAGCGGGTCGACGATGCCCATTTCGTACATGTCGCCGTACTTGTCGGTAAGGGCGTTGTAGCCGTAGCTGGCGCTCTTTTCGGCCAGCACGTTGCGCGCGATGACGCTGCCGTGGCGGCCCGCATTCTCTGCAATCTGCTTGATCGGGCGTGAAAGCGCGACGCGCAAAATGTCGATGCCGGTCTGTTCATCCGCATCCGCGGCCTTGGTCTTTTCCAGGGCGATCGACGCCCGCAGCAGCGCAACGCCGCCGCCGGGCAGAATGCCGCTTTCGGTGGCTGCGCGCACACTGTGCAACGCGTCTTCGACGCGCGCCTTGAGCTCTTTCATTTCAGGCTCGCTTGACGCGCCGACCTTCACGACGGCGATGCCGCCCGCAAGTTTGGCCAGGCGTTCCTGCAGCTTTTCGCGGTCGTAGTCGCTGTTGGTGATGCTGATCTCGCGACGCACTTCTTCGCAGCGCGCCTTGATGTCGGCGGTCTTGCCTGCCCCTTCGATGATTGTCGTATCTTCGCTGTTGATCACCACGCGCTTGGCAGTGCCAAGGTCCTTGATCGTGATGTCTTCAATCTTCTCGCCAAGATCTTTCATGATCGCTTTGCCGCCGGTCAGCGTCGCGATGTCCTGCAGCATTGCCTTGCGGCGGTCGCCATAGCCGGGTGCCTTCACAGCCGCCACGTTCAGTACACCGCGCAGTTTGTTCACGACCAGCGTGCTCAGGGCCTCGCCCTCTACGCTTTCGGCGATAATCAGCAGCGGGCGGTTGGCCTTGCTGACCTGCTCAAGCAGCGGCACCAGCGGCTGTGCGCTGCTGAGTTTGTCTTCATGCACCAGGATCAGCGGCTTGTCGAACTCGACAGTCACACTTTCGGTGTTGTTGACGAAGTGCTGGGACAGGTAGCCACGGTCGAACTGCATGCCCTCGACCCAGTCCACGTGCGTTTCTGCGGTTTTGCTCTCGTCGACGGTGATGACGCCGTCTTTGCCGACCTTCTCCTGGGCGTCCGCGATGATCTTGCCGACCCGGGGGTCGTTGTTGGCGGCGATGCTGGCAACGAACGCAATGTCCTTCTTGCCCTCAACCGGGCGCTTCATCTTCTCGATGAACGCGACTGCAGCTTCCACGCCCTTGTTGATGCCGCGATGAATGCCGGCAATGTTCGCGCCGGCCATCGTGTGCTTAATGCCTTCCGTGAAAATCGCCTGCGCAAGCAGCGTTGCCGTAGTGGTGCCATCGCCTGCGGTGTCGCTGGTCTTGCTGGCGACCTGTTTGACCATTTGCGCGGCGCAGTTTTCGTATGGGTCCTGCAGCTCAATTTCTTCGGCGACTGTTACACCGTCTTTGGTGATGTTGGGGGCGCCCCAGCCCTTGTCCAGGACAGCCGTGCGACCCTTGGGACCGAGCGTGGAGACCACGGCCTGGGCTAGTTTCTCAACACCCCGGGCAAGTTTTTCGCGAGCTTCTGCGTCGAATACGATTTGCTTGGCTGGCATGGATCAACCCTCACGGTTCAATGCATCGAAGTACAGGCCGCGGCAATGCAAACGCGGTGCCAACGCAGTGTCAGCAGCTTGCTATCGTAAGTGCCTGCCATAAATAGTGTTATGCAGTCGTCGAAGCGTGAACTTACTCGCTTGCCGCCAAACTGACAGTGGAGCTACGGACCGTGAAACCAGCCTGCCCGATTGGCAGACGAGGGACGTAGAGCTAGAGACCGCACTTTGTCATGCCTCGGCGAACTCATTGATCAATCGGCCTCGATAAATGATCATTGCTGATTCAACTCAACCGTAACAAGGTTGAGTCCAGCCATGGAGCCGCACGATGATTCGACTTCTGCTTTGCTTCTGCGCCCTTTCCCCCGTGCTGCTTGCGCAGGCAACAGTCACCAGCATCTTTCAGCAGCCTGTGAAAGGAAGCATTACCAAGCTGGACATCCAGGGGCGTCTGGAGGTCAAAGTAGAAGGCAGCGACGTTCCTGCCCGCGTGCCGCTGGACGAAGTTGAAGAGATCACGTTCGGGCACAAAGGCGATGAGCGAAAACGCGAAGACGCGCCACTGCGCATCTACCTGATCAATGGCGATGTTCTGCACGGTACGGCCGACAACGGGCCGGCCGAAGACGACGAACTGTTTGTCCTGCGCGCGCCGCGCTTTGGCGAACTGACCATCAGCGTGGAAGCCGTCAAGCGGCTTGAGTACGTCGCTAACGTCGCGCCCAACCTGCTGCCTGAGCTTGATGCCGGCGCCAAGAACGACGTGGTTTACTTTGCTGCCAGCGGCAACGCGCCCGAACAGGCAGACCCCGCGTCGTCGCTGGTGCGCATCGTCAAGGACGGCGTGTTCCTCTACAACGAAATCCTTGATGGCAAGAACTACGACGGCAACAAGTACGGCTGGGCGCGCCTGCGCGGGATTGTCTGCAAGCGCAATCCGCCAGCCACTTTCGACAAGCTGCAGGGCATCTTCACATTGCGCGACGGCAGCATGCTGCGCGGCGTGATCAAGGCGTGGTCGGAGGGGAAGATCACGCTTGAACACAAGGTGCTCAAGCGCGACATCACGCTTGAGGAGAACAACCTGATCAGCGTCACGATGAAAAACGGCCGCTACGTCTACCTAAGCGACCTGGAGTTTGCCGAGCCGCCGGAAGAGCGCCCGTACTACCTGCCCGGCGACTTCAAGTATGAAGACTACCTGTTCAAAGTGAGGCGCGATCATGCGCAGGGCGGGGGCGCCATCAGTCTGCGCGGCAAGACCTATGCAAAAGGCCTGGGCGTGCATGCTATCAGCCGTCTTCAGTTCGACCTCAACCGCGGCTATTCGCGATTCATTGCCGACATCGGCGTGGACGATACAGCCGGCGACCTGGCCAGCGTTGAGTTCAAGGTGTATGCGGACGGCAAGCTGGTTTACGAGTCCGGGGTTCTGCGCCGCTCTACCGATGCGCGCACCATCGACGTTGAAGTCCTGAATGCGCGACGCATTACGCTCGAAGTCACAGCCGCCGACAACGCGGACATCCAGGATCGAGCCAACTGGGCCAACGCCAAAGTCGTGCGCTAGATCGCGCACAACCTGTTTCCGGCGTTAGGTTTCGGCCTGCCGCGTGACCAGTGTGGACCGGCGACACTGGGACAGGGCTGATCCATGGAAAAGAACCGCATTGCGTTGCTTGTGGGATTGCTGTTGCTGGTTGTGATCGCGCTGGGCATCGGCTGGTTTCTGCTCAACCCGCCCGCAGGCGGCAATCGGCCAGCCGACACAACCGCCCTGGACAGGTCGGGCGAAACAAACAAACAAGGCCGCGCAGCGAGTGGCCAGGACAGCACGCCGGCCAACGCTTCAACTGGTGATGGCCAGGGCACGCGTCCTGACGCCAACAAGGGCCAACCTGACGTCGAAGTTGTGCCCGCAGTTCCGACCAAGCTGACGGTTTCCGGGACAGCGGTCGACTTCTTTGATGAACCCGCAAGTGGCATCACGCTGACACTGCTGCCCGAAGACGGCGCAACCGCCAGCGGTTCAACCTCGGTGACGGACGACGCCGGCGTGTTTACGTTCGAAGTGGAGTTGCTGGTGGGAAAGGGGTACTTCGTGGCGTGCCTGGAAGAAGGCAAAGCCCTGACCGCCACGGAGACGTTTGTGGTCAAAGAGGAAACTCCCGTTGAGGGGCTGGTGATTCGCATCTATGCGGCCGCTCGCGCCTACGGTGTCGTTCTGAATGGCGCAGACCAGTCGCCGCTCCCGGACGTGAGCATTGAGCTTGATGCCCGCGCAGACGAAAAGCTGCGACGCCTCGGGCGCATTCTGGGCCGATTCAAACCGGTCAAGAGCGACGCGCAGGGCAAGTTTGAGATGGAGAGCATCGCGCCGGGCGCGTACCTGGTGTACGCGCGTAAGCAGGGCTGGATGTCGCACGAACTCAACCCGCTGACGCGTTCGCGCCAAGAAATGGAACTTGATGAGTTTGCGAACTTCGAGCTGCTGCCGTTCGTCCTGGTGCAGGCGGGGGGCGTCGAGGGCTATGTGCTTAAGCGCTCTGACAACTCGCCAATCGTTGGCGCAACCGTGGAGCTGGGCACCGTGCTGGGTGGTACGCTTGCGGTGACCAGCACCGACGCAACGGGCTTCTACAAGTTCGACCAGGTGCCACCGGGAATCGGCGCACCCGGCGGGGAAGGCGACGGCATGGGCGGCGCTGCGGTGCGCGCAATCGCAGCCGGGTACGCCATCGCGACCCGCGATCTGCGCGTGCGCAGCGGCCAGGTGCGAAAGGATGTGAACCTGCTGCTTGAGGACGGCGCCGGGGTCACTGGGCGCGTGGTCGACACAAAGCAGCAAGGCATTGCAGGCGCCCAAGTCTACTACAACGACAACGACTTTCTGCGTGGCGGCGAATGGGTGGCGGGCATCAGCATTCCACCGCGCACGATCAGCGCCACGACCGACGAGCAAGGCAACTTTGCTCTGACGAACCTGCCCGTCGGCAGTGTGGGCATAAGCGCCAAAGCTGACGGGTTTGGCAACAAGACTGTGCAGGCCACGACCACAGCCGGCAACACCGCAGAAATCGTGATTGTGCTTGAGCCCGCAGGTTGGATCGAAGGCACGGTCGTTAACGACCAGGGGGTTGCCGTGCAGGGCGTGCCGCTGGCGGCATACGACGTGAGCGGGCCAGGGCAGCTGGCGTTTGTCATGAAGAGCTTTTTTGGCGAAACGCTGCCCGACCGCGGCGAGAGCACGCTCTTCCCGTCCAGCATCCGCAGCGACGAAAACGGCGCCTTCCGAATCGACAACCTGCCTGCCGGCAAGTACGTGCTGCTGGCAAACACGCGCAACTACCAGAAATACATCAGCGCCGAGCTTGAGGTCAAAACCGGTGCCGGCACAGTGCACAACGTGCGACTGGAAGTCGGCGGCACGATTTTCGGGCGCGTCTATGACTCATACTCCAAGGCCGTTCCCGGCGTGCCCGTCACCTGCGCCAGCCTGATGGGCCAGGATTCGGCGCGCATTCGCACCGCCTACACAGATGGCAATGGCAACTATGAACTCACCGGCTTGACGCCCGGCACCTACACCGTCGTGCGCAACACCGGCAACATGGCGGCGCTGCTGCTTCCGAACCCAAGCACACAGGTCAAGGTTGCGGCTGGCGAGCGCGTAGAGTTCGACATCTACGACCAGAAGCCCGGCACCGCGCGGCTGTACGGGCGCGTGACCGAGGACGGCAAACCCTACGCCGAAAAGCAGATCGTGCTGATTGGCGGTAACCGCGGCGGCTTTGCAGCCAACACCACACGCACCGACAAGCAGGGCAACTACGAGTTCCGCAGCGTTGCGCTGGGCACCTATCAGATCGCGCAGCAGGGACAAGGCCCTGCCCCCAGCCTTGTGCGCAAACGCGTGCACGTGGACAAGGACGGCGACTTCGAGTTCGACGTGGCTTTCGTGACGGTCAAGATCACCGGTCGCGTCGAACTGGAAGGCGGCAAAGTGCCCGAGGGCAGGGTGCGCGTAATGGCCAGCCCGGTCAGTCCCGACGGCGCCGACAAGGGCGATGACGACGAAGCCGTCAATGAGATGGAGATGCTGGTCTTCCGCGAAACCAACGCCGACGAAAAAACCGGCGCCTTTGAGCTCACGGGCATGTCTCCGGGTTTCTACCGGCTTACGGTGCGCAGCGACAAGAACGGCATGGTCACGCGGCCTTACCTGAACTTACGGAACAGCGTGGCGGGCCTCGTGATCACCCTGCCTGCCGAGGGGGCATCACTGAAAGGTACGGTGACAGGCGTCGATGGCGCGCCCAACAACACGCCGTTTGGCCTGATCGCCGCCCTGACCATAGAGGACGAGCGTGGGCAACCGCTTTCGCTGGGCGGTTTTGACAACGGCGTGAACCTGACCGAGAGCAAGTCGTTCGAAGTGAAGAACCTGGCCGAGGGCAAGTTCACGATCACGCTGTCGCTGCCCGGCTACACGCCCGTGACGCACTCGAAAGTTGAGTTCAAGGCAGGTCAGGCGGTGTCACTGACGTTTGCGTTTGCGGCCAGCGGCAACCTCAAGATCCGGTTGCTGAACACCGACCTGAACATCCAGACCGCCATGGGCCTTGAGTACGAGATTCGCAACAGCAAGGATGAGCTGTTCAAGAAGCGGTTTACCTTTCTGGACTTCTTCAACTCTGACGGAAGCGCGACCCAGGGCGAGGATAACTCGTTCACGATCAAAGACCTGCCGCCCGAGTCCTACACCATCAGCATGACCATGCCGGGGTACAAGGCCGCAAGCCGCGAGTTCACGATCGTCGCTGGGCAGACCGCCGAGATAAGCGTAGAATTCGAAAAGGAGTAGGCGAACAGTGAGGCTCACGAAGTGACACACGCCAATGCAAGTGCGTTACGTGCTGCCAAGCCCGCTTCGAATGTCATGGAATGTCGGCGCTTCTACGGCGTGCCTGTGTTGCTGGGTATGCTCATGCTAAGCGCTTGCACCACGCAAGTCCGGGTCGAGGGCAACCGGCCGCCGCCCGAACCTGACGTGCGCCCGGTCCAGAACGGCGAAAAGGCAACCCAAACTCTTGAGGACATGCTTTCCCAGGACGACTTTGACCTGCCGCGCGCGCTGCTGCTGTTCAGCGAGAAGTACTATCCAGAGTTCAAGGGCCAGGCTCACGACGTTGACGTGCCGGCCAAACTCAAGCGGTTTCAAGAGTACGCGGATGGCCTGGCCAAGGAAATCAGTCGCGCGCGATCACCACGCACGCGACTGCTGGCATTGACCGACTTCGTGCATGTCCGCCTGGGGTTGCGCTTTGACCCCACCGACCAGGGCGGTGCAAACCCCGAAAACCTGTTCTTTGACCGCATGCTCCAGAACCGCTATGGCTACTGCGTTTCACTGTCGCTGGCCTACCTCGTGTTCGGCCAGGCCGCGGGTCTGAATGTGCAGGGCATCCGCATACCAGGCCATTTCGCGGTGATCTACCGCGACCGCGAAGCCGATGGCACGCCCTATGAAACGATACTTGAGACAACTGACTTCGGCTCCACCCGCGACGACTTGCACTTCTTTGCCCAGTACCGCTTCAGCACCACCAGCGTTAAGCACGGCGTGTATCTGACGCCGCTGACTGACAAAGAACTGTTCGGCACGCTGTACAACAACCTCGCGGGACTGACATATCTTCGCAATGACCTTGAACTGTCAGTCAACCGCTACAACCGCGCGCTGGAACTTGCACCAAACAATGCCGAAGTCATGTACAACCGTGCGGTGGTGCTGCGCAAACTCAAGCGCGCGCACGAGGGACTGGGCAACCTGAACGAGGCGTTGCGGCTTGACCCGAACTTTGTGCTGGCGCTGATCCTGCGGGCGGCCTTGTTCTGGGAAAACGGCGAAAAGCAGCAAGCCCGGGATGACCTGGCCGAAGCGATGCGCAAGCGCCCGGACTGGGTTGAGCCGTTGATGCTGGAAGGCCAGTTTCTGATGGACGACGGGCAACTGGATGAAGCCCGCAAGATCTTTGAACGTGTGCTTGAGATGCGGCCAGATTTCAAATCAGCGCACATCGCATTGGCAGAGCTTGAGACCAGGGCCGGTAACACCTCAAAAGCCCGAAAGCACATGAAAGCCGCGGAGATGGATAAGTGAACGAAGTTCCCGTGCGGGTCACCGGCCGCGAGATTGCCATGGCCACGCTGGCCGAAACCGGCGTGCACGTCACCCACGCCCAGCTGGACGAAATCAAGAATCACAGTGCGGAACTGTACCGCCGCCTACGGTCAGGTGAGCCGACCGTGGTGTTCGTTGAGGCGCCGAGTGTGCAGTCGTTGGACGTGATGGCGCTGCGCTGGATGTTCAAGGGCGGCATCACGCCGCTGGTGTTATGTCCAAGCGATGCCGCCGAGTGCGCGGAACTCGCGGTTACCGCGGCAAAGGCCGCCGACCTGCTGAAGGTACCGGTGTTTTTTCTGCTTGAAGAATCTGTGGCAGAGTCGGAGTTCCGTTGGGAAGAGCCGGCCGAAGAGCCGGAGTTGCTGTTTGACGAACCAACGCCCATCGACGCCTCCGACCTGTCGCCCGAAGAATCCGACGCGCGTGACCTCGAGGCGCGATTGTCGCGGCCGCCGCGCGGCTTTCGCGCAACACGCCTTGACCCCGGGCTTGCCGCCGAAGGCAAGCCGGAGTGGCTGGTAATCACGTACGGCGGGTCGCGCTCGCCTGCGCAGGCTGCCGTGGCCGAAGCCCGCGGTGAGGGACAGCGCGTCAGCCTGTTGCATACCCGGATGCTGTGGCCACTGCCCGAGGCTGAACTGTTGAAGGCAGCCATGGGCATGAAACATGTCGTGGTCGCCGAACGAAACCTGGGGCAGTACGCGCTGGAGATTCGCCGCATTCTGCCCGAGCTGCCGGTGATCAACGCATGCAGAATCACGGCGCCTCTGCCGGCGGCCTTGATTCTGCAGCGGCTGCAACGCTCGCCACGGTGCTGCTGATGCTGCACCTGTACAACATCACACTCATGCTCAATCGTGCTCTCGAGACGCGACGGTTGCACAGCAACACGCATGGCCAGGTGGTACGCGAGGTGATGGACCACGTAACCCGCAAACATGCCACGGTGTTCGCCTGGGTGGTCATGCCCGACCATATTCACCTGCTGTTCGGGCGCGAGAAGGCGCTGGCTGACGTGGACACCTTTGCGGGCCGGGTCAAGAGACTGATCAACAAGGCACTCACCATGCGCCAGTTGCACAAGATGAGGTGGCGTGACGGCTGCGTGAGTTATCCCGTGGACCTGTCCAACATCGCGCACGCCAAGGATCACATCCTGGCGAACCCGGTGCGCGCAGGCCTGGCCTCGAAACCCGAGGACTACGCGCTGGCCGGCGCGCCTGAGCCGCTGCCGAAGGGTGCCTGAAACGAAACCGGGCCGGTGCAGCTGACGCTGCCTAGCGGTTGCCGCGGCCGGGACGACCCGGCCCACCCTGCGGCGCGTTGCGCCCGCCGGTGCGATTCACGGCGTTCAGGATGTTCTTGGCAGTCTCGGCATCCACGTAGGTGGAAAGTGCGGTGGCGGTTGTCGCGTCAAGGTCGGTCATCTTCTGCTCAAACGACTTGTCGTCGACTTCGACCCCGTCGATGCGCTGTCCTTCGCGCTCACTGCGCAACTCGGCGCGGAACTGCAAGTGGGTCACCAGCGCGTTGCTCACGTCGGCAATGGATGCAGCCGGGATGTTCAAACGCTCGGCCTGGCCTTCGACAAAGCGCGGGATGTACTCACTGATCTGCACCTTCTGCTCCTCCAGCTCTTTGATGCGGTCGGCTTGCCGTTCGAGGCGGCGCTCTTCACGCCGCTCTTCTTCCAGCTTGCTTACAACCCCGCGCACAGCCGTATCAAAGTCGCTGCTGCCGGCAGCCGGCCCGCCTTCCGGCGCAGCTACCGGGGCGGATGCAGGCCTGCTGGTTTTCAGGGCTGCGATCTCGGCCTTCAGGCTGTCGATCTCGTCGCTGTGGTCGGCTGGTTTGGCAGACCTGGATTGCTCAAGGTCCACAGACAGCTTCGCCAGATCCTTGCGCAATGCAGCGATCTCGTCGGTTGCGGATTGCTTGCCTGCCGCCGTCTCGGGCTCATCAATCGCAGCCGGCGCCACCTGGGCGCCCTGCACGCGGTTGTCGAGCGGAACCAGCCCCAATGCCACGGCGCCCAATGCTGCGCCTGCGCCAAGGAACCCGGCTGCGAGTACGGCAAGAATCGTCTTCATGGCGGCTCTCCTGTTCTTGCCCAAGTAACCCTGCCCAAGGGGTTATGGTTCCGCAAATTCCAGGAATCGGGACTGACCTGCTATGCGCCCAAATAGGGCTTGAACACCATCAGGTAGCCCAGCGCGGCAATCGTCTTGCCATCCTTGATGTTGTTTGCCTTCAACTGCACGCGCAGCTCCTTGAAGCTGAAGGGCTTGGCTGTGATGTCTTCATCCTCATCAAACTTCGTCGTTCCCGGCGTCAGGCCAGTGGCGACGAAGATGTGCATCTTCTCGTCCATGATGCCCGGGCTGGGAAACATCGTGAACAGGTGCTCGATCTTGGCCGCCTTGAACCCGGTTTCTTCTTCAAGCTCACGGGCCGCGCACGCGAGCGGGTCTTCGCCCGGGTCCAGCGTGCCAGCGGGGATCTCCCATAGCGGGCGTTTCGCGCCGATGCGCCACTGCTCAATCAGCAGCACGGTGTCGTTGTCCACCATCGGGATAATGCAGGCGGCACCGGGATGCTCAATCACCTCGCGCTGCACTTCTCTGCCCTCGGCGTTCTGCAACGTCACGCGGGCGACTTTGAACGCCTTGCCCTGGTAAACGGTCTCACGGTTCAGCTGCATCATTGTGCGGCCCTGGTTTCCTTGTGTTCCAGCTCAACTTGCACACTGCCTGCGTCCAGCCGGCCGCTTTTCAGCTTGGCGGCGCCCGGCGGCTCACCCGGTACAAAGATGTCAAGCTGGCGCCGCGCGCCCGCCGGCAGCGCGAACTCGCGCGTGCCCTGGTTCAGGCGCAACTTGCCAAGCGCGGTGGCTGCGTCGCGCGATGCGACATCGTCCACCCACTTGCACGCCCAATGCGCGCCGTCGTCGCCGGTCAGCGTCAGGCTGGCAAGTTTGACCTTGCGCTCATCCTTGCCGGTGTTGTGCAGTTCCAGACGCAGCAGCCGGCCTTTGGCTGTGATGCCCATGTCGGCGCGCAACTTTTCTGAAAGCTCGGCGTTGTACGCCTCAGCGTCGTCCAGGTCACGCACACTCACCGTCAACCCGCCTGATTCACCCTCGACGAAAGCGATCACCGCGCCCGGCTGACTGGTCGGGATGTCCACGTTGGACGCCTGCGAACCACCAAACGGCCGAATGGCGTAGAGCACATAGAAGAAGAAGGCGCTGGCGGCCAGCGCGCTCAGGATCACCAGCACGTTCAGCGCGATTTGCGCCTTGTGCGCGTCGCGGCGCGAGGATTCAAAGCCGCCTTCAGGTTGAGCCTCTTCGGTCATGACGGCAGTCTAGCGGGCAACTGGCCGTTTGTCTTGGCGGCGTAGAACACGCCGGAGAACACAAAGACCGCCCGTGGGCGGTCCCTGTGTTGGTCGTCAGGCAAGAAGTTACTTGGCGCTGCGAAGCTGCTCGAGCAGGTCAGCCACTTCCTTGTGAACTTTGCGCGATGCGTTCACGACAAGCTGGCCCTGCACAATCTTGACGCTGGCGGTGCTGCCCCAGTCAGCGTCAATGCCCTCTTCGATCATGTCCACAATGTCTTCTGTTTCGACGATCTTGTCTTCGTCGCCGTACTCGATGATCGGGCCACCGCTGCCGTCATCCTCGCCCTTCAGGCGAAGCTTCGGCGCCGGGAAGTCCTTGATCTTGGCGGTAATGTCGCGCACGTCGTAGGTCTTGGTCGACGTGACAGACTCGGCCTTTTCTTTGGACGTGATGTAAAGAACGCCGTTCTTGTAGGCTTTGTACAGCCCGACCTGGTCAATCACGATGTTCAGCGCGTTGCCGGCTTTGATGTCTGCCAGCTCAAGGCTGATCTTGCGGTCATCTTCGGAAACGTCTTCCAGCGACTTCTTGTCAAACACGATCGTGATGCGGCACTTCTTGGCGATGTCCTTGACCACCTCGGTCACGTCGGCGTCTTCATATGCCAGCGTGTCGAGCTTGGTCGATTCGAGTTGGGACTCGATCTTGCGATAAGTCGCCTCTTCCTTCTCCGAGGCGTTCTGGGCGATGCTCTTCTGCGCAAACAGCGGCACAGCCGCGAACATCAGAGCCATGGCGATAGCGAAAAGTCGTTTCATACGCGATTCCCCAAGGGGTATAGACCGGGGCAGAACGGCCTTCTTGGCCACATACAATGTAACCGACGTACCCCGTTGCTGCAAACAACCGCTGATAAGCACTTGCGCCAAAGCGATTGCGTGCCTGCGGCTTCGCGTATCGGGAAATCACGTCTCGCCAAGGTAGGCAGCCCGCACCCGTGGGTCACTGCGAAGCTCAGTTGACGCGCCCTCGATTTCGATGCAGCCGCTCTCGATCACGTAGGCGCGGTGGCTGTGCTTGAGCGCGATGTTGGCGTTCTGCTCCACCAGCAGGATGGTTACACCCTTCTCATTGACCCGGTCGATCGTTTCGAAAATCGTCTGAACAATCAGCGGCGCGAGGCCAAGGCTTGGCTCATCCAGCAAAAGCAGCTTTGGCGCCGACATCAGCGCGCGGGCGATGGAAAGCATTTGCTGCTCGCCCCCTGAAAGCGTTCCACCCTTCTGCCGCTTGCGTTCCGCCAACCGCGGAAAGATGTCGTAGGCGTGGGCCAGGTCTGATGCCACAGCTGGCTTGTCCTTGCGGGCGTAGGCGCCGATCCTCAGGTTTTCCTCGACCGTGAGGTTGGGAAAGATGCCGCGACCTTCGGGCGCCATGACCAGTCCGCTCTCAACCAGCCGATGCGTCTGGGCACTGGAAATGTCCTGGCCGGCATAGCGCACCTCGCCGGACCTGGCACGCAGCAACCCGCAAATCGTGGCCAGTGTCGTGGTCTTGCCCGCACCATTGGCCCCGATCAGTGTGACCACTTCGCCGGCGTTAACGTGCAGCGACACATTCCGCAGGGCGTGAATCGCGCCGTAGAACACGTTGATGGACTTCAACTCAAGAATCGCTTCTGTCATTGTCTTCATTTCTCGTGCTGCCGGTCAGTCGCCACCCAGGTAGGCCTCGACCACTTTCGGGTTGTTCTGGATCTCTTTTGGCGTGCCCAGAGCGATAGTCTTGCCGTAATCGAGTACCTGAATCTTTTCGCAGATGCCCATGACCAGCTTCATGTCGTGCTCGATGAGCAGGACCGTCACTTTCAACTCGTCGCGAATGCGCCGGATCAATGCTGACAGCTCAGCCTTTTCTCCGGTATTCATGCCGGCGGCGGGTTCATCCAGGCAGATCAAGCGTGGCTCGGTCGCCAGTGCGCGCGCGATTTCAAGCTTGCGGCGGTGACCGTATGGCAGCTGCCTGGCAGGCAGGCCCGCGCGTTCTTCCAGGCCCATGAACTGCAGCAACTCATAGGCCCGGTCGCGCTGGCGCTTCTCTTCGCGATAGTGGCGGGGTGTGCGCAGCAGGCTGTCGAACAGGTTGATCTTCGCGTGCTGGTGCGCGCCGGTCATCGCGTTCTCAAGCACGCTAAGCTCATCAAACAGCCGGATATTCTGAAACGTGCGGCTGATACCCAGCGCCGACACCTGCGCGGGCGAGCGGCCATTGATCCGCGTGCCGCCGAAGCTTGCGATGCCAGACGTCGGCAGGTACACGCCGGTCAGCATGTTGAACACCGTAGTCTTGCCGGCGCCGTTGGGGCCGATGATGCCGTACAGGTCGCCCGGCTGAATGGCGCAATCAAATGCGTCCACCGCGGTCAAGCCGCCGAACTGGATGGTAAGGCCAGACGTCTGAAGCAGCGCAGTCACTTGCGCCCCCCGGGCAGCAGTCGCCGCAGCAACTTAAGCGAGAGCTCACGCTGCCCGAAAATTCCCTGCGGCCGGAAAATCATCAGCAGGATCAGCACCAGCGCGTAAACCACCATGCGAATGCCCGGCAGTTTCGCCTGTTGTTCCACGTCGCGCAAAGCCTCCGGCAGAACAGTAAGCACGATGGCGCCGACAATCGCGCCGGTAAGGCTGCCAAGCCCACCCAGTACAAGCATCACGACTACTTCGATGGACTTCATGAACCCGAACGTGGAGGGGCTGATCGTGCGCAACAGGTGCCCGAGCAAGCCACCCGCAAGGCCGGCAAAGAAGGCCCCGTAGATAAACGCCATCACCTTCAGCCGGGCGACCCGGATACCCATCACTTCTGCGGCAAGTTCATTCTCGCGAATGGCGACCAGCGCGCGCCCGAACGTGCTGCGCTGCAGAAACACGCTGCTGACAACGCAGATCCATGCGAACGTCAGAATCCAGAAACTGCTGGCGTAGTTGGGCAGCCCGGGAAGTCCCCGCGCCGCGCCGACCGATTCAAAGTTTGTCAGCATGATGATCACGATCTCGCCAAACCCCAGCGTCGCGATCGCCAGATAGTCGCCCTTCAACCGCAACGTGGGCACGCCGACAACCAGGCCCGCCGCGGCTGCTGCCATGCCCCCGATCAACAGCGCAGGCACAAAGCCCCACGCGCCATCAAACAGCGGTGCGCGCACGACGGTCTCGCCGGTCTCGGTGTTCAGGACTCGCAGCGTCGTCGTGAAATAGGCGCTGACATAGGCGCCAATCGCCATGAACCCTGCGTGCCCGAGGCTGAACTGCCCGCACAGGCCGTTGATCACGTTCAGGCTGACCGCCAGGATGATCGCAATGCCGCACAGGTTGATGATGCGGACGACATACTCTTCGATGAACTCGCCAAGGAACCAGTCCACCCCAAACGCGAGGCTGACACCGACCACCAGTAGCAGCAGGGTCCGGTGCATCAGACCTTCTCCCGCCCGGATTTACCCAGCAAGCCGGAAGGCTTGACCAGCAGCACAAGGATCAACAACACAAACGCCACGGCTTCGGCGTACGTCGTGCTGAATGTGCCCACGACCGACTCGGTCACGCCCAGCAGCAGGCCACCCAGCGCCGCGCCGGGGATGCTGCCAATGCCGCCAAGTACTGCCGCAACGAAGGCCTTCAGGCCCGCCATCAGGCCCATCAGCGGGTCGATTGTCGGCTGGTCCATGGCGACCAGCACGCCGGCCACGGCAGCCATGATACTGCCGATGGCAAAGGTCAAACCGATGGTTCCGTCGACGTTGACGCCCATGAGCCGTGCGGTGCGCATATCAAAGCTGCATGCCCGCATGGCGGCACCGGGCCTTGTCTTCTGCACGAACAAGTGAAGGCCTGTCATCATCACGGCGGCAACGACAACGATAATGATCTTGGTGTTGGTCAGGGCCACCAGGCCCAGGTCAACGGACGACTGCTCAATCAAGGTAGGAAACCCGCGAGGGTCGGCCTTGAACAGCATGATGCCGCCGTTCTGCAGCAGCAGACTGACACCGATTGCGGTAATCAGTGCCGCCAACCTGCTCGAATTGCGCAGTGGCCGGTAAGCAAAGCGTTCAATCAACATGCCCAGAAAGGCGCAGCACGCCATCGAGCACACGAACAAGAAACCTACGACATACAGAGGCACTTTGGCAGGAACGAAGGTGGGATCTTCGGGATCAGTCGTGTAGCCCATCCACTTGGCGGGGTAGTAGCTGAAGTACGCGCCCAGCATGTAGACTTCGCCATGCGCGAAGTTGATCAGCTGCAGCACGCCGTACACCATCGTGTACCCGACAGCAATCAGCGCGTAGACGCTGCCCTTGGCAATACCGTTCGCGACCTGCTGCAGCAGGGCCTGCGCCAGTGATGTCCCACCCGGTTCGGCTGTGGCAAGCAACTCCAGCACGTTCGCCCCAATCGAGAATGCCGGAACCCGCGGGCTCCGGCATTGTTCGTGTATGCCCGCGCTACTTCACGTCTTGCGGTTGGATCTGCTTCACCGGCAGAAACTTGTCGCCCTGTATTTTCAGGATGCTGATCGGTTTGCGCGCATCGCGATGTTCGTCAATGCTGAACGTGCCGGTCACGCCCTTGAAATCCTTGAGTGCAGCCAGCGCGTCGCGCACCTTGGCGCGGTCGAACTCGCCCGCTTCTTCAATCGCCTTCTTGACCACATAAACGACATCGTAGCCCAGCGCGGCAAGGCTGGAGGGGGCGGTGTTGTACTTGGCCTTATATCCCTTCACGAAAGCCTGCACGTGCTCGCTGGGGTCTTCGGGGCTGTAATGGTTGCCGAAGTAGCTGCCCTCGAGTGCACCCTTGCTGTTCGGGATCAGGTTGGCGCTTTCCCATCCGTCGCCGCCAAGCATCGGCACATCATCGCCGATGCCCTGCCCACGAATCTGCTGGCTGAGCAACGCCACGTCGTTGTAGTAGCAGGGAAGAAAGATGATGTCCGGTGTCTTGGCCTTTACGTTTGTAATCTGGCTCGCGAACTCTTTCGTGCCCTCCTTATACGATTCGTCAGCGACGATCTCGCCGCCCAACGCCTTGAACTTCAGGCGAAAGTAGTCAGCCAAACCAGTGCTGTATGGGTCGTCCTGGTTGCGAATGATTGCCGCCTTGCGCTTGCCCAACTCTTTGTAGGCAAAAACCGCACAGGCGCTGCCCTGAAAGTCGTCCAGAAAGCAGATGCGGAAGATATTCTTGCCCTGCTGGGTCACGGTCGGATTGGTACTGCTGGGGCTGACCATCGGAATACCGTTTTGCTCAAACACCGGCGCAGCGGCCAGGCTGAGGCCCGATGCCACCTCGCCCATCGCGACCAGAACTTTGTCTTGCGTCGCCAGTTTGGTGGCGACGTTGCCGGCTTCTTCGGCCTTGCTGGCGGCGTCGTAAAAGCGCAGGTCAATCGTCTTGCCCTTGATGCCACCGGCTTTGTTGATTTCCTCGACAGCAAGGTCAACGCCGTTCTTGGTGTCGGTGCCAAAGGTGGCGATTTTCCCGGTCGTGCTGACGTACAAACCCAGCTTGACCGTGTCCTCCGTGGCGCCGCTTCCGCCCGCTTCGTTACCTTTGTCCTTGCACCCGATCGCTGTGAAGAACAGCACGCTTAGTGCAATTGCCAGAATCAATGCCTTGCGCATTGCCTGCTCCTGTGTCGGTTCTGCCGGTCGCCCGGCGCATTTGGAAGCGGCGTGAGAATAGCCATAACACGGCATCGCTCAAGCTATTTTGAGAGCAGTGTTTGCCCTTGCGAGTCGCACGTTCTGCGGCAAGCTGGAGACGCCCCGAAACCGGAGCATGGCGTGCCCACCATCGAAGAAGCGTTGAAAGTGCCACTGGATGGCGACTACCTTACTTGCGGCCTGAAAAAGCCGTTTTACGTGATTGCCCGGGACGGGGACATCCAGTGCTTTGTCGGCTTCCGTAACAAGACGAAGGACTTCGACAACGAAGCCAACGTCGTGATCTGGGAACGTGACCGCGTGATCCAGGAATCTGTGGCATTCATTGAGCGCATGGGCGAAGTGCGCCTTGGGCCGTGCCGGGCCGAGACGTTTCCTGAGCCCGATACCCTGGAAGAATTCCTGCGCAGCTTCTCGACTCATGGCAACCTGGCCAGCTATTTCCCGCCGATCCTGGAAAGACTTGGCCTGTGCGAGGTCTACAAGAAGGGCCGGGCGCTTTACATCAAGCGCAAGACCGATGGATGAGCCGCTTCCAAACCTGAGCCATGGCATCCCGGTATTTCCGCTTCCGGGCATTACGCTGTTTCCGCACACCCACCTGCCGCTGCACATTTTCGAAGAACGCTACCGCAACCTGATGGAAGACACGTTGCGCAAACCTGACAGCGAACACTGCTTTGCCATGGGCAGCATTCTTGACGCACCCGGACCCGCGGCATTAGGCGACCCGCCTGTTTCATGTTTTGCCGGCGTCGGGCGCATCACTGAGTACTCGCGTACGCCCGACGGCCGTTTCATGCTGGTGCTGCACGGCATCGGGCGCGTGCGACTTGCCGAAGAACGCCCCTTGTGCAACGGCTATCGGGTGTTCAGCGCCGAGTGGCTGAAAGACTTTCACACCAGCCACGAGCCGTCATGGGAAGCCAACCTCGGGCTGGAATTGAAGACGCTGGCCGTCGCGCTGCTGCGTGAACAGGCCGAAAAGTTCCGGCGTGTGCTCTCGGACTCTCTCGAGTTGGGGCCGCTCACCGACATGCTATGCGGCTATCTGCCGTTTCCGCCCGACTTCAAGCTCGAACAGATGGCCACTGCCAACGTCATTGAGCGCGCAGCCGCCACCATCAGCCAGCTCGAGCGCATGCTTAGCGAAGCGCCGGCCAAGCCCATCCTGCCCGACGACACGCCCGCCGAAAATTAGTCCGTGATCTGCGCACGCTGCTTGTCGCGCCACTCGATCAGCCACTTGTCCACGTCTTTGAATTCGTCGAGTTTATCGAAGTGGGTGCGCGCCTTCGCCGCATCACCCAGGCGCCGGTGCAGCTCGCCCAACAAGTAGTGCACCACCGGCATGTCGTCGGCGCTGAACTCGTTGGCCGACAACGCCAACTCAAAGTACTTCACCGCTTTGCGCCGGGCCTGCTTCTGGTCGTCGTCGGGCTCGCCTTCCATGCGCGAGCACCAAGTGGCCTGGAGGTACAGGTCCGCAACTTCGGCGCTGCGCTTGCCGCAGTACGTGGCAATCAGCGCTGCGCGCCGATAACGCTCGGCCCCGCCAAGCGTCTGGCCTTGCTGCCAGTGAAAACCCGCCAGCAGGTCGATCACCTTGCGAACACGCGCCTCGTCTTTCAGGTTGCGATAGTCGGCCTCGAAGCCGACGAACCCGCAGCCGGGACACACATGCAAGAACTGGGGCAGCGGGTTGCCGTCGGTGTAGCGCGGGCAGAAGTCGGCGTCTTTCTCGCCCACCTGGTAGCCGATCACCAGCTGGGTCTCGAACGCAAGTTCACAGCACGGGCAGCTCAGGGTCTTGGTTTCATACTCAGGCATGCGCACCCCAACTGCGGAACTACTTTGCCAGCAACTCGGCGTAGCGCAGCATGTCGTCGCTGCGCACGTCGTAGCGATAAATCTTGCCGTCACCGTTCACGAGTACATTGAACGGGATCAGGCTCACGTCCAGCTTGCGGGTCAACGTGTTCTCGGCTTCACGGTCGATCCAGGCGTTCTTGAACGCGATCTTTTCCTTGTTGCGCTCAAGCCACTGTTCAAACGCGGTGCGGCTCTCGTTCACGCTGATGCCGACGATGCCTAGCTTATCCCCGAACTTCTTGTGTGCCTGCTCAATGAACGGCAGCTCCCCCAGACACGCTGAGCTTGTGCTGTCATACACCATCAGCAGCAGCGGCTTTCCGGCAAAGCCGGCGCGGTTGATTGTGCCGCCGCCCACGACCGGCAGGTCAAAGTCGGGCAGTTCGCGGCCGATCCAGCCCAGGTTGTCGAGTTGCGCCTGCAGAAACTCGACGGCTTCTTTGTCTTTCTTGACCTCGCTGGTCTCCAGCAACACCTTCAGCGAGCGTTTCGCGTCATCGACCCGGTCAAGAAACAGCAACGCCCGTACACGCATGATGCGGACAGCCGGGACCTCTGCGCGGTCTGCATGCTTCTCAATAAACGCCTCAAGGGCGGCCACGCAGTCGCTTTCCCGGCCCGCCATCTGGAACAGCGTCTGTGCCTTCAAGAAGCGGGCGTCTGCCACCAGTTCGCTGTCGGGATGTTTCTCTAGAAGCTCGTCAGCGGCTGCGATCGCCAGCTCCAGGCCTTCGGGCAACCTGGACCATGTGACAGCCAGTTCAAACCGCGCGGGCATCAGGTCCTTGGCGTCGGCGTGGCCATCGATGTAAGCCCGCAGCGCGGCGGCATAGCGCCGGTCAAGGGCCCGCATCTCGTCTTCCACAGCCTGGAGTTCCGCGGGCTCAATGCGTTCGTTCTCGCGCAGGCGCTCGTAGCGCGTGAGCAGCACGTTGCGCGGCTTCTGAAAGTCATCAAACAGCTCTTCGTAGCTGGCGTAGGCCTTGGGTTTCTCTTCCGCTGCCGGCGCCTGCTGCGCCGCGGCAAAGTACGAGTTGCCGGACAGCAGCATTGCTGCCGCCAAGATAGACAGGGCGATTCGGGACATGACTTGCTCCCCTTCAGGGGTTGGCCCCACTTGGCGCGCCGAGAATGCGGCGAGGGATGCGCCGGTCCAATTAAACGGCCAAGCCGGCAGTTTGGCAAGCGCAAGCAGCCGATCGCGCTGAATCAGTTGTCTTTGCGCAGGCTGCGCGTGCGGCTTTTGTGGCGCGTCTTGGTCTTGTTGCGTTTGCGGCGGCGGGTGCTGCCTTCAATGTTGGCGATCACCGGGTCCGCAAACTCGTCCGGTTCCGGGGCCAGCGTCTTGCCGCTCTCGGATACCGGCAGCTCTTCGAGGCCGATGACGGTGTCCGATGCGTCTGGCTGCCTGTCGGTCTCGTCGTCGCCGTCATCAGGTGACTCTTCTGCATCATCCTCTGCAACATCTTCTGCATCCGGCGAGGCATCACTTGCAGATTCATCGCCTGACTCGACTGCCGTGGCGTCCGCTGCTTTGCCCGATGGCGCGTCTCCACCCTCCGCCTTGGCCTCGCCCGCGGTGGCTTTTTCATTGGGCACCTCTGCATCCGCCCCAACCAGCGCTGCCGGAGCTTCGACGTTGGCAGGTGCTGCGGCGTCCACCGCGACGGCCCCCTGTTTCGCGGACTCCGCGGCAGCTTCGCTACCCGCGCTGTCGTCCAGCGGCATGGCCTCGTCGGATTCATCATCGTCAAAATCAGGCCATTCCGGATTCTCGTCTGTCGTCGTACTTGCCGTTCCAGGCTGCATGATGATCGTGTCGCCAGAGCCCGTCGGCTGCGGCGAGAAATCCTCAAGATCGCGCGGATTGGGCAGTCGCGAGCTGTCGACGGCCGAAATCGTCGGCTCAAGCTCGGCATGTAAGTGCTCGTCACCCTCTTGCTCGGGCTCGGCCATTTGCAGCGCCTGATGGGTCGGTCGGCGGGCGCTGCGTTGGGTGAGATTGGCTGTGTCTTTGCCAGCCGAACGGTCGCGTGCCTGGCGCAACGCGGCGACCAGCCTGTTCAACTCTTCTTCCGTGTGGGCCGCAGACACCGAAACCCGCAACGAATCCTGCCCCTCGGGCACCGACGGCCAGCGCATCGGGTAGCACAGCAACCCCTGCTGCTCAAGCTGCTCTGCGTAGAACAGCGCCTTGCCAGGCGCACCCATCGGGATGCCTACGATGTGATGCCTGCCGGTGGCCTTGAATTCTGCGGTGTCAAGTCGGGTGCGCAACTGCTTTACGTTCGCGTGCAACTTCAGGCGCAGCGCGTCGCCTTCGCGCCGCAAGATTTTGAGTGCTTCAATGTTCGCGGCTGCAAGCGCGATCGGCATCGCTGTGGTGTAGATGAACGGCCGCGAGTGATTGACCAGATGATCCTTGATTTCCTCGCTGCAGGCAACAAACCCGCCGTAACTTCCCAGCGCCTTGCTGTAGGTGCCGACCACAATTTGCACCTGCGTCAGCACGCTCTGCTCTTCGGGCAGGCCGCGGCCCCGCTTTCCAATGCACGCGTTGGCGTGGGCGTCATCCACCAGCAGCAGCGCCTTGAAACGCTCGCACAATTTCACCATGCGCGGCAACTCTGCAGCGTCGCCCTGGATGCTGAACAGGCTGTCCGTTACGACAAGACACTTGCCACCCTGGCTGGCGCCAAGCTTGCGCTCGAGTTCATCATAGTCGCGATGCTTGAACACCTTGATGGTTGCGCCCGAAAGCCGGCACCCTGCGACGATGCTGGCGTGGTTCATCGCATCGGATAGCACCGTGTCGCCCTTGCCGACCAGCGCGGTGATCACGCCCAGGTTGGTCTGGTAACCGCTTCCGAACACCAGCGCGGCTTCCGTGCCCCGAAACGCGGCGGTTTCACCCTCAAGCTTGTTGTGCAGAGTGCTGCTGCCGGTGACCAGCCGCGAGGCGCCGGTGCCCCACCCGAATCGCCCGGCTGCGCTGGCCGCGGCCTCGGCCACACGCATGTCGCCCGCGAGACCCAGATAATCGTTGCTGGAAAAGTTGATCAGCTCATGCGAGCCGATCTGCACGCGCGTCGAGCCCATATGTCGAAGCGACCGCAATTTGCGGCTCTGCTTCAGCGACTCACGTTCATCGCGTTGCTGCTTGAAGAATCGTTGCCAGATTTCCGGGACCACGTCTCCCCCTGGGAAGTCCCAGTTTAGGGAATTGACACACCCCTGACCAGACACGCGATTGTGACCGCCGTGCCAGCGCGCCGATGGCGGGCCGACGCTGGCTGCGTGGGCACCGCAGTGCAGCAACGCAAAGCACCGGAAAAGCAAACATCGGTGCAGTCCATGTGCACCGATGCTCGGCTAGGCTTGTGCTCGCACAGCGAGCGAAAGGAGTCTATGGGATCTTGATCTTGCTGCCTGCCCGCAGCTTTACGCCCGGGTTCGCGGCTTCGAGTTGTTCACTGCTCAGGCCCCGGTCCTTGAAGCGCACATGCGCGATCTTCCACCATGAGTCGCCTTCCTGCACGGTGTACTCGGTGCCACCCACGCCATTAGGCGGTGTTTGCGGCGTGGCCGGTTGTGAAACCGCCGGCCCCGCTGCCACCGCACCGGCCCCCTTGAACGGCGGAATACGCAGTTTGACGCCCGGCTTGAGTTCAACGCCGGGGTTTGCTGCCTGCAAGTCGGAGATCTCAAGGCCCCGATCTTTGAACTTGTTGTGCGCCAGTTTCCACCATGAATCGCCCGACAGCACGACATACTCGGTCCATTGTGGTGCCGTCGCGGCCGGCGCGGACTGTGATGTCGCACTGGTTTCTGCGGCAGCTTCCTGCGGCTTCACTGCCTCAAACTCTTTCGGTGTTTCAGCGCGCAGCACTTCCGGCGGGCCTACAAGGGCCTGCATGGTCTCGGGTCCCAGTTCGTCGACTTCTTCACTCTGCACGGCGACGCGGGCGTTGCTGAGCACCTGGTCCCAGATCAGGCCCAGGCTCAAGCTGACAATGCTGGCGATAAAGATGGCGATTTTCACACCGCGGTCCATGGCAAACTCCGGTTGGGATGCCCCCCAAAACGCGCACTCGGCGCATCCGTCACTTCGGCAGGATGCAGCCGCAACCTTGAGCCCAACCGGGAAGCAGCTACAACGTCCGGAAATCCTGAGGCCTCATGAAATTCGCGTCCGCCGACATTCCCGCCTGCAGAGGCACGATCAAGGCTGTCAACGAAGACTTTCGGGTCTTTGAGCTGCCGCTGTACGAATTCAGTGGCACCGGTACCCACACGCTCGTTCACATTGAAAAGAGCGGCATCGGCACCTTCGAAGCCATTCGCCGGATCTGTGAAGAGTTGAAGTTTCCCGAGCGCGATGTCGGCTCGGCGGGCCTGAAAGATGCTCGCGGCGTGACGCGCCAGTGGCTTAGCTTTGAGCACACGCCGCCCGAACGATTCATGCAGCTCGATTTGCCCCGCGTGAAAGTGCTTGAGACCACACGCCATGGCAACAAGCTCAAGCGCGGGCACCTGCGCGGCAACGCATTCGAAGTCGTGTTGCGTGACGTCGCGCCCGAAGACGTGCCCCACGCCGCGGCCACGCTTGCGCTGCTCGCGCGGCGCGGCGTGCCCAACTGGTACGACAGCCAGCGCTTCGGCCGCCGCGGTGACAATGCCCGCTGCGGCTTGGCGATTTTGCGCGCCGACTGGCAGGCCTACTTCGACACGATGCTGGGCGACCCGGACACCGAGCGCGATCCCGAAACGCGCGACGCCCGCGCGGCGTATCTGGAAGCCGGCCCTGCTGCCGCGCTGCAACTTTGGCCGCGGCGCCAGAACAACGAACGCGCGGCATTGAAGGCGGTGCTGGATTTTGGCGCGAACGAAAAGGCGCTGCGCAAGTTGCCACAGAAGTTGAAGCTGCTGCAGGTGTCCAGCGTGCAATCCTTGCTGTTCAACCGCGTACTCGAGCAGCGCTTTGACGACTACGACAGGGTGTGGAATGGCGACATCTGCCGCAAGGAAAACGGCGCCGACTTCCTGGTCACTGACGCCGCAGCCGACCAGCCCCGCGCCGACGCCTTCGAAATCTCCCCCACTGGGCCGATCTTCGGCTACAAGATGTTGCAGCCGCAAGGCCGCGAACTTGAACTTGAATCAGCCGTGCTGGCCGCTGAGCAGCTCACGCCGCAGGCCTTTGATGCGGGGCGCGGCCTGAGCCAGAAGGGCGATCGCCGCCCCCTGCGATTCCGGGCGGCCGACACGCAGACCGATTACGCCGACGGCAACCTCACGCTGTGCTTCAGCTTGCCCAAGGGCTGCTACGCCACGGTCCTGCTGCGCGAGATCACAAAGAGTGGCGAAGACCTTGCGTTTTCCGGCCACGACGATTGAGTTGAAGCTCATGAAGACTGTCGCCGTGATTCTGCTGCTGTGCATCCTGGTCGGGTGCGCCAGCAACCCATCCTCAACAAAGAACTCAGGTACCAAGGAGATCGAAGTGGAAACCCTTCGCAAAGACATCAAGGAAGTTGCGTCGCGCCCCGAGCACAAAGAGGCGCAGATTACCGTGCAGCACCTGCTGGTCGCCCACAAGGGCGCCGGCATTGGCGGCGTCACACGCAGCATCGACGACGCCGAGAAACTGACCGCCAAACTGTGGAAAGAGATCAAGGGCGGCGCCGAGTTCGACGCCATGGTCAAGGAACACACCGACGACGCGCACCCGGGCATTTACGGTATGGTGCTGTCAGGCCCCGGTGACACCGGCAAGAACCTGTACCCGCGCAAGGGCATGGTGGCTGCGTTCGGCGACGTGGGTTGGCGCCTCAAGGTCGGCGAATACGGCGTGGCGCCGTTTGATTCGTCCAAGAGCCCCTACGGCTGGCACATTATCAAGCGCGTGAAATGAAACGGTGGATTCCATTCCTGCTGCTTCTGGTTTCCGCCTGCGGGAATGGCAACAACACGGAATTCACGCCGGTGCCCACCAGCCCCGAGATTCGCAAACTGCGAGAGCTGGCCGTTGAACTGCTTTCGCGCCCTGACGCCGGCGAGCAGCAGGTTGAGGTGCAACAGATCCAGGTCGGCGTCAACCTCGATTCCTCATTGCCATCGCGCCCCTCTCTGACCATGGCGAAAGCCGAGCAGCGGGCCGCCGAAGTGCTCGCCAAGGCGCTTGACGGCGAAGACTTTGACAAGCTGGTCTACCAGCACTCGTGGCAGGGGCCCCGGCTGGGCGTGCGCCCCGGTACATTCCTGATCTTGCGTGAGGCCACCACTCAATCGGCACCTTCCGTTCTGGTGGACGACGCCATGTCGCCAAACCTGCGCAACGCCGTGTGGCGCCTGAAGCCGGGCGAAGTCAGCGCCGTCGAGTACCACCGCACCGACTGCGAAGAGGGCTATTTCATCCTGCGCCGCCTTACGGACGACGAGATGATCGCCGACAACCCCGCCAATCTTCCAGCACCTAACGAGCAGGTCGCTGCAATGCGCAAAGCCGCCGCCGATCTTGCCGCCCGGCCCGAAGTGGCCGCAACGCGCATGAAGGTGCAGCACATTCTGGTGGGACGCTTCGCACCCGGGCCGACTGATGCGCTCAAGCCGCTGAACGCAGCCGACGCCGAAGCGCGCGCCGCCGAGCTGTTTGCCAAGGCCATCACCGGCGCCGACTTCGGCGCGCTGGTGAAAGAGGCCAGCTACGACGGCGCCCCCGGCATCTACGACATGACCATGGACGACCGCGAAGACATGGTGAAAGGGTTCTGGCAGGGCGCGTGGCGGCTGCAACCCAACGAAATCGGGATAGTGCCGTACCACCGCTACACCAGCCCCTTCGGCTACCACATCATCAAACGCCTGGAGTAGCGACGATCAGGCGTGGATGGTGTGCAGGCCTGGCTGGATCTCGTGCACCGTGGCCTTGTCGCCGGCGCGTACTCGCAGCTTGAACGGCACGTCGCACATCACGTCCAGCCTGCGCCGCGCGCCTGACTTGTCGGCTTGGCCGACCTCGATGTTGATCAGACCGTACGCGAACGCGAGATTCTCGATCGTGTGGCGTTCCTCAATCTGCGGCACAAGCTCAAGCTCGGCGCGCTGACCGTGGGGCCGCAACCCGAACAAGCCGCCCAGCGTGTTCTGAATCGCGAGCGCAAGCGCCACCGGCGAATCAGCGCCGCTGCTACCGTCACCCAAAGGCGCGGGGGTGTCGCGGTCGGGGTCATAAGCCAGGTACAGTTCGCCCACGTCGGCCAGCACCTTGCCTGCGCGGCGCAGGTGCAGCTCGATGCCCCTGAAGGCCGCGGCGTTGTGATGCGCCGCCGCCAGCGCTTCGCCCACCACATAGTTGAAGTCAGCCCGCGCCACCCCCACCGGCAACCCGTCGCGGCGGCGGTAGTCGCCTTCGCTCGCCGCCACCGTGCACCACGGGTGCGCGCGTTCAAACTGTGTCGGGTCGGACAGGCGGCGTACCATGCGGTCACTGCTGCTGCGCGGCGCTACGCCACTCAGGATCGCCCACACGCCCGCCAGCGTCTTCATCGGCAGCGGCTCACCGTGTTCATCCAGGTCGTAGTACCAACCGTCGTCCTCATTCCACATGCGGGCGTTGACCTTGGCGGCCACGTCGCGCAGCGCCCACTCAAGCTCGCCGGCTTCTTCTTTGCGGCCCAGCGTGCGGGCGATTTCGGCCAGCACGCGGGCGTTCAGGGCGTACATGCAGCTTGCGTCGATCCAGCTTGCGCCGGCGGCCAGGCTGGGCACCACACGCCCGCCCAGCATGAAGCGGCCGGTAGCGTGCAGGCAGTACGGGCCGGCTGCGCCGGACACCAGCCCACTGCGGCGGCGTGCGTGGTGCTCGCGATAGTCAAAGTCGGTCTTCAGCAGGTCGAATGCGTGTTCGAGGCGCTCGCGGTTGCCGCGCAGCTTGAACAGCTCCCACTCGGCCATGGCCGCAAGCGGCGCGGCAACGCGGGCCAGGTCACGGTCGGCGGGCGAAACGCCGCCCGTGGCAAGGTCAAGCGAAGCAGGCACATAGCCCGAGGCGTCGAAGGCGGCGAGAAACGCGTCGGTCACGCTGTTCAGCCCCTCCGTGGCCCATCGAAGGCCTAGCGTCGCGAAAGCAGCATCCCATAATGTAACTCGCGCCTGTTCGGACCCGCGCACCACAGGGGCCTTCAGTGCGCTTTCGTCGCCGGGCACGATGATGGCGTCGCCAAGGTGCGCCACGGCATGGCGGTACGGCGCGAGCAGCGCGTCGCGTTCACCGTCGATTTGAAGGATAGGAAAGGCTTGCTGCGTCGACATGCTTGTGGTTCACCCAAGTAGGCTATAGCGTTGGAGATAACAGAAATCTGGAGTGTTTTTGTCTAGTAAGGCGTTGATTCCCTTGGATTAATCCAGACCTTCAGCGAACGCAACTGAGGCAGCACACCCGGTTTGCAACACGCTCAGGGGCACTTTCGTGACACTCCTGCACCGCAGGAAAACGGAGAAAGGCTGCAATGATCTCATTTTCTGACGATCCGCTTATTGAAGAGAACCTCGCAGAAACCGAGTTGCAGGGCGTAGTTGACGTCGGCGCCGTAAAGCCCGGCGACCCCCTGGGATGCCTGGTCAAGGGCATACTGCGCGGCTTGGGCGAAGACCCTGAACGTGAAGGCCTCAAGCGCACGCCCGCCCGCGTCGACCAGGCGCTGAAGTGGCTGACCAAGGGCTATCAGGAGAAGCTGGAAGACGTGGTCAACGGCGCGATCTTCGACACCGACAACGACGACATCGTGCTGGTCAAGGACATCGACATCTTCAGCATGTGCGAACATCACATGCTGCCGTTTTATGGCAAAGCGCACATCGCGTACGTCCCCGACGGCAAAGTGATCGGCATCAGCAAGTTGCCGCGCATTGCTGAAATCTATGCCCGACGACTGCAGATCCAGGAGCAGTTGACCACCCAGATCGCCCGCGGTGTGGAAGAGGCGGTCAAGCCGCGCGGTGTGGCCGTCGTGTTGGAGTGCGCGCACATGTGCATGGTAATGCGCGGCATCCAGAAGGTCGGCAGCACCACGGTGACGCGTACGCTGACAGGCGTCTTCAAAGAAGAGCAGGGGCTGCGCAATGAGCTGTTCAAGATGATCCGCGGCGAGACGATTTGAACCGCGCGGGCCGCAAGCTACACTCCCGCGACAGGAGACCACACCGTGCCCGAGCTGTCTGACGATTTTATTCGCGAGAAGTTTGCGCACCTGTACGAGCAGTACTTCGACAGGTTCGAGATCCGCCGCGACGCAGAGGACAACCGCTATATCCATGCCGAGTACAGCCACCCGCGCTTTAAGCGCACGTGGCTGCCGGTCAGGTTCTGCGGCATTCGCGTGCATTGCGTACCCAGCGAAGAAACTGCCGCAAAGAAGTAGCCGGTTTTCCAATCCCGCGCGCCATGGGTTACAATCAACCCATGGCGCGTTCGCGTACCAAGGACGACTCAGGCGGCTCGTTACGAACTCGCAGAGGCCAGGCCAGTATCGGCTTTGCGGCTGTCGTGATGGGTGCGTTGCTGGCCGGCGCGGGCTATCTACACGTGACCGACCAGTGGGCGGTGATCAGCGGCGCCGCCGACCTGCGCTATCGCGACTGGTTCGAGGGCCTGGTCAACGACCCCGAGAACGAACAGTACCGCGCGGCACTGATTGAGCACGTCGTCGCGCATTACAAAGAAACGCCAGAGCGCAAAAGCCTGCCCCTGCGCAACGAAGATGGCCACGTGGTTGGGCGCTTTCGCATCAACGCCGCTGACATTCGCCAGCCACACGCCGACAGCACAGACCCAGCCAAACGCCGCATCTACACCGTGGACCTGGCCGGCGAGGGCGAGCTTTGGCATGAAACCGGCGGCCGCGTCCGCTTCACGGGCAAGGCCTTCGTCACCTACCAGGTGGACTTCAAGATTGAGGACTGGGCCGCCTACGCGTACTTCACTTGCGTCGCCATCGACCGTGCGCACTTTGAGTGCGTGCACATCGACAACATTCTCGGCCAGATTTTCAAAGCCGCCGTGCGCAATGCCGGCAACGCCGCGCTACGCGAATCGTTTGAGCCCGGCTTTACGGTGATTGCCAAGCCCAATGGCGACACATGGCTGAGCGGCGGGCATGTGGGCAGAGAGTTTCAGCCGCGCCCGGGGCCGTTTGAGGCAACCGACAGCGATTGCGAGACCGTCACCAACGACATGACGCTGCTGCACGCGGGCTACCGCGACTACCTGGGCCCGATTGAGCTGTTTGACGGCAACGAGCTGCGTGTGACCATCGAAACCGGGAGCCTTGACCCGAAGCGAACCTTCGGCGTGGACGTCTATCTGCTCAGCGAGGAAGAATTCAACCGCTACGAAAAGGCATACCCCAAACACCTGCGAGGTCTTGCGCCGCTGGTGGCTCACGAGCAGCGCATCAACATGCAGAAGCTGAACCTGGCCACCCGGGGCTGCACGGGCAACGTGTACCTGCTCGTGGACTACACCGGATTCGGCAGCGGCATCGACCCCGACAATCGCGCCGACGCCGGCCTGGTGAAGTACTACATCCGGGTCAAACGCTGAATTTCTTGCTTGGCCAAATACGACCCTGCCGTTCGTGCGTAACAGGGGTGCATTGCGGGCAGGAAGACCTTAGTGGAACTGGCTTCAGAAGATCTCGTACTCGAACTGGCCGGCGGCGATGAAGACGCCTGGCGCAATCTGGTGCGTACTCTGGGCGAACCGCTGTTGCGGTACGCCGCGGGCATGACGGGCGACGCGGACTCGGCGCAGGACATCGTACAGTCGGCCTTTGCGCGGCTGTTCCGGCATCGGCGCAACCTGCGCAGCGAGACCCTTCGGGCACTATGCTATTCCACGACCGGCAACCTGGCCCGTGACTACCTGAGGCGAAGAAAGTTGCGTAACAGACCGCCGGAGCCTGTCGTGAACACTGACCCATCCCCGGAGCAGCACGCGATCGCGCGCGAGGCCTGGACAGCCGCATTGTCACTGCCCGAGGAGTTGCGCGAGATTGTCGTGCTGCACTTCGGGCACGGGCTGTCACTGGCCGAAGTCGGCGAGGTTGTCGGCTCGCCAAAGGGTACGGTAAGCACGCGCCTGCGCCGGGCACTTGAGGAGTTGCGAGAGCGCCTGAAGTATTCGGGTGCACTTGTCGCGCTGCCCAGTCCGGATGCGCTTGGCCCCTTCCTGGCGGACAACTCCGACCTCGCTTCCACCGCCCAGGTCTCACCTTCCCTGGTCCAGAACCTGGAGTTGATCGTCATGGCATCTATCGGCAAGCAGGGCGTGGGCACGTTCACCGTGTGGTTGCTGGTGCTGCTCCTCGCGGGCGGCGGGCTGGTGGTCTGGCTTCGACCCTTTGATTCGACGAGCGACCGGGCATCATCACACCAAGGGGTGCCAACCGCGGACGCAACTGGCACGGGCCAAACCGTCGCAAACGGCGGTCACCCGGATGCCGGGCTGGCTCCATCAGCCAACAACAAAGCAAGCGCCAGCGCACCCAAGCCGGACGTGCCGGAGGCCGGCCCGCCCCCGGCCGAACCGGGCGTCAGGATCTTCGGCCGCGTGGTCGAGCATGGCGGCGCGCCGGTGCCTTACACCAAGGTCTGGCTGGCATGGTCGCGCGGCGACGGCAGCGCGAACGCAATGCCCGAGACCACCACCGATAGCGATGGCGCGTATTCATTGCGACTTTCCGTGGCGGCGAAACCGGGCGAACCGGAAGTGCGGCTTTTCTGCAATGTAAGCGCCCTGCACCCCACACAAATCATGGGCAGCGCCAGCGGGGTCCTTTACGTCAAGCCTGCCGAGTTCAGTGAACACAAGCTCGACGTCACCGTTTTGCCGGCGATCGGCCTGGCGTTTCGGGTGATGGACACCGGCGGCAGCCCCGTATCCGGCGCAAGCATTTGGTGGCCGCAGGATGGCAAGCCGGGCACCATGCCGCACGGCGAAGTCTTTGAACTGACGACCGGCGCGGACGGCTGGGCCTCGACGCGGGTGCCGCAGCTTGAGAATGGCTACAGCTTTCTGGATTATGCCGTGGTCATCGTTCAAGCCGCGAGGCTGGCAGCACAGGAAGTTCACCTTGAGTTCAAGCCGGGAGGTCCCCAAGAGTTCATCATTACCCTTCGCGACGCCACGCGCCTTGAGGGCGTGCTCGTCAACAGCCAAGGCCAGCCCATCCGCAGCCAGAACTTCGAGCTCGAACTCGAACCTGAGCAGTATGAAAACCGCCCCGTCATCCCTGAGTGCGTGCGTGGTGAACTGCGCACAGATGAGGCGGGGCGTTTCACCATCGATTCGTTCCCGGTAGGAAGCGTGCCGGCGATTGCGCGGGCGATAGGGTTTCACGACGCCGAGGGCCTGACGCTGGTTGCGTCAGAGCTTGCCACGATTCGCCTGTTGCGGGTGTCCAGCACAGTTCTGGAAGTGCAGGACCGTGACGGCAACCCGATCATGGTCTCGAACTACGACGTCTGCCGCCTCGGCCCGGACGGGTCGATCGTCTACAGGAATGGCCACGGCGGGATCGTCAAGCCGCAACTACAACTCGGGCACTTCTTGCCCGGGACATACCGGATCGTGGCAAGACCGGCTGGATGGTCGTCCACGGCAACTTACGAACTTGAAATCACGGAAGTTGACGCGCGCCATGAATGGCGCATTACACCACCTGCCAGCTCGTGCACGCTTTCGGGAAGGGTCACGAATGGCCAGGGCGCCGCGGTACTGGCGCAGGCTGCCATTCAGTCCATGGATGGCAAACACGTTGCTGTGACACTGACATCGGCGCAGGACGGCACATTCTACTTCGGAAGTATCGAGCCCGGCCGCTACCTGTTGCAATTGGCAAGCAATGGCTTGGCGACAAAGGTGCTGGAGGTGACGCTGCCAACCAGTGAAACGATCGACGTGAGCCTGGATGCGACTGCAACACTCGTGCTGCGCCTGCCTGCCGGCGATCCGCCCTACACAGAACGCTGGGGGGCACTGGTCCTGGATGGTCAGGGGCGGCGAACCAGCGCGCAACGCTGGCACAACGAAGTTCCGGGACTGTTCAGGCTGGAACATCTGACCCCGGGCGAGATCACCGTGACGCTCATGTCATCTCAGTTTACGCACTGGAAAGTGTTCGAAGGCGACAAGTGGCAGCACCGCATCAAGGTCGCTCCCGGCGAGACCGCCGAATTGAAAATCGACGAGCTGCCTCGACACCGCGTTTGCCTGCGGCTGTTGACCGCCGACAGGCAGCCGCTGGCGCACGCGACACTGGACCTCAAGCGCGTATCGCCGACAGAGCCCAACCCCGGCAGCTACTACGGCACCTACCCGTCGGTAATGACGGATGCCGCCGGCGAATTCCGGACGACGTGGCTGCTGCCGGGCCGCTACTTCTTCAATGGACCGCGGCATACACGCGTGTTCTTTGACGTCGAAGACCGCGACGACCAGACCATTGAAGTGCGCGTTGCGACACCAAGCCCTGATTGACCGCCGCTTGACGGCCGCGCCGCGCGTCCTTATATCTGCCCCATGGAAGTGGAAAGCACAACCATCGCAGCCCTGCCGAAACAACGGCGGGGCTGCTTGCGTTTTCACGACTGCCTTTCGAGGACGACGAGACTATGACCTCCCCCAACGGGCATTCCGCCGCCGAACTTTTTGAACGCGCGCCATACGCGCTGACATACAACGACATCATCCTGATGCCGGGTTACATCGACTTCGCGCCCGCCGAAGTCGATCTCAGCACGCGGTTGACCCGCAACATTGCGCTACGCCGTCCGCTGGTCAGCAGCCCGATGGACACGGTCACTGAGCACCGTATGGCGATCGCGCTGGCGCTGCAGGGCGGCATCGGCATCATTCATTACAACTGCACGATCGACGAACAGGTGGCCCAGGTGCGCAAGGTGCGCCGCTTCGAAAACGGCTTCATCCTTGACCCGCTGGTGCTGTCGCCCGAGCACACGATTGCCGACATTCACCGCATCAAGCAGCTGCACGGCTTCAGCGGCATCCCGATCACGGAAGACGGCACGCTCAAGACGAAACTGGTCGGCATGGTGACAAACCGCGACGTGGACTTTGAAACCGATCGCTCGCGCAAGCTGGCCGAAGTCATGACCCGCGACCTCGTCACCGCAAAGAAGGGCATCACGCTGGTCGAAGCCAACGAGCTGCTGCGCCATTCCAAGAAGGGCAAGCTGCCGGTGGTCGACGGGCAAGGCCGCCTCGTGGCGCTGACTTCGCGGCGCGACCTTCGCAAGAACCGCGACTTTCCCGATGCCACCAAGGACGAGGGCAAGAACCTGATGGTCGGCGCCGCCATCAGCACCAAGGATGAAGACCGCGACCGCATGGCGGCGCTGGCTGAAGCGGGCGTGAGTGTCGTGGTGATCGACAGCGCGCAGGGCGACAACATCTACCAGCACGACATGATCAAGTGGATCAAGAAGCATCACCCGCAGGTGCAGGTGATCGGCGGCAACATCGTCACAGCCGAACAAGCCGACAACCTGATCAAGGCGGGTGCTGACGCGCTGCGCATCGGCATGGGGCCCGGCAGCATCTGCACGACGCAGGAAATCATGGCAGTCGGCCGCAGCCAGGGCACGGCTGTGTACTATGCGGCCCGGGCGGCGAAGAAACATGGCGTGCCGGTGATCGCCGATGGCGGCATTTCGGTGATCGGGCAGATCATGAAGGCGCTGGCCCTGGGCGCAAGCACCGTGATGTGCGGCAGCCTGTTTGCCGGCACCGAGGAAAGCCCCGGCGACTACGTGTACCGCGACGGTGTGCGGCTCAAGGTGTACCGCGGCATGGCCAGCCTGGACGCCATGAAGGCCGGTGGCAACAAGCGCTACTTCACGGAAAACAAGGACATCAAGGTTGCCCAAGGCGTCAGCGGGTATGTGCAGGACCGCGGCAACATGGTGGACCTGGTCTCGTACCTGTCGCAGGGTCTAAGACTGGCGCTGCAGGATGCGGGCGTGCGCAGCGTGGCCGCACTGCATGAAGCCAGCGAAAGCGGTAAACTGCGCTTTGAACTGCGAAGCCCCAGTGCCCAGCGCGAAGGCGGCGTACACGACCTGTACAGCTACACGCAGCCCGACGCGTTCAGCAACCAGCGCAATTCGTAGCGCCTACTCGTCCTCGGAGGCGCCCAGCAGGTCGCGCCCCTGCGCCCTGAACTCGTTGACTCCCCCGTGCGCGGGATGGCGCAGGTGTGCTGCAACCGAGACAGACTGGCCGTTGACGCGTAAAGAGGCCAGCGCCTCGGCGGCCAAGTTGCCGACTGCTACAGCTTGCGTGTTCGGGTACAGCCGCGAGAAGAAGAACTCCAGCACCTCGAGGCCGTAGCCGATAGTTTCGCTGTCGGGGTCTGCGTTACTCAGTGGCTCACCGGGTTTGTGCGGGTGCCACGGCACGATGTTCCAGCAGATAACGTCGCTGCGCGCGCCCAGCAGGTCCATGACAGCGCCGGCGGTCGCCTCGCGGTACGGGCGTTCACGCTTGCCAGTGCGGTCATAGCACGAGCCTGGCAGGCACAACCGGTCTTCGTCGGTAAAAGGCACGCCGGTAAAGCGCGCGCCGCGCCAGCCGGGTGCGATGCCAATCAAGGCAAACCGCGGTTCGCGAATCGCCTTGATGTAGCGCCGCAGGTTCTCGCGCCGCTTGGCCGCGCCGCCGCGCACGTCCGATGCTGCGTCGTCAGACTTGTAGATGTTAAAGACATGCGCCGGCAACTCCGCACGCCGAAGCCGCGCAATCAACTTCTCGATGCCTTCTTCAAACGGCTTTTGCTGCACAGGTGCATCGGGCATTTGGTTTGGTCCGCCGATAAACGCAGATGAACGCAGATGAGTCAGAAGGCGCTGACCTCGCGCCTGATTTCGACTTTCGGCTTACCGAAGTTGACCAACAGACAGACAGTCAAGCCGGTGGCCTTAAGGTAGTTCATGCATTGGGCCAGATGTTCGTTAGTGAGTTGCGCCACGGCCTTCAACTCAACTAGCACGCAGCCCTCTACTAGCACGTCACACACGTAGTTTCCAACATCGATCCCGTCATACATCACTCGTGCCGGGTGCTGCTGCGCCGCCTGCAATCCGGCCTTGCGCAGCTCATGCGCCAGCGCATTCTCGCACACCTTCTCGTTGAAACCCGCACCCAGCGCGTTCGAAACGCGAAAGGCGCAGCCGATGATGGCATCGGTAATGCGGTTCAGTTCAGATCTGCGTTCATCTGCGTCCATCTGCGGACCTGCTGTTCCTGTAGCGCGCCAGCGCCATCAACGGGAAATACTCGCGATAGAAGTGGTAGTTCAGGTAAAACGCGTTCGGGAAGCCGGTGCCCGTGAACTTGCTTTCATCCCAGCCGCCTTCGGGTTTCTGCTTTGCGATCAACCAGTCGATTCCCTTGCGCACGCGGGCGTCATGCGACTCTCCGGACGCAATCAAGGCCATGATGGCCCATGCCGTCTGGCTGGGCGTGCTCTCGCCTTTGCCCGCCAGTTCCTTCTTACGGTAGCTTTCGCAGTCTTCGCCCCAGCTGCCGTCGGCCTGCTGCGTAGCGTACAGCCATTCGACAGCCTTTCTCACAAACGGCTGCGTCATGTCTTCGCCGACCTGCGCCAAGCCGCACAGCACACCGTGGGTGCCGTAGATGTAGTTCACGCCCCAACGTCCCCACCACGCGCCGCACGGGTCCTGCAAACGCTTCACAAACTCGATGGCGCGGGCAACCGGCTTGAACTCACGTGTGAAGCCGAACTTGCCCAGCGTTTCCAGCACATGGCCGGTAACGTCGGCTGTGCTGGGGTCGAGCATGTTGTCCAAGTCGTTGAACGGGATGTGGTTGACGAGGTCTTTGTCCACGGCGGTTTCGAATGCGCTCCAGCCGCCGTCCTTGTTCTGCATGCTGAGCAGCCACTCAAGGCCAACCCGCACCTGTTCGCCGCGCGCCTGCCTGCCTGCCGGAAAGCCGCCCCACAGCAGCGCGTACAGCACGACAGCGCTGTCGTCGATGTCTGGGTAGAAGTCGTTGTAAAACTGGAAGCACCATCCGCCGGGAATCGCGTCGGGATTCTTCACCGCCCAGTCGCCCTGCCGCAGAATCTGGCGCGAGTACAGCCAGTCAGTGGCGCGCTGAAACTCGGGCCGCTTTGTGTCGTAGCCCGCTTCGGCCAGCGCGACGAGCGCCCACGCGGTGTCCCACACGGGGCTGACGCAGGCCTGCATGTGCAGACCCTCGCACTCGGGGTGATCGATCATGAAGCGGTCGAGCGCAGCCCACGCTTTCTTCAGGCGCGGGTCATCTTTCTCAAGGCCAAGCAATGGCAGCGCCAACAGGTTGTACATCACCGGCGGATAGATGCCGCCCCAGTCGCCGCTGTCGTCCTGGTGGCTGAGTATCCAGTCGCGGGCCTTGGTCAGCGCGACCTTGCGGATGATCGGGCCGATCGCGAACTCAAACTTCTTCACGGCCTTCGCGCCAAGCTGGATGATGCCGCCCAGCGAAAAGATCCCGGGGTCGGTGTAGCTTTCAAAGTTCCAGCGCCGCTCTGCCGGCGGCTCAACAAACAGCTCGTCGATGCCCTGCCCGGGCGTCAGCTTCTTGAGCGGCCTGCGCTCGTAAAGTACCGACATCGGCACCAGGCTGATGCGGCACCAATAGCTCAGGTCGTAAATACTCAGCGTCTTGCGTTCAAACACACCCGGCAACTGCGGCAAATAGGGCAGCAGCACCAGCCAGGGCGGGATCGGCGGCACGCCTGCCCAGTCGTATTGCCCGAACAACGCCAGTTGCAGCCGCGCCTCAACGCCCACGCGCATGGCGCCGCCCTGCGAAAGAATCCACTCGCGCGCCTTTGCCATATGGGGCGCATCCGGCGAATCCCCGGCAAGTTTCAACGCGAAGTAGCAGGTAACGGTGTAGCTTAGGTGCCCCGGCCCGCCCTCGTGGATCGTCCAGTAGCCGTGCGACGTCTGCCAGTTGCGCGTGTAGTTAGCGAGCTTGCGCTGCTTCTCGAGATCAAGCTGGTCGAGAAAGTGCATCATCATGATGTACTGCGCGCCCAAGCCCGCGTTGCTGTCGAGCTCGGCATTCCAGTACACGTTGTCCGGCTTCTCGCGCAGTTGCAGCAGGCGCTGGACCTGCCGGTCAATCGCGGCATTCAGCGCGGCGTCGGTGCCGGTAGTTTGCGCCGGCTTTCGCGTGAACGCGCCGAGCATTTCGTCGAGGCCTGAAAGTTCTGCGTCGATCTGCCGGATCGCGCGGTGCCTGGAGCGTCGAGTAGGTGAGTTTGTGCCCATGAGGCGCGAAGTATAGCGCCTGAAGTTGCCCGGTAAACGAATGCTGCGGTTACAGCGGTCATAACCCGGCGGTAACGCGGCGGTGCCAATTCGTTAGCCCGGGCCGATTCGCGGCGATTGGCACGAGTCTTGGTATGAGACCCGGCACAACTCACTGTATCCGAACCCTGGAGGGGGACGACGATGCAACGAATGACTCTGGCCCTTGGCCTGGCTGCACTGCTGTTGGTGTTGGGATGTGACCAGAATTCGTCGGGGCCCGGCGGCGGCTCGTCTGGCGGAACGCCACAAGCCCCGGCCAGCACGTTCGACCCAGCGCCGATCCCGCTGCTGATCCTGGACAGCAGCCTGCCGGTCGCCGTGACCGGGCAGACGTATTCGCACCAGATGACCGCAATCGGCGGATCGGGCACGTACTACTGGACCATCACCGGCGGCGCGGGAACGGGGCTGGTGAACCTTACGCCGGCGGGCGTCCTGACGGTTCTGACGATCCCGATGGGTACCACCGGGACCAACCTGGTCTTTACCGTCCAGGACTCTCTGGGCCGCACTGCCAACCGGCAGCTCAACCTTCACGCCAACATGCCGCCTCCGCCTCCCTCGTACCTTCAGGAAGGCACGACCTATGTGCTGCATGGCGGATCGCAGATGGCGGCGATTGACCAGGGGCAGACGCTCTCGCGGTTTCAGCGCGCGGTGCAAAGCCTGATGGCCGAAATCGCGGATCGTTTGTGGGACCCCGCGATCACGACGAATCACGACGAATTTGCTGTCGTCCTCTGCGGCCACGACAATGCATCGCTGCTGCCGGGCAACATCCGCACGGCGCAGGTCGCTGACAAGATTTCTGCCATCAACGCGCTTGCAACACTGACCCCGGGCGGCGACGCCCCTATGTACGCCGCGATACAATTGGCTGAAACCACCAACGGGACACTGGCTGCGCCAACCCGTTTGTGCCTGCTCAGTGGCGGCTCGTTCGGCAGCGACTCGGCAGCACCCGGCGGCCAGGCTACGTTCGCCAACGTGCTGGCGCTGGTCGGGTCATGGACCATGCCTGCGTCGCTGCACACTCACTCACTGGACTTTGCACCGGCGGGAACTCACCTGCAGTTCATGCAGGACTTTGCGGCGTTGACAACCCAAGGCACGTACTCGGCCCCATAGGAGAAAGAGTGCTTGCGCATCGGCCTTGATGGCTGCGCTGCTGCCGGCCAGGCACGCTTGCCAGACTGCGGGCTGTGGCGCAGCAAGCGCAGAACCTGCTAACGGGGTTCGGGCGCGGTCTTGGGTTTGTCGTCGGGCGGCACGTACTTGCTCTCGAGCTCAACGCGGACCTTGTAGGTCATCTTGTTGGTCTCGCCCGCTTTGATGCCGTTGGGGAACTTCCAGCGCAGGTGGCTGCGGCCGCCGTCGCCCTTCAGATACTCGACGCTGGTGCCCTCTTTGGGCAGGGTGGCGCTCTTTTCGAGATATTGAGTGTAGTAAGGAATCGGCTCCATGATTTCGGTCGGGCCGATGTTGTACTCGTTCATGTTGTAGTAGACGATCGTGTACGTCACTTCCACGGCATCGGCCACCAAGTCACGGTCGGCATACTTCCACAGGTGCAAGCCGATCACGCGCGAGCCGTAAGCCTGCTCAAATCCTGAACGCGAGCGCGACGCTTCCAGGAAAGTCTCGCCCTTGACCGCGTTGGTCCATGAGCGCGTGCGAATGCCCTCGACCGCAACCTTGCCCGACTCGGTCCATGGTGTTTCAAGGGCCGAGTACGCCCGCGTGCGGTCGCGCCCAAGTCGCGCGTTCAGTGTGTCGTCGCCGCGCACGCCCGGGTACAGCGTCTCGTTCAAATCGCCGAACAGGGCTTCCGCACCGACGCGATGGCCGAAGTCCTGGGGCGCAGCAGCGAACTGTGTGTACTCAAGGTGGCGGCCGGCTTCGTACGACATGCGCACAAAGCGCGCGTCATAGCCTGAGCGGCGCTTGGCACCGTAGCCGTAACTTGTGCCGGACATCTGGGCAAACTCAAGCACCGGAATGTCAACGCGGTTGGAAAGCGTGCGCGTCTGGTCTTTGCGGCCGGAGACGTCGCGGGTGGTGGCGTCGGCTTCTGGGTCCTTGATCCAGTTGCCTTCGCGTGCTTCTTCGTTCTGGCCCGTGTAGACAATCGGGCTGCTGGAGTAGCACCCGGTCAGGGCTACTCCAGCGACGAAGGCAAGGATGGCGGCAGTGTGCCGCATTCTGCTCTCACTTTGGGCCAGACGACAACACGACTACTTGATGTATTCGCTGTTGCCGAAGTCGATTACCGCGATCACATGGCCGTTCAGGCGCGCCTGCTCAATCAGCGCCTCGCGGGTCACGGTGTCGCCGTAGTCGTACACGCGAAGCTGGGTGTCTTCGCCCGCCGTGCCGCGAATGTTCGCGTCGCGATAGCGCTGGTACACGACGTAGGTAACAGCCTTGAAATCGTCCACGGCGGTCACGATGTCGCTGGTCAGGTGGACCGGCACGACAGAAATGCGCGTCAGTGCCGTGTGATCGAACACGTCCATCTTCCCGAACACCTTCTTGCCGTTCCAGGTCAGTTCAATCGTCTTTTCGTAGTCGTTGCTCTTGAGCGTGTACACCTGCTCGGTCGAGCCGCGGTACGTGCTGCCCTCATCGATCTCGATGGTGGCCGAGCCCGAGGGCACCTTGAACTGGAAGCGCATCGGCTTGCTCGATGAGCATCCAATTACAGTCATTGAAAGAGCAATCAGCAGGACGCCGGTAAGGATCCGGGCCATGGTCAACCTCCGAACTGCGGTGTTGCAGTCTATGAAGGGGGTGCTGCCAAGCGTTTTACCCAAGCCCAAGCCGCGGTGCAACAGCCTAGCCCTGCGCAGGTTGCGTGTGACGGCCATGCCCGCCTGCATATCCAAACCTTACACGCTGCCATTATCACAATGTGACAATAAGACCGTACAGGATGTATTCGGGTTGGCAAACACCACACGGGTAGTGGTGCTTGCCTCCGCTGGCAGAGCATCGACAAGATAAATGACCTCTTACGGTCAACATTTTCTTGCAAAATGCACCGTCCTCTGTCAGAATCCTTACACATGGTTCGAACACGGCTCTCCCCAAGCCAAGGCAGGTACTGATGACCGACAACAAGTCCACTGTAGCCGCAGGCGAGCGCATCAAACGGCTGCGCAGCTTTCGCGGCATGACATGTGCCGAACTGGCCAAGCGCATCGGGTGTACGCGACCTTACCTGAGCGCCGTCGAGAACGGTCGTTACCCGGTCAGCAGCAAGATTCTGCGCAAGCTGTCCCAGGCGCTGAATGTGACGCCGGACTTCTTTATCGCCACCGATGAACCCAACCTGGAAGACACCGAAACGCTGACCCGCGACATGCTCAACCGCAAAATGGCCGAGCGTTCGCGTGAGGCGGTTGCAGTGGGTGCACGCAGCAATTCGCGCGTGATTCCGATTGTCAGTGTGACCGCGGCAGGCCGCCCGCTGTCAGCCTTTGACGATTACCCGCAGGGTACCGGCAGCGATTACATTGACTGCCCGCGCGACGTGACAGACGAAAACGCGTTTGCGCTGCGCATCTCGGGCGACAGCATGGAGCCCAAGATCCCTGACGGCAGCACGATCATCTGTGCCCCCAACATGATGCCGCGCGAAGGCAAGCCCGTAGTGGCCAAGCTGGAGAGCGGCGACGTCACCTGCAAGGTTTACCAGCGTCGTGGTGACAACGTGATTCTCGCGCCATACAATCCCCAGCATGACGTTCAGATTTTCAGTGTGCGCGAGCTGCAATGGGTTTACCCGGTCATGAAGGTGATCGTGGACGTGTATCATTGATCGCTTTCTAACGACCGTCGCTCACCGGTGCCCGCACCCAAGGCGGGCACCGTGTATTTGATGGCGCCAGATACCGGAACTTCCCCTGTTATTCATGGGTCACTTCTTCCGTACTATAGAGACAGACTTTTCGGGGTCCGGTTCGTTGAAGCGACAACTGACGATCTTTGCCTTTGCCGCACTGCTGCTTGCCGGCTGTGGTGCCCCACTGCCGCCCGTCAACAACAGCTCAACGCCGGGCCAGGCGCCGGTATCCGCGCCGGTGCCCGCCGTGCGCAGCATCTTTCCGCCTGACCTGACCGCATCCGGCCGCCTCGACAAAGCCCCGCACCCCAGCCTGCGGCGACTTGTGCTGCAGGCGCCAACTGGCACCGCCATTCGGGTGACACGCGGCAGCGCCGACCTGCCGTTTCGAGTAAACCAGGTGCAACTGTCGGACGGCGTTGTGCTGCACGAAATCGAGCTTGAACAGCCGATCGGCACCAACCCGCTGCTGCTCAGCGCCGGCGATTACGTGCTGGTGCTGACGCCGGACGCCGAGACCGGCGTGATTGCCCAACCGGACGTTCGGCCGCGCACCACCAACGCGCTGGCGGACGACATTGCCAATGCGCGCAGCGCGTTGTTTCCGGCTGTGGACAGCGTCGCGCTGCTGCTGCGCGGTGCGTTGCCAGCGCTGGCCGGCGGACTTGGCCTGCGCTGCGGTGATGGCCAGCCGGTTCCGCTGAAACTGACCATGACGCGCGACGGCGTGTACGGCGTACCCACAGAGCCTTTGCGCCCGCGCCTGGTGTATCACCTGGCAGGGGCGCCCGGCGCCTTCACGCCCTACGGCACTGTGTACGAACCGGCATTCTGGCTGGCTTGCCGCGGTGGAATCGATCGCAGCGCGCTGCGCATGCTGACCGCAGACCTGAATCGGGACGGGTCATCCGAACTGCTGACACTGTTTGCCGACGGCGCGGTCACCGCGCTTTACGACCCTGAGCGTTCTGCCGAAACACTGCTGCCGGGCGGCGACGAAGTCGCGGTGGACTTTGCCGTAGGCGACTTCTCGGGCAATGGCGCCACGGACCTGGCCGTGTTGTTGCGAGGGCCAGAGCGCGTAAGGCTGCTGACGCTGGGCAACCAGACGCGGATGAACGGCTCGCGCTTTGCCCTGTCGTCTGAGGTATTGGCCGTGGATGCACCGCAGGCGCTTGCCGCCGCCGACTTTGACCGCGACGGCCGCGATGACCTGGCCGTTCTGGATGCGTTTGGCGAAGTCATCGTGCGCTTCAGTGCCCGGCCATCGATCAAGATCGCCGGCTTGAGCCCGCGTATGCTCACGTGCGGCATCAACGCGGCGGACTTCAACGGCGACGGCAAACCCGACCTGTACGTGCTGGGCGCAGATGGCAAAGGCCGCGTGATTTTGAACTCCGGCGGCACCTTTCGCGAGCAGGGCGGCGCCTCGCGCCTTGACGTGCAAGGGGCACTGTGCGCCGCGCATGGCGACCTTGATGGCGACCGCAGCGCTGACCTCGCGTTCTGGGGCCGCCGCCCCGAAGTGGCCGTCGTCAGCGGTGCCGACCAGCGCGAACATCGCTTCACGCTGCGTACCGGCGAAGAGCCGCGCCTGGCCGGCGCGCTTGCGCTGCGCGACGTCAACCGCGACAGCCGCGGCGACATCATCGTTGCCCTTGAGGATGACCGCGGCGTGTGTGACGCGATTGCCCTCTACCTGAACCATGACAAGTCCGACGGCACGCCAGACGCGCAGTTGCCGCTGGGCGCGCGCATCAGTGTCAACCGCATTGAGTTCTGGCGCGAGCACCTGATGATCGCCAGCAACGCCGGCCTGCTGATGCTGAAGGTGAATGCCGCAGAAATGCCGCCCACCGTGGACAGCAAAGTGCGCTTTGTGGCGGCCTACAATCCGGTGCCGCGCATCCCGTCCCCGCTGGCCGCCGCAGTGTCGGACCTGAACGACGATGGAAAAGCCGACATGGCAACCATCGACAAAGACGGCCGACTTCAAGTCTGGCTGGCTGGCGTCGAGGGAGAACCCTTCGTTCTCAGCGGCGACCCGATCGACATGGGCGGAACCGGCAGCCTGCAGGCGATTGACTTTGACCGCGATACATACCCGGACTTGCTGTTTATCCCCGCCGACGCACGCGCCAAGCCGCGCCTCTTGCGCAACAACCGGCAGGGTCGCTTCAGCGACGACGAAACCGGGTTGCTGCCCACACCCCCGACCGGCCTGCGCGGCGCGCCTGCGCTTGGCGACTTTGACCGCGACGGTGACCTGGATGTGTTCTGGCCCAGCCCGCTGGGGCGGGTGCAGTTCAATGAAGGCCGCAACGGCTGGCGGGAAAGCCGCTCCGACATGGCGCTGCGCGACGACCGCGGCTTGCCGCTGGTGTTCAGCGGCGAGCTGTGCTGCGCCGATTTTACGCGCGACGGCATTGCAGACATCGTTGCCGTGATGCAGACCGACGACGGCCTTGGCCCGCAGCACCTGGTGCTGTGGGTCGGTACCGGCAGCGCTGACGATGATGTTTCGCCGTTCAAGGCCGTGGTTACGACGGCATTGCGCGGGCGCTTTTTCGGTTTGTCGCCGGCAGATTTCTCAGCCGACGGTCGACTGGACCTGGCACTGGGCTATGCACCCGAAGGTGATGACGCGCGCCTGACACTGCTGAAGCTGCGCGAAGACCTCATGTTTGAGGCATTCGAGGGCGCGCCGGCATCCAAGGGCGTGCTGCTCGACCTTGCCATGGACGACCTTGACCGCGACGGCGACCTTGACCTGATCAGCACCGAGCGCGTGGGCGACGGCGTGCAGACTACACTTTGGGTCAACGACGGCGTCGGCCGTTTCTTTGAAGCCGACGAGGCCCAGAAGTCGCTGCTTGAAGCCTTGGGCGGGTTTGCAGCCGTGAACCTTTCGCTGGCCGACTTCACCGGCGATGGCCGCCCGGACTTGCTTGCGATCGACGCCGACGGCAACGTGGTGCTCGTGCGCTCAACTCTGCCGTGAAACCAGACGCTGAAATCATTGCCGCCGACATCGGCAACACCGGCATGACGCTTTGCGCCATGCGCGGCCTGGACATTCTTGCGACCATTGACGTGTCAAGCTCTGCCGATGTGGCGCAGGTTCGCGACGCGCTTGGTGCCGCCGACCACGCATGGCCGTTGGTCGTCGCCAGCGTCAACCCGCGCGGCCTGGCAACGCTGGAGCAGGCCTGGGGCAGGCCCGCTTTCGCGTTTGGCCGCGACGGCGCCGTCCCGATTGAAAACCGCACGCGCACCCCTGAACAGGCGGGGCAGGACCGGCTTGTGAACTCACTGGCCGCACGGCATCGCGCGGGCGAGAACGTGGTTGTCGTGGACTTCGGCACGGCGATCACCTTCGACGTGGTCAAAGGCGGGGCATATGTCGGCGGCGTCATCAGCCCCGGTATCGGCTTGGCCATGGAAGCACTGCACCAGCGCACGGCGCTGCTGCCGCTGGTCAGGATCAGCGAAAACAAGCCGCCCGCGGTCGGCGACGACACCGTAAGCGCAATCAACGCAGGCGCTTACTATGGCACGATCGGCCTGGTCACCAACATTCTGGCTGAGGTCGTGAAGACCTACGCGAAGCCGCCGCGTGTGATTGCGACGGGTGGCTATGGCGCGCACCTGGCGCCCGAGATCAAGGGGATTCACGAAACGGTGCCCGAGCTGACACATCTCGGAATCGCACTGGCGTGGGCGCAGGTCCATTCTCGGACGGCTTGAGGCACCCTGCGCTGCGCGCGCAATGCACAGCAAACTTGCATGTGCATCATTCTGGTAGCGTCGGCGTTGCCGGGTGATTAACATGCCTCCCGTCTCAGGAGCGCTACCATGCAACCCAACCAGCCGCCCGGTTACGGAAATCCGTCTCAGCCCAATCCGCGCCCCAACGTTCCGCGGGCCCAGCCGCGAGCGCCGCACGGACCGCAACAGCAACCGATTGCATCGGGAACGCATAACCCGGCACCCGGCCAGCCGCAGTACGCCCCGCAGGGCGCTCCACCCCAATATGGTGCTCCACCGCAGCACGGCGCCCCGGGCATGCCGCCCGGGTACGGCCCGCCCAACATGCCGCCGCCCTACTACGGGCCTCCACAAAAGAAGGGCATGCCTGGCTGGGCCTGGGGCTTGATCATCGGCGGCGTGTTCCTGTTTCTGATTCTGCCGATCTTGGCGCTGGCGGCGATTCCGCTCATCACGAGCAACACGGCCGAGGCACGCCAAGCCGAAGGCGAGCAAATGCTGGGCAGCATGAAGAACTTTGCCCGCGTAGCGTTTGCCAAGACCGGCATGGCGCCTACCCGGCTGACCGGGCCCATCGGCAGCGGAGGCGCAGGCTGCGGCGTGTCACCCGCCGAACTCGAGGGCTTGTACTACCGCGTGGAAGACCGCGTCGAGAATCCTGCGGCCGGCACTGGAGAGTTGTACGCCAAACCCAAAACCGGCGGAAAGGAAGGCAGCCTGCGCTTTCAGTACAACGGCGGCGAGGGCAAATTCACCTGGCGTTAGCGCGCACCGGCGGCTGACAGCTTGTCTTTCAGTTCGCCCATGCGCTCAGTCCAGCGTTCTTCAAGGCGTGCCAGCGCTTCGACTTCCTGGTGCAGGGCCAGGTCGTTGTCGTTCAGCAGCATTTCAAGGTTCTCGCGCAGCGACGTGCAGTCTTCTTCAAACGAGGTCTCGCCGCCCTCAAAGCGCGCCGCCACCGCGCGCAACGCGTCATCGCTTTCGGCGGCCAGCTGTTCAAACGACTTCACGCGCAGCGTCATCACCTTGCACAGGTTGATCAGCAGGCGCGGCTGACTGCCGATCATTGCGACAAACTGGTCGTTCGGGATCACGCCGCAGATGCTGGGTTCATCGGCGACGATGTCGGCCATGCGCTTGGGTTCTTCTTCGCCCAGCAGCACGCCCATCTCCCCCACCGTCTCGCCGGGTCGCACTACGCCGAATTGCTCGCTGCCGATTTTCACGCTCAGGCGGCCCGACACCAGCAGATAGACGCTGCCCCCGGGGTCGCCCTTGCGGCACAGGTAGTCACCCGACGCCAGCTTGTGCTGGCGCGACGACATCACCTTGTCGTCCACCACCCGCGCCATCAGCACCCGCGTGTTGCGGGCAAGTTCGGCCCCGCCACTTTCGCCCACGCCGTAAGCCCAATGCCGCTTGGCGGCATTCAACGCCTGCAACACGTCATCTTCGCCCTGGCTGTCTTCACCGATGCGCTGCACCAGGTTGTAGAAATCCACGCACATGCCCTGAAAGTCGCGCAGGAAACGGCTTGCCGTGCGCTGGCTGCTGCCAAGGCTGCGGTTGGCCGCCATCAACCGGCGCGCCAGCATACGCGCGAGCGCCACGCCGAACTCAGGCTTCTCGGTAATCATGCTCATGACGCCACGGGTGTCGCACGGCACTTCAACCACTACGCTGGTTTCCGCGGCGATCAGGCTGCTCTGGTAGTGGCCGGCCAGCGCGCCTTCTACGCCGATCGAGCTGCCGGGTTCATTGAAAAACGCGATGTCGTGCCCGCGTGACAGGCGCGCGTCGTCAGCCTCAACAAGCACCTTGTCGGGCACGACGCTGCAACGAATGCCCCCGGCCCGCAGCACAAACAGCCGGTCCGCGGCCGCACCCTGCCGGCAGAGTATTTCGCCGGTTGAGTACTCACGCACAACGGCTTCGCGCGGTGCCAAGGTCGCTCCAGTAAGCCTATTTCACCAGAAGGCGGGTTACGGCGAAAGTCGCGAGCGCCGACGAGCGTCACGAAAGCAAGGTCGGGTCCGTGGCCAACTGCACCAGAAACACCAGCGCCGCCATGCCACCGCTTAGCAATGCCCCATTCAGCAGCCCGCGCAGCAGGCCGCGCTTGAATTCGCGGCTGCCCGCAACGCCCATGACCAGGCCTGCGACCAGCGCCAGCGGCAGATACATCAGCACGTACTCAAGCATCGCCGATCGCCTTCGTGACGGGGTCCACGCGCATGGTGTCGGACGGGCCGGGGGCGTCCGGTTGCACCCAGCGGCGATACAACTCACAGATGGCGATCAGGTTCAAGATGCCCGCTGTAGCCACGTACACCACACCTGACTGGTGAGCAAACACGCTGATGCTCTCGCCCAGGTAGATCGACTCTTTGCCTCGCAAGGCCTCAATCACAAACGTCACCGGGCCGGCAAACATCTGGCAATAGAAGTAGTATTCGTGCAGTGTGTAGTTCACCGCCGTGCCCTGCGCGATGATCAAGCCGGCTGCGTACAAACCGCCAATCGCCGCCAGGAAGAACAGCCCGTGCAGCGGCCGCTTGAGATAGAAATGCCCCAGCCCCGGCACAAGCCACGCCAGCGCCAAGGCAAGCCAGATCTTTCGGCCCTTGTTCATCGGCCGGATGTTAGGGACTGACACGATTCAATGCCAGTGATCCCGGCTAGGGAATGGAAAGCAGGCACCGGCCTGTTTATACCCATGACAACCGGAAGGGTTACATCATGAGCGAAAAGCACCGCATCATCGTCATCGGCAGTGGCCCCGCAGGCGACACCGCCGCGCTTTACACCGCGCGCGCCGGGCTGAAACCCCTCGTGCTGGCAGGTTTTGGCGCCGGTGGGCCGCCGGGCGGGCAGTTAATGCTCACGACCGAGATTGAGAACTTCCCGGGCTTTCCCAACGGCGGCATCTCGGGCCCCGAGCTGATGGCACGCATGCGGCAACAGGCGATTGACTTCGGCGCCGAGTTTCGCGATGTGGACGTCACAAAGGTCGATTTCCGCAAACCGCCGTTCAAAATCTGGGTGGACGACACCGAGCTGATCGCCGAAGCCGTCATCATCTCGACAGGCGCGCGCTCGCGGCTGCTGGGCATTGACGGCGAAGAAAAGCTGATTGCCCGCGGTTTGCATACCTGCGCCACCTGCGACGGCGCGTTCTACCGCAACAAGAAGATGATCGTGATCGGCGGCGGCGACACCGCCATGGAAGAGGCATCGTTTCTGACACGATTTGGCGACGTTAACCTGGTGCACCGCCGCGAAGAGTTTCGCGCAAGCAAGACGATGCTTGAGCGCGCAAAGAAGAACCCGAAGATCACCTGGACACTGAACGAGCAGCCGCTGGAGTACCTCAAGCGCGACAACGGCACCGTCTGCGGCATCAAGTCGAAGAACACCAAGACCGGCAAGGTCACCGACATCAAGTCTGACGGTGTGTTCCTGGCCATTGGCCACATTCCGAACACAGACCTGTTCAAGGGCCAGCTCAAAATGCACGACAACGGCTATCTCGTGACGGGCGCGGCGGCGGGTGGCCCGCATGAGCACCCGAACACCTACACCAGCGTAGAGGGCGTGTTTGCCGCGGGCGACGTGCAGGACCATACTTACCGTCAGGCCATCACCGCCGCCGGCACAGGCTGCATGGCCGCGATTGACGCAGAACGCTGGCTGGCCGCACGCGAGTAGACCCGGGTTCAGGCGATATGCGTTGACGGTTTCACGCCTGTGATGATCGGGATGTGCCAGCAGGCGTAGCCGTCGGGGTTGCGAATGGCCGCGATCATTTCGTTCCAGCCGTCCCACACCTGTTGACGTGTCAAGGTTGTGTTCCCGGCGATCACGTCGGTGTATCCGTCGCGCCACGCTTCCCAGATCTGCGCGAACGTTTCGCGGTCGGCGCGCACGGTATCCAGCGTAACGTAGTCTACGCGCACGTCGGTCAGCCCCAGCTCGCGCATCCACGTGAATACTTTGCGCCCGCCGCGCAGGTCGGTGCCGGTGTTGCGCGCATACGCAATCGGGCCCAGCCGCCAGAACTCGTCGTTGTCGCCGGCCACCGGCCAGAAGTGCATCATGTTGTAGTCTTCGGCCAGCACGTGAAGCCGCCCGCCCGGCTTGACCGCACGCGCCATCTGCGCAACCACTTTCCAGGCTTCGGGCACGGCTTGCAGCATGTGGCGACAGACGGCAAGGTCGAACTCGGCCTGCCAGGGCAGTTCGTAGGCGTCGGCGCGCTCAAACCTGACGCGGTCGCCAAACCGCGCGCAGCGCTGGGCGGCTGAATTGAGGTGCGACTGTTCAAGGTCAGCGCCCAGCAGTGTCGCGTCTGGGAACAGTTCGGCCAGCCGGCTCGTGATCTCGCCGGTGCCGCACGCCAGATCAAGAATGCTCGCGTCAGCGGCCAGCCCATAGCCCTGAAACAACGCCCGCTCCTGGGGCCAGATGGCGCGAGCCTGGGCCGCGAGGTTGCGGACCATCGATTCGTCGGCCATCTGCTGCGCTTGGGGGTTTCGGTTCACGGTCATGGGCGCAATATAGAAGGAGCGCGCAACTGCGCGCCCCCTATTTCCAGCATCGCACGGCGGTTTGCCGACACGTGCGCTAGTGCGGCAGACGGCCCATGAGTCGCCATGCGGCCCCGATTACAATCGCCAGCAAGACCAGCGCCGCACACACCAGCAACAGGACCGCAGCCAGCAGTACGTGTGGTGTTGTCGCGGCAAACCAGGCCGTCAACCCGGCCCCTGCTGCGGAAGCTATCGCCAGCAGCCCCAGCCGCCAGCGCATCCTTCGAATCGCACCCGGGTTCAGTTCCGCCGTGCCGTAGCTGAAGACCGTGCGCGAGGCAAAACGGGCGGGGCCGATGCTGCTCTCGCTGACACGCTCAACCTTCACGGGCTGGCTGGCCTCGTTGGCAGTCGGGACAACTTCTGCCTCAATGATGCGTTCGGGCTCAGGCGGTTGCGTCACTCGTCGCCCCCGGCAGAAGTTTCTACACGCCGGCGTGAAGCCGACACGGTCAGCACTTCGCGCCCACCCTTGAAAACGGTGACACGGCCGGTGCTTTGCGACAGCACCAGTGCCACGGCCTTGGTCGCCTTGGTCATGGCCGCGGCGACACGGTGGCGGGTACCCAGGCCGGAGACAAGATCAACACGGATCTCCGCGGGCGGGTTCAGGTACGTGCCCGCGCTTTGGATAATGCCTGTGCGGCTGATGACAAACGCGCCATCCAGTGCCGCGAACTCCTTGACCGTTTCTTCCAGCGCCGCATCCATCAGGTTGCGTTCATTTTCGGCATAGCCGCGGAACGGGTTGATCGTGAGCTGTTGCGTCATCGAGCGTACGGCATCCTCATCGCCTAGAATCAGGCTGGTGCCGACACGATTGCCCTCGCGGCCTTCCTCGGCCAGCTCGACCAGCAACTGGATCGCGCGCTCAAACACCTCGGGCAGCACCGCCTCTTTGGTCCCGCCGCTGTAGATGCGAGAAACCATGCTGCGGGGAGTTTCTATGCGGATCGTGTCAAACGTGTCGCTGCCCTTGTCGCCGCACACCGCGACGATGCGCTGCCCGTTGCCAAGCAATCCGCGGGCACCCGCCGCCAGCATGGCCAGTTGCACGGCACTTTCGGGGCTGAACTCGCCGCGAGCAAGGCGTATCACGCCACGAGCCTTTTCAGACAACGCTTCCGGCACATCTGTCGCCCGCGTTGCCAGCACAATGCGCTTGCTGATGAAGCTGCTCAACAGCGCCTGGTTTCGGAATACGTCGCTGAACAGCAGGATGGCCTCGGCGTCTATCTCATCGGCAAAGCGAAGCAGGTTGCGTATCAGCGCCCGCGACACCGGCGGCAAGCGGCGTGACAGCCGCACGCGTTGACGCTTCGCCGCCTCACCCAGCGCAGAACGCAGCTTCTGTGGCGTATCGGCGCGGACGGCACGCTCAATGCGCTCGGGGCCGCCGGCGTCCTTGAATGCGTTGGCAATCTGCGACAGCACGCGCAGGTACTGGTCGTGGGTACTGGGCGAACTGATCAGCAGAAACAGCAGGTGCACGCGGCCAAGCTCGGGCCGGCCATAGTCGATGCCAGAGAGCGACCGCCCCACAACAAGCACCAACCCCTCACTGATGTCGAGCATGGCGTGCGGCGCCGCCCAGCCAGGCCCCAACTGCGTGTTCAGTGCGGCTTCGCGCGCCTGCACGGCGGCTGACAAGTCGAGCTGCTGCCCCGCGTTCAGGTTGAGTGCCCGCGCCGCGGTAGCCACCATCTGCTCAAGTGCCAGTGCCTTCTCGGAGCCCTTGAGGCTGATCATGTGGTTGGCACGAATCAGCGTTCCCAACGCCGACACTTCAGGCGGCGTCGCGGCAACCTGGGTATCAGGCGGGGTTTCGCCGCCCTGCAGTATCTCGGTAAAGCCGGACTTCTTTGCCATCTCAGGCCCTGAACCTCTCGCCGGGTTTCAAGCGCAAGCCGTTGGCAACATCGCGCGCCGGGCGCGGCGGTTTGCCCTCCAGCTGCAGTTCTAACAAGCGTAACACGCCGTCTCCGCATGCAACGCGTATGCCCTGCCGGCTGATTCCCTGAATCGTGCCCGGCTCGCCGCTTCCGGGCTCGACGACTGCGCGCTGCACCAGCACTCGCACGCTAGGCTCGCGTTCAATCCAGGCTTCGGCCTTGGGCCACGGCTGCACCGCGCGAATGCGGTTGTGCAACTCGGTCGCCGGCCGGGCAAACAGCAGCTCGCCGTCGGACCTGGTCAGCGGCGGCGCAAACGTGACCTGCGACTCGTCCTGCTCGCGGGCCGCCAGGCCATGCTCAAGCTGCGCAAGCACTTCCAGCATCATTGGCGCCCCGGCTTCGCCGGCTTCGGCCAGCAGCTCTTGCGCGTTCTTGTCCGGGTCCATGCGCCACGCCCGCTGCAACAGGATCGGCCCCGCATCCATCTTCTTCACCAAACGCATGATGGTCAGGCCTGAATCGGTGACTCCATCAAGCACCGCGCGCTGCACCGGCGCCGCGCCGCGGTACTTCGGCAACGCGCTGGGATGAAAGTTCAGGCAACCGTGGCGCGGCAACCCAAGCACCGCACGCTTCAACAGTTGCCCAAATGCGACCACGACAATCACGTCCGGCTTCAGCGTTTGCATGCGGGCCAGCGGCTCGCCGGCGTTCACGCTTTCCACCTCGTGACATTCTATGCCGAGCGCTGATGCCGCGTGCCCCACGGGACTCGATTCGGTCTTGCCGCCGCGCGCGCGGCGCGCCGCTGGCTGCGTAAAGACCGCGCATAACTCGTGCGAGGCCGCCAAGGCCCGCAGCGTGGGCAAGGCAATCTCCGGCGTACCAAGAAAGACAACGCGCATCAGCGGTACGTTACGAAAAACAAACCGGCACGCACGTTGTGCATGCCGGGAAGGCCGGAATCGCGGCCTACTTCAGTTTGTACGTGGTCAAGCCGCCGCTGCCCGCGACAAAGAACTCTTTGCCCTTGGGGTTGATCGCCGCCAGGCCTTGCGGGCTGCGGCTCCAGGCATACAGCGTGAACACGCCCTTTGTGATGTCGGCTTCAAGCACGCCGGCGGGGCAGGCAAAGCGCGCGACACTGGCATCGCCCCAGAACAGACCGCCGAAGAAAGGTGATGCGGCTGTGGCGCCGTAGGTGCTGCGGCCCGGCAGGTCTTCGGTTTTGAAGACAGCCGAAAACAGCTCTTCCATCGGTTCTTCGCCGGGGACCAGTACCGAGCAGTTGATGCCGGTATAGCCCCACTTTGCGGTTTCGTTGATTAACACCGCCTGCTTTTTCTTGGTGACGAATGCCGCGACCGCGTTGTCGCCGGTGTAAGCCGAGTCCACGTCGGCCACGTTGTACTCAAGGGTTTTGGCGCCCTTTTCGTCGACGAGGAACAGTTTGCCTTCGCCGACGTCGCGCTCGGTGACCAGGAACTCTTTGCCCTTTTCATCGACCCACAGGCACACAGCAATCGTGTCCTTGTACTCGCAGCGGTACAGGCGCTGCGCTTCGCTGCCGTCCAGCTTCTGGACCATCACGTTGCCGCCCTGGTCTTTGGGCTGCGAGTAAATCACACCCGACAGGTCCGGCAGCGCGCGCGCGAACGTCCCCGGCACCGCCGGCGCAGTCATTTCAATCTTGCTGGTCAACAGATCTACAAGCCACACGCCGTTGCCGCGCGCGCAGGCAAGCAACTTCTTGCCCTTGCTGTCAAAGCTGATGAATTCGCCCAGCGCGTTGGCGGGCAGAGTCTTCTCGAACGGCACGCTGCAAAGTTCGGTGCGTGTCTTGGCATCAAGCACAAAGATGCGGTCAGTCGCCAGCACCGCAACCATCTTGCCGCTTTCATCGTACGACATGCTCAGTGGCACGAAGTCTACAGCCTTGGCCGCGTACAGCATCAGGGGCGGGTCGGCAGTCGTGCCGGACATGATGCCCCACTTGGCGGCCACGACCATGGCCGCGGGGCCGATCGCGGTAAACGGCTCGTCATCGCCCTCGCCCTGCACGTCGTCGTGGGGCACGCTGGTTTCCCAGATGGTCTCGCCCGTGCCCAGCTTGATCGCCTTGATGGCTGCACGTTGCGGCGTGTGGTTTTCGATAAATACGCCAACGCCGCCCCCAGGCGCGAATCCAAGGCAGGCGTCGTGGTAGTCGGTCTTGTAACCGCGCTGCCAGGTGCCGCGCGTGATCACAAACCGGTGCAAGCCGTCTTCGGGGTGCGCGACGATGTATTGCCCGTCGGGGCTGATGGTCGAGCGCACGGCATTGCTGCCGTGCCACTTCTCGGTCGATGTCTGGACTTCTTTCGGCGTGCCCTTGCGGTCAAACACGATGCAACTCATCTCATGCGCACTGCTGAACGCGCCTGCGGTCCTGGGCTGCGTGACCAGCACAATGATTTCCGTTTCGGTCACCGCAAACACGCCGTCGCGCGCCTTGGGCGGCACGCCGTAACGGCCGTGGTCCCAAGCCAGCGGGATGCTCTTGCCATCTACACTGTGAAGCGTGGCGCCGTTGCCCGTGTAGCTCTTGGCCTTGTCGTCGTAGTCCACCTTGACCGACAGCGCAAACTTGCCCCCCGCCGAGCCATGCACCCGGTACGCAGACGCCGGCACTGACGCTTTTTCACGATCTTTGGGCCAGCCCTTGTCCTTGCCCTTGCCCTTCGGGTCCGGCTCACTCTGCGGCACGCTTGAGTCAAAACCGGCGGCGAACTTGACCTTGCCCGTGCCCACATCCACAAACACCGTCGCCGCCTGTTGCGAGATCACGCAGCACTCGCCGCTATCGTAAGCCATGCGCGGCATGCCGGTAAAGCTCGGGCACTCGGGTGGCAGCTTGATCGACTTGCTGCCCAACGCACCCTTGGCCAGGTCCAGCGTCACGAACTTAAGCGTGTGGCTTGGCGCGTCGTACGACGCCAGGCGATAGGCAATCTTGTCTGTCACGCCGATGCGCGGCTGGTCATCCTTCTGCGGCAGCAGGTTCAGGATCTCGTAGACGCCCTCAGACTTGATGTCTTCGATCTTCAGTGGCGGCAGGCTGGTATCGCCTTTGCCACCCTTCTTCCAGGGTGCAGGGCCGGACGGCGGGCCGCCCTTGCCCTTGCCCTTGTTGCGCTGGGCAAGACTGTGGCCGCCCGCGGCGACGATGGTCATGACCACTAAAAGCGCAAACAGCGCCCATCTCGCCTTGGACATACGCACCTCCTGGTCCTTCAGTAGCTTTGCCACGCGTTGACTTACATTCAACCCTGAGCCGCTGCGTGAGTTGCGCGGTTTCAGCGCACCAGAATCGCACTATACAGCGCCAGGTTTCGCAGGTGTTCGCGCTCGGCCTGCTCGCTCCAGGCGCTCATCAGGTTGTTCAGCCAGCGCTCTAGAATCTGGCGCTCGTCCGCCGGCCTGGCCGGCGTGAGCTGAAAGCCCTCATCAAACTGCGCAACCAGCGCTGTAGCCTGACTTTGCGAGATTCGGGCAAATCCACGAAAAGGGTCAAACCAGGTGCCAATCCCAAGTTCGGCGTCGCCGTAGAAACCCAAGAAGTGCCCGGGCGTGCTCATGCCATGCACCGGCAGCCCCAGTCGCTGCCCCACCAGTACAGCCACCACGCACAGGCTGATCGGGATGCCCAACCCGGTGTCCAGCACGCACTGCAAATAGCTGTTCGACGGGTGGTGATAGTTGGCTTCGCTGCCGCGCAGCTTGTGCTTCACGTGCAGCACCTCGACGATGGCAGCCAACCCGGTATCAAATGCGCGGTCGCCGCTCAGGCGCTCGCCGACTTCGGCGGCCAGCGCGTCAAGCCGGGCGCTCACGTCTTGCACACCCTGCATGCCCGCCGCTTCGCCAAGGACAATCAGCGCGTCTTCAAGGCGCGGGCGCGGCCGCGCCACTGCAAGTTCCCAGCGGCGCTGCTCGCGCAGATAGCCCGCCCGAATGCGCGCTCTGCGCAGCGCAACCCGTACGTCGGTGCCGGCACCTGCCGCCCGCTGCTCAATGCGTTCGCGCTCGGCGGCGGGCATGGCGGCAAGCTGGTCGAGCAGCCCCTCAAGCAATTGCTCATCGGCGCCATCCAGCAGCCGCAGCAGGCCCGAGACGTTTGAATCCGTAAGCTCGATGTTCGCCCCTTCACAAAGCGGTGTCGCTGCCTACAGTTATGCCATGGTCGCCAGCTTATTTCAGCGCCTGGAACACTGCCCGGCGTGCAGCCGCCAAGCGGCTGGCACATGGGACCGCTGCATCTTCTGTGGACACTCTTTGTTGCTTGAAACCGTGTCGGAATGGCGAGCCGTCTACCACCCCTACAGCTACGCCGACGCCATGCTGGCGACCGGCGCTCTGCGCGCCAACGGCGTGACCGCGCGGCTGCAGCAATGCAACCTTGAGCGCGTGCTGCTGGGCCGCCAGGGGGGCGTGGTCCAGGTGGCGGCCGACGAACATGTCGTCGCCCGCGAAGTGTTGCGCCGCCTGCGTGGCGTACGCACCGACACCGAATTTCTCGAGTGGCAGGCCCTGAAGGGTCGTCGCAAGTTTCGGTCCAGCCTGCTGATCGGCGCGCTGGCAGCGGGCACGGCGCTGGCGGCGGGCGCAATGTTGGCGCTGTTCTCGGGTGGTGCGGAAACTGAGACTGCGTCCACACAATCGGCCCGCTGATGCTGGCCGAAATTCGCACAGTTGTGTTTGACCTCGACGGCACACTGACCGTGCCCGAGATCGACTTTGACGGCCTGCGCCGAAGCCTGAACCTGCCCGCCGGCGTCTCAATCACGCATGCGATTGCCGGAATGCAGCCCGATCAACAGCGGGCAGCCATGCAGATCGTGCAAGCCGAAGAGCGGCGCGCCGCGCGCATGGCTGTGACAAACCCCGGCGCCCGCGAGCTGGTGCACGCGCTGCGCGAACGCGACATCGGCACGGCGATTGTCACCCGCAACATGCTGGAGGCCAGCGAGATCATCCTGCAGGCCATTGACGTGCGCATTGACGTGTTGATCACGCGTGAGTTCGGGCCCATGAAGCCCGCGCCCGAGCCGGTGCTTGAGGCTTTGCGCCGCACCGGCGGCTCGCCGGAAAGCGCGCTGATGGTCGGCGACTTTGGCGACGACATGCAGGCAGGCAGGGCCGCCGGCACGCGCACGTGCCTGGTGATGAACGGCCCGGGCCCACCGCGATTTGCAGCCGACCTGCACGTGCCCACGCCCTCGGAGTTGCTGGAACTATTCATGCAGGCGTGGATCCAGCCCGCGCAATGAAACACCCCCGCGTGATCGCGGGGGTGTTGGTGTTCATGGGCTTCAGACTAGGCCGTCTTGCGACGACGGTACAGCGCTACGCCGCCGACCACGCCGACAGCGAGCAGCCACCAGGCGCCACTGCTGGTGCTCGATGCACAGCCGCCGCCGCCACCGCCGCCGCCGCCGTTGCCGATACCGCCCCCGCTGGCGGGTGCGATCGTGATGCTCAGGGCACGGGTTGCGAAGTTGCCGCCGTTTTCATCGACACGAATCGTGAAGTTGAAAGTACCGGCTGCGCTGGCGTTGCCGCTGATGGCAACCGTGGCACTGGTCGAGCTGCCCAGCGTCAAACCGGTCGGCAGATTGCCGGCCGTGATAGACCAGGCGTAAGGCGCCGCGCCGCCGACGGCCACGACGTTCTGGCTGTAAGCGTTGGGCACCTGCCCGCCAGGCAGTGCCGTGGTCGAGATGATGACAGAGCCCGCAGGCGCAATCGTGATGCTGTAGTTCTGAACGTCATTCTGTGCCGCGCTGTCGGTCACGGTCACCACGATGCTGGGGAACGTACCGTTGACGGTGGGCGTACCCGAAATCACGCCTGTGCCCGGGGCGATCGAAACGCCCGTGGGCAACCCAGTTGCGCTCCAGGTGTAAGGAGGCGTGCCGCCAGTTGCGACGATCGTGACGGGGCCATAGGCCACGTTCTCAACGCCGTCCGGAATCGACGACGGGCCGGTGATCGTCGGCGACCCGCCGCCGCCGCCTGTCGTGATAGTATAGGTTTCCTCGATCCACTCCGAGCCATTGGTCAGCCGCACCGTGACGGAGCCTGTCCCCGAGGGCACAAGGTTTGACGTCGTACCGGTAGGCGCGCTAAGCGATGCCGCAGTGCCCGAGGTGATTGACCATGCATAAGTCGTCGGCGTCGTTCCACCGGAGGCGGTCAGGGTCGTTGAAGTCGAGATTGACTGTCCGCCCGGCGTGATCGTAAGAGGCGTCGCCGACGGCGGGACAGGCGCCGGGGGCGTGGTTCCCGGGATGGAACCGCTGGCAAAAGTGACCTGAGCATGCGTGTGCAGCGTGGCAGTCGCGCCAGTCTGCGGAAGAATTTTCACCCGAAACGTCTGCACGCCCTGAAGAGTTGTCGAGAAGTTGATGCAGCCATCGACATTCAGAGTGGTGTCGCCGGTGATTGTAAGAGAGGGTGTACCATATCCGCCCGTGTCGGACAGCGCGTGAAGCTCATAGATCACCGTGCCGCTGCCAGTGGTTTGCCCCTGGCCCGGAGGAATGGTCCAGTGACGCATGCTGATCGACGTGCTTGCGGCCGTGCCCAAGTTCACCGAGAAGTCGAACTGCAGGTTTTCAATCGTTCGCAGAACGCCCCAGCATTCAACGTAGCCGTCCGTCACGTATGTTGACGCGGTCGTGCCAGGTGCCGTGCCGTAGTTGGCGGCGCCAATCAGGTTGTTCACCCAACCCAGCGTCGAAGTACCTGCCGCCGCCAGGTTGTGCATACGCAAGGTGACGCTTGCTGGTGATACAACTGGTGCCGCGAGAATCTGGACCCAGAAGATGAACTTGTGCACACCGCTGAGCGAAGGTGTGGTGTATTGCAGTGTCTGGGCGGTGACAGGCGTCTGAGAGAAGTCGAACGGATTGGCCAAGTTCCATTCGGTCATATTCGTCGCCATCGAGGCGCCGGTGCAATCACAAAACTCGTAGTAGCCCGTCTCGGTAGTTGTCAACTCAATGAAGAACACCTCTGAATGTGCCGTCCCACCGAAATCTACATCGACCGATAGCTGCCCGACCTGGCCGGTACTTGTAAAGTTGAAGGTCGCGCCTGTGGTATCAAAAGCGGCTGAGAGCGTCTGTGCCCCCATGAGCAACAGGGCCAGCAACCCCAAAAAGCCTATGAATCGTGATTTCATCTTCTGCACTCCTCCAAGTTATGCGCCGCCCAAGTCGCGCGACAAATAACACCAACCCCGCACTCTCGTGCACGTTTCGCACCGCTAATCAGAAGCTGTCCCCAAGCGTAGTTGTATGGTACCGCCCCGTACGGCCCATGCAACGTTTTGTATGGCGATTTACATCGAATTACGTTGCTAACGAAGCCGCTGCCCGCGGGTTCATCAATAATCCCAACCTTTTGTTGTGATTCACAGCCACTTGCCCCTTATCTGGTTCCCGCTGCCCACTAGCCTGCTTGCCGCTATAACCGATCCCTGACCCACCGGAGAATGTCATGAAAGCAGTCGCAACTCTCGGCCCTGAAGGCTTTCGCACCGAGATCAGGATCGATCCTGACCTTGGCCACGCCGTCGTTGCCGACGAACCCGAGGACAAGGGCGGGGGCAACGCCGGCCCGACTGCCTTCGGGCTGCTGGCCAGCGCGTTGGCCGCTTGCACCGTGGCCACCATCCGCAGCTACGCCAACCTCAAGGGCATCAAGCTGGCAAGAATAGTCGCCGAAGTTGACGCATGGCGCCGCACACCCAGCGAACAGAACGAAGCCGGCCCCAACGCGAAAATGGCTGTCCTGCACAAGAAGATTACGATTGAGGGCGAACTCAGCGACGAACAGCGCCAGCGCATGCTGCAGATTGCCGAGAAATGCCCCGTGAATCGCACGCTGCTGGAAGGCGCGGACATCGTGCACGCCTAGACATGCGGGCGTAACGTCCCGCGGGGCTTTCCTTGCTAACCGGACCTTTGTATCCTGTTAGTGTCGCGCAGCAGGCACCGCAGGAGAAACCGTATGAAAGCCACCGCCAGCATGGGAAGCACCGGGTTTCGCACCGAGATTCGAACCGGCCAAACCCGCACACACACGCTGATTGCCGACGAACCCGCGGGCAAGGGCGACGACGCCGGCCCCACCCCGATCGAGATGCTGGCGGGAGCGATTGCTTCATGTACCACGCTGACCCTTCGCAGCTATGCAAACGTCAAGGGCATCCGGTTGGACGGCGTAAACGTTGACGTCGAGATCGTGCGCCGAAAACCCAGCGAGCGCCGCGACGGCGAGCACGACCTGCTGATTCGCAAGCGAGTCGACATCCGTGGCGAGTTCACTCCGGCCCAGCACGCGCGCATGCTTGAGGTCGCAGACAAGTGCACCGTGCTCAAGGCGTTGCTGGAAGGCGTTGACCTTGAAGTGCTGTCGCCCCAGGCGGCTAGCTCATGCGCTCAATGATCGCCTTGTCGAAGTAGTTCACGCCCATTCCCGCGTCGACCACCACTTCCTGCGCGTTGATGCCGCTGCTGGCTGGGCTAAGCAGGAAAGCCGCGGCATTGGCGACTTCCTGCGTCGCGACACCCTGCTTGCGCAACGTGGCCTTTTCCGCGTACAGGTAGCTGTCCAGATAGCCGGGTATGCCCGCGCTGGCGCTGGTTTTCAGCAAGCCGGGGCAAACCGCGTTAAAGCGCACGGCCCCGGCGAAGCTCTTGGCCAGAAACACCACGCTGCTGTGCAACGCGGCCTTGATCGGCGCCATGTAGCCGTAATTCTCGGCGGCCATGCGCGTCGTGCTGATGCCGATCGTGATCGCGCTTGCGCCTTCTGCGAAGTGCGGCTTCAGGGCGTTGGCAATCGCGACCAGGCTGAACGCGCTGATGTTCACGGCCTGCAGAAAATCTTCGCGTTTCGTTTCGTGAAACGGCTTGAAGCCGTCGGAGTAGTTGGCAAACGCCAGGCTGTGCACCAGGCCGTGGATCGGCCCGTGTTTCGCGACTTCAGCGGCGACCGCGTCAATTTCGGCCTGCTTCTCCACGTCGCAGAGCAGCACGGCGCCCGCGCCGCCCTTCATGCCGCGGCGCTTGTCGATCAGCGTGCCGATTTCGGCTTGGCGCCCGGCGTCGCGCACGACGTGAATCACGCGAGCGCCTGCATCTTCCAGCGTACAGCCGATCGCCCATGCCACCGACTTGCGGTTGGCTGCGCCGAAGACGACAACGGTTTTACCGTTGAGTTGGAGGAAGTCGCTCATCCGTTGCTCGCCGGCGCAGCTCGCTGCGCGCCTAACTCAACCATCGCCACAATGAACTTCACACGCAAGACGTTCTTGCCGGCAACAGAGACCTTGCCGTTCATGACGTAAGCGTCGCCCATCTTCTCTTCCTGCACGACCTCGATCAGCATTAAGTCGCCCGGCACCACCATGCCCCGGAACTTCGCTTCCAGAATGCGAGTGAGCACCGGTTTGCGCAGGAGCGCAGGCCTCCGGCCTGCATCTGTCGCGGACCTCTGGTCCGCGACCGCCCTTTCGCTGACCCACTTCCAATCCACCAATCCAGCCACGTTTGGTTTCTCCAGCGTGTACCGCACGCGCCGGTCAAAGTCTTCGCGATCACGAACGATGCGGTCAAATGTCTCGCGTTGCCAGAATTCTCCGCTGCGGCCAAGGATCCTGTTGCACTCCTTAGCGGTGAAGGACTTCCAAGATTGAAGGATGCCGGAAAGCTCCTGGTCCGGGGCCGCCCTGAAGACAACATGAACGTGATTCGGCATGACTGCCCACGCATAGAGCGTGTAGCGTTCGCCATTGAAATGCTTGAGCGCATCGGCCACGACCTCCGCGCATCGATCATCCTTCAAATGGCATGCGCCATGGCCGGCATTCAAGAGTTCATCGACGCGCTCAGAGTAAAGTGCCTCAAGCCGTTCCTGCTCGTTCGCCGACAGTGTGCGCCCTGCTTGCTCCGCTGTCCTCACTATGTCCCAGCGCTCAAGTTCAATCCGTTTCCTGACTTCATCGGGGATAGAGTCCGCAAGGCGAAACGTGACAAAGTACGTTGCGCCGGCTTGGTCCCAGTGGGGCAAGTACCCTCGAGAGCTTTCCCGCACTTCCTCTCTGGCTGCCAGAAACGAGGACGAAGGCGGGACGCCTTCGTCATTTGCAGGCCGGAGGCCTGCGCTCCCCAACAGCATCGCGCCGGTCTGGAAGCAGGCCTCGCAGATCAGCACGCCGGGCATCAACGGGCTGCCGGGATAATGGCCTGCAAAGTGTGGCTCGTCGGCGCGGACAAGTCGCTCCGTCACGATGCGGCCTTCCGCGCGTTCCACCACCCGGTCCACAAACAAAAACGGCTCGCGGTGCGGAATTGCGTCCAGCACCTCCGGATCACCCCGCGCAGACCCCGCCAGCCTCTGCGTCTCTGCGTCTCTGCGGTTGTCTTGATTCACGACGCAACCCCTGAGCGACTGCCGTGCAGGTACTCGGCCATCTTGTTGGCTGTGATTACGCCGTAGTTTACGGTGCCAAGCCAGCCGGACATGATGATGCCCACGCTGCCCGCGTGATACAGGCCCGGGATCTGCTCGCTGAGCTTCATTGACACGTCAAGACCTTCGAACTTTGTGCCGAACGACGCGCCCTGCACCTGCTGGGTGTAAAAGTTGAAGGTGCGCGGCGTGCTGGCTTCCAGGTGGTCGATCTTGCTGCGCACGTCGGGGATGTACTTTTCGAGGTGCGTGACCGTGCGCTCGATCAGCGCGTTCTTTTCGCGCTCGTACTCGGTTTCGTCGAGCCCCTGCCAGTCCGTCCAGTTGGCGTTGTTGCTGCTGACAATCGTAAAGCCGGCGTTCTTGAGGTGCGGCCGTGTCTTGGGGTAATAGAAGCTGAACGTGCGCGACTTGGTGTGCATGTCGCACAGCTCTTCGCTGGTGAAGTGCGTCGCCTCGCTGCAGAACAGCAGGTCGGTAATGAACGGGATTTCTTCGCCCTGCCGGATGCCGATATAGACCTGGCACGAGCTGCCGCTCAGGCGCACAGCCTTTGTCTGCTCAATGAACTCAGGCTTGAAGTTCTCTTCGCCGGCAAGCTTCAGCACGGTCGCCTTGATGTTGGCGTTGCTGAGCACGGTGCGGGCCTTGATGTCGCGGCCGTTCACGCGCACACCCGCCACGCGGCCTTTCTCAACCAGCACGCGCTCGACTTGCGCGCCGCTGAACATGTCCACGCCGCTCTGCGCCATGATCTTGCGCATGCGCATGATCAACTGGTCGGTGCCGCCGCTGAACGTGAACACGCCCTTGCTCATGAAGTTGGAAAACACGATGCCGTAGGTGATCGCGGGCTCGTGCAGCGTGCTGCCGTTGGCGTAGGTGATCGGCTCCATGAACGCGCGGTGCACGTCGTTGCGGCCGGGGAAGAAGCGCTCCAGCATCTGCCCGGTGGTGGTGCCGTCGTTGTTGTAATACTCCATCTTGCGCAGGTAGTCGTAGAAGCTCTCCACGTGCGCGCGGTCAAGCTTGAACGCGTTCACGACCTTGTTGGTGTAATCCTCGCGCGTGAACTGGGTTTCGAAGCTGAACTGGGGGTTGTCGAAGCGAATGCTCTCAAGCTGCACGATGCTGTCGGCGATTTCCTTGGACCAATAGCGCCGCATCGACTTGACCATGCCCACGGGAAAGCCGTGCAGCGAAATGTCAAACACATGCCCGCCCGGCCGGCGAAACCACGTCGCCATGCCGCCATAGTTGTAGTGCTGCTCAAGCAAACACACGCGATAGCCCTGCGTCGCCATCACGTTGGCGCCCGTCAAACCAGCCAAGCCGCCGCCGATCACAACGACGTCGTACTCACCCTTGGCCTTCTCGACCGGGTTAGCCTTCTGGTCAACGCGCCCGCCGCTGGAGCCGCGCAAAACGCGCTTGCCCTCGGATTTGAGGTTGAACCCCTGTTGTTGGTCTGTCGTCATGTTGCCTCTACTGCTGAGGTGTCGCGCTGCAGCACCCAGCGGTTGGCCATGCTGATGCCGCTTAGCGCCGCGCCGATGATGCCCAGAAACCCCTGGTCTGTGCCGATGATGTAAAGACCTTCAATGCCGGTGGCGCCCGTGCGCAGCTTCTTCGGGCTGCCGTACACGGCGCCGCCTTCGTGGCCTGTGTAATGCCGGATCGTGCGCGGTGTGAACATATCCACCAGCGTCACGTGCGGCCGAAAGTCGGCGATGTGGCTGATCGCGTCTGCACAGCTTCGTTCGTACCAGTGCTGCTTGGCTGTGTAGTACGGGAGCGCAGGCGTCGCGCCTGCATGCGCCGCGGACGTCTCGTCCGCGGCTTGAGGCGCTGGCCGGAGGCCCGCACCGGATGCAGGCTGGAAGCCTGCGCTCCCAAGCGCCGCCCAGCGGTCGTAGTTTGCGATGTTGGTGATTCTTACCAGGTGGTCTCTCGGTGTGCTGGGCAGATCAAAGTTGCCGGGCATGCAGATTACGCCGCTCGACGTGTCCACGTCGTCGGCTGGTTGCGCGTAATTGAAACGCGCGGTGTTGCTGAAGAAAACGATGGTCTCCTCGATGCCGACGTGTTTTGCCGGTTGATCGAGCACGCTAATCGTTTCTGTAAACGAGAGTTTACCCGTCGCTTGCGCTCCGGGCTCCTGTCCCCGCATGCGCTCGGTTTCCACCAAACCGGCGCTGCTCAGCACTGTTTCGGCTGTGAGTGTTTCGCCGTTGTCGAGCTCAACGCCCGTGGCGCGATTGCCATCCGTCAGGATGCGACGGACGCCGGTTTTCAGGCGCAGCTCACCGCCGGCTTTGCGGAACCGGTCAATCAAGAGCTTCAGGATGTGCCGCACGCCCTGCTGCGGCCTGGAAAAGCCCTCGAAGAAGATGCTCTTGAACATCACGACAAACTGGTCCCAGTCCATGTCGTGCTCGCGGGCGCTGCCGTAGTACATCAGCGGGCAGAAGATCATGTCCTCCAGCAACGGGTCATTGATGAATCGCCTCACCACGGGCCGCGCGTCTTGTTGCGGGGCTTCAAGATCAAGCTCGTTGAACTCGCGCACGGCGCGGGTCAGGGCGTCAAAGCCATCCGCCTGTTGTGGAAACGCCCGCGCGACTTCACTTCGCAGCAGTTCGAACTCGTTGCTGAACTTCAGCTTCACGCCCGGAAAACTGACTGCCGAGAAACCCTGCTGGTGCAGGTCGAGATCGTCCCAGCGGATGCGAAGCTGCTTCAACAGGCGCGAAAGCGGCAAACCCCGCGCGCCCCTGGCCGCGTAATTCGTCAGCGCGTGCAAGCCCACGTCAAACTGGTGGCCCTTGAACTGGTAAAACGAGTTCAAGCCGCCCCACACGTAATGCCGCTCCAGCACGACAACTTTCTTGTCGTACATCGCCAGGCGAATTCCGGCTGCCAGGCCGGACATGCCTGCACCAATGATGATGGCGTCGTACTGAGCCATAGTTATCGGTTTCAGTTGGCAGTTGGCTGTCGGGGTCAGTCTGATTGACTGACCATCGACAACTGGCAACTGCTAACTGACCAACTGCTTGCCGGCCATCTTGTCGCGCAGGTACGCCACGCAACTGTCGAGGCTTGCCAGGTGCTGGTAATCCGTGTCGGGCACCTGCACGCCGTAGCGCTTGCGCAGCTCCATCACGATGTCCAGGAAGTCCATCGAATCCAGGTCCATCTGGTCGCGCAGCCGCACCGCGGGATCAATGCTGCCCGTGTCTTCGTCGGGCGCGATGTCCGCGATGATGCCGATGATGGCCTGCTTGATGTGTTCGTCTGTCATTGTCCGTTTCCTTGGTTGTGCCCTTGCGGGCGTCTGATTTCGTCCCGTTCACGCGGCAACCGCGCCGCGTGTCCCCGGTCTTCCGGCCGGGGCTGATTTCATCCTGCGTACCTTTTCACGATCACGGCACTGTTGATACCGAGCATGCCGAAACTCATGTTCATGATGGTGTCCACCCTCTCGACCTTGCGGGGCTTGTTGATCACCAGCCCTCGCACGTTGCACTGCGGGTCAAGCTGCTCAATGTTGATCGTCGGGTGCACGACTCCGTCGTCAAAACTGGGCAGGTTCCCGGCCAGTTCAAGGCTGCCCGCCGCCCCCATTGCGTGCCCGATGAAACTCTTGGTGTTGTTGACGTTGACGCTGTCGTAATCGCCGAACACGGCGCTTACCGCCGCCGCTTCCATCTCGTCACCCATGTGCGTGCCCGTGGCGTGGGTGTTCACGATGTGGATGTCGGCGGGTGTCATGCCCGCGCGCTTGACGGCTGCACGCATGCATTCGGCCTGGCGCTCGGCGTTGGGCAGCACGTAGTCGGTGCTGTCGCTGTTGATGTGCCAGCCCGCGACCTCGGCGTAAATCTTCGCGCCGCGCCGCTTGGCGTCTTCCAGCCGTTCCAGCGTGAACAGGCAGCCGCCCTCCGCGACGACGATGCCGTTGCGCCGCGTGTCGAAGGGGCGTGACGCCTTTGTGGGGTCGGCATGGCAGGCCAGCGCGCCCTGCTGCTTGAACCCGGCAAAGATACCGAAAGTGTGGATGCTCTCGCTGACGCCGCCGCCGAACGCGAGGTCCACCTCGCCCAGTTGCAGCATCTGCACGCCGTGAATCAACCCCAGGTTGCCGGCGGCGCACGCGGCGCCAATGCAATATGCAGGACCTGTGACACCCAGGTTCAGCGTGACTTCACCCGCCGGATTGTTGGCGACGGTGCGCGGGTTGTGGTGATGCGTCCAGAACGACAGGTCGTAGTTCTGCTTGCTGACCTCGTAGATCTCGGTTTCGGTCTCGACGTTGCCGTGCTCGGTGGTGCCGACGTAGACGCCGACCCTTGACTTGTCAACACCCGCCCAGGCAATGCCCGCGTCGCCCAGCGCCTCGTTGGCGCAGTAAACCGCGATACTGCCGGCACGGGTGCCGCGCCGCACCTCTTTGCGTTTCTGGTAGCGCAGCGCGTCGTAGTTGCACACGCCGGCAATCGTCTTGCCGAAGTACCGGATTTCGTAGGGCTGCACGCCGGACTTGCCGGTAAGCAAAGCCTGCCGGTACTCTGCCAGGTTATTGCCGTTGGGCGCTGTCAGACCGACGCCGGTGATGACGACTCGTGCGAGACTAGACATGGGCGTCCTCCTTGACCGGCGACGTCTTGCGCCGGTTGTTGCGCATCTTGGAAAGTTCGCCGGGCACCTTCATGCCGATGGCGGTCATGCGCCGGATCACGCGTGACAGGCGCGAGTCCTGGTCGCTGGGCACCGCGCTGCTGGCAGCCACAAAAAACTGGATTGTGGCTTCGGCGATTTCGCTGGTGGTCACGATGCTTTGCAACGTCTTGGCGCGCGGGTCTTTTTCGCCGTAGCTCTCGGTAACGTGCCGAAGGGCCGAGCGCGCGTTGTCTTTGAAGTTCTGCACCGCAAGCGCTTCGCGGCGGCGCAGCACGGTCGTCACGATGCTCATGGTATCGCTGACCGCACTGTGCATCTGGCAGCGATGCTCGCTGGAGAACTCGGCCGTCGCGGCCCCCCATTCGCGCAGTTCGTTCAGGCACTCGCTGACACTGCCGGCGCTCATGTCGAGCTCGGCGGTGATCTCGGCGGCGCTCATCGGTTTGCCCGAAAGCGCCAGCATGCCCCAGACCCGCCCCAGCCGCGACTTGAAGCCGATCGCGTTGAAGAACGTCTCGAACATCGTCAAGTGATCCCTCAAGACTTCATCCATGGCGTTGCTCCTTGCTGACAGCGATCTCGCGCAAAGGTGCGGAGTCGCGGAGAACTGCTGTCCGTCTGCAGATGCCTTGTTTCAAGCGGTTGCCTTTGCCATTGCTTCCCTTTGCGTCTCTGCGCCTCTGCGAGAGACTGCGAAGTATTCGTCCAATGCCTTGTCGCCGGTCCATCGCGGCGCATAGCCGAGGTCGCGTCTTGCGGCATCGGGCTTGAACCAGTGCGACGTCGCAAGGTTCTCGGCCACGAAGCGCGTCATGGGCGGTTCTGACGCGATGCCGAACATGCGCCACACGAACTCCATGACTGCGCCCGCCTTGTATGCCGTGCCCGCGCTGACCCTGGCTGTCAGTGGCGCAACCCCGGCGCGCTCCAGCACGCGGTTCAGCCACGGCCACAGCTGCACAGTCTCGCTGCTGATGAAGTAGGCTTTGCCTGCGGCAGCCTCGACGTGTTCCAGTGCCAGCAGGTGCGCATCGGCGGCGTCGTGCACGTGGGTGATGTCCACGCTGTTGCTGCCGTCGCCGACCTGCTTGAGCTTGCCGGCTTTCGCCCGGTCAAGCACGCGCGGCAGCAGGTGAGGGTCGCCGTGGCCCCACACCAGGTGCGGGCGAATCGCCACGCTGCGCAACCCGCCGATGCCGCTGGCGGCCAGCACCTCTTGCTCGGCGATTGCTTTGCTTTCGGCATAGTGCGTCAGGTAGCGCTTCGGGTACGGCAGCGACTCGTCACCGCCATCGATGCCGCCGCGCGCGAACACCACGCTGGGCGTGCTGGTGTAGACCAGCGACTTCACGCCGTGCTTGTGGCATGCCGCCAGCACGTTGCGCGTGCCCTGCACGTTGATGGAGAAATACTCGCGACGCGGCCCCCAAACGCCGGCTTTCGCGGCGACGTGGAACACTGCGTCGTGTCCCTCAACGACGGCCTGCGTGGCCTGTGGGTCGCACAGATCAAGCAACCGGTGCTCGCTGCCTGCGACAGGGCACTCGGGACTGTTGCGCGAGCAAGTGGTCACCTGCGCGCCTTGTTCCACAAGGCGCTGCACAATCCGCGAGCCGATGAAACCCGCACCACCAGTGACCAGTACCCTCACGCCCGCTCCTTGGCCCAGCGGGCTAATGCTTGCCTGTCGATCTTGGCGTTGTGGCGCACATCCACCGGAAACGGGCCGTGAAACAGCACGCGCTTCACTTGACGTGTCAATGCATGTTCCGCAGCCATCGCCAGCAGTTCGGCCTCGATGCGTACCTGCAGCTCTTTGTCCGGCACGTAGCCGTAGTGGCATTCGACGACGATCACCGGCTGTTGCGCGCCGGGCGGGCCGACGCCGACCAGTGCGCTGCGCGTGACGGCGTTGTGGTTGTTGAACACACCTTCAAGCTGCTCGGGAAACAACGGGCCCTGTTCGGTCCACACGGTGTGCCCGACGCGCCCGCAATACCAAAGCCTTCCCTGGGCATCCAGAAAGCCGGTGTCGCCCATGCGATGCCAGAGCTGTGATATGGCCGGGAGCGCAGGCGTCCCGCCTGCATCTGCTGTGGACATCTTGTCCACGGCCGTCGCGGACCGGAGGCGTGCGTCTGATGCAGTCTGGAAGCCTGCGCTCCTGATCTTGGCCAGCTTGGTGGCTTCGGGACGGTTGAAGTACTCGCGGGTAGTGGGCGCGCTTGAGACGATGATCTCGCCGACTTCCCCCACCGGCAGTTCGACCGCGTCCTCGATACTCGCGATCGGGCCTTCGGTAATGCGAACCACCTTCGCGTTCACGCCCGCCACGGGTTTGCCCACGCACACGCCTTTGCCGGCTTGCGTGTCGTACCGCGTTTCAGCCAGCACTTCGCTTGCAGAAATCGTGCTCAGCGGCAGGCTTTCGGTGGCGCCGTAGGGCGTGTGCACGTCGCCGTCTTGCGCAATGCGCTCTTTGAGTTGTGCCAGAGTCTGGTAGGGCACAGCCGCGCCCGCGATCAGCACGCGCTTCAGCGTCGGCAGGCGCAGATCGTGGTCCAGCAGGTACGGGCCCACGTTGCGCCACACCGCAGGCGAGGCAAACGACATCGTGGCGTTGTGGTCGCGGATGGCTGCCACGATCTTCGCCGGGTCAGCCCGGCCGGGGCGCGAAAAATCCATGTCCGGCAATACCACAGTCACGCCCATTGCCACGCTGAACAGGGCGAACAATGCAAAGCAGGCAACGTCAACCTCGCCGGGCTTGATGCCATAGGCATCGCGGATCATCTCGGTCTGGGCGACAAGAATGCCGTGGTGGTAGACCACGCCCTTGGGCAGGCCGGTCGCGCCGCTCGTGAACAGAATCGCCGCGGTGTCGTGCCAGTGCGTGATCGCCGGGCTGCTGCCGCTGACTTCGCGCGCGGCAAGTTCGCGGTACGTCGTCCCGCCCCAGAGCCAGCGCCGGCCGACCGTGACACGGTGCTTCACCGTACGGAAGGCGCCGCGATAACGCAGACTAAGCGCGTGCGCCAGCGGTATGCCGACCAGCGCCCCGGCTTGCGCCTCTGCGATGCACTTCAGCAGGTTCGCCTTGCCCATGCCCGGGTCCACGACCACCGGCACGGCGCCGACGCGAAACAGCGCGAACACCAGAGCGACAAACTCAATGCCCGGCTTGACCGCCAGTATCGTGCGTGTGCCGCGCGTGATGCCCAACTCGCCAAGGCCACATGCGATGTTCTCAATGCGCTGGCCAAGTTCGCCAAACGTGATGCTTCGGCCGCTGCCTTGCTCAATCACAGCGACCGACGCCGGCCGCGCACGCCGCTGGGTCTCAAGGAACGAGGCCACGTTCGCCCGCGACTCCGGGGCGTGAACGCTTGCCATCACTTGGACTTCGCTCAATTGCATCTGTCTCTCGCTGAGGCACCGCCGCACTTCACACGTGAAGGCTGACGCTGCTGTGGTGCTCGTCGGTGTAATCCTGCGGCTTGCCGTCCAGGAACTTCCGCATGGCGGTGATGATCTCGGGGCGCGCGTCTTCGACCACGAAGTGCCCTGCGTTCTCGAAGTACTGTGTTTCTGCCCCCGGAAAGCGGCGCTGCCACTGCTGCATGAACTGGTCGTTGAACACAAAGTCGTGCCGGCCCCAGCACAGCAGCATCGGGTGTTGCTTGAACTGCGCCAACCCGCGCTCAACGGCTTGCAGCGTCGGCCAGCTTTCGTGCGACTCATCCATCGGGATGTCCTGCACAAAGCGCAGGTTCGCGATGCGGTCTTCCCACGATGCGTACGGCGCCAGGTAGCCCGCCTTGGCCTCGGCGCTGAGCGCCTTGCGCGCGCAACGGGCCAGCGCCCCGCGCACGAAACCGTTCAAGCCGCGAATCAGCAGGTCGCCCACGCCCGGAATGCGGCACAAACCGATGCTCAGCGGCATGCGCCGGCTCGGAAACGCCGCGGTGTTGAAAATGACGAACCCCCGAATGCGGTCAGGAATCTGCGCGGCCAAACCCATGCCGATTGCGCCGCCCCAGTCATGCAGGCAAAGCACGATGTCGCGCAGGTCAAGCGCGTACACCAGGCTGCGCACGTTGGCGATGTGCTGCGCCAGGGTGTACGGGTAGTGCTGCGGCTTGTCGGAAAGCCCGCACCCGATGTGGTCGGGCGCCACGCAACGGTGCGTGCCGCGAAACTGCTGCACCAGGTGGCGCCAGTAAAAGCTCCAGGTCGGGTTGCCGTGCAGGAACAGCAGCGTTGGCGCGCTGCCCGCCTCTGGCGCGGACCCCCGGTCCGCGACTGCCGTGGACAAAATGTCCACCGCAGGTGCAGGCCGGAGGCCTGCGCTCCCTTCATCCACGTAATGCATGCGCACTTCGCCGACATCCAGCCAGTGCGACTCAAACGGGTATTCCCGTTGCCAGATGCCGGTAATCGGCTGCGCGGTCTGGGCAGTCACCATCTGACCCCCAGGTTCAGGCACACCAGACCGCTGCCGATGCCCAGCAGCGCCAGGTTGTCGCCCGCGTTCACGGCGCCGTCGCGCACGCCCCTGTCCAGGCTGATCGGCAGGCTTACGCTGCCCATGTTGCCCAGCGTTTCCACCGTCGGGTAATCGCGCGCGGCATCCAGCTCAAGCTTCTCGAACAACAGCTTGCGGTGCATCACGCCCACCTGGTGTGTGAACACGCGCTGCACACTGTCGTTGCCCCAGCCAAGCTGCTCGCGGGTCTGCGCCCACACGCGCTGCGCCAGCGCCACTCCGGCGTGCATCAGCGCCTCACTGTCGGTCTGCATCAGCGGCCCCAGGTCCGCGCCCGGCACACCCTGTGTCATGCCGCCCTGGCACAGATGGTTCGCGCTGCTGTCGGTCAGCATCACGCCGCCAAGCAACCGGTGGCTGCCCTGCCGCGTCATCACCATCGCCGCCGCGCCGCTGCCGATGGTCAGGCTGGCAAAGCTGAGCTTGCTGTTCTTGCGGTTGATCGTGGTGTCCTGGTTCAGGCGCTTGATCGTGGCTTCCACCAGCGGACCGCCGTCTTCGCCCGCCACCACCAGCGCCGCTTTGACCTGCCCAAGCTCAAGCGCGTTGGCAGCCACCAGCATCGCGTTGGCAAACCCAAGGCACGCGTTGCTCAGGTCAAAGCACGCGCAACTCGCCGGCAGTCCCAGACCTGCGTGAACCACGCTCGCGGTCGCAGGCTCCATGAAGTCGCGGCACACGCTCGAGAAAATCAGCAGGCCAATGTCTTCCCGCGCGACGCTGCTTTCAGCCAGCGCCTTGTCGGCGGCCTGGATCGCGATGGCGCTGGGGCGGGTGCCGGGCGCGAAGTGGCGGCGCTGGGCAATGCCGGTCATCAGCTCGATGCGGCCGGGGTGAAAGCCCAAGCGCGAATACGCCGGGGCAAGCCGGTCCTCAAGCTCAACCGACGTGACCACCCGCTCGGGCAGCACGTGCGCCAACGCTTCAATGTAGACGTTCGAAAACTGCAATGCCGCTCTCCGTGGGCCGAAAGCATGCGCAGCCACGGTGTGGAAAACAACCATTTCGTTCGGGTTTTTCAGGAATTCTTGAAACGGTTGAACGTGGTGAAAGTCGCGAAGTCGTGCAGCCGCAGTCCCAGTCAGCTACAATTCATGCCCCTGCCCCACCCCTGCGGCCCTTTCCGTGCGCTACTTCCTTATTCTTTTGCTGCTGGTGACCACGCCGCTTGCGGCGCAGGACCTGGCCAAGCTCACCGCTGAGCTGAACCAGAAGTACGCAACGCTTCAAGCCGCCGACATCGAAGGCCGCCGCGAACTCGCCAAGTGGTGCGCGGCCCGCAAAATGCGCATCTCGGAGCGCCGCCTTTACCTCGAGATCATCAAGCTCGCGCCGCAGGACCAGCTCGCCCACAAGGCGCTCGGCCACGCCTTCGACGGCGAAACCTGGCACGACTCCGAAGACGCCATGCACCTCGCCGCCGGCAAGCAGCGCGCATTACAGCAGTGGGCCAGCCCCGCCGAGGGCCTTACCCAACTTCACGAGCACTGGCTAACCGCAGACGAACTCAAACAACTCGAAACCGGCGAGCCGCTGCGCGCCCACAAGGGCAAAGGCTGGGTCGAGGTGCTGACCCGCGAATACCGTGTCTGGTCTGAGCTCAAAGAGTCCGAAACCCTCGAGATGGCCCGCATGCTTGAGCAAGCCATCCGCACCTGGCGCGACGACATCACCAAACCCTACGAAGCCGGCAAAGCCTGGACGCTCGAAGTTCGCATCCTCAAAACCCACGCCGACTACGTCGCCATGGTCAAAGACGACATCGAGACCTTTCACCCCGACCTTGCCAAGTCACATGGCTTCTTTGACGGCCGCGCGTGCTGGGGCAGCTTTTTCGACAGCCCCTACCGCACGCGCCGCATCTTCCTGCACGAAGCGCGCCACCAGTTCGACATGTGCATCGCCGGCACCTTCATGCACCAGCCGGCTTGGTACCGCGAAGGCACTGCCGAGTTCTGGAGCGTCCACGAATGGGACGGCAAGACCCTGCGTATGGGCGTGCTGAACAGCGAAAGCAACGAACACCTGCACTTCCTGCAAAAGATCACCAGGCGCAAGAAGCTCAAAGGCGCCGAGACCACGCTCAAAGGCGGCTGGGAAGGTGACGTGGACGCCGAGTTCTACCAGCAAAGCTGGGCGTTCATCTACTTCCTGCGCAACAGCGCGCACACCGAAGGCTGGCGCAAATGGGAAGTCGAGCTGCTAGCCGGCAACCTGCCGGACGAAGCCAAACGCACCGAAGCATTCAAGAAGCAGGTCACGGAAGATCTAAAGGCCTTCGACAAGGCCTACCTCGAAGCCACAGCAAAGTGGGCCGAAACCTACGGCGAGTAAAGCAGACCAAGTCGCCCCGAAACTGTGTTGTGGGCGCCCCCGCCCGCACGTGTTGTGGGCGCCCCGTCCGCTTTAGCGCCCGGGACGGGCGCGGCACGCAAGGAATCCAAAATTGTTTTTCGCGCGTAAGTGGTTTTGCGGTTTGCAGTTCCTGCCTTCTGCATCCTGCCGCCTGCCTCCTGAATCGCAAAACCTGTGTCCGTGGGTTCCTGGGGGTGAGGGGTGAGAGACAGCCCCGACAG
>JADZFR010000021.1 GCA_020849795.1 Planctomycetota bacterium | reverse complement strand
GAGTTGAGCGAAGCGCCAGTCTGCGAGTTGGAAGCGACAGTAAAGCGCCCAGCCACAATGCCGTTGCCGCCCGAGCCAGTGTCGTTGGCATAAACGTTCTGCGCAGTGCCAGCAACAGCCGCGACCGCAAGCGACGGCCCGGTCTGGAAGACAAGCTGGATGCGCCAGTTGCCGTGCGCACTGGATCCAGTGCCCGTTGACGCGGCGCTGCCAGGCGATTGGTAGGCACGCCAGCGATTCGCGATGGTTGTGCCGGAACTGGCCATCTGCCAACCAGTACCTGTAGTGCTGCTATAGGCCCAGTCCAGAATCAGGTTGTCTGTGGCGTTATAGGTAAAGCTCGTTGTCAGCGGAAATCTGGCGTACGTAACGCCGTTGAAAACGCCCGACGTCGGGCTGAAGTTGGACGGACCGATGCAAGTATTCAGTGTGCCTGTCACATTGCTCGCGAACGTGCCGGTGAGTGCGGTAATCCCTACGGTTGTGTGCGCTACACGGAGCTGAAATGAATTGAATGTCGGCATCGACGTCGGCGGCGCTGCCATGCCAACCCGGACCTCAATCAACTGAGATCCACTAGGCACGCCCATCTCGGAGGCCGAATAGGCCACCTGGTATCGACCGGACCCGAAGTTGAAGGGGTACGAGTTGTTCGTATTGAGTTCACCGACCTCGAATACAGTCTGGGCATTGCCAACCGAAGCGAACAACAGCACCAGCAGCACGCTGGTTGTGCACACTAACATTCTCATGGTCCGATCCTTTGGTGACTGACAACCAGGGCGCAACATGACTGCTTTGCATTGCCACTCGAAACCCCGCCAAAGCCGCGGGCTACACATGCGACATCACATGTCATCCGAATGTAACGAAACAGGCTAACGCCTTTGGGTGGTTGTTGCAAACCTAAGGTCGACAAATCCCTGGTTCCACATGGCAACGGCTGACGACTGGCCCAATCTGAGACCAGCCGCGTGCCACTGTTGTCGGACCAAAAAGCTGGCTGCGCTGCAATGACTCAATTCGCGTGGGTAAGGCGCCTGCGAACCCAGATGGCGGTGCCTAACAGCAGCACCAATGTCCAAGCGCTGTCCTTGCGGTCCTGCGCGGCGCAACCGAACCAACCAGTTTTCTCTGGCGGCTTGCTCTCGGACTTTGGGCTGTTGACGCTGAAGGTCTGGCTTTGGGTAGCTTGGGTGCCGGGCGCTGTGAACTCCAGCCTGTATGTGCCCGGCTTGTCGATCTCCAGACTGGTAAACGTCGCGACTCCGTTCAGCGCATTGACATGGACCGTGCCGCCAAGCGCTCCGCTTCCGCTGCTCAGGGTTGCCGTGACTGCAACGCTGCCCGGCGCAACCGCCCCCAGTGCATTGCGCAGTTCAACGACCGGCTGCGTGGCAAAGGGCTTGCCGGCTGTCGCCCCGGCTGGCTGACGCGTAACGGCCAGTGTCAGCGCGACTGCACCCACGTCAAAGCTCGCTGTGATCGTTGCCGAGTGGTTCGCAGCCGTGAACATCAATGCATAGCTGCTGCCCGCCGCGCTGATTTTCAAGCCGCTGAATGTCGCGACGCCGCTGTTCGCCGTGGCGGTGAGTGCGCCGGGTGGACCAAGAATGGCGCCAGCGGCACCGGTGCCCGGCGCGATGGAAGCAGTCACGACGGTCGTGCTGTCCGCAACAACGCGCTGGCCAGCGGCGTCCAGAATCTCAACGCTGGGCTGCACCAGAAAGGCCTGGTCCGCGTGTGCGCCCGAAGGCTGCGCAATCACCGCCATGCGCGGGTCGCCGTTGGCGGCCACAGTGACCGTGTTGCCAATGGCTTCAAGGCCGGTGTCGGCCAAAGTTACGGGGTGCGTGCCCATCGTGACATCGGCGGGCTGTACCTCGAGGCGAAGCGTCGCCCCTGCCGACGCGTTGGGCGAAACATCGATGGTGAGTATGTAGCCGCGCATCTGTCCGTTCATGATTGTCTGCGGGGCGTCGAAGTTGCCAAAGCGAGCGGGAAATGCGCCGGTCGCTTGTGCCAGCGGAGTGTCGGATGCGGGGTCAAATGCGCCGTCGCCGTCGGCATCCAGCCACAGTTGGATGCGAACATAGTCGGCGGCCCCGCCGGTGCCGGCGTTGCGGACTTGCAGGCCGGTAAAGGTGTCGTCGCTGGTGGCGGTTGAGCGCAGCAGGTTGAAAGCCAGCGCCGGAACTTCGAGCGCACCTTGTGGCACCGTGGCGGCGGGTGGCAAAGTGCCGCGCCCGATCATTGTGCTTTCGCTTTGCGCCGCCAGCGGCGCAGCAAGTGCAAGCAGGATCAGCAGACGCGCCATCGCTCTCTCTATCGTTGGGCCGAAGACAGAGGGAACAGTCTACCACATGAAATGCAAGATGCACGGGGGATGAAAGTGCGATTCGGGCAATTACATTACGGTTTGTTCGACCACAGGCCGAGTTTTTCATCTTTGGCGTACTTCTCGGCTGCGATCATGCGGTCACGAAGCCACTCGTCCTCGATTTCGCGCGCTTCGCGAATCTTGACCAGCCCCTGGCTGAGCAACGCCATGTTCACGATGACGTAGGCATTGTCCCTGATGCCGCCGGTCTTTTCGTCGCGTGCGTACAGGTAGACGATGCCATAGATGACGTCGGCTTTGAGGTCGGCGTTCAGGGCCGGCTTGATGAAAATCTCTTCTTCTTCAGCGAGGAACTTGCGCATCCATTCCTGGGTCTTGGCGAAAGTGGTTGGGGCGTCGCGCTCAGGCAGGCCCTCGACGCCCAGCAGCTTGATCTCGCGCTCGGTGGGAGTGCCGCCGTTGATAATGATGGTGTGCGGCGCAATCAGCAGCGTGGGGCGGCCCACGATGCGGCCATCCTTGTCGAGCACCAGTTCTTTCTCAAGCTTGCCAGTGCCGCCTTCGATGGGGTTGCCGTCTTTGTCCACGTTCTGCGTGACGCAGCCCGCGAGCACGCAAAGCAAAAGCAGGTTCAAGCCGATCCGCATGGTTTCTCCTACGTTTATACGGCTTGTCTCCGGTTCGGTTGGCAAACGGGGTGTTGCGCCGATACCATGGATCATGGTCCCCGTAGCCCCAGACCAAGTCTTACCATGACCTCAGACAACACCGCATTCAAGCTGGTCGGAAAAACCATCGGCGGGTGCAAGATCATCAAGCTGCTGGGCACGGGCGGCATGGGTGCCGTGTACCTTGCCAACCAGCTCTCTCTCGGCAAAGAAGTCGCGCTGAAGCTGCTGGACGAACGCTGGGCCAAGCGCCCTGAGCACGTGGAGGGCTTCCTGCGTGAGGCGCGCCTGGCCGCCAAGCTTGAAGACGAACACATCGTCCAGATCTATGACGTCGGCACCGACAGCCAGTACCACTTCATCGTGATGCAGTTTGCGCGCGGCGAGAACCTGAAAGACCGGCTGCGACGAGGACCCATAGAAGTAGAGGAAGCGCTGCGATACGTCGAAGGCGTCGCCAAAGGCCTTTCGGCTGCGCACCGCAACAGCATCGTGCACCGCGACATCAAGCCGGGCAACCTGGTAATCGGCGACGACGGCGTGATCAAGATTCTCGACTTCGGCCTGGCGCGCCTTGAAGAGGGCGAGAATGACAAGAGCCAGGGGCAGTTCATGGGCAGCGTCGCGTACATGGCACCCGAGCAGTCTGAGTACATGCCGATCGATTCGCGCACCGACATCTACAGCCTGGGCATCACGGCCTACCAGTGCTTTGCCGGCGCGCTGCCGTTTCGCGGCGAGAACAACTTTGACCTGATCGCGCGCCACCACTGCGAAGAGCCGGTGGCTCCCAGCATCGTGCGCAGCGAAGTGCCGCTGACGATCAGCCGTGTGGTCTTGCGCATGATTGCGATCGATCCCAAGGACCGTTACGGCAATATCGACGACGTGCTGGTGGACCTGAAGCTGATTCGGCGCCACCAGTTGCCGGTCGCGCCAAGCCCGTGGGGGCGCCGGCCGTTGAACCCGCACCCGATCGACCTGCGGGGGATGGATTCGCAGAAACTGTATCGCGACGGTTTGAAAACCCAGCGTGAGCAGTTCATCCATGGACGTTCGGTCACGCCGCTGCGCGACATGTACCCGAAAATGGGCGTCGTGTACCGCGCCGACAACGAGCCCGAATTGCTGCCCGCTACGTTTCTGGAACTTCGCTGCCAGGACCGCCGCATGCCGCTTGCCTTTGCCGCCGGCAAGCGCTTCGAGGTCGAAGGCTGTCACACTCTGCAATTCGCCGAGCGCTTTCACCTTTCCACGCATGAAGACCGGCTTGTGGTCCGCATCAAGGGCGTCAAGCCGCTCAGCGTGGACGACGTGCAGCGGTTGTTCGACCTGCTGGAAGCACTGCCCACGGATGTGAAGCACGTGGCAGTCGCTCTTGAACCGGAGTACTCGGCGCAGGGCAGCGATATTCGCTGGGTCGTGGACACGTACAACATTCTCGACAAGCGCGGTTGTGCGTTCACGCTGGTGGTCGGCAGCATGGAAAACCACACCACGTTCGTGAACCTGGGCATCGACAGCCACATCAAGCTTGAGCTTGAACTGGGCGGGCCGATCACGCTCAGCCTCCAGCGCCTGAAACTCGAGGGCGACGACGAGAAGCTGCAGCCGCCGAATGACCAGCCGACCGCCGAGTTGACCCCGTCCGGGCGCGCGCTGGTCGGCCAGATTCGCGGCATGGTGGAAGGCGGCGAGTTATCCGAAGCAGCACGGGCCTGGAAGCGACTTGTGAATGAGGGGCTTGACCGCAGGCAGCTCGCGGGGCTGGAAGAGTTGCGCCGCGCGCTTTACGACAAGCTGCTCGCGGACGGCAAAGAAGCCTTCGAAGCCGACGACCACGAAACAGCGACCGAGCGCTTTAACCTGCTGATCGACCTTGACCCCGCGCGCTACGAGGGCCACTTCTTCAAGGGCCAGTTGCTCAAGAGTGAGGGCAAGCTCGAGTACGCGCAGGCCTTCCTGACGCAGGCGATTCTCGCGGCGCCCGACGAGCACGAGTTGTTCTATCACCGCGCCATTGTGCGCAGCCGCGTTGATGACCTGGAAGGCGCGCTGCGCGACCTGGACATGTGCCTGCAACACAACCCGCGCATGGCGGGCGCGTACTACAACCGCGCGCGCCTGCACAAGCGCATGGGCCGCGACGACCTGATGAAACGCGACCTGGTGATGTACGAGCGCCTCAAGTCCGGCACCGTGCGCACCAAGGCGGTGAAACCAAGCCCCGAGAAGTCGCCGGCAGAGTGATCCTGGTGTTCGCGTGCTGCGTGCCAAATGCCTGTCCGCGGCTACCGCCCCGGGCTTTCCGTGCTACAAGGGCGCCCTTCCGGCGGGAGCCGGTACGGAGACCTCGGCATGTCGCTCACACCTGAAGACCAATCCAAAGAACGCCTGCAGAAAATCCTCGCCCGTGCCGGGTACGGCTCGCGTCGCGCATGCGAAGAGTTGATCGTCGAAGGCCGCGTCACGATCAACGACCAGACTGTCAGCGTGCTGGGCGTGCGCGCCGACCCGCTGCGCGACACCATCACGGTTGACGGCGAACGGCTGCACCTGCCGCAGTCGGCCTACTGGATTCTGCACAAGCGCGAAGGCCTGGCGTTCACGGATGCCGAGGGCGACGAGGCCTTCAAAGACCTGATTCCCGGCGAAACCGGGCGGCTGTTCAGCGTGGGGCGTCTTGATCGCGGCTCGCGCGGCCTGATGGTGATCACGAATGACGGGCGCGTGGCCAACGTGCTGACGCACCCGCGCTACAAGGTGCCAAAGGTCTACCGCATCATCGTTGAATACAGCATCGGCACGGACTCGATCAAGAACATCGAGCGCGCGCTGTACTACGCATTCAATGGCGGCAAGTTCGAACCCCTGCGGGTCACTGAACGCAGCGCCAGCATGTCCGAGGTTTGGCTGACCGTTTACGCCGGCTTGCCCGCCTCGCTGCGCGATATCTTTTACAAGTACGGCCATCCGCTGAAGACGATCACGCGCGAACGCATCGGCGTGATCGAGCTTTCCGACCTGCCCATGGGCGCCGTGCGCAAACTGCGCGGCGATGAAACCCGCGTGCTGCTCAGCTACGTCGAGGATGCAGAAGCCGGCACCAGCGACTACGAAAACGAGCCCGTGAACCCCGGCCGCTTCACGCGCGACAACGAGACCAGCGGTTTCAAGCGAAAGAAAGTCGGCCCGCGAACGACCAGTACCGGTGGGCAGAAACGAACCGTGGCACGCGTGCAGGCGAACAAGCGCCCGGGCCCGGGCTATCGCCGCGACAGCGAACAGCCGCGAGGCGACCGTCCGCCGCGCCGCGAACGGCCGCAAGGCGACGGCAGACCAAGGCGCGACCGGCCACCGATGGGCGACAGGCCGCCACGCGGAGACCGACCACGGGGCGAGCGTCCGCCGCGCGGGGAACGGCCGCAGCGGGGCGACAGGCCGCCGCGCGGAGACCGACCACGGGGCGACCGTCCGCCGCGCGGAGACCGACCACGGGGCGATCGTCCGCCGCGAGGGGACAGACCCAGAGGCGACCGTCCGCCGCGGGGTGACAAACCGCAGCGGTCAGCGCCGGGTACCAGGCCGCCCAGAGGCCCCAGAGCTCGGGGACCAGGCGGCGCAAGAAAGCCGGGCCGTCAGCGCGACTGAAGCAGCGCCGCGCAACCGGCCAAAGAGTGGATGTCTACTGCACTTCGGGACTGTGAAACCATCAGCTTCAGGAGATAACGATGACTCGACTTCTCAGCGTGGCCCTGGTTGCACTTTGCGCAACCGCATTGCACGCCGACCCCAAGGCCGAGCAACTGCGCAACCTGCTGGCCAAGTTCGAAAGCAAGGTCGTCACCCTGACGTGGAAGACCCGCGCCAGCGCAATGGGACAGGAGACGGTCACTGAAAATTCCGCCACCGGCGTACTGGTCGGTGAAGGCGGCCTGGTGCTACTAAGCAACCAGCCCTTCGCGGGCAACCTTGCCGGCATGGCAAGCATGTTCGGCCGCGGCACACCGCCGGTGAACGAAGAGTTCGCGCTGCACGGCGCGGGCAAGCAGTTCGCAGCCGTCGAAGCCGCCGAGAACAAAGACGCCAACGTGCGCTTTTACGGGGGCAAGGATGCCGGCAACGGCTTGAGCCTGCCCGAGAAGGCCGAAGTCCCGGCATTGGGCGAAGAGGTCGTGATTATCGGTGCGTTCGACGCCACCCTGAACTTTGCCCGGTTCTTTCGTGTGGCGCGCCTGAACGCGGTCATCGAAGAGGGCAAGTACTACGGCCTTGATGGCAGCATCGCCGACTGCCTGGGCGCGCTGGTAGTCACCTTGGATGGCAAAATTCTCGGCGTCGTCGGCCAGAAGCCCGGCAAAGAAGAAGCCGGCGGCGGCGGCATCGGCCGCATGCTCGGCGGCCTCAATGACCCCAGCAAGGCCCTGGGCAACCGCGTGCTGATTACGCCCGCGGTGTTTGCCGAGACGCACAAGGCCGCACAGTCCAAGGTCAAAGAGGAAGGTTTCTTCAGCGGCGCCTCAAAGCCCGTTGACCAACCCGGCGAACGCGCCGCCACGCCGCTGTTTGAAGGCACAGTTGCCAGCGCGACATGGCGCGAAAAGACCAGCGACGTGTGGGTGTTGATCGACGTGAAGTCCGGCGACGTGCCGGCCAAGGGCAGCAAGGTCGAGATTCGCGGCGGCGACGGCAAGACGCTGTACGAGTTGACGATCAGCCAGCACTACAACGACATGACGCAACCCAACTCGCCGGTCGACCAGATCGGCGGCGCGCTGGCTGACCCCGACAAGAAGGTCAAGATCGAAAAGGGCATGCGCGTGGTGATCATGCCAAAGCCGGCGTCCAACACCGTCGGCTGGCGCGGCATGGAGCGTTTCATGAAGATCGAAAAGGACATCATGGACGCCAGCTACGGCGGCAAGGCCAAGGCGGGTTTCCAGTTGGGCCAGAACCCCGAGAAAGACAGCCAGGCCCGCAACGCCGGCCTGAAAAGCGGCGACGTGATCATCAAGGTGGGAGCGGCGCAGATTACCGAAGAGATGGACCTCAAGGCCTTTCTCAAGCTGCTCGAAGAGCAGAAGGGCGAGGTGACGCTGACCATCCTGCGCCGGGGCGGCGAACAGTCCGAGGTCAAGGTCGCCGAGTAAGCGGCGCGGCGACCAGCAGGGGCGATGCTTGCACCGCCCGGGAACCTCCCTAAGTTGTACCAGCAACGAAGGAGATACCATGGCGGACAAGATGGATGCGGCGGTCGCTAGCATGGTCGCGAACCTGCAAGTGAAGACCGGAAAGTCGCTTGAACAATGGGTCGCGCTCGCCAAGAAGTGCGGCAAGGCAAAACATGGCGAGATCGTGAAGGCGCTCAAGGCCGATCACGGGCTCACGCACGGTTATGCCAACCTGGTGGCGCACGAGATGCTCTCCGGCTTCACACAGCCCAGGGCCGACGGCGGCGATTCGCTGATCAATGCCCAATACGCCGGAGACAAGGCCGCGCTGAAACCGATCTACGACAAGCTGATCGAGGCTGTGAAAAAGTTCGGTGCCGACGTCGAGATCTCGCCGAAGAAAACGTACGTCTCGCTGCGACGCAACAAACAGTTCGGCTTGATCCAGCCGACCACCCGGACGCGTGTCGATGTCGGCATCAAGCTCAAGGGTGAAAAGCCTGCCGGCCGCCTTGAAGCCTCCGGTAGCTTCAACGCAATGGTCAGCCATCGCGTGAAGGTCGAAAGCGTCACAGAGGCCAACGCCGAGTTGATCCAATGGTTGAAGCGGGCATACGAGCAGGCCTGAGCAACACGCGCGACACCAATCCAGTATGGTTGGGCTAGACCCTCAGCGAGCCCCGGAAACCGCGTACGGCGTAGTACGACTGCGCGCCGTTGTGATACACGAAGACGTGGCCAAAGCGGCGATCACAGAAAAGGGCGCCGCCGAGTTTCCGTATGTCGTCGGGGGTGTCGACCCAGCTTGATGTCCTGGTGTCGAACTCGCCGAGTGTCTGAAGCTCGCGGTACTGTGCCTCGGTCAGCAGTGCAACGCCCATGGCTGTCGCCATGTCAATCGCATTGTTCTTCGGTTTGTGCTCTTTGCGCGAATCAAGCCCCTCGCGGTCATAGCAGACGCTGGTGCGGCCCTTGGGCGTTTCCGGTGAGCAGTCATAGAAAATGTACTCGCCCGTCTTCTTGTCATGCCCGACAACGTCAGGTTCACCGCCGGTGCGCTCCATTTCGTTGAGCGACCACAGCTTTGCCGCGTTAGCCTTCAGACGCGCCAGCACCTTGGCCCATGGCACGCCGCTGTGCCGTTGCGCGTGCTGCTCAAACCGCGCCTTCAGCGTATTCAGCAGCGCGTCACACTGCGCCGGAGAAAGCTCGCGACCCCTGTCTGTACCTGTTGCTTTTCCCATGGCACTCATCAAACCGACCGGGCGTGGCTCGTCAATCCTGCCAGACAATGGCCCGGATGCTGTGCTTGGGCAGCACCATCTCATAGCCGCTGGCGAAGTTGCCTACCGCCTGGGTCTGCATGGTCACCTGCGCCGCATTCAGGTTCATGTCACGGATGTTGGCAGGCTCAATGCGGTACACTGTCGCGCTGGCCTGCGGCGTTCCCGGCACAAACAAGCGCACGCCGTGCTGCGTCGTCAAATCCAGGTTCATCAAGATGATGCCGTAGTTGTTGCCGCTGCGAAACGCAAAGCTCTGGATGTAGTTCACCGTCGTCGCTGCACCCACCCCGTTGATCGCGCTTTGCGTCCAGTCCGGGTTGTCACCGGCGTGCGTGGTGGTGATCGCGTCGCCCATGATTGCCTTGTTCGAAAGTTCTACGCCAAGCCATGTCGGCCGCGCCAGGTCATAGTGGTACAGGTCGCGCAGCATGCCCCACACGTGCACGAACTGGTTCTGCGCCGGCGGCCACCCGCCGCTGGTGTCAAACCGGAAGGCGTAGCCGCAGGCCAGAAACGCGCACTGTTCACGCGCCTCAAGCTCGACCAGGTTCACGAGCATGTTCAGCGGCAGCGCAATCGCGCCCGACGCGCCCGCCACAAACTCGTTGCGCACGTTCGTCGGCAAGCCGCTGATGATGCTGGTCGTGTGATAGTTCACCTCGTAAATGCTCAACGACGTGCCATTGCCGCCATTCACCAGAAACTGCTTGCTCTGGTACATGCGGCCGTTGGCGTGTTGCGCGTCATAGAACGGCTTGGCGAACAGCGGCCCGAACATCTGCGCGTCGGTGCTCCAGCCGTCCTGTAATTCGCCGAAGTACGGAGCCAGTGCCGTGCTGTCGTGGTCGTTGGCGTTGGCCTCGATTTCCTGCTGGCGGCCCGAGTAACCGGCCTGCCCGCCGATGATGAAGTTCAGCACGCCGCTGGCGGCAGCGTAGTGCGCGCTGCCTTTCATGAACGTGAATGCGCGGTCGGCGCACTGGCCCAGCCGCACTCCGCCACGCACGCTGGCGCCGCCGAAAGGGTCGCCGGGGTCGCCGCTGCCCCAAAGTTCGTTGCCCCACTCAAGATGGATCTTGCTGAACACGCTGGTCCAGGGCGCGGACTGTCCCTGGCTGATGCGCCGCGTGGCATAGGTTCCGCTGCCCGCGCACAGGTACTCCATGAAGTTGAGCAGGTCCTGCTGGCTTGCGGTCGGCGGCATCACGATCCAGGGCTCGGCGCCGATGTACTGGCACAGGTGCAGAAAGTCGTGGGCGCCGTAGTTCCATTCGCCGGGCGCGGTGCTGCTGGGCTTGTAGCCGCAGGTGCCGCGCTGCTGCCAGGGCAGGGTCATGTTATCGAGTGTTTCGCCAAGCTGCCCCGCCCACCAGCGCAGCACGCCGGGGTTGTAGTCCTGCAGGCGCTGCACGATGCGGTCGGCATACACGGTCGGATTTGTGGCTTCATCCACGCGGTACAGTTCAACTTCGTCAATCCAGATGTTGCCGGCGTTGCCGGCGGGCACCTCGACGCGAAAGATCAGCGCCGGCCGGTAGGTCGCGGCGGGCCACGGGTCAGGCGTCTGGTCGGCGCCGGCGGCGATCGTCTGGTCCTCAGTGTAGGTCGCCCACGAGTTGGTCAGGTTGAAGGTGCGATCAATGAACTGCGGGTTGTACGGCGCGCCGCCATCGCGATAGAAGCGCACACGAACCTGCTCGGTGCCGTTGGCGCTGCGGGCCTTCAGGCGCACCCGCCAGTCGCCCTGCACGACCATGAGCTTGTGGCTGCTCTGGTCGCCGTCGCGCCAACTGGTGTCCTGCACATAGTCGAAGTTCTGGCCGGGTGCCAGGCGCAGGCTTTGCGCGCCCGAGTACGGGTTGCTGCTGTCAGCGGTGCCGGTGCTGCCGTGCATGCCGTACGCGGTGCCGGGGAACGCACGGCGCGTGAACATGACGTCGTACTGGTTCATTGTAGTAGTACCGCCGCCGCTCAGGTTGAAGCGATAGTTGGCGCCGTTGTGGACGAAGCTGCTGACAGTGCCGCTGGTTCCAGCCGCCGGGCCGAACGCGATTTCGTATTGCGCGCCGTTCCAGAACCCGGCGGGTTGGCTGCCGCTTGACGTGTTCCAAAGGTCGGCTTCGTACACGCCGGAGGTGCTGCCGGTACGGGCGAGCCACACCGTGCCGAAGACGCCGGGTTCAAAGCCGGGGTTGGGCAACTGGTTCTTGAGAATCTTCGAGGCGCCCCAGCGGTCGTGGCCGCCGAGGTTCAAGCCGAGTTTCTTGACGCCGCTGACGCGCACGGTGTTGCTGACGGTGACGTCGGTGGTGCTTGTGCCGGGCGGAATGCCGCTGGCCGATACGACGATGCTCAGGTCACGCAGCGCGGTCTGGCTTGTTGCGGCGATCAACACCTGCACTGTGAAATTGAAGGTGCCCGAGGCGGTCGGGGTGCCACTGATGGTGGTTGTCGGGCCTGAGGCCGTAGTGTCCAACGTCAGACCGGTCGGCAAGGTACCGCCGGAAAGGGACCACGTATAAGTCTGGGAACTCGGCGTGGCGTCGATCGCTGCATTGTACCCAATGTTAACGGAAGCCCCGGGCAGGGTTGCAGTTATGACCTGAAACGAATTGCCGCTGCCACCGCCTGCGCTGCCACCGCCGCCGCCGCCGCAAGCCGAAATCAAACTGAGAACAAACACACACACCGCGCCAAATTTCCGCATCGCTGGCTCCTGCTGGGCCGAATCGGGTCGCTACTGAGGGTTGTGCCTGAAATGCCGATTCGCGATGGGAACGGTTCAAATTTTCTGGGCGCGTAAGGTTCTTGGCCGATTGCTTACTACAGTAGAACACATATTCCTGCGTTAAGGAGTTCGCTGTGCCAAGCCGTAACCGAACCAGGGGCTGGACGATTCTCGCGAGTCTTGCTGCGTTGTGCCTGATTGTCGCATCGTGCAGCGGCGGCAGTGATGGCGGCAGCAGCGGCGGCGGCGGCTCGTCAAACCCGCCCACGCCGGTGCTTCCCGTTGTTGATTTCAGCGCTTCGCAGACCAGCGTGATGGTCAACACCGCCATCACTTTCACCGACCTGTCAACCAACACCCCCACCGCATGGGAGTGGGACTTTGACGGTAACAGCACGCTCGACAGCACCACCCAGAACCCGACACACACCTACACCGTCGGCGGCACATACAGCGTGCGGCTGACGGTGGCAAATGCAGCCGGCAACGCCACGTTGCTCAAGACCGCATACATCACCGTGACTGCCCCGGTAAGCGGCACAGCCGACCTGGATTCCGACAGCGACCGCAGCGGCACTGTGGACGCCAGCGACGATGCCAACGAGAACGTCTGGAACACACAGTACGGCGCGGTGTTTCACTACAACATCGACGACGACAACAATAACAACAACGAAGACTTCAACGAAACGACCAAGACCGGCAACGACATCATCGACTTGGCGCGGGTGTTCGTGCGCCAGTTCCCCAGTCCGCCGGTCAACGGAAGCGCAACGATCACCGTGAACGCGACGGCCCAGGGCCGCATTCGCGTTCACCGGCTCAATGGCGCATCCTGGACCAGCGTCTACTCAACCGGCGCCAGCTTTACGTTGCCGCTTGCCAGCATCAGCGCCGGCGACATTGAACTGGGCATTGAGGGCACGGGGCGTTTGAGCAGCAGTTGGGATGGCCACGTCACGTTGACTCTCGAGATTCGTGACGCCGGCAACGTACTGCACAGCAGCGACGCAATCCGCCTGCGCCAGGCCCCGCCACTGTTCGCCACAAATCTTTGGCCGGTAATCCAGTTGCACATCATCAATGTTGGCAGCGGCACCTACGGCAACCTGAACCTGCGCAACTCGCTCACGACCATCTGCAACAATGCCGGCTTCACGTTTACCCAGATCCCCGGCGGGACATACAACAATGACCGCTGGCTGCAGGACTCAAGCGAACCCGCCGTGACGCAGGTGCCCAGCAGCAGCGGCCCGCGCCGCATCATTGACCTTGTGTACCAGTGCTACCGGCTGCGCGAATGCGACCAGTGGTGCGTGGATGCGCTATTCAACCCGGACTGGGAGCTTCAGCGCAGGTTCGGCACGGTCAACAGCTCGCTCAACTATGGCGGCAACATTGAGGTGATTCCGCCGCACACCGGGCGCGCCTGGGGCCGTGTGTACATCGGCGGTGGCAACGGCTTCCGCGTTGGCACCACCCAGTCCGCGACCGAGTACATGGACACCACCAACCGCCAGTACTTCGACGCAAACTACATCCAGGGCACACACGTCGAAGTCACTTCCGAGTGGCTTGCTGTCGGCCACGTGGACGAGTTCACGATGTTCCTGCCCGCGCCCAACACCACTCGAGGCTATGCTTGCCTGATTGCATCGCCCGACCTCGGCGCCAGTGTGCTGACCGGTTTGGGCAGCGGCGGCGCGGGCTTGACCGTGTTTGCCGGCCGTACCGTGGCCAGCGACTACTGGCAGACCACCGTGGGCGCCATCACCGGCAATGCCGCGCTGATGACGCTGCAGGGCCAGACCCAGGCGCGCATTGACCAGGCCCGCACCCAGATCAAGACCGCAAGCGGCTTGACCGACAACGACTTCATCGAGCTGCCGGTGATGTTTGAGAACGCGGGCAGCAACTTTCTGGCCGCGTACAATCCGGGCGTTGTCAACTGTATCGTGATGCCGTCGGCCAACGGCACGACCTATATTGCCATGCCCGACCCCGAAGGCCCGGATTCGGGCGGTGTTGACGTGTGGCAGCAGTCGATTCTGAACCAGATCAACAACCCGGCCAGCCCGCAGGTTCCGCTTTACAACGGCGCGAACCCGATGAGTTTGACGTTTGTGGACGTGTTTTACAGCTACCACGCGCTGTTGGGCGAATGCCATTGCGGCACGAACACCCGCCGCATTCCGCCCGCGGACGACTGGTGGGACAAGTAAAGGGATCACCCATGAACCTGTTGAGGACCATCGTGCCGGCGTTCATTGCCGTCCTGCTTGCCCCGATGGTGGCTGCGCAGGACGCAGCCACCATCGACCTGTTGCTGGATGACGCCGCGAAGATTGAGCCCGGCGATGCCGAAGCGTGGGTGAAGTTGCGCGACCAGATTGTCGCATTCGGCGAAGGCGCCCTGCCGGCCCTGAAAGTCGCCGGCGCTGACGAAAAGTGGACCGAACAGGCCTGGCCGCGCGCCCTGGCCGCCGAAGCTTGCCGCGCCCGGATTGAGCTGCCCCAGTTTGTCGAAGTCGTTGAGCGCCCGCCGGGCATTAATCCCGAGCATTACGCCAAGTTCCGCAAGCCCGCGCCCACCTGCGTGCGTGAACTGGTCCACCCAGGCAAACAACTTGTGCCTATGCTGCTCGAGCGCTGGCGCTGGACGCTGGACCAGCACGCCTTCAGCAAGGGCGAAGCCGGCAAAGCCGAACGCGACGCCCTGGCCCATGCCCTGCTGTATGCGCCAGGCTTTCACGCCGACACGCGCGCGCGCTTTGCATTGCTGGCGGTGTTGAATGACAAGGCCCTGCCCGACAGCTGGCGGTCCGATGCAGCCGTCAGCTATGGCCAGACCGGCGGCCGCGACGCGCTGAAAGTGCTGAATGCGTTTGTCGATGACGGCGGCAACCCGCTGGCCCTGCGCGAAGCATGCGCCGGCGCCATTGGCTGGGTGGCTGAGGACGCAGCCTATGACGCAATCGAGGCGCGGCTGGCCAACACCGAGTTGCCGGGCCATGCCAGGCTGATTCCCGCGCTGGTTAACGGTTTGGGCATTCTTGGTGCGCGGCTTGGTTGGCAGGCGCGCGGCGTGATGGCCAAAGAACAGGGCGAGCGCATTCGTGAAAACTGCGCGCGCCTGCTTGTGGCCACGCTTAAGGCGCATCCGCTGCACGGCGCGTTCATCGGACAACAGCTGCAGGTCGTGGCTTGGGACAAGAGCCTCGACTGGATCAAGGAACTGTCCAAGGACGGCGAAAACGAGGCCGTTCGCAATGCCGCCCGTGACATCATTGACCCGCTGACGTTGACCCTCAGCCGCTACAAGTAGAGCCGATCAAGCGCAAACACCTGGCAAACACCGGGGATGATTGCCCGGTGTTGGGGTGTGCATTTGACTGAGTACGCGGCGTTTACACGTCGCGTCCGGCTTCTTAGCGTGGGGCGCAAGGAGAGGCCCATGGCTGTCACGCTCAAGTTCGACAAATCGGAGTACGCGCTTGGCGAAACGATGCGCGCTGAGGTCACGGTTACCAACGAAGGCGCAACAGCGGCAGAGTTTCCCAAACCTGAACTCGCGCTGCCGAGTGTAAGCCTGCACGTCGTGCGCCGCCCCGATGCGCCAACGCCCGAGAGCCACCTGGTTCGCATTAAGGGCGCAACCCAGACCGTCAAGCTTGCGCCGGGCAAGTCGATCAGCGGAGTGATCGAAATTCCAGCCGTAGACCCGCACGGGCAGTTGATCGAGGCGTACTACGCCCCGCGCGGCGATATCCACCCGCACTTTGAGGGCACCGACAAGGACGTGAGCAACCGCGTGCCGGTCAAGATTCACGCGCACGGCAAGAAGCTGCGCGCACGCATCACCACTGAAGCCGGGCCAATCAAGCTTGAGTTCTACGCCGACCGCGCGATGAACCACGTGCTGAGTTTCGTGCAATTGGCGCAGCAGGGCTACTTCAACGGGATTGTGTTCCACCGCGTGGTGCCGCGCTTTGTCATCCAGGGCGGCGACCCCACGGGCACCGGCAGCGGCGGCCCCGGCTACAAACTGCCCGCTGAGTTCAATGAAATTGAACACGTACCCGGCGTGCTGAGCATGGCGCGCACCAGCGACCCGCACAGCGCCGGCAGCCAGTTCTTTGTGTGCACCGATGATTGCCCCAACCTCGACAACCAGTACACCGTGTTCGGGCGGGTGGTCGATGGCCTGGATGCGGTCATGAAAATCGGCGAAAGCGACCGCAATGCCGGCAAGTTCCATATGCAGAAGGTCGAGATCTTTACTGAGTAGCAGCCAAGGCACCGGGCCGCACATGGCGCAGCAACTGACCATCCGGAGTGACGCACTGGCCTTGCGCGCGGCGGCCGACGCCTTCAACGGCAAGCGCGTAAAGCCGGGCGTGCGTGCATTTGCGATTCCGGATGATAACGAGCAGTACGCAGCAGCAATCGACAACGGCGCGATCAAGGTTCTCCGGGCTGCGGGGGTGGTAATCTGCGCCCCCGGCACGCCCGAGCCCGCGCTGGCGCCGGGTGAAGTAGGGTTGGCATTTCCCGGCGTGGCGCTGGCGCAGGTTGTGCCCGAAGTAACCTGACATGGCCCAATGGCGCGAGTGCACGATCACGCGATGCGAGCCCCTGGAGTTGGATGGGTGCTGGTTGGTCGTGACCGAGGGATCACTCGACGGCGGCCCGCCACTGGACGCATGGAGCACGCGGGTACGGCAGTTGGTGGGCGACGGCGCGCGCTGGATCGTCTTCGATGCAGCGGCCATTGACAGTTTTGTGGACTGCGGCCACGGCGCGCTGGTGCAGGTGGCTGACCTGCTGCGACAGGCCGGCGGCGGGGCGATTCTGATGCGACTCAGCACGCGCCAACGCACGATTTTCAAGTTGCTGGCGATTGAGCATTACTTTTCCTTTGCCGAAACGCCGGAAGACGCACTGGCAATCGCCGGGCTCGTAGATGGCCGTTAGTATGCGCGCCTGATGACCACGGCCGAACAAGCTTACCTGTTTCGCCACGCGGTCGTTCGCGATGCTGCCTACGCGTTACATCTGCCCTCAGAACGCAGCGAGCTGCACCGGCTGGCAATCGGCGCCATCGGCGATGCCGACGCATTCGCGGGCGAGCTGGCCGACCATGCCATGTGCGCGCAAGACGGCGCCGTCACAGAAAGCGTGGCCGAGTTACAGGCCGCCGAGAAAGCATTCCGCGAGCGTGCTGCAACCTACGCCGCTCAGCGTGACGCAACTCCGGAGTTTGTCGAACACATGTTGCGCCTGGCAGACTTGCCCCAGCCCACCGTAAAGGCCCGCATGGACTGCCTGGCGAAAGCGGGCTCGACGCTGATGGGCATGGGACGGCTTGACCGTGCCGAGGCCATTGCCCAGCGCATGAACGAACTTGCCCGGCAAGCCAATGACCGTGTGCAGGAGGCGCGTTCGCTCAGGGCACTCATGGCCGTGGAAGCCACGGTCGGCAAATCCGATCTGGCCGACGCGCACCTGCGCGAGTCCCTGGCGATCCTTGAAGAACTTGGCGATGCCGGAGAGCTTGCCTCTACACTGCGGGCCTTTGCGCTGCACACCATGTCGCGGGGGCGCTACTCGGAATCGCAGCACTGGATCGACCGCGCCATGCCATTGTCGCACGCCAACGACACCGAGCGCGCACTGTTGCTGGATACCCGTGGCGGGCTTGAGGCAAGCATGGGCCGTCACACCGAGGCCCTGGCAAGCTACCGTGAATCCATACGCCTGAGCCTGAAGACGGGCAACGTCAGCAAGGCCCGCGATACGCGCACGGGCGTCGCCACCTGCCTGCTGGAACTGGGCCGGCTGGAAGAGGCCGAAACTGAAGCCCGGGCGCTTCTGGGCGAGTTCACGCGCGCCGCCAGGGTGCCCGACCAGGCTTCGATGCACGCGCTGCTGGCGGCAATTCACTCGCGCCGCGGCGATCACACGGCCGCGATTGCGGTGTACCATGAAGTCCTGCGCGCCCGGCGCGAGCAGGGCGCAGTCTGGCACCTGATTGACGCCTTCGGCAGCTTGGCCGAAGCGCTGTGTAACGCCGGCCGCTTTGAAGAAGCCCTGCCCTATGCTGCAGAGGCGATGCGCCACAGCCGCGAACAGGACAACCTTTCCGGCATCGCCCGTGCGCACGCATTGCGGGGCTGGATTCGTCATGCACAGGGCCGCCTGGCCGAGGCAGAACGCGAGCTGGCAGAGGCTGCGCGCCTGCAGGAGCGCCTGGCCGAGACCGGCCGGGCCGAGCCGGTGCGGGCACGCCTTTCCGAGGTACGTCGGCAACTGGGCCGGTGATTGGCGTCGCATTGCCGGAAACGGGCTGAAATGCCTGAATCCGGCCCGGGCGTTTGGTATAAAGATGGCGGGCACGGCGCAGGCCGTGCCTGTTGGTTGCATGCCGACGGCAGGGGGCATACCGGCCCACCGCCCGGCCCGTTGCGAGATCAAACATGCCGTTGCCAAAGACCGTTAAGCTGACGCCGGGCAAGCGCGTCCTGTTCCTGACCAAGGACCTCGAGCTGATCAAGAAGCAGCTCTACGAGGGCCTGAATCTGCGCATGGCAGACCTGCGCGTCGAAGACCTGCTCGACGACATCAACACCGACACCATGACGCCTGCCTGGGTGTGCTTCGATTACCGGCCCGAGGACCTTGCCCGCAACGCCTATGCCGGCTTGTTCGACAAAGACGGCGAACGCGTGTTCAAGCAGGATGCGCTGATCAACGGCAACTTCGAAGTCATTGTCAGCGGCCTGCGCAAGGGCACCGGCAGCTCGCGCGAAACCGCGCCACAGGCCGAGAAGTGGGGCGGCGTATGGCTTGTGATCGCCGCCAGCTTTGCACCCATCCACGCCGCCAACAACATCAACCTTGGCCAGTTGATGGGCAGCCATGCACAGTTGAAGCAATTGCAAGCCGGCAAAGAGTTGCCGCTTGCCGACTTCACGAAACAGTATGACCCGGTTACGCGGCTGGTTCTCGAAAGCGGCGGCCTGTTCCCGTTCAGCAAGCTGCTGGCGGACGGCAAGCTGGATTTGCCCAAACTGGCCAACGGCAAGCGTCCGATGACCATGGCCGAAAAGCTGATTGCCAGGCACCTGGTCGAAGGCCAGGGCGAACCCTGGGTCAAACCCGGCGACCCCGTGATGGCGCGCGTCGACGCCGGCTACAGCCACGAGTTCACGACCGCGCAGGTACACTACTTTCTGGAGTCTGAGTACGGTGGTGATTACGCGGTACAGAACGCCGAGAAGTTCGCGGTGTTTGAAGACCACTTGCTGTACGCGCATGGCGTGGCGCGGTTCGCCAAATTCAGCGACAAGATACGCAAGCTTGTGGAAATGCAGAACGTGTTCCAGAAGCACACCGGCGTGCGCGATTACTCGGCCCGCAACGGCATCAGCCCCGGCATTTGCCACCAGGTCGCGCGCGAACACTTTGTAGACCCCGGCGACTTTGTGCAGGCCACCGACAGCCACACCTGCATGGGCGGCGGCAACAACGCCTTAGCATGGGGTGTCGGCGCCACGGAGTACGCAGGTCTGATTTACAGCGGCTTCACATTCGTTCAGGTTCCTGAATCCATCCGCTTCAACCTTACCGGCGAAATGCAGCCGGGCGTGACCGCCAAAGACGTGATGCTGCATATCCTGGATACCTACGCCAAGCGAGAGCAGACGCTCAATCGAGTGATGGAGTTTGGCGGTCCCGGACTTGCCAGCATGTCGATGGATGAGCGCGCGACGCTGACCAACATGGCCACCGAATGCAGCGCACGCACCGGAATCTGCGAAGCCGACGACAAACTGTGGCAGTGGCTGAAAGAGCAGCGCAAGTTGAGTGGCAAGCAACTGGCCGCCCTCAAGGCCAAAGCGGTCGCGCCGGACAAGGACGCGCACTATGACGGCGGCGTGCACACGATTGACTTGAACGCGATCAAGCCCATGGTGGCCGAGCCGGGCGACCCGACCTACGGCAAGCTGATCGAGAAACTGGGCGACGTGAAAATCGACATCGCCTACGCGGGCTCATGTACCGCGGGCAAGGTTGACGACTTTGATTACTACGCGCGGGTAGTGAAAGAGGCCGTGGCGGCGGGCCGCACAGTGATCGCAAAGATGTACATCCAGTACGGCAGCGAAGACGTAATGAAGTACGCGCAAGCCAAGGGCTACCCCGAACTGTTCGCCAAGGCCGGCATTGAGGTCATTAACCCCGGCTGCGGCGCGTGCATCGGTTGCGGCCCCGGCGTAAGCGAAACCAAAGAGCAGGTGACGGTCAGCGCGATCAACCGCAACTTCCCCGGACGATCCGGCCCCGGCAAGCTGTACCTGGCCAGCCCCCTGACCGTGGCCGCCAGCGCGTTCACGGGCAAGATCACCGCCTACAAAGAGGGAATGTTCAAGGCAGCGTCATAGCGCCCCTCGGCTTGGAGCCCGCCCCGAATGATGGACGCTGAGCTCGCGTACCTGTTTCGCCACGGCCTGATCCGTGACGCCGCCTACGAGTTGCAGACGCCCAGCGCCCGCGCGGCGCTGCACGAGTTAGCTTTGCAGCTGCTCGAGAGTGTGTTGGGCGGCGCGCCTGCATGGCATGACCCGGATAAGCCGCTGGCGCGACACGCAACCGACCCCTACGCGGACGAACTCGCATTCCATGCCAAGGCAGCGCAATCGGGCGGGTCCATTGCGGACCAGGCGCTCGCAAAATCCGAGGCACTCTACTTGTGGCGCGCTGCGGCCTACGCCGAGTTCCGCGCCAATCCTCTGCTATCCATTGAGTACTATCAGAAACTGGCCGCCCATCACGCTGCACCACCGGCTGTGCGCGGACTTGCCGCACGATCTGCGGGGTGGTTGTTGCACACGATCGGCCGGTCCGGCCCTGCGCGCGAAATTCTTGAGGGTGCGCTGACTGACGCCGAGGCCGCCGGGCTGGAGCATGAGCGGGCCAGGGTCATGGGTTCGCTGGGTCTCTTGCTGCAGGACACAGGGCAGCTTGAAGAGTCACGGGCGATGCTGGAACGGGCCTTGGAACTCCAGCGCGGAATGGGTCTTCGTTCGGACGAGTCGCGCACGCTGACCTACCTGGCAAACGTGGCATCCAAGACGGGGCTCGAAGACAAGGCAGTCGAGATGTACAGGCAGGCGCTTGTCGTCGCGCGCGAGGTTGGTGACCGTCGCGGGCAGGGCGTGGCACTTGCCAATCTGGGACCCTCGCTTGCGCAACGCGGAGAACTCACCGAAGCCGAAAGCGTCTACCGCGAGGCCCTGGCGCTTCAACGCGAGATCGGCAACCGGCGTGTTGAAGGAATTGTGCTCGGGAATCTCGCCAACCTGCTCGACACACGCGGCGACTACGCCAGCGCTGAAGAAATTTACACTCAGGCCATCACGCTTCACAACGAGTATGGCAACCAACGCTCAGCCGGCTTTGCGCTGGGCAATCTGGCCGGCTTGTATGCAGCCACCGGGCGCCCGGAACTTGCCGAGAAGGCGTATCAGAAGGCGCTTGCCACGCACGCCCAGGTTGGCGCCAGGTGGTCGCTGGCTGTTCACCGTTGCGACTACGCCCTGTTCATTTTGCGAAAGGGTGATGGCGCCCGCGCCCGCGAACTCTGGTTGCAGGGTGCGGACAGCCTGCGCGAAATGGGCGATACCGGCGAACTGAGCCGCAAGGCCGATGCAATGCGCAACGCTTGCGAGGCGTGTGCCGTAGCGCCATTTGCACACGCGTGAGCCGTTACCTGTTTTTCCGGAACCTGCTTGCGGCGCTTGCGTCTCATGTCGGCACCCTACTTTTGGAGATGACGATGCGTATTGCGAAACTGCTTGCACCAGCCGCTGTCGCGGCCATGACTGCGGCTTGCTTTGCCACACTGCCTGCCCGCGCTGAAAAACCGGTTCCGGCCGTGGCGTTCGAGCTTTCGAATGCCAACAACCAGTTCGGGTTTGAGCTGCTGAAGCGGCTGCACAAGGACGGCGAGAACACCTTCATTTCACCGACCAGTATCGGCATGGCGTTGCAGATGACGTCGCGCGGCGCCAAGGGCGACACGCTGGCCGAGATGAACCAGACCATGCACGTCGACAAGCTCGCCGTCGGTGATGCCAACCGCGCGCTGCTTGACGCGCTGTCCGGGCGCGACGACGTAAAACTGAGAATCGGCAACTCGATCTGGGCCGACCCCGCCAAGCTGAACCTGAACCGCAGTTTCGCCGACACCGTTGAGGGCGAGTTCGACGCCGAAATCAGCGCTGTCAGCTTCGCCGACAGCGGCACCAAAGACCGCATCAACACATGGGTCAGCGACGCCACCGAAAAGAAGATTCCCAAGCTGATTGAAGACCTTGACGCCTCCACCGTATGCGTGCTGGTCAATGCCATCTACTTCAAGGGCGACTGGACCGTGAAGTTTGACAAAGAAAAGACGGCCAAAGCCGACTTCACCCTCGCCGACGGCAGCAAGCAGCCCGTGATGATGATGCAGTCAGCCAAGAAAGGCGAATGGCGCTACACCGACAACGATGATGTCCAGGTCGTTGCATTGCCATACGGCCCTGCCGGCGACCCGGAAGTGCCCGGTACTCAGCCCAAGGTTCACATGTGGCTGATCGTGCCCAAGGCGGGCAAGACGCTCGACGACGTGGTTACGGGCATGACCAGCGACAAGTTCGCGGCTTTGCGCAAGGCGGCGTACCACCGCCCGGGCACAATTGCGCTGCCGCGCTTTGCGATGAAGTTCAAGAAAGAGCTGCAGGATGACCTGCCGGCCATGGGCATGAAGAACGCGTTCGACAGCACCAAAGCCGACTTCAGCGGCTTTGAGGACCAGCCCGCAGGCCGCGGCAAGTTGTTCATTTCGCGGGTGATCCATGAGGCAGTGATTGAGCTGGACGAAGAAGGCACCGAAGCCGCAGCCGCCACAGCGGTCGTGATGGAACGCGGCGCCGCGCCCCGCAACTTCACGGTGACTTGCGACAAGCCGTTCCTGCTGGCCATTACCGACGAGAAGACGGGCTCAGTCATGTTTGTGGGCACCGTGTACAAGCCGGACAGCAAGTAGGTTTCAGGACGCTGAACAGGCGCGCCTTCGGGCGCGCCTTTGCGTTTTCCGGCACTGGGTCACGGACTAGGAAACCTGTGATGGAAGCACCGACCAATCCAGCTCAAGCAGGGTTGCCAGCTCGAGGTCGGCGTGGTTGATGCGGTACTTGCCCTTGTTGCCTTCGTGTACGCCCACAACCTTCATGCCCGCCGCCTTGGCCGCCGTCACTCCGCTGGGGCTGTCCTCAATCACCAGGCAACTTGACGGGTCAACTCCCAGCCGCTTTGCAGCCAGCAGATATGGCTGCGGGTCGGGTTTGCCGCGGTCGTACTGATCGCACGCCAGGGTAAACTGAAAACAGTCGGCCAAGGCCAGCGCTTGCAGCACAGCCGCGGCCTGCGCGCTGTTGCTGCCGGTGACCAGCGCTTGCGGGGCATACCCGGCAAACTCGCGGACCTTCTCGACAGCACCGGGCAGCGGCGCCACGCCGGCCAGCTGCGGGATGTAGGCGGCGTCGAAGGTCTCACGAATCAACGTGAGCTGCGCGTCCTGCAGTTCGTAGCGCTGCGCCATGTGCCGGTAGAAGTCCTGCTCGCTCTGGCCCAGCAGCGACTCGAACAGCGTCTCGGGCAGGTCAATGTGCGCGGCTTGCGCAAACGCGCGCTGCATGACGGCCCACACGACACGTTCGGTGTCGACCAGTGTGCCGTCCATGTCCCAGAGAATGGCTTTGAACATGCGTTGAGCTGTCAGCCGCCAGCTATCAGCGATTGGCACTGCAGTCCTGACAAGTGGCGACTGAAAACTGAAAACTCCGAAGTGCTACGCTTTTGCCATGGCTTCGGCCATCAGCGTCTCGATGTCTTCTACGGTCTTGACGGCGTCGCGCGTCAGCACGTCCGGGTCGCCCTCGGTGACCAGCACGTCGTCTTCGATGCGCACGCCAATGCCGCGGTACTTCTCGGGCACGTCGTCGCGATCCTTGGCGATGTAAAGGCCGGGTTCAACGGTCAGCACGCAGCCGGGCTTCAGCGGCAGCCACGCGTCGCCGTCCTTGTAGCGGCCGACGTCATGCACATCCATGCCAAGCCAGTGGCCGGTGTTGTGCATGTAGAACTCGCGGTAGGTGCGGGGCGCCTCGTCACTGGCGGGGTTCTTCACCTTGTTTTTGATGTCTTCGTCCCACTGGGCCTGCGTGGCAATGATCGCGGCGGGGTCGCCGGTCAGCAGCCCCATCGCCACCATGCCCTCGGTCAGCACCTCGACGGCAATGTTGTGCGGGTCGCGGAAGGTCTTGCCGGGGCGGCAGGCGTCAATCGCCGCAAGCTGGGCCTTGAGCACCCAGTTGTAGACCTCGGCCTGGGCCTCGCTGAACTTGCCGTTCACGGGCCAGGTGCGGGTGATGTCGGCTGTGTACATGCCGAACTCGGTGCCGGCATCCACGAGCAGCAGGTCGCCGTCGTTGAGCTGCATGTTGTTTTCGTGGTAATGCAGGATGTTGGCGTTATCGCCGCCGGCCACGATGCTGCCATAGCCGTTGCGGCGCGAGCCCTGCTTGCGGAAGACGTGTTCGATTTCGGCTTGCACTTCGTACTCGAACATGCCGGGGCGCGTGGCGCGCATGCCGGCGTTGTGGCCTTCTGCGGTGATTTCACAGGCGCGGCGCAGATAGCGCAGGTCGTCCTTGGATTTGTGCAGCCGCATTTCGTGCACGATTTCGCTGGGGTCGTGCAGCTCGGTGGGCGCGTTGAAGCCCTGGCGTTTCATGGCGCGCACGCGGTTCAGCCAGCCGGTTACGCGCTCATCAAAGTGGGTTTCGTCGCCCAGGTGCACGTACATTCGCTGCACGTTGCGCAGGTATTCGGGCACCTTGCTTTCGATTTCTTCAAGCGTGAAGGCGGCGTCGGCGCCGTACTTCTTGACGGCGCCTTCTGGGCCTGCGCGGCGTCCGTTCCAGATCTCCATCATCTTGTCGCGCTTGGGCACGAACAGGACAAAGCTGTGTTCGCCGTGTTCTTTGATGATCAGGGCCAGTGCGCCCGCCTCTTCAAATCCGGTGAGGTAGTAGAAGTCACTGTGCTGGCGGTAATCGTGGTGCACGTCGCCGTTGCGCAGGTACTCGGGTGCGGCGGGGAAGATCGCGACGCCGGGCAGCATGCGTTTGATCAGCGCCTCGCGGCGGCGTTTGAAGATTGCGGCATCGAAATCAAGGTTCATGGCAGCCTCCGGAAAGCACCCGGTGCAGTGTACCCGGCGAAGGCAAAGCGGGCGAGTAGCCGAAAACAAAGGAGGCCCGTGATCGGGCCTCCTTTTCATGTTGTGTCAGCACACGCTAGTCGCGAGTGATGTTGGCCGGGACGGCAACGCCTGCGCCGTTCAGAACCTGCACCACGCTGCCAGCGGTCTCCACCAACGCCGGGTTGCCCGGGCCCGCGCCTGCCGGGTTGAGGGCAATCGTGCCGCCCGCGCCGGTCGTTGCGCCGCCGTTGGCGCGCAGCACGCTGCTGCCGCCAAGGGTCAACTGGGTGGCAACGTTACCGCCGATGCTGATTGCACCACCGGTGCCGCCTGCGGCCGGGCCTGATCCGCCATTGGCCACGACTGAGCCGTTGATGTTGATGTTCGCGTCAGTGATGATCGAGAATGCACCCGCAGAGCCGCCAGTGTTACCGGCGCCGGCGTTCGCAGTCATCGCCGAATTGAAGATCACGTTGCCCGTGACCTGGATGCTGCTCAGCGTAAGGCCAGGTCCGCCCGTGGCGCTGCCACTGGAGCCGGCTGTGAAATTCCATGTTCCGCCGACTGTGACGTTGCCGCCGGTGGCAGCTGCGCCATCGAGGATTCCAAAACCACCGCCACGGCCGCCGTTGCCTGCGCCCGCTGATGCACCGCCGCGGGCGTTGATGTTGCCGCTCCAGACGAAAGCGGCTGCCGCGTTGTCATTGTCCTCGTCGAGTGAGACCTGGAATCCTTCCGCGTCGCCGCCGTTGCCCGCGCCGCCGGCGCTGCCGCCGTCGGCTGTGAGGGCCATGCCCACGGTAAGGGTGCCCGAGTCGATGTCGAAGTCGACGTTACCGCTGTCGCCGCCGTTGCCGCTGCCGCTGGTGGTTGAGCCAGCGCCGCCACTGAGGTTGACGCTTGAGCCCGAAACCGTGGCAGACACTTCGAAGTCAAAGTCCATGTCGCCGCCGTCGCCGCCGTCGCCGGTGGCGCTGACGCCGCCGATGGCGTCGAAGTCCATGTTGGTGAAGTTGCTGGGGCCGGCCGAGCCGCTGACAAGCAGCGCAAAGCCACCGGGACCGCCATTGCCGTTGACGGCCGCGCCGCCGTTGGCGTTGACGTCAATGTTGGCCGTGGTGATCACGCCGGTACCGCCGGAGTTGACCGACAAGCTGCCGCCGTTGCCGCCGTTGCCCGTACCCGCGCCGCTGCCGGCGTTGGCGTTGCCGCTGATCGTCAGCGTCAGGTTGGCATTGGTTGCGCCGGTGACCGTGATAGCGCCGCCGTTGCCGCCCACGCCAGCCGTAGAGGCGCCGTTGCCGCCGCTGAGCGCCAGGCCGGTGGCCGTGAGGGTCACGGTGCCTGACGTGGACAAGTAGGAGACTGCGCCGCCGTTGCCGCCGTCAGTAGCAGCGCCGGCTGTGCCGTTGGCTGTGCCGCCATTGGCGTTCAACGCAATATTGACCACCTGGGTACCGGAGTTGTGTCCTGCTATTACCGCGCCACCGTTGCCGGCGTCCACGCCAGCGCCGCCTGCCGCTGTCAGGTTGACCGATCCTCCGGTGACGTTCCATGCAACCACGGTTGCTGAGCCCGGCATGCCATACTGGGCAGTCCCGCCGTTGCCGCCTGTTCCTGTGGTGCCGCTGCCGCCGTTAGCCGTGCCTGAGATTACCGCGTTGGTGTATGTCTCGGTGGCCGGCTCTGTGAAGATGGCGCGAATGTGGAAGTTGCCGCCGTTGCCGCCATTGACGGCACCGGTACCGCCCGACACGTCGCCATCAAGCCGGACGTTGGTCATGTCGTAGCCATAGACCCGCATGCCGCCGCCGTTGCCACCATTGCCGCCAACTGTGGAGTCGCCGCCGCGATGGGTGCCCGTGAAACGCAGGTCGGTCAGGGTTGCCGCTGTAAACTCATACAGGGCTGCGCTTCCGCCGTTGCCGTTCACCGAGTCGCCAGCCTCTGCCGTGCGGTACAAAGTGCCCGTCAATGAGCCTGCAAGCGAGGTGAAACCCACGAAGTCATAAATCGCAATGAAGCCGCCACCGACGTTGCCGCCGGTGCCGCCGGTGCTGTTGCCGCCGTTGGTGATAAGCCGGCAGAAAATCGTGGTCGCGCCCGTGAGCGAGACAATCACCACCTGACCACCAGCGCCGCCGTTGCCGGTTCCGCCATCACCGCCGTTGGCATCAACGCCCCAATTGATCGGCGCCAGCATGTCGCCGCGCGCCTGGATAAAGAGTGAGCCGCCCGCGCCGCCGACTGACGTGCCTGCGCCGCCATTGGCCCGAACGCCGAAGATTGAAAGAATCAGGTCGCCCGCCGCTGACACTTGAAGGGAACCGCTGTTGCCGCCGTTGGTGGCTGCGTCGCCCGCGCCGCCGCTCAGGTCGCCGCGCCCCAGAAAGATGATGCCGGCGTTTACGCCGGTGGTGCTGAACGCAACAGCCGCGCCGTTGCGAGTCGCAGAGCCCTGCCCATTGAAAAGGCCGGTGACCAGGATCGGCGTGGTCACGACGGAAGTCGTGGCGAACGACAGACCAACTGAAGCAGCCGTCGCCCGTGTCAGGGTGACTGTGCCGGTAATGATGATGCTTGCATCGGTCGTGAACGCGACGCTGTTGATGACGCCGCCGACCGCGTCAGAGAGGTCAAGCGTGGCGCCGGACGGAAGCTCAAAGCCCGTGCCAGCAGGCAACGCGAACGTGGCTTGAGTGCCAACAATGCCTGGCGCCAGGATGGCCACCAGGTCGGCGTAAGTCACTGTGTTGTCCACCAGCAAAGCGGGCGCGATAAAGTTTGTCGCCACGGTCGGGCGCGTACGACCGTCGTCCAGCAGAACGTCACCGTTTGTGGTCTGGAAAAACGCGCTCCCGGCGCTACCGCCAGACGTGGCCGCACCGGTAATGGCAGTGCCTCCGTTCAGCGTCCAGCGGATTGCAGGAAGGCTGGGCAGGTTGCTGCCGCCGCCGCCGCCGCCGCCGCCGCCATCGTCACCACCGCAGCCGGCGATAAACATGCCGGTCAACAGACACACCATCGTTATTGCCGCGTTCAAACGCTTCATTCCTGCTCTCCCTTGAACCCAATTCGTTCGGTTTTCATCGCCCACGTGAGCGCGCATACCTTAGAAATCACGATGGCAAAGTCCAGATTTGCCCCGGAATCTTGGGCTGTGCGAAATTGTGCAATCGTTGGGCAGAAAACGGCTTACGACTGCGAGTCAACGCCGGCCTGTTCCAGCGCCGCAAGTTGGCCCTGGACGTGGCTTTGCGCCTCTGTGACCTCGCCCACTTCTGCCACGTAAGCCAGTAATGCCTCGGCGGTTCGGTACCAGCCCGCGGCTTGGCGGCGGCTGTCGACACTGGTGCGGCTGGTGCTGTCGCCAAGGGCTGCGCAGATTTCGGCAAGGCTGCGATAGAGCCACTGTCCGGGCAGGTCCAGTATGTACCCGTCGCGCAGTATGCGCAGGGCCCGGGCCATGTCGGTGCGGGCAATTGCCAGTGCGTACAGTGAAAGCGCGTTGCCGTCGCTGGGGTCGTCATCGGCGCGGTCGGCGTACTCTTTGGCCAAGCCCGGCAGCGCTGCCTCGGTACACAGCGCAATGCGCATGCGGTGCAGTTCAACCCAGTCGTTTTGCTCGAGTGCGGATTCGATGGCCTGCATTGCGCCCGCGCTGTCGCCCGCCTCATCTTTGGCCGCTGCGTCAGTCAGTACCCCGGCGAGCACAGCCAATTGTTCGGGCGTCAACGGCTTGCCGCGAGTCGGCACTTCCTGGTCCTGGCGTTTAACGATCGCCGGACGCAGGTGAAACCACAGTGCGTCGCCGCGCGCCGGGTTGGCTTCCCACAGGTCGAGGTACTCCTGCCACAGGCTCATGTCGAGGCCGTTGCGCAGCATCAGATCCTGGTAGCGGGTGTTGCCCTGCACGTGCCAGCGGTCGCCGCGAAACAACTGGTGATAGTCCACGCGCGCCTGGTCGTCGCGGCCCTCGGCTTCAGCTTCTGCGGCGCGCTTGACCAAGTCGGCGCTGGTGCGGCGGCCGGGGGGCTTGTAGTCGTGGTCGTAGTACTTGGCCCGCGGCTCGTGGTTTTCCCACGGGTCGTCTTCTTCGGGTGGGCGTTGCTGGCTGCCGCATGCGGCAAGCAGCACGGCGATCCATGGCAGGGTGTAGCGCATGTCAACACCGAGGGGTCGGTGACGGGGCCCAAACCAGTGTAGGAAGATTGCGCGCCGATACGACCTAGCGTCACTCGCGCACGGGGTGCGCGTCAACGTACGCGCGCCAGCCGCCGGGGAACAGCATCACGCGGGTGTAGCCGCGCTCAAGGGCCAGTTCGGCTGCGCGTTCGGGACGGGTATCCAGGGGGCCTTCGCCGGTAAACAGCACGGGCGCGTTGCGGTCGTTCGGCAGGGCTTTTTCGCGGGTGATGTCATCCAGCGTAATGCGGCGCGCGCCGGTGATGTGGCCCTGCGCCCAGGCGTCGTAGTCGCGCAGGTCGTACACGATGGCGCCTTCCCAGATCGCGAGTTCAACGGCGCCGCGGTCGTTCAGAATCACGACTTGCGCGTCGGTGCCGCCGCCGCCCCAATCCTGGCGGACCTTGCCGCCGCAACCGGCGACGAGCAGCAGCAGAAAGATAATCGCGATGGCGCGAGCCATCGGCTCTCCTTTCAATCCGGCAACGGGGTATCGTAGCATGTGCCTTCCCGTCGCTGAACCGATCTAACCCAGTTTTCAGGCAGGGTCAATGTGCCGCTGAGTGGCCGTGAAAGAGAAGAGTTGCTGGGCGGTATGCGCGAGCTGCCGTTGCGAGCGTTTGTCGCTTTGCTGTCGGCCGTGCTGTTGTTCTTGAGTGGTGACAACGTCGGCCTTTGGCCGCTGTGCTGGGTCGCGTTTGTGCCGCTGTGCTTTGCCTGCCGGGGAGCCGGGCCCGTCGCCGCGCTGCTGCTTGCGGTACCGACACTGGCCGTTGCCTCTGGGCTCAACACGCTCTGGCTGCTGGATGCAGCCGAATCGCCGGCCTTACCCTGGCTGCTGGCTGGCGTGCCTGCACTGGCGTTAGTGGCGGCGGAACTCCCGATCGGGCGCATTCTGCCGCGCCTGCTGCGCGCGTTGATCGCAGGTGCACTGTTCACGGGTTTCTACGCGATGCTGCCAGCCGGCACGGAGTACCTGGTACCACTCGGCCAACTGATTGACAGCGAGATTGTGCGCCTTGCCTACCCCAAGCTCGGGCTCGCGACCGTGGCCGGCATCTTTGTCTTTCTTGGTTGGTTGTGCGCAGAGTGGTTCGGCGCAGCGCCAGGCGACTTGAAACTGCGGCCGCGCTGGCCGGGCCTGCTGATGGCGGGTGTGCTGGCCCTGCTGGCCGGCATCGACTGGCTGGGCGTGACGCGCGCCACCCACCAGACGCAGCAAGTCGTGAACGTCTGGGTGATCCCCAACGCAGCCGATGCCGAACGCGGTACGCTCGAAGCCATGGGCGACGCCGGCATGCGCGGCGTCGCCCTTTGGGGCGTGCTGGAGAATCCCGACGACGCCACGCTGCGCGCGCACCTGTGGGCAGCGGGAAGGCTGGCGCAACGGCGCGAACTGACACTGGCCGTGATGGTCGCCTGGCCAGACCGCACCGAGGCCTGGCTGTACATCAAGGACACTGAAGCAGCGGCTCACCATGTGTGGCCCGGGGGCGAAGGCCCGCCGCTGGTGTTTGAGGGCGCGGGCATTCTGACCGTGATTGCCGGGCGCTCCGCCCCGGAGAACTGGAGCCTGCGCAATGACCTGCAAATGCTGGCAACGACCGAGCAACCTCACCACGAAGCGGAACTGAACTGGTGGCTGCGCGAACAGCGGCGCAGCGCGCTGATACGCGGCACGCGGCGTATTCTGGTATGGAAGGGCGGCGGAGCGGCCATTGGCGCTGACGGGCGCCTGAACGCGCTAAGCCGCGACGGCAGACCAGTCGGCGGACAGCTCGAGGGTGGCGAGCAGCACGGAGAGCCGCTGGGGCGCGAGCGTTTTCGGGTGTGGGAGAAAATCCTGGGCTTCTCGGCGCCGGTGTTGCTGCTGATGCTGGTCGTCGTAAGCGGGGTCCGGTGGGCCAAGCTGCGCTGGCGTAGTCGCGATACCGTGATGGCAATTGAAGAAGTAGACGACGGCGAAACCACGCTGACGGCGGCGCAGAAAGACACCATTACGCGCGTGCGAAAAAAGGCCGCGGATCAATAACTCTGGTCAGGGCCGGGGTACTGGCCGCCTTCCACTTCGATCTTGTACTGCTTCAGTGCAGCCAGCGCCGTCTCGTAGAAGCTGGCGTAGCGCTTCAGGAACTTGGGCGCAAAGTCAGGGTTGAAACCCAGCATGTCATGGAACACCAGCACTTGACCGCTGGTGTGCGGGCCGGCACCAATGCCGATCGTGGGTATGCCGATCGCCTTCGTGATTTCCTGCGCGATTGCCGACGGCACCAGTTCAAGCACCAGCGCGAACACGCCCGCGTCTTTCAGGCTTTCGGCGTCTTCCATCAACTCATCACGCGACTTGTTCACGCGCGGGCCGCTGGTCACATTCACGCTCTGCGGCGTGTACCCCAGGTGCCCCATGACCGGTATGCCCGCGTCGTGCAGCCGCTCAATCAGCGGCATCACCGACGCACCGCCCTCAAGTTTCACGGCGTGGGCGCCGGCCTTGAGAAACGCGACAGCATTGTGCACCGCTTCGTCTTCGTTGACCTGGTAGCTGCCGAACGGCATGTCGCCGACGATCAGCAGGCGCTCCGTGCTGCGGCCCACGATCTCGGTGTGATACAGCATGTCGGTCATTTCGACGGCCAGGGTGTCGTGCCGGCCCTGCAACGTGGTGCCAACGCTGTCACCGACCAGCGCGATATCAATGCCGGCGGCTTCAACCAGCCGCGCGCTGTAGGCGTCGTAGGCGGTCACCATGCTGATTTTCGTGCCTTCGGCGGCTTTCTTCTGGATGTCACGGATGGTCGTGCGCTTGTGCATATTCAGGCGTCCTGAGTCGTGGCGGCGCGGGGCCTTGGTCTGTGCGGTTACGCGTCGGGTCATCGTCGTTGTTGGCGCTAGGGAGCTTCCATGCTAACGCCGGGCGCCGGTGATGGTATGCCGCACACGAACCGTAAACAGGGAACTGTATTTGCGTGTGCGATCAGGTACATTTGAGCGTCACTTTACACCCGGGGCAACACGTGGGCGATTTCCACGAAGACACAATCGCGAACCTTGTCGATCAAAGCGGCCAAGCCGTGATGATTGGCGACGCATCCCGCGCTGACCAGTCGCTGGCGCGGGCGCGGCAGCTTGACGCCGTGACGTTTGAGGTTGAGCTTGCGCGGCGGGCGTGGGCCAACCAGGCCGGCGGCGAAGATGAAATCCAGCGCCGCCGCGAAAGCGTGATCAAGCGGCTGGGCGGTGTTGCCGTCGCAGCCCCTGAGCGCATTGATGTATGGAAGCTGCTGGCCGAGTACCTGCGGCACCTGGGCAACCATGAGGGCGTGCTGCGGGCGACGGCCAGCGGGCTCAAACGCGACCCTGTAAATGTGGATCTGTGGGTGCGCCGCGTAAAGGCGCAGATTGAACTGGGGCAACTGGTCAGTGCCGCGCGCAGCCTGAAGCACGCGTGCGTGGTATCGCCGACCCACGACAGCGTCGAGGCGCTGATTCGGGTACACCCGCTGTGCGCAGCCTGCGGCGCCTTGTTCCCGACGTCGGGCGCAGATACATGCGCGAACTGCGGTGCGGACGGTCCGGGGCGCGGGGCCGCGGTGCGCAGCGTGCGTTCACGGCACCAGAGCAAGTTCGATATTTATTTCCCGCGTGTGCGCGACGTGCTGGCCGAGGCGCTGGACATGCCCGACCACATCAAGAAACGCCTGACACTCGACACGCTGCTCAAGCGCCACCTCAAGCGCACGAATCAGCAGTGCGCGCGCGTGCTGCGCGCGATGTCCAACGAATTCGGCAGTGCGTTCGACCATGAGTTGTTCAAGAGTGCCGTGGTGGGCTACCTGGACCTGCTGATCAGCGACCTGATTCGCGCGATCAACCCCCGCGACGACAAGACCATCGACACCGGCATTCGCCGCCGCGCCATGTACGGCACAGGCGCCTAGTTCACTTTCCGGGGTCAGACTCGCGCATGCGCGCTTCAATGGCATCGCGTTCGCGCTTGGCGGTATCGTCCACGTCGCCGTCGGCGGCCTGGCCGATGCGGCGGGCGTCGCCTGTGCTGACAAACATCACGCGGCCGTCCTGCAGCACCAGCTCAACGCCGGCAGGACGCGTGCGCACTTCATCAAGGATCAGCGGCTCAACCTTGGCGCCGTCGGACTTAAGGCTGGTGCCGCGCGCCAGCTTCTTGCGGCGCTCTTCGGCGCCGGACCGGCCGCCCTCAATGTATGGGGCGAACCGTTCCATGAAACCGTCAAACTCGCGCATGACTTCGTCATACTGGCGGTCGTCCATGTTCTGGCCGTTCACGCCGATGTAGTCGCCGAACACGTTGCTCATCGTGTTGATCGCGCGACCGATGCGCTTGTCCAGCGGGTTGGACTTCTGCCCGACCCACGGCGCCCCGCCCGTGGCCTCGGCCTGCGTCTTTAGCCCGTACGTCGTGATCACGGCCCGCTCAAAATTGTCGGTAAACCCGCGCAGGGTCTGGCCGCCGATCGAGGTGCTCTCGATCAGACGCACCGAGTTCAGCGTCAAACCGACCAGCAGGTTGCCGCAACGGATTGCCGTGATGCGCTTGTCTTCTTTGTCCTGGATCGCGGTCAGCACGCGCTCAATCAGGTCCGCGCCCAGCTCGGCGGCACGGACACCGCACAGCACCGGCCGCGTCGAGAACTGGCCGACCACGATGGCGACATACAGCGCATGGCCGATGTCCACCAGGTACTCCTGCACAATCTCGTCGGCCATCCGCGCCAGCGACTCGGGCACCATTGCGCGGACGCGCGGGATGAACTTTTCATCAAACTGGGCGATGGTGAGGCCGTCCTCGCGCTTGACCGCGTGGCGCACCAGCACCGGGATCAACTCTTCGATCGTGGTAGGTTCCTTCTTTGCCTTGGGCGCCTCTTCCGCGGGCGCCTCAGGGTGAGCGGTCTTGCGCCCGCTGCTGGCGACGTCCACGGGCCCGGATGGCTTGCGCGGGGTCTGCACCGGCGCGCTGCTGCGCTTGGTCGGCGGCACGGCAGACGGTTGCACCTGCCTGGGCCGCGGCTGTTGCTGCTTGCTGCCGGGCTGGCCCTGCGGCGCCATGCGCGGTTTCACGGTGCCGCCAAGTCCTGGCATGCCGCCCTGCTGGGGCGGCTGGGCGCCGGGCAGGCGCGGCTTGGGCAAGGGTGCGCGGCCCTGCACAGGCGGCGGCGGGGCGCGTCGCGGGCCTGGTCTTTGTGGTCCGGGTTTGTTGGGTTGTTCCGCCATGGTTGCTTTTGGATTTTGGATTTTTGGTCCCGGATTGGAACAGCCCGCAAGCGGCAGACCTTGTGGTACCGGGTGGTTGCCGGTGCGCAAACCGCCAAGCATCGCCCTTGCAGGTCAATCCGGGATGCAAAATCTAAAATCGAATATCCTGATCAGCCCGCTTCATACGCCAAAGTTGCCACCGTCACCGGTTCTCCGATGCCCTTGACTTCAATCTGGGCCTTGGTCCGGAACTTGATCGGAATCGCGATGCGTGCCGGGTTTTCCTTGGCGTACTTGCTGATCTCCTGCACGGTTGCGAGCGACGCAAGCACCTCGTTGCCCGCGGCAAAACTGCATAGCCTGGCCGCAAGGTTCACGTGGTGTCCGAGCACAGTGTACTGATTCGCCTTCTGGCTGCCGAACAATCCCAGCAGCATTTCCCCGCTGTTGATGCCCACGCCCAGGGTCAGGATGTCCGGGTTCTGTTCCAGCAGTGTCTCGGGGATAAAGCCCTGCTTGATCCAGCTTGCCCGTGTTCGCTGCATCGCCTGTTGCAGGTCTACTGCCACCTTTACCGCATTGTAGGCGTGCCCGGCATTCGGCAGCGGCGCGCCGAACAGCGCCATCACCTGGTCGCCGACAAACTTGTCCAGCGTGGCGTCGTTGGCTTCGAGCGCATGCATGCACACTTCAAAGAACTCATTGAACACAGACTGCACCACAGGCGCCTGCACCGCCTCGCAGAATGGCGTAAAGCTGCGCAGGTCGGCGAACAACACCGACATCGTGCGCTTGTGGCTCAGAAACGGGTCGTCGCTGGTGTCCAGCAACCGCTCCACAATCCGCGGGCTCACCAGCCGTTCAAAGAACTGCCGCGTCTGGCGCAGGCGGGACACATCCTCAACCGTGACCGTGCCCTGCTGCTCAGTCCAGACGGCTTTGAATTGGAAGTAGTCACTGCGACCGCTGACGGGGTTGGGGCGTTCGGCTTCAAATGTTTCTTCGTCTGAAGAATCGAGCGCGTCTTGCAGCAGGGTCTGGAAGACGCCGGGCGCCCACTCAAGGTGGTCGTGCGACTCAATGCTCGGTTTGCCGTTGGCGACGTCCTTGTTGCAGCCCAGGAAGTCCGCCATGCGCGTGTTCATACGAATGATGCGCCACTTGTTGTCGACGATCACATAGGCCACTGAAAGCCCGGCAATGGTGGCCTGCGCGGGTGGCACGCGTGTCTGGCCGAAGCCCGTTAGGTTGCCCAGGGTCAGGCTGCCACCGGCCCCGCCGCCGGTCAGCAGCATCAGCTTGCGGCGCAGTTGCTCGTTCTCGGCGCTCAGGGTGTCGAGCTTTTCGTTCAGCGCCTTGGTTTCAGAAGACTTGCCCAACATGCCCGCCCCAACGCCCACACCGCCCTGAATGCATCGCACTGCAGGGACGGTCCAAAATCGCAGAAAATCTGCCGTTTATGCTGCCTTAGTGGGGCCTTACAAGCAACGGCGGCGCGCTAATCCATCGGGACTGATCCGTTGGATTTGGGCTGGTTGGACGGCGCCCTGTTGCTGCTGTCAATCGGCGGCAAGCCGGGGCGATTGCTGGGCGGCGGCAGTGGCGGCGTCTCGATCTCGCCGTTGCCGTCCCCGCCCCGACCCATCGTGCCCACATCCAGAAAGAACGCCGGCACAAAGATCAGCGCGCAAAGCACGACCAGCACAATGACAGTAGACGGGCGCAATTCCTTGAACATCGGAGCAGATTACCACGACGCCCCTTGCTCTTTCCAGTCCACGCGCCTGCGCAACTCCAGGCACAGGTAGCGCAGCGCATCCAGCGCGTGGTCGTCCTGCTTCCGGGGCACGCGCTCGCCGGGGCGCGCGCCTTCGTGCCATCGGTACTGCTCAAACTCGCGCACCAGGTTGTGGCAGCGAGTGTCGATGCGCATGCCCGGGGTGCCGTCGCCCCGGCGGCGCAGCAGCCTGCGCACCACGTCAATTCCGGCCAGCACTTGGTTGGCGGCGTTGGTCGTGAAGACCTCCTCGCGCGCCAGCTCGGCCTGAAAGCCGCAGCTTGACGGGTCGATCCAGGCTTGGCCAATCGGGTGGCCGCGGTCGCGGTACTCGCCGTCAATCGCGCGAATGGCAGCAGCATGCAAGTCGGCTGTGAGCCTGGAAGCGTAGTGCTCGCGCAGCACCAACAGGCGGCCGTCGTGGTCAACGGTGGCCCACAGGCAGCAAGTCGGGTTGGTAAACCCCGGGTCGATGCCCCGGTAGATGATCGCGCCCTCGGGGGCCTGCAAGTTGGGCACGACGTGCAGCGCGGGCTCAAACTCGCGGTACACGGCGCCCGCGTTGCTGGTGAACGCGCCGCCGTATTGCTCGTCGAACGTCTCGGGCGGCAGCGTTGCCCGCGCGGCTTCAATCTCTCGCGGGGCGATCAACGGGTTGTCCCACGTCGCATGCCGGAAGGCTGCCCAGTCTTCGTGGTCGCCCGTGCCCAGCTGATACAGCTCGTGCACCCAGTTGAAGCCGCGCGGCGTGGTCGCAATCACCAACTTGCCGTTGCGCGTGCTGAGCCTGGCGCGCAGAAAGCGCTCAAATGCTTCGCGCGGGATGTGCGCGGCTTCGCACAGGATCAGCCAGTCGATCTCGTGGCCAAGCAGGCCCTCGGGCCGGTTTGCCGACAGGCACCACAGCTCGCCGCCCCACGAAGTCAGCACCCGCGAGTATCCGTCGCGGCCCCCTGCCTTTTGTTGCACGACCTCTACTCCAAGCCGGTCGCGGATGTCGGTGGTGAGGTACCGAAACTCGGGTTGCGCAAGCCCGTATGTCGGCCCAACCAACCATCCCGTGGACCGGCCGGCAATCAGGTGCGGCAGCACGTCTTTTGCTGCGGCCAGCGACTTGCCGAAGCGCGCACCGGCAATCAGCAGCTTGAAGCGCTTGTCGCTGGCATGAAAGCGCACTTGTCCGATGTGCGGGGAGTATCCGATTGCCTCAAACAGCTCGGTGAAAATCATGCCGGTTGCTTCCATAGATAGTAGTCCGGCCGGGCGCCAAGGCGTGCCAGCGCGGTGTTCAGCGCGTGCCGGCCGGGGGTCTGCGCGCCGCGACTGCTGCCGTGCCCGGTGTTTACGCGGCTGCGTGCCAGGTGATCGAAGTGACGCTGCAATGCAGCACTGTCCGGCGCGGGCAGCTTGGCCAGCAATGCTTCGCGAAAGGTCGGCTCGTGCAGTCGATGTGCGGGAATGTCTCGGCGCTCACAGAAGCGCAGCAGCAGTTGTGCCGCGTGCGGGACCTCAAGCGTGCACACGCGCTCAAAGCCGGCGTGCAGCAGGAAGTCGGTATAGCCGCCCATCTGCGCAATGCACTCAACGTAAGGCACATCCAGTTCGCGCAGGCCGTGCGCAATCAGGCGCGTCGCAATGCCAAGGCCACGCAGGCGCGGGTCCACGACCACGCGTTGCAGCAGGCGCACATCGCGGTTCAGCGCGGCCGGACCATTGGTGCGCAGCGCCGACACATGAAACCTGGCAGGCAACGCATGCTTGCGTGCCGACAACAGCAGGTGTGGATAGCCGAACATGGCGATCCCCGCGTCGCGCCCGCGTACACGGGCAAGCCACACTCCGCACACCGGGCCGGGCCGGCTTGCCCCAAGGTAGTGCCAGTGCGCAAAGCGCCGCCAGTCGCGCGCCGTGCCGGGGATGATCTCGACCTCATCGGCAAGGCTGCACGGTTGCGGCGCGGCAACATCGCTGACAGCCCCGTCGATCTGCACAACGCGACCCGGCGAAAGGTAGGCCAGCGTCGCAAGGTTATGGGTGCTCACGAGCATCCGCAGCGGGCCGCGGCACAGGCGGCGCAGCGTCTGCGCCAGCGCGCAGGCAGTCAGTTCATCGAGATGCGCGTCAAACTCGTCGGCGACCAGCAAGGTCGCGTCGCCCTGCAGACTGCACAGGGCCAGTGCGATGCGCAGGCGCTGCTGCTCACCACCCGACAACTGCCCAACCTTCACGCGCCACAGTCGCCCGTCGGCCAAGCCGGCGCGCGCCAGTGTGCGCAGCACGAAATCTGTCGGCAGATCAGGCGCAAACAGGCTCAGCACTGGCGCATCGGGGTCGGTCAGCGCCGGCAGGCAGACGCCGCTGTGGCGGGCTGCCAGCGCATTCAGGGCCAGGGTCTTGCCGGCGCCGCTGGGGCCGATGACCGCAATGACTTGGCCCTCGCCCGGCAGCGGCAGGTCGGCCGCAACCGGCGGCACAAGGTCGTGCGGCGCCATGCCGAACACGCGGCATGCATACGCAAGATGCGACATGGCTAGTTCCGCTTGAAGCGGTCGAGTTCGACGTCGCCCTGGAAGCCGTCGTCGTATTTGGCTTCAAGTTCAGCGACCATGTCACCCATGGCTTCGTCGCGACTCAGCCCAATCCCCAGCACCAGGTGGTCAATCAGGCAAAGGCACAGAAACACGCGCTCGGTCGAGAAACCAAAGTCAAGCTCGCGCGAGATCAACAGGTAGGGCACAGCAGAAAGGTCCATCGGAGTCTCCTGGCGGGCTTGACTTCAGCCCTCAATCCCAGGAAGCGGCGGACACATGCAACGCAGCAAATGTTCGCCGGCCGCGCCCAGACGCTTGACTAACTGCACTGGCGGCAAGCACTTGCGCGGGTCAAGTTTTTTCAGAATGCTCGTCCAAATCGGGCTGGTACTCGCCGCCCCCCGTTTTTGCGGTACACTCGCGCCAGGACTGACCAACATGCCCAGCCGCAGGCTGAACCGTGCAGACCAAAACCTCGAAGTACACATACTGGGCGTCCCGATGGACCACGGCGCCGGTCGTCGCGGCGTCGGCATGGGCCCCAGCGCGATTCGCATTGCCGGTTTGGCTGAAAAACTCCGCAGCCTCGGCCTGACTGTCGCCGACCACGGCGACGTGATCATCCGCGACATTGAGCGGCAAAGCCCCACCCGCAAAGCGGGCGAACCGGAATCTGAACCGGCACAGGCGCCAGCGCCGCCCACCATCAAAGGCAAAGCCAACAACCTGCCGATCATCACGCGCGCCTGCGACGCCGTGCATGAGCACGTCAAGCGCATCGTGAAGAAGGGCGCGTTTCCGCTGGTCATCGGCGGTGACCACAGCATGAGCATCGGCACCGTGGCAGGCCTGGTCGCCGGCATGAAAGAGCTTGAGGCTGAAGCGCGCGCCCAGGGCGACAACCATGAACTTACCATGGGCATGATCTGGATTGACGCCCACGGCGACCTGAACACACCCGAAACCAGCCCCAGCGGCAATGTTCACGGCATGCCGGTGGCCGTTGCGCTTGGGCAGGGGCCCAAAGAGTTGACACACATCGCCGGCATGAGCCCCAAGCTTTACGCCAACGACGTTGTGCTGCTGGGCCTGCGCGACCTCGACCGCGCTGAAAAACAGGCCATTCTCGACAGCGGCGTGCACGCCTTTACGATGAAAGACATCGACGAGCGCGGCCTGGCCGCGGTCATGCGCGAGGCGATCAACCTTGCCACCCGCAACACCGACTTTCTGCACGTCAGCTTCGACATCGACAGTGTGGACCCGCGCATCGCGCCCGGCACGGGCACCACGGTGCTGGGCGGCTTGACCTATCGCGAGGCGCACCTCGCGCTGGAAATGATCGCCGAGACGGACATGTTGACCAGCTTCGAGCTGGCCGAGGTCAACCCGATCCTCGACGTCTACAACCAGACGGGACAACTGGCCGTCGGCTTGATTGCGAGCGCGTTGGGCAAGACCATCCTGTAACCCTGCAACGGGCAAGCTAGGCTGCCGCGATGCTCGGAATCAGCGAATTCGTTGTCGGGGCAATCGCGCTGGCAGTCGGCGCGGCAATCGGCGCCGGCGCAGCATTGGCCTTGCGCAAGCCGGCGCTGCCGCCAACGGCCCCCGGCGTTGACCTTGACGCCGTGCGCGAACAGCAGGCGCAGACACTGGCACAACTCAAGGCGCGCATCGTTGACGTGCAGGCCCAGCGCGACAAGGCGCGCGCAGAGCGCGAGCGACTGATGCAGGGCCTGAACGAGATCGGCGCCAAAGCCGACTCGGGCGTAACCATCGCGCTCACCAGCGCCAAAGAACTTGCCGAAAAAGCCCGCGAACTGGGCGCCCACGAAAGCGCCGTCTCGGCCCACGACGACGAACTGAACGAACTGCAAGGCGAGCTGCAGGCCGCCGAAGAATTACTTAGCGAAGTAGACACCCAGCGCGAAGCCCTTAAGCGCCAGGTGCAGGACCAGTCGAAAGAGCTGTTCAAGCTGCGCATGGAAATTGAGGCGTCGCACCACAAAAGCAACATCCAGCGCGCGCGCACGATGATGCTCACGCGCAGCAGTGTGCGGAAAACCGAAGTCGTGGCTAACCGGCTTGAGGACCAGCTCAAGCACTGGGTGAAGAAGTCCGGCGAGTGCAACGTGAACTGGTCAGAGCACGGCCACGCGAGCACGGTGGCGGAGGCGTTCAGCAAACTGGATCGCGAGTTCATTGACCGCTATTTCAGCCACGCCACGAACACCGAGTACGAACGCGGCCAGCACCGCGTGATCCGCGTGCATCAGGCCAAGTCACCCGACGGCGAAGAGTACGGAGAGTTGGTCATCGCGCTCGACGACGATGCCGGCCGCACGCTGACCCTGCGCTTTGAGCTGCGCAAGGACGCCCCGGACGCGCGCTTTGTCGGGTTCGTTCTGGCGATGTACCTGCGGGCACTGACCCGCGACTTCCGCGAATTCGGCATCATCGTCCGCTGAAGCCTACTTGCGCCGCACAAGTTCAAGGTACTCGGCGGTTTTGCCTGTCGGTTCCCAGTCTTGCCTGGGGTGGCCGGCAAAGCGCTGCGCGTACAACAGCATCAAGCCGTCGTGGCTGTGCAGTTCCAGCACGTAGGGCGGATCGGCAATGTCGCACAGTACGCCGGAAAGGGGCCAGCGGCGCAGCAGGGTTTCGAGCGCGCTGACCAGCGCGTCGGCGGGGTCATGGGCCTTGGCGCGCCGGTGCACACGCGGCAGAAAGCGCAGGGTCAGGTCGGCGCTGAAGTGCTCGCCGGCGCTGCCGGGCATAGCCAGGCCGCTGATACGCCGGTGCACTTCTTCAGGTTCTTCGTCGCGTGAAAGCAGCAGCCAGCAGGCCTGGCGCACGACCTCGGCGGCTTTGAGCGCAATCTCGGGTACGAAGGCGGGCGCCTTGCCGGGCAGGTCAAGGGTGTAGCGGCGGTACTCGGCTTCAAGTACGCGCAGGGGCGAGACGTCGCCCGGCGACAAGGCAAGCGGCGGTTTGCGAAACACAACCTCGCCCCGTTCAAACAGCAACTCAAGAAACCGCACCAGTTCCATGGCGACATGTTAGCGAGAACTCGTGCGCCACGGGTAAGTCAGACACCGGCGCAAACAGAAAAGAGACACGGGCAAGCGCGCGTGCTGGCACCCGTAGGGGCGGGGCTTGCCCCAGCCGGGATGATGAAGGCACGAATGCAGTGTTTGGAGCGCCACAGGTGTCAGGCAGGCGCGCAAGCGCCTGCCCTCGGTGTCTGAAGCCGTGAATGCGGGGGGCGCAACAGCCGACTTCTTGCAGTCCGGCAGCAGCGGATATCTGTAGTCAGCCGACAAACAGCGGGTAATTACACCTTGCCACGCCAGCATCTCGGGGGGAGGCTGCCTGTAGTCAGCCGACAAACAGCGGGCAATTACACCCCGCCAAGGCGACGTGATTCTCACTCGCTCCTGTAGTCAGCCGACAAACAGCGGGCAATTACACCCTGGGGCGACGCGTGCCGCTTGTAGTCTGCCTGTAGTCAGCCGACAAACAGCGGGCAATTACACCTTTCATTGCGCGATTCGTTCGCGGCCCCCGCCTGTAGTCAGCCGACAAACAGCGGGCAATTACACCAAAGTTTGGTCAACGCCGGACTGCCATTGTCCTGTAGTCAGCCGACAAACAGCGGGCAATTACACCCAGCGGTGGTGCGATAACCACGGCATCGACCCTGTAGTCAGCCGACAAACAGCGGGCAATTACACCAAAGACTTGAGCACGTTGTAGAGCCTGACTCCTGTAGTCAGCCGACAAACAGCGGGCAATTACACCCGGAGAGTTGACGGATGACTAGACTCGCACCTGTAGTCAGCCGACAAACAGCGGGCAATTACACCCTGCGTTTGTCGATGGCCGAATTGTTTTCCCTGTAGTCAGCCGACAAACAGCGGGCAATTACACCTGTGGGCCGTGGTGCTCGCGGAGACAACGCCCTGTAGTCAGCCGACAAACAGCGGGCAATTACACCGCTCTTGCGCGAGCAGTGGCTCGCCATCACCCTGTAGTCAGCCGACAAACAGCGGGCAATTACACCGCTGGAGAGCGTCGAGCTGCCGCGCAACCTCCTGTAGTCAGCCGACAAACAGCGGGCAATTACACCGGCGCTGATGCTGAACCGTCACGACCTGGCCCTGTAGTCAGCCGACAAACAGCGGGCAATTACACCAGGGAAGCTCAGGCACTCGTCCTCAAAGTCCCTGTAGTCAGCCGACAAACAGCGGGCAATTACACCCATCCTGGTGACCGGCACCATCGACACCACCCTGTAGTCAGCCGACAAACAGCGGGCAATTACACCGAGCAAGGCCGACGTGGACGCTATCCGCGCCCTGTAGTCAGCCGACAAACAGCGGGCAATTACACCAAGTGAACGGACATGAAGATCATCTCGCTCCCTGTAGTCAGCCGACAAACAGCGGGCAATTACACCAAGCGTGGCCGTAGGCCGGTGAGTCCGGCACCTGTAGTCAGCCGACAAACAGCGGGCAATTACACCCCGATGGCGATGCCTACAGCGCAACCCTCGCCTGTAGTCAGCCGACAAACAGCGGGCAATTACACCGCGGGCAGCTGGGCCAGGTTCACGAACACTCCTGTAGTCAGCCGACAAACAGCGGGCAATTACACCCCTTCGGCTGTAAGTCGGTCTGATTCCTGCTTCTTCGACCGGCTGGACGTCAAAGAACGAGTCTTTGAGCGCCGAATTCCAGTCTCCGCAG
>JADZFR010000020.1 GCA_020849795.1 Planctomycetota bacterium | reverse complement strand
TCCGGGGCTCGCAAACTCTCGCGTCGAGATTCCCGGCCCTTACGGGCCGGGCTAATTCATGCATGCCCACGAAACGCGTTGCGTTTCGCGGTCGCGTTGCTTCGCAACCCTCCGGGCGCTAAAGCGGGCGGGGCGCCCACAACCCGTGCGGGCGAGGCGCACACAACACGTGCGGGCGCGACGCCCACAACACGTGCGCGCGCGACGCCCACAACACGTGCGGGCACTTACGCGCGCACAACATGTTTGGATTGAGGACTCATCGGGCGAGGGCGCTGTGTGCCCGGCTAACCAGTGCAGGCGAGCATGTTGTCCAGCGCAACCTTGGCCAAGCGCTTTTCTGTGGGGTCGGGATTCACCGGCTCCCACGTTTCCAGGTTCTCAAGGCAATCGCGCAGGTCGCCGGTGCTGATCTTGAACATATTCGGGCACAGGCTGCGCACCAGCGGAATCACCAGCCGGTCCGGGTGATGCACGGCCAGCCGGTGAATCATGTTCACTTCGGTACCGATGGCGACCTTATCGCCCGGCTTCATCTTGTTGATGACATAGTCCTGGATGAACCCGGTGCTGCCGGAGTAATCGGCCGCTGCAACCGTCTCTTCGGTGCACTCAGGGTGCACGATCACCTTGATGCCAGGGTGCTCGGCGCGGGCCTTCTGGACCATCTCGACGGAAAAGCGGGTGTGAACGTGGCAGTAGCCCTTCCACAGAATCACGCGCGAATTGGTGATCTGCGCGGGTGTCAGGCCACCGTTGGGCAGCTTGGGGTCCCACAGCACGATCTGTTCGCGCGCGATGCCGTACTTGTTGGCGGTGTTGCGGCCGAGGTGTTCGTCGGGGAAAAAGAAGATGCGCTCGCCGCGTTCGAAACACCAGTCAAAGACTTTGCCGGCGTTGCTGCTGGTGCAGACAATGCCGCCGCGCTCGCCGCAGAATGCCTTAAGGTCGAGGTCGCTGTTCATGTACACGACGGGCACAACCTTGGCGGTGTTGACGTGGTGCCCCAGTTCCATCCAGCTGGTTGCGACCTGCGGCAGGTTCGCCATGTCAGCCATGGGGCAGCCGGCGTTGCGGTCGGGGTGATAGACCACCTGGTCGTCACGGCACAGGGTCGCGGCACTGGTCACCATGAAGCGCACGCCGCAAAACACGATGTCGCGGGCCTTGCCGGCGTTGGCGGCGGCTTTGCACAGGTGGTAACTGTCGCCGGTGATGTCACCGCAGGCGTGCACGCCCAGGCGCTGGTAGTGGTGGGCGAGGATGAGCAGTGAGTCGCCGCGTTCGGCCTTGAGCTCACGAATACGCTCAATGTTCGCGGCTTCGTCTTCTTCGACGCGGATGGGGGATTGCATCACGGTGCCGGCCATGGCTGCCTCCTGTGTTGCGACACCCTTGGTGTCAACTTCACACTCACATTAGAACATGATTGCGCCCTTATGGGAAGCGGGGTGGGGCGGCAATCGCGGCGCGGGCAGTTTCGATTGCGCGGCGCCGCGCGTTTTCATGGAATGATCGCTTCATTCGCCCGTTATAGAGGGGGTATGTTCCCGAGATCACGTTGATCGAACTGGTTTCAGCCTGATGCGCTACGTGATGGAGGAGTTGCTGGGCGGCATGATGGTCGTCTTCCACATCATCGGTTTTCTGGTCACCCTGCTGAACGTGCTCACCTTCATGGCGCTGCGGCGACGCATCAGGCTGGCATTTCCGCGGCACAGCGGTTGGGCGACGCTGGGTGTGGGCATCCCTTTCTGGATCATGCTGCACCCGGGTTTGTTTCTGATGTTCGGCGGGATTTCCGGGCTGATGGCGATTCGTGATGACTCGCCGATCTGGTTCGGCGTGGCCGCCATGGCTTGCCAGTTCGCGGCCTGGGTGTACGGGGGCGGCCTGTTGATCAAGGGTGCGCCGGGCGCGCTGCTGGATGGCGCACGCCGGTTGCGCCGCGTGCTGCAACGCGAGAAGTCAGGCTCGCCCGCGGAGCAGCGGCTGGTCGATGAGGGCCGGCGCCGCATGCTGGCCAAGGCGGCGCTGACCGTGCCCGCGGCGATTGTCGCGACAGCGGCGGGCGGTGCGCTGGCGTCGCGCGTGACGCCGCGCGTGACACGGCTGCAACTGCCGGTGAGGCGAGAATTCACGCAGCTGCACGGCATGACGATCGCGCAGGTCAGCGATGTGCACGTGGGCAGCTACATGGGCTGGGATCGGCTTCGCGAAATTGTGGAAGTGATGAACTCGACGAACGCCGACTGGTTTGTGATTACCGGCGACTTGATCGACAACGACGTCGCGCAGCTTGAGCTGGCGCAGCGCTTCATCAACGACATGAAGCCGAAACGCCAGACGTTCATGAGCATGGGCAACCACGAGTACATCGCCGCCCGCACCGGCGACACCCAGGGCATCATTGCCGCGCTGAAAGACACGCGCGCGACGCTGCTGATCGACGAAGCCGAGAAGCTGAACGTCGGCGGCGCGCACTTGTGGCTGGGCGCGTTGGATCACCCGCCGCAGATGTCGCTGCCGCGCTTGCATGACCGCAGCACCGAAGAAAGTCTGCAACAGGTGCTGGCGAACATGCACGACGACGGCGCGCCGCGGATTCTGCTTTCGCACCACCCGCGCACGTTTAACGTGATTCGCGAGCACCCGGTGGATTTGACACTGAGCGGGCACACCCACGGCGGGCAGATCAAGCTGGGTCGCATTGGCGACCACGCGCTGACGCCCGTGCTGCCCTTCGAGCACTACCACAACGGGTTTTACGAGCACAACGGCCGGCGGCTGTACGTCAACTCCGGCGCCGGCGGCTGGATGCCGGTAAGAATCAACTGCCCGCCCGAAGTTACACTGGTCGAGCTGGTCTAGCCGGAACAACGGCCCCTACCCGCGCGTTACAGGCTTGGCTATCGTTGCGCGCGGAGGCTTTCGATGACTGTACCGGTCTATTTGGTGGCAGGGTTTCTTGGGTCAGGCAAGACGACGCTGATGAAGCGCCTGCTGGAGCACCTGAACGCGCGCGGCGAACAACCGCTGGTGCTGATGAACGAGTTTGGGGAAAGCAACATCGACAACGAATTGCTCGAGGGCAGCCAGGCGCAGATGCGCGAGCTCATCGACGGCTGCATCTGCTGCACCAGCAAGACCGAGCTTACCAAGACGCTGTACGACATCGTCGCCAACGACAAGCCCAGCAGCATCCTGATGGAAGCCACGGGGCTGGCCGACCCGGTCGAGATTCTGGACATCTGCACGCTGCCCAACCTGCTGGACAAGTTGCAGCTGCGCACGATTGTCAGCGTGGTGGACGTGAACCGCTGGGGCAAGGTGGCGCAAGCCGAGGCGCTGATGAAGCGGCAGGCAAGGTTCGCCGACATCGTGCTGCTGAACAAGACCGACCTGGTGGATGCCGCAGTGTCTGACCGCGTTGAGTCTGAAGTGCGCAAACTCAACGCGCGCGCAAGCCTGCACCGCACGCAGCGCGCCGACGTTGACTTGGCGGGCGTTCTGGATGCCGCCGGCACCGAAGTCGTCAACGACGGCAAAGACCACAGCCACTGCGACCACGAGCACGACCACTGTGAACACACCGGCGACGGCCACGCGCACCACCACCCCAGGCACGAGCACAGCCACGACCATTACCTCAGCCTGACGCTGCGCCCGCACGGCAAGGCCGACAAGGCGCGCTTTAATGACTTCCTGAACGCGGGCCTGCCCGGGTTGCTTCGCATGAAGGGCTTCGTGAAGGTGCAGGGCGTAGAGCCGCAGGCGATTGTGCAGTGGACGGCCGGCGACTGGGAGATGATCCCGCGGCCCGAGATTCTGAAGCCCAAGCCCGACGTGCTGGTGTTCATCGGCGAAGAGCTGGACCACAAGCTGATCCGCACAAAGCTGGAAGCGACGGGCCTGCACTTCCACGACGATGAGGGCGGGCACCACCACCACGACCACGCGCACGAGCACGCCCACCACCATGAGCATTGACTGGCTTGAAGCGGAATCAGCGATTGATGAACGACTGGCGCTGCAAAAGCGGCGCGAGACGCTGGAAGCCGCGTTCGATGCCGACCACACCAACGCCGAAAACGCGCTGAAGCTGATTCTCACGCTTGACCAGCTAGGCGTGGCGCCGCAGGAGATTGCCACGCGCTGCGAACCGGCCTTCCAGGCCAACCCGCGCGATGCCGCGCTGATGGCGTGGCTTGGCCAGCTCAGCTACCGGCTTGGCCAGCTCAAGATCTGCATGGTCACGGCCAAGCACGCAGCCACGCTTGATCCCGACGAGCCGATGGCCAACTTCACGCTGGCGCAGGTGCTGCTGTACTCGAAGGCCCACGAAGACGGCTTGCGCTATGCCAGGCGCGCGTGGGAAGTCGGCCACGCAACGCACTATCACGCGCAGATCGGGCGGCTTTACTGCATCTTGCTCGCGCGCCTCAAGCGCTGGGATGAAGCGTATGCCTTCCAGAACGAGCGCCTGGCCGAGCGCCCGGACGACTCGCAGGCCGTGATCGACACCGCCGACCTGTTGCAGGAAATGGGCAAACGCGAAGAAGGCGAAGCGCTGCTTGAAAAGGCGCATGAGAAAAAGCCGCGCGACACCGACCTGCTGTTCCGCATCGCCGTCGGCTACTTCGAGAACGAAGACAACCTCACGGCGCGCCGCTGGGTGGACAAGCTGATTGACGCCGACGCCCAGCACCTTGAGGGCTGGAACCTGCGAAGCCAGATTCGCCTGAAGATGGGCGACTTCGCTGGCGCGATGGCCGACCACGAGATGATCCGTGAGCTCAGCAAGACAATGCCGCTGGACCAGTCGTTTCGCGCAACCTGCCTTGAGGGCCTGGGCCGCAAAGAAGACGCCATCGCGGCGCTGAAGCTGGGCCTGGAAGAGGTCAAGCAATGGCCCGAGCGCGTAAAGCAGTACAAGCAGCACCTGGAGCGGCTGCAGACCGTGCCGCCCGAGCAGCAGCAGCGGCGCGGCGAAAAGCTGGGCCCCAACGACCCGTGCTGGTGCGGCAGCGGCAAGAAACTCAAGAAGTGCCACGGCAGTTGAAACCCGACGTCGTTTCAATCACGCGAACAGCATTGGCGCAGTTTGCGTCATTGCACTCTTGTCCTGGCGGGCCGGCGGCGTGGGCTGCGTACAGCCACCACGTACCGTGTACGGGCTTGAAACCGGCGGGGCCTGGGTATCGCCCTTGGATATAGCTCAACGGTAGAGCACAGGACTTGGAATCCTGGAGTTACGGGTTCAAATCCCGTTATCCCAACCTCGCCCGCAAGGGCACCAGCCATTTAAGCTGGCTAGCGGTCCGCAAGGGCCGCAACGAAAACCGGAAGGGGGATGTGCAGCGCAAGGCCAGTTCTTGACCTGTCAAGAACAGCACCAGAAGAGACTCTGCGGCACGCGGATACCGGCTGTGCAGGAAAGCGCGAAACGCAATGCCCGGCAGCAAGCGGGCAAAGCCCGACGCGCCAGTACGCCCGCCTGAAGCAGTGCCCCGTTTCAGAAGTGCGGCCCGCGCGAATCGTCCCCCGGAAGGCAAGAATGCAACGAGAGATGACCGAACTTCGACATGGTCACGCAAACACGCAGTGAACTGGTACCGACCTACCGAAGCACGCTTACAGAGAGTTCAGGATACTTCTTCTTCACTCTTTCAATTCCCTGCTCCGTGACCGCGGGGCACCCCGCTACGCCGATCCGCTTCAGGCGCGGCAGGGCTGCCAGTTCGAGCAAACTTGTGTCGTCAACCCCGAACCAACCCGTGAGGTCAAGCTCGTGCAGGCTCGTCATCTGCTTCAGCGCCTCGATTGAGGCAGGTCCTAACGTAGTGCAGTCAGCCATTGACAAGTACTTCAGGCCTTTCAGTTTCTTGAGCTTCTCAACGCCGGCTTCGGTGATCTGCATGCAACTGTTCAGGTGCAGCCGCTCCAGCATCGACAGTGAAGTAATGATGTCGATGCCGTCATCCGTGATTGATGCGTGACTGAACGAGAGCGACTTCAGTTTGCTCTTGCCCTTCAGGTGGGCCAGGACGTCATCATTGACCCAGCGCAATTCAAGTAGGCCCAATGTCTCCAACTCATCAAAGCCGGACACAATGTTCGCGGACGCAACAGTCAAACCCGGGCAACCGGATAGGTTAAGGTTCCGGACGCGTTTGAGAGTTGCAAGTGACGCTACCCCTGTATCTGTCAGTTTGCGGCAGCCATTGAGGTAAATGTCCGTCAGATTGGACAGCCGGCTGAGTTTTTGCAGGTCGGCATCGCTGAAAGTGTCCTTTGCCTGAAATGCAAACGTCGCGAAGTCGGTCGCGGCTATCTCGTCCCCGGGTTGGAGCCTCCTGGTGCTTGCAAACCAGGCATCATGTTCCGCCTCAGGCGCGTCGTCTGCAGGCAAGCGCCGATCGCTGACCAGAAACTCACCAGGCACGTCGGGCAACCTGCTGACAGCACTTTGCCCACCGTTACTTCCGGCGGAACTGTTTCCACCGATACTTCCGGCGGAACTCTCTCCCCCGGAGCAGGCAACACATAGCATCACCAGAGTTGCGAAATGCAGACAGGTCAAGAAACGAGAGCCATGAGGAGTCATGTTGCACCTCCACTGCCGCATAGTGCGAGCTCGTCCGAGTTTCAGTTTGATGCCGAGCGCATGGTAGCGTTGGCGTTTGGCATTGGGGAGCCCTGCCCGAGTGGCTTGGCACCCGGGACGGAACCTGCCGTTCGCCATGGCCGTTCCGTGCAACTCCCATCCGTTGACGTGTCAAGACTGTTGGCCCCGTGAAAGGGGGTGTGTGATGATTCTGTACCGCAAGTTCAAGGTAGCCGCGCACGAGCTTGGCCTGAAGTTCCGTGACGACCGCCTGCTGGATGTAATCAAGGCCGGCGAGCACGTTGTGTTCGACCCGCTGCGCCGCGTCCGTGTCCACAAGGTCAACACGCGCGAGGTGTACGTCAAGCACGCCGATCTGGACGTGCTGGCGCGTGAGCTGAAGCAGTACCCGAACCTGTTCAAGGTCGTGGAGCTTGCAGACCACCAGCGCGCCTTTGTCTTCGTCGATGGCCGCTTTGACCGCATCCTGGCCCCGGGCCTGCACCTGCTGGTGATCGCGCTGCGCAACGTGCGCATTGAGGTTGCCGACATGCGCGATGCCGTGTACGCGTCGGCCGACATGGCCGGCATCCTGCGCGGCAGCACGGTCGAAGACTACGCCGACGTGCTTGAGCTGGAAGACAGCAAGCGCGCGCTGGTCTGGGTGGACGGCCGCTTCCGCATGGCGCTGAAGCCGGGCCAGTACCTGGTATGGAAGGGCCTGCAGCGCGTGCGCGTCGAGACGTTTGACGTGTCGGAGCCGCGCTTTGCGCACAAGGACCTGCCGGCGATTATCCATAGCGCCGGCGCCAACGGCGCCCTGACCGTGTACCCGGTTGAGCCGGGCCAGCTGGGCCTGTGGTTCAACGACGGCAAGCTGAAGGGCGAACTGGCACCGGGCGTGCACGCCTTCTGGACGGGCGTTTCCAAGCTCAAGGTCATGGTGACCGACCTGCGTGAAAAGACGTTCGACATCGCAGGCCAGGAGATCATGACGCACGACAAGGTCACGCTGCGCCTGAACGCCGTGCTGACGTACCGCGTGGCCGACGTCGTCAAGTCGGTCAGCGTTGTCGATGACGCGCCGGGCGCACTGTACCGCGAGGCACAGCTTGCCCTGCGCGCGGTGATCGGCAGCCGCGAGCTGGATGCGCTGCTCACCGATAAGGACAGCGTGGTCGATGAGCTGCGCGAGATTGTGGCACGCAAGGCTCCGGAGTTCGGCCTTGAGGTGAAGTCGCTTGGCATTCGCGACATCATCCTGCCGGGCGAGATGAAGGACCTGATGAACAAGGTGATGCAGGCCCGCAAGGCCGCTGAGGCCGGCCTGATCACGCGCCGCGAAGAGACGGCAGCGGCGCGCATGCAGGCCAACACGGCCAAGATCCTTGAGGGCAACCCGACGCTCATGAAGCTGCGCGAGCTGGAGGTGCTGGAGAAGATCGCCGAGAAGAGCAACCTGACGGTCGTGCTCGGCGATGGCGGCCTGAAGGACCGTGTGATGAAGCTGATGTAGCAGTTGTCAGTTGTCGGTGGTCAGTTGTCAGTTAGCTGCAAAGGCAAAACCGGAAAGGCGCGAGCCTTTCCGGTTTTCTTTTCTTGCGACAACCGATAGCCGACAACTGACAACCGACAACTAGTTTCCGCGCTGCTGCTCGGCTTCGCCGACGCGCTTCAACGCCAGCATGAACGCCGCGGTGCGCTTGCTGCACTTTTCCTGGCGCGCCATGGTCTGCACATCCAGGTAAGCCTTGCGCATCTTGCGCTCAAGCTCAATGTTCACGCGCTCTTCATCCCAGTAGAACTGCGTCAGGTTCTGGCTCCACTCGAAATAGCTGACGGTCACGCCGCCGGCGTTGGCCAGGATGTCCGGGATCACCACGATGCCGCGCTCGTACAGTTCTTCGTCGGCTTCAGGCATGGTGGGGTGGTTGGCGGCTTCAATGATCAGCGGCGCCTTGATGTGCCCGCAGTTGTCGGGGGTGATCACGTCGCCGATGGCCGCCGGGATCAGGCAATCCACGGGCAGTGCCAGCAGGTCCTGGTTGTTCATCACGTCGGCATTGGGAAATCCCGCGACGGTGCGCTTTTCATTGAACCACGTGAACAACGCCGGCACATCCAGGCCCTTTTCGTTGTAAACGCCGCCCTTCACGTCGGTCACGGCGACCACCTTGCCGCCGCGCTCGTGCCAGAACTTGGCGCTGTAACTGCCAACGTTGCCGAAACCCTGGATCGCGCAAGTCTTGCCTGAAATCGTGTCGTTGCGCGACTTGTAATAGGCGTCGGCGGCGACGACTACGCCATAGGCCGTGGCCGTGATGCGACCCTGGCTTCCGCCCAATGTGACAGGCTTGCCGGTCACCACGCCCGGGCTGTAGCCGCGGCGCGACGAGTATTCGTCCATCAGCCACGCCATGACCTGGCCGTCGGTGCCCATGTCGGGCGCCGGGATGTCGCGCTGCGGGCCAAGCACGATGGCGATGCGTGCCACAAACTTGCGCGTCAGGCGCTCAAGCTCGGTCATGCTCATGTTCATCGGGTCGCATGCCACGCCGCCTTTGGCGCCGCCGAACGGGATGTCCAGCAGCGCGGTCTTCCAGGTCATCAGGCTGGCCAGCGCGCGCACTTCATCTTTGTCGACTTCGGGGTGATAGCGAATGCCGCCCTTCCAGGGGCCGCGCGCGCCGTTGTGCTGGATGCGATAGCCCGTGTAGACATGGATTTTACCGCTGTCCATGCGCACGGGCACAGCCACCGTGACTTCGCGAAACGGTGTCTTGAGCACCTCGCGCAGCCATTCAGGCATGTTGAGGCGGTCAGCGGACTTGTCGAAGAGTCCGTTGACGGCTTCGAAGGCGTTGTAGCGACCGGTAGATGCTTTGTATCGACCTGTAACGCGAGTGGACATACGGCCATCCTGAGTCGAGCTCGTTGCACAACATTGTCGGCTGTTTGAGTGTTGAACTGGACGTGAAACGCCGACGGCGCGGACTATGCCTTTTCCGGGTTGATGCTGCAAAGGGCGGTTTTCAAGCGCGGGGTTCGCCACTGGTTGTGGCGGGCAGGCTTTCGCGCAGGCGGAAGTTGGCAAGCGTGTAGCGAGCAAGCACCTTGCTGATCTGTTCTTCCACTTCGCCGAAAACGTCACGAATCATGCAGTCGCCATACAGGTTGCAGTCGGACTCGGTGGCAAAGCACTCGAACACGCGGGTGGGGCCGTCAATCTCTGTAAGCACTTCCAGCAGAGTCACTTCGGCGGGATCGACAGCCAGCACAAACCCGCCGCTGGGACCCTTGAGGCTGCGCACGACACCCTTTTTGGCAAGCTGCTGCAGGATCTTGGACAGAAACGCCTTGGGAATCATCAGCTTTTCGGCGATTTCGTGCAACGTCACGGGGCCGCGCGCGCGGCGGTCAACCAGGTACATCAGGGCGCGCAAACCGTAGTCACTTTTTCTGCTGAAAATCACGCGATCCCCTTGGGGACAGGCTTCAGCCCTCTACTACAACCGTGTAAGAGACTCGTGTCAAGCTGAACAACGGCACGCACAGAACTAACGATTGGAATTGCGCCGCGCATCCCGGGGCTTTCCAATGGCGGAAACCGCGCAAGGGCACGCATGAAGACCTATACCGAATACCTGTACTTCAACACCAAGAGCAAGCGCGAGTACATCCGCATCACCGACAAAGTCGAAGAAGTCGTACAGCAGTCGGGCGTGCGTGAAGGCATGGCGCTGGTTTCAGCCATGCACATCACCGCGGGCGTGTGGGTCAACGACGCCGAGAACGGTTTGCTGGACGACATTGACCGGTGGCTCGAAAGCCTGACACCCTGCGGCGCCTACCCGCAGATCAAGTGGCCCAAACCCGGCGAAGAAGGCCCCGTGCACGCCGTGCGTCACGAGTACCAGCACCACCGCACCGGCGAAGACAACGGCGACAGCCACCTGAAGAGCATTCTGGTGCACCACCAGGTAATCGTGCCGATCACCGATGGCCGGCTGGACCTGGGCACCTGGCAGCAGGTCTACTACGCCGAGTTTGACGGCCAGCGCCGCAAGCGCGTAATCATCAAAGTCATGGGGGCCTGAATGCGCTGGGAAGCCGACAGTTTTTTGGGATGGGCACAGTCCGCGTGGTGGGTGCGCTGGCTGGTCTGTGCGGTGTTGGTTGCGATCTGTAGTATCGCGCTTGCCTTCGGAAGACTCTGGTTGTGGCTTTGGGCGATTACCGGTGTGTTGGTGCTGATCAACGTCTTCTTATCCTGGAACGACATTCTCGATCGCATCATGCCCCGTCGCAAATGATAGGTCATTCATCCAGCAACGCTGGCAACGCCCGAATGTCGTCAATCAGCGCGTGGGCGGTTTCGAACTCGTGGGCCTGGCCGTATCCGTACGTACAGCCGATGAACCACAGCCCATTGGCCAGCGCGGCTTCGGCGTCGTGAACCCTGTCGCCGACCATCACGCCCCGTTGCACGTTCATGGCCTGCAGCGCTTTGCCCACCAGTGCCGATTTGTTGCGGCCCGGGATCGATTTGTCACCCACGCAGTCACGGTGGTCCAGCCAGCGGTCAAGTCCGAACACGTCCACCACGCAATCCATGTATGGCTGGCTGCAATTGCTGACCAGGGCCAGTTTCAGGCCGGTTTGCTTGAGCGCATCCAGCACATCCAGCGCGCCTTCGAACAGGTGCCCCATGCCCTTGGTCAGAAACTCGCGCTCGTGGACGGTGGATTCAATGTGCAAATCGTGGGCGGCGTGCTTGAGGGATTCGGGCAGCAGTTCGGCGTAGAAGACGGCGGGCGGCTTTCCGATCTGGTCGCGAATCAGTTGCGTGGCGGGCGGCGCGTCGAGGCCCGGCAGGCGGCCCGCCGCGATCAGCGCTTCAAAGGCGCGGGTGATGGCAAGCACGCCAAAATCGCCGCTGTTGAGCAGCGTGCCATCCATGTCAAAGACGATGGCTTCGGGCGGGGTTGTGGACCACGGGTAGGACATAACTTGGGTTCTGCGTTCCGGGTTCTAAGTTCTGAGTTGAACCCCGTCGTGCGCCACTCCTGACGTCCCACACCAAGTCTGGAACCCGGAACTCAGAACTCATGAGCGCCGACCTACTCCTTCTTCTCTTCTTCCGGCTTTCGCGCCAGCGTCACGGCATACACCATGCCGATCACGAACCCGCCGATGTGCGCCCACCACGCCACGCCCGAGCTTTCGGCGCCCTGCGGGCTGAGCTGGATCTCGGTCAGGGCATTGATCACGTTCATGCCGATCCAGAACAGCAGGTAAAAGAACGCCGGCACGCGCACAATTACCGGGATCACGATAATCGGGACCACGCTGATCACCCGTGCCTTCGGGAACAGCACAAAGAATCCGCCCATCACGCCAGCAATCGCCCCGCTGGCGCCGACGACCGGGATGTCGCTGCCGCCGGAAAACGCGATCTGCGTGATGCTCGCGGCCAACCCGCAGGCCAGGTAGATCACGAAGAACCGGAAGCGCCCGAAGCGGTCTTCCACGTTCGGGCCGAACACGAACAGCGAAAGCATGTTGCCCAGCAGATGCCACAGGCCGCCGTGCAGGAACATGCAGGTCAGGAAGGGCAGAACCTTTTCGACGCTGGACAGGTCGTTGCCGGCCCGTGCGCTGAACAGGTGGGGGTAGTTCGACGGTACCAGGCCGTACTCGTAGAAAAACTGGTTCGCATCGGTCACCAGCAACTGCTGGGTGAACGCGAAGATGTTCAGCGCGATCAACAGCCACGTGACAATCGGCCATGAGTTGACGCGCTCTGTCGTTTTCAACGGAAACATGCCGACAGAATAACAGGATCAGCGGGCAGCGGGCAGCAGGCAGCAGGCAGGCCTTTGGAGGTTCGAGGCGGGGCACAACTCACTACTGGGCATTGGTCCTTGCTCATTGCCTCTTGCCTGTCAGCCCTTTGTTGAAGCGTTGCCCCTTGCATTGTCGCTGCGCTTGGTAAACCTTTCCGCCATGTCGCGCGTGACACGGCTGATCAATCGCAACGGGGAAGTTGTGCCCTTCCGGCGCTCGCGTGTCGTTCGCGCGATCCTTGCCGCTGTGCGCTCGTCAGGCAGCAAAGACGAGTGGGTCGCCGACAAGCTGGCCGACATGGTGGTCTACTTTCTGGACAGCCTGCACGGTGAGCGTCCCACGCCGCCGACCGCCGACGATGTGGACGACACAATTGAAAAGGCCCTGCTCAGTTCGCCGGACCTTTCCATCGTCGCACAGGCCTTCATCTCGGGCCGCACCATGCGCCGCGAAATCGAACAGCTTGAAGTCGCAGGCGCCGATACGGGCGGCCCCCGCGTGTCGCAGTCCAGCCAGGGCACCGGCGGCTGGAACCGCATACGCATCACGGCGGCGCTGATGCGCGAGAATGGCCTGGACTCGGTGCAGGCCGGCGCCGTGGCCGAAGCCGTCGAGAAGCGAGTGCTGGCGCTGGATGTCGCGCGCGTGACCACGGGCCTGATCCGCGAACTCGCCGACGCCGAGCTGCTCTCGCGCGGGCTGATCAGCGAGCCCAGCATCATTTCCGTGCCGCGCTACGACCTTGAGCAATGGATGTTCCCCGGCGACGAAACCGACGCCCAGCCGGCGGCCGGCCAGGCCGAACTGGCCGAGCGCGCAGGCCGCCGCGTGCTTGAGGCGTACACGCTGCAGAACATCATGGGCGGGCCCGCGCGCGATGCCCACGAAGATGGCAGCCTGCATTTTGAAGCGCTGCACGCGCCGGCGGCTGTCATTGCAACGCGGCTTGACGTGTCGGCGCTGCTGCGTGGCGGCGCCGGTTTTGGCATGCAGCGCATGGCGCCAGAGTCTGCGGCCGGCCTGAGCGCGGCGTTCGCGCGGATTGCCGCGATGCTGCGCGACGCCGCGGCCTTCACCGCCGGGCCGGTGACGCTGAAAGGTTTCGACCGCGCATTGGCGGGCCAGGTGGCCGAAAATGCCGAGGCGCTGGACCGCGGCCAGATCCAGGATGGTGTGCGCCTGCTGGCAGCCCTGGCGCCACAGGGGCTGGTGATCGAGTGCGGGCCGCCGGGCACATCGGCGCGCGACATTGTGACGCGTACGTTGATTGACGCGCTCGCCGGCAGTGAAGGCGCCCTGCGCCGCCAGGTCGCGCTGGAGTTGACCGTAAGCGCGGGCGCGTTCGCCGACCCCGCACGCCGGACATTGATAGAGCGCGCCGCATCTGCCGCCGCGTACTGCGGCGTACCGGTGTTTCGGCTGCGTGAGCCGGCAACCGGCGGCGGCGGCGGGCTGTTTGACGACACGGCGGGTCCGCCCCACGAAATTCTGCTGGCGCGCGTTGCGATGAACATGATGCGAAACGCCCTGGACGCGACAACCATGGACGTCGTGCTGGAGCGACTGGACGCGGCGCTGGCCGTGGCCGCCAAGGGGCTGGCGTTGCGCGTGCGTTACCTGGAGCGCGTGGCGATGCGCGACTTGTCTGAGCCCGCGCCCGCATCGGCGCGCATGTTCCGCGCACTGGTGGGGGGCTCGCGCGAAGTCGGGGTTGCACCCGTGGGCTTGTGGCCTGCCGCTGTGAAGCTTTCCGGCGCCGCCGGCGAATCCGAGCCACAGGTACAGCGCGTGGCGCAGCAACTGCTCAGCTATGCGGCCTTCAAGTTTCGTGAACTCGCGGCGCGCGAGGGGCTGACCGGCCGGCTTTGCGGGCAGGCCGGTGAAGCGGCATGCGCGCGCATGGCGTCGCAAGATGCTGCGTTGCTGCAACGCACAAACCCCGAGTCACCGTTGCGCGTGGCGCTGTCACGCGAAGGCGCTTACCAGCCGGGCGCGGGCGGCGACCCTGCGCGCGCACTGGCCCAGCGCCTGGATGCCGAGGGCGCTCTGCATGCGCTGCTGGGCCGCGACGCCGAAGTGGTCGCCGAGGAATCACTTACGGCGCAGGACGTCACCCGTGTGCTGCGCGAATGCCTGTCAGAGCGCGGCCCGCGCCCGGCGCGCTTTGCCGTCAGTATTCGCAGCCGCACGTGTCGCGATTGCGGCAACGCTTTCCCGGCCCACCGTGACGCCTGCCCGGTCTGCGGCAGCACCGCCTGGGCATTACCGCCGGGCCAGAAGTCGCTGTTCGGGTAGGTTACGGCGCGCGCAAGCAGGCTATACTCGGGCTCCCTGCTCAGGCCCCTGGCGAGTTGAGATGAAAGCAGTCCAACTGTTAGCACTGCTGTTACTGCTGGCGGCATGCAGCACGCCACCGGCGAACAACGGCGCATCGAACGACGGCGGCGACACGGGCGAAGGCGGCTTCAAAGACCCAAGCAACATCCCGCACAACGAAAAGACCGCCCAGCAGTTTATTCGACGCTTTGAAGGCCTGCGTGTCGGCCTGCTGAACTACTTCGACCCGACCGCAGTCGAGCTGGTGAATCGCCAGTTCACGTGCGAGACCGTGGTCTTTCGCCTGAACAGCACCGGAGACACGGGTGCGCTGCACGGCGCGGCCGCAGACCTGGCCGCCGAACTAGCGATCAAGCTGGGCTGGGAGCACAGCCAGACCGCCACCAGCGAGTCGATGGTCGAGTCTCACCTGGCGGTGGTGCGCATACGCTCGATTGGCATACCCGCAGGAGCCAGGCCCGGCGACATGATCCCGGTGGCCATTGAGCTGAAGGGCAACGCGACCGACATCCACGGCGGGTACGTCTACACCACGCCGCTGAAGAACAGCGCCGGACGCACAGTCGCGATTTTGAAAGAGGGCTACCTGCCCTTTGACATCAACCGCATGGAGCCCGAGGACATCACCGACGACATGCGGCAAGACGCCAAGAATCTCGAACGCCGCGAAGCCGCGAACGGCTCATGGTTTCTGCTGCGCAAGGGCGTGACGATCCAGAAGACCGTGCTGTCGGACGACCTGTCGGCGGACCAGATTATCCTGCCGCTGGTGCGCAAGGTAACCGCAGAAGAGGTCGTTCGGACGTTGTCGTCTGACCTGATCCCGGATGTTGTCGCCGACATCCGGCGGCAGATGGCCGAGATTGGACTGCCCGCCAAGGTGGAAGACGAGCCTGGCAAGATCATCATCACGCCGCTGGGTGTGCGTGAAATCTCGCTGCAGCAGGTGTACGAGCGGGTGGAAGACCTTCGCGTTGAGCTGAAGCCCAAGAATCGCATCATCATTGTTTTCGACGACACGCTGTTCCGGGTGGCGATCTATGGCCCGGTGGCTCATCGCTTTCTGATTGACGGCTTGGCGCTGACGACGGACCCGTTCACGCGGGACAAGCCCAACGTTGACGCTTACCAGCTGCCCTTTCGCGTAAGTTGTCGCCTTTTACAGCGGGCGGAGCCCGGCCGATCTGGTTTGTTTGGCGTGGCTGATGCAGATCACCCAAGCCCGGACGGCCACAAGGGCCGGGTGCGGCTTGCCTGGAGCCGCTGGAAAGACGGCAAGCAGATCGAGGAAAAAACCGAAGAGCTGCCCACCAGCGATATCAGCGAAATCCTGCGCCACTTGTGGGTCCGCGGCATGGGTGCGCGCGAAGTCCTGGCCTTTGTAGTCGAAGCCGAAGCATCGTACGCAATCAATGCCGAGCTTGGCTTCAACCATCACAAGATCGACCTGGACCGCATCACTGAGGCGAAGCCGGGCGATTGATCGCACAACTTGTCCACCCAGTATCCACGGTCGCCTGACACCCGTGAAGATGGTGTAAACTTTGACCCGGAAAGCCCTTCAATCGTGGGGTTTTGCCCAAAGAAAACCCGCCCCTCCCGTCGATACGCTAAAGATTGCCGGGGGTGGTGCCCCGGACTCTTTTGGCAGGTGGCCCATGCGCATCGTCAGCCTTGAAATGGACGGCTTTAAGTCGTTTGGGCGGCACACGATCTTTGAGTTCCCGGCCCCGATCACGGGTGTCGTCGGGCCCAACGGCTGCGGCAAGTCCAACGTGGTCGATGCCACGCGCTGGGTGCTGGGCGAAATGTCGCGCAAGGCACTGCGTGCCAAAAGCAGCACGGACGTGATTTTTTCGGGCAGCGCAACGCGCAAACCCGCCCGCTACGCCGAAGTCAGCATCAGCTTTGACAACAGCGACAAGGTGCTGCCGTTTTCGAGCAAGATTGTCCGGGTCACCCGTCGCCTTGAAAAGAACGGCGACAGTTTCTACCTGATCAACGGCGAGCCCGCCAAGCTGCGCGACGTGCGCGGGTTGTTCGAGGGCACGGGTGCCGCGATGAGCGCCTACAGCATCATGGAACAGGGCAAGATGGACGCCCTGCTGCAAAGCAAGCCCGAAGACCGCCGCGTCGTCTTTGAAGAAGCCGCCGGCATCGGCCAGATGCGCAAGCAGCAGGAGATCGCGCAGGCCAAGCTGGTGATTGTTGACCAGAACCTCGACCGCCTGAAAGACGTGCTGGCCGAGGTCAAGGGCCAGCTTCGCAAGATCAAGGCGCAAGCCGGCCGCGCCCTGAAATACACCGAGTTGAAAGAACGCTGCCGCGTCATCCACGAGCAGCTTGGCCTGGCCGAGTTCGCGCGCCTGGACGTCCAGCGCGAAGAGCTGTTGCAGGTCATCGCAGCCGCCGGCAAGCGCGAAGGCGCAATCCAGGCCGACCTTGCCAAGACGCGCATGGACCTGGAAGACGCCGAGACAAACCTGGCCGACGCCGAGCATGAAGAGCGCCGGCTGGCCGAGCGCATTCACAAGCTTGAACTGGATATCCGCGCCGAACAGAACAAACGCGAACAGGCGCTGGCGCGGGTGGACAGCCTGCAGCAGGCCATCCAGCGCGCGAAAGAACTGTCTGAGCGTGTGCGCCAGCAGGTGAACGGCCTGAAGCAGCGCCGCGAAAGCATCCAGACCGAGACGGAACAGGGCCGCGCGGAAATGGCGGCGCTGAGCAAGCGGGTCAGCGAACTCGCGCAGGCCGAGCAGGCGGCGCGAGCCGAAACCGAGTCAATGGAGGCGCAACTCAAGGAAGTCCGCAACCAGCTGTTGGATGCGATCGGTGAAGCCAACGGGTCGCTGAACCAACGCATGACGCTCGACGCCGAGTTGCGCGGCGCGCGCCGCCGCCTCGAAGCACTTGAGGCCCGGGGCACAGAAGCGGCGCGCGAATTTGAAGATGTAGCCATACGCGCCAACGCGGCCAATGCGGCAAAGTACGAACAGGAAGAAGCACTGGTTGCGTTGAAAGCCGAACTGGCCGAGCTGGATGCGCAGCTTGCGCCCACGGCAAGTTCCGCCAACGACTTGCGACAGCGCAAGCATGCCCTTGAGCTCAAGCGCGGCGCCAAGCTTGAGCGCAAAGCCATGCTGGTCAGCATGGCCGAGCAGCGCCCGGGGCTCGATGACACCGCCCGCGAGTTGCTGGCAGACCCCGCCCGCTGTGAAAGTTTCGGCATTCTGGGCGTGGTCGCTGACAACGTGCGCATTGACCTTGGGTTTGCAGCCGCCCTTGAGCGCGTTTTGAAGGACCTTGGCAGCGCGATTGTGGTGGACCGGCTTGAACAGGCGCACGACCTGTTCGACTGGCTGGCGGGCCGCGGCAGCAGCAACATTACACTGATCGCGCGTGACCAGTTTGCAGCGCCACGCAAGGCGCCACAGTTTCCGGGCGGCAAAGGCGTGATCGGCCCGCTGCTCGAAGAAGTGAAAGTCAACGACGGCTTTGCCGAGCTGCTGGGCGCGTTGGTCAGTGATGTGCTGCTGGTGGCTGACCGCAGTGTCGCGCGCCGCCTGATGAAGACCGGCGCCGGCTTTCGCATCGTGACGCCGACAGGCGAGATGTTCACGCTGCCGGGCGCATTCGCGCTGGCGGGCGGCGAGACCAACACCGGCTTGATCACGCAGCAGTCCGAGATTGACCGGCTCACGCGCGACCTGGCCGTGCTGGACACCGAGGTTGACGAGACGGCATCAAAGTTGGCCGACGCGCTGACGCGCCAGGAGCAACTGGCAGCCCGCGGCGTTGAGTTGCGCGCATGGATCTATGACGCGAGCATGGAGGCCGCTTCACGCCGCGTTGCCCTTGAGTCGCTGAATCGCGAGCACAAACGCCTGGCCGAAGAGCAGGATGTGCTGCGCCGCGAACAGGCATTGCTGCAAACGCAGGTCGAGCAGAACCTGGCCCGGCACAGCGAATTGACCGACCAGATGGCCCGCGCCGAGGAAGCGAAAGCGCGTTGCGAGGGCGAACTGGTACGCCTGAACGAAGACGCAGCCGCGCGCCGCGTCACTCTGGCCGAAGCCCGCGACGCCCTGACCGACGCCCGGGTTGATGAAGCCGCCCGGCGCACGCGCCTTGCGCAGTCCGAGGATTCGCTCAAGGGCATCGACAGCGCGCTGGCGCGCTATGCCGAAGAGCTGACGCGCAGTGCCGGCGAAGTCGAGACGCATGCCAAGGAAAGTCGCGGCCTGGAGCACGCGGCAGGCAGCAGCGTGGAAGTACAGGCCGAGCTTGAGCGCGAGCAGGCAGAACTGAACGACCGCCGCAGCCAGGGCGGCGGCACACTGGCAGCCCGCCGCGCGGCGGTGGAGCAAGCGCGAGAGTACGCCGCGGAACTGCAGGAGAAGCTGTACACCGAGCGTGAAAGCGTGCAGCAGGCGCGCATCGATGAAAACACGCTGTTCATGAAGATGGATTCAGTGCGGCGCCGCCTGTCTGAGCTGTACAACACCGACATTGACGGCCTGTATCGCGACTATGACGCGCAGCGCAGCATGATTGACGAGTCGGCCTGCCGCCAGGAACTGGGCGTCGTTGAAGACCAGTTGCGAAAGCTCGGCAACGTCAACATGGAAGCAATGGACGAATTGAAAGAAACCGAAGAGCGCAACGACTTCTACAGCAAGCAGGAAAGCGACCTGCTGAAGGCCAAGCGCACACTCGGCGACGCGATCGCGCGGATAGAGAACGAAACGCGGCGCATGTTCCTTACCACGTTCGAGGCCATTCGCGCCAACTTCCAACGCCTGTTCCGGCGGCTGTTCGGCGGCGGCAGCGCCGACATCATGCTGACAAACCCGGAAGACCCGCTGAACAGCGGCGTAGAAATCATCGCCAAGCCGCCGGGCAAAGAAGCGTTGCCGATTGCAATGCGCAGCGGCGGCGAGCGCGCCATGATCAGCGTTGCGATGATGTTCGCGGTGTACGAGACGAACCCCGCGCCCTACGCGATCCTGGACGAAGTCGACGCGCCGCTGGATGAAGCCAACGTAGACCGCTTCTGCAGCGTGATCGAGGATTACGCCAAGGTCAGCCAGTTCATCATTATCACGCACCACAAGAAGACGATGGCGGCCTGCGACACGCTGTACGGCGTGACGATGCAGGAACCGGGCACCAGCACCAAGGTCAGCGTGGATTTGCGCACTGCCGACACGGCGGCACTGGTGGCAAGCGCCTGAGACTGACTGTGTTACCCGGCCCGCGGCTTCCGTCGCGGGCTTTCAATTGTACGCTCGCGCCCCATGGAAAAGCTGACCAAGGCTCGAGGAAAAGAACTTCGCGCGCTCAAGCTGCGCAAGTCTCGCGACGAGCTTGGCCTGTACGTCGCCGAGGGTCCGCTGCTGCTGGAAGAGGCACTCAAGGCCGGCGTGTTCCCGCGCTATGTGGTCACGTGCGATGAGTTGATGGAGGGCACCCGCGCCAAGATCAGCGCGCTGGTGCAGAAGTGCATTTCCGAACAGGTCGAGTGTTTCAGCAGCGACACCGGCGAGTTCATGAACGCCAGCGACACGGTCAACAGCCAGGGATTGCTGGCGATCTTCGGTATGCCGGCCTATGACCTGAACGCGCTGCTGCTCAAGCCGCGGTTGACGCTGCTGGTGCTCGATAATGTGCGCGACCCGGGCAACCTGGGCACGATCATGCGCCAGGCGGCGGCGTTTGACTGCGACGGCCTGCTGCTGCTCAAGGGCTGCGTCGACGCCTACAACCACAAAGCGGTGCGCGCCAGCATGGGTGGCGTGTTCCACGTGCCGGTATTCAACGACCTGACGCCCGAGGACGTGATCGAGAAACTCTCGGGCACGGGTGTCTGGCCCTACGTCACGGGCACCAGGGGCAAGAATGCATTTGAAGTCAGCTACCCGCCGAAAACGGCTTTCATCATCGGCGGCGAAAGCGAAGGCGTGCAGCCGTTCTGGGGCGACCACGAAGTGATCCAGGTCAGCATTCCGCAGACGACCAAGGTGGAAAGCCTGAACGCAGCCGTTGCCGCCAGCATCCTGCTCGCGTACCGGTACCAGGCGCGCTAGTCAGCCTACTCTTCGCCCAGGAAGAACTTGTTCTTGAACAGGTCGACCAGGCTGCGGACGGCGGCATCGGCGTCGCTGCCTTCGGCTTCGACCTTCAGGCGCGTGCCCTTTTCCGCGGCGAGCATGATGACGTCGATAATCGACTTGGCGTTGCAGCGGTGGTCGCCCTTGATCAGGTACACTTCGGACGCGAACTTCGACGCCGTCTCAATCACCTTCATCGCCGGCCGCTGGTGCAGGCCGTACTTGTTCAGCAGCTCGACTTCGGCGGTTGCGGACATAGTTGCCAGTGTATGTATGGGCGTGCAGCGTTGGAATCAAGGGACTTGCGGCATCATTGATCAACCCGCCTTGGCCTTGTCCCGGCCGATGTCGCGAAACACCTGCAGGCACAACTCGGCCAGCCGCGCCGGGTGGTGACGCACGACGTGATCGGCGCTGACCAGGTCACCGGTCACCAGCCGTGGGCCGCCGGCAACCTGGCTCAGTTTTGCCAGGTCGGCCTCCACCGGTACCGCATTCTCGGCCGCGTAGGCCTGGCGCAGCCGGTCCGGGATCGCACCGGTGTTCACGACCACGAAATCAAGCAGGGCGTCGCTGGTGTGTTCAATGATCACCTCGACGTGGCGGCTGGCTGTGAAGCCCTGGGTTTCGCCGGGCTGGGTCATGATGTTGCAGACGTAGCCGATGACCGCGCCCGTCTTGTGCAGGGCGTTGCGGATATCCGGGATCAGCAGGTTGGGCAGCACGCTGGTGTACAGGCTGCCGGGGCCCAGCAGCACAAGGTCGGCGGCCATGATGGCGTCGACCACATCGTGGGCGGCGGGCGCGTCTTCGGGCTTGATCGCCAGACGCTTGACGGGCTTGTTGACCTTGCCGACCAGCGATTCGCCGGTGGTCTTGCTGCCGTCGTCGTGCTCGGCGATCAGGCTGAGCTTGGCCGTGGTTGCCGGCAGTACGCGGCCGCGCACGTTCAGCACGCGGTTGGCTTCGCGCACGGCCTGCTCGAAGTCGCCGGTCACCTTGGTCATGGCGGCAAGAAAGATGTTACCGAAGGGGTGGCCCTTGAGGTCGCCCTCTTCGAAACGGTACTGGAACAGTTTTTCGAGCACCGGGCCGCCGTCGCTGAGCGCGGCAAGGCAGTTGCGGATGTCGCCGGGGGGCAACATGCCGAACTCTTTGCGAAAGCGCCCGCTGCTGCCGCCGTCATCGGCGACGGTGACGATGGCGGTCAGTTTGTCAGTGTGTTCTTTCAGGCCACGCAAAAGTCCGCTGGCGCCGGTGCCGCCGCCGATGGCGACAACGCTGGCAGAACGGCGGAACAGTCGTGGAAACAGTGCCATCGGCAACCGATGCGGATTCGGGCATCAGTCTGCAATGCCCATAGGAGACCTGGGATGCTGTCCGGCAGGGTGAAGCCCTGCCCTGGCTACTCGTTCTTGGCTTCCTCGTAAGTGCTTTCGCGGCGAACGCGGGTAGTGACGCGCTTGACGTCGCGCACCAGCTTTTTGCGCTTGTCGCTGCCCTTGTGGCCCTTGAGCTTCTCTTTCACCTTGCGCAACTGGCGGTAAGCCTTGTCGATGCACAGGTCTACGGCCGCGTGCATGTCTTCGCGGTGGTGGACGACGGCCGACAAGTGGTTGTGTGTGTCGGTGTGCAGGTTGATTTCGCAAACGTGGTCGAGCCCATCCTGGTTCAGGATCACCTGGATGGTCTGGATGCGGTTGAAATAGCGCTCGAGCTTTTCGAGCTTCTCCTCGGCGTACTTCTTCATCTTGTCGGTGACCTTGACGTTCTTGGCTGTAATCGTGATGCGCACGGAATCTCCTCGTTGGCCGGTTGCAACCGAGCCGATTGTGGCGTGGTTCATACCGCTTGGCAACAGGGGCTAAACGCCCTGTTCCAGCCGGTCTGCGTTGTAGTCATCCAGTTCTTTGAGCGCGCGGATCTTGCGTGCGGTGCCCGTCACATCGTACTCGACCCGGCGCCAAATGAATTTACGGCCGTCCCAGATGACATAGCAGGCGCGCGTATCCCGGTCGCGGGGCTGGCCGACGCTGCCGACGTTGATGATGTACTTTTTGCCTTTTTCGGCTTTGAACTCGTACTCAAAGTCCTTTTCAGTCTGGTACCGGAACTCCTGGTCAATCACACACGGGATGTGCGTGTGGCCCACAAAGCACAGGTCCTCGAACTGCCCGAAGATGTCGTTTAGCTTCTTGACCGCCTCGGGCACGCCCTGCGCAGCGCCTAGCGCGTCGTGCTTGAGAATATACTCGGTGGTTGGTTCGCGCGGGCTGCCATGCACCATCAGCGCCCCGTCTTCGCGGTGAGTGAGTTTCAGGCCTTTCAGAAAGCTCATCCGCTTCTTGTTCTTGAACCCGAACAGGCCGCCCGTCAGTGACTTCTTCGTCCAGCGAATGGCGGTCAGTGCCCGGTAATTGAACCCGACAGGCTCAAACACCACGGCTTCGTCGTGGTTGCCCATCAGGTTGATGCGGAAGTCCATGGCTTCGTCGATGATTTCGACAGGTTCAGGCCCATATCCGACAAGGTCACCCAGCGAGATGATGTCCGTGATGTTGTGGGACTTGAGGTCCTTCTTCACGGCCTCCCAGGCTGCAACGTTGGCATGGATGTCTGAGACGATTGCCTTCATGCGTTCAGGCCACCAACCCAACCTCAAAAGCTGTCGAATGTTAGAGCAAGCTAACCCGACCCGGGGGGGTGTCAAGTCGAGCCCCGTTTACACGGTTGCCAGGTAGGCCTCGCGACCCTCAAACGGCTCTGGTGGATAATCGACCCGCAGCAGCGTCAAACCCTGCGGCGGCAGGTTGGGGCCAGCCTCCTTACGGTCCTTAACGTCCAGCAAGGTGCCAAGCCATTCCGGTGACTGCTTGCCCAGCCCGATTTCCAGCAGTGAACCGGCAAGCGCCCGAACCATGCCCCGCAGAAAGCCGTTTCCGGCCACTTCGATGCGCAGCAAGTCTTCGCGTTCGACCAGCTCACAGCGCGTGATCGTGCGCACAGTGCCCTGCGGGCGCGCCTTGCGCCATGGCGGCGGCGTGAAGTCGCCGTGTGCCAGAGCAGCCGGCCCCACGGTGTCCGCCGTAGTGTCAGGTTGTCCGGCGTCCGGAGTTTTGTCGTCGGGGCTGGCTTGAAAACTCTTGAAGTCGTGGGTGCCGACGAACAGCGCAGCCGCTGCGCGCATCGCCTCTGTGTCGAGTTGGCGGGGGGCAAGGTGCGTGCGGTCGGCCTGCAGCGGGCTGCGGGCGCGCGACCGCAGCAGTGAATAGCGATACAGTTTTGAAAGCGCGTCAAAGCGCGCGTGAAAGCGCGGGTCAGCCTCGCGCGCGGCGCGCACGGCCACATCGTCGGGCAGCCTGGCGTTGATGGCGTTCAACAGCTCGCGGCACGGCAGGCGGGAGACTACGTCCACATGCGCCGGCATCGCCCGGGCGTGCACGCCGCGGTCGGTGCGCCCGGATGACTGCACACTGACCGGGTGGCCGACCAGGTCAGCGACGGCGGCTTCGACCACGCCTTGGACGCTGCGGTCCGGCCCCTGGCGCTGCCAGCCAAAGAAGCCTTTGCCGTGAAACTCAAGAGTAAGCAGAATCCTGCGCATGGCCCACCAGTACGTCATCCTTGAGCACACGGTCAACGGGGCGGTTCACTTTGACCTGATGCTGGAGATCGCCGGGCAAGACCTGCTGCGCACGCTTCAGCTTGCGCGCTGGCCGTTGGCGGCTGGTGAAAGCGCATCGTGCAGCGAGCTGGCACCGCATCGGCGCGCGTACCTTACCTATGAAGGCGAAGTCTCCGGCGGCCGCGGCAGCGTGAAGCGCGTCGAGACCGGCACCTGGTCGTCTGCGGACGGGCAGATGGTTCTGCAGGCAAGCGACGGCCGCGTTACTCGTCTGGAGCAACGCGGCCCGGTGATACTTGCCGGCTAGATCCAGCGGCCTGACCAGCTGATGCCGATGGTGAACGTCAGCCTGAAGTCATGCTTCTTGAACTCGAGGGGCGGCAGGTTGTCGAAGGAGTGCTCAACCAGCAGGCCCGCAGTGAAGTACCCGCCGAACTTGTACTCCACCAGCAGCGAGTTGTTGACGTTGATGTTCTTGAACTCGTCAAAGTCAAACAGCACCTCAGAGCGGAAGTTCACGTGCAAGGTGTCGTTGACGCCGACCCAGTCAAGCTCGGTGCGCGCCCGCGCGCCAAGGTAGCCGCGATCTTCGGCGCCGCCCATCTGGTCTTCGTAGGTGTACGTCAGGTGCGCAGCCACGTTCCACCACAGCTTGGGGTCGTTCAGGATCTGGTAGCCGGGGCCGATGCCGGTGATGCTGCGGTAGTGGTAACCCGCAAATTCGTTGAAATACAGGTCCTCCGTGACCTCCAACGTCAGCCGGAAATCGAAAATGTAGCGATACAAGTAGCCGAAGTGGTGTTTGCGTTCGCGCACCGGGTCTTCTTCCAGGTTGCGGTCCTGGAAGTAGCTGCCACGCCCGTACCAGGTCATGAAGTTGTGCTTGCTCGTGCGCTTGATGTCGAAACGGTACCCCAGCGAGTACGTGTTGGTGTTGCCCGCCGTCAGAGAAAACGAGCCCAGGGCCGAGACTTCCCAGATCGGGCGTTCGTCGGGCAGCGTTTCGTTGATGCCGTTGACCCCGGCAAAGTTCTCGATCGTGGTTTCGTTGCCGCCGGCCCGGAAAATCAATTTGCCGTCGCGCGTCAACAGTTTGCCGCTCTGCTGCTGCTTGATGTCGTCGCCGACGCGAAGCGTGGCGTCTCGCTCGCCATCCAGCTCAAGCGATGCGACCTTGGCGACCGGCACCTTGATTGTGCCCAGCGCACCGGAGTTGAAATAGACTTCGCCGGCCTCGAGCTTCTCGAACTTGCCGACCAGCGTGTCGCCGTCAGTCGTGACAAGCGTGTCGGCGGCAAACAAGGCGCCCGCGAACAGCACGAGGAAAGAAAGGAGCAGCGCGCGAAGGGGTCCGGACGTCATCATAGGCGAGTTCTCTTTGGATGGTTGGTCGATGGGTTACACAACGGATCATCTACACGAATTGTGCAATCGCGGCAACTGGAACGAACCAGGGCAACAGAGCCTTCCAGAATTCGCGGGTCGCCGTGCAGCAAGACCGGTCTAGTCCGGGCTGTTGCCAGGCGGCAGTGGTTGCTCAGGCGGCGTGTTCATTTCTCGGCTTCTGGTAGGGCTGTGCCGCCAGGTGTTATCGGCCTGTTTGATGAACACCAGCCACGAGGTCTGGACGGGCGCTTCTTCACCCTTGTTGTTCTTCTGCGGCTTGAACTTGCCGTTTTCGTCTACCGGCACGTAGCGAATCTGTACCCGGGCCACCTTGTCGTCGCTTTGGGCCGAGTCCTTGACGACTTCGATCTTCCAGCGCAGGCCAAGTTCCTTCGACTGGCGAAACTGGCCGCGCAGTGCCGGCTCGTAGGCTTCACGTTCGTCGTGTGCCACGCAGCTTGCGGCAAGCTCTACGTCGCCCGACTCGATGGCCCGCGCATACACCTCAAGCGCGTCTTCGGGCGTCGTGAACTTGGGCAACCAGACGGCCTGGCTGTCATTGGCTGCGTTCGAGCCGCAGGCGGCAATCAGCAGCAACAGGCTGAACATCGCAATCCAACGCATGGGCTCGTGTCCTAAGCAAAGCGCCCGGTGAAGGCCGGGCGCCGGTTTCCTGGTCGGGGCGGGGGGATTTGAACCCCCGACCTCTTGCACCCCAAGCAAGCGCGCTACCAGTCTGCGCTACGCCCCGATGGGTCCGAAAGTAGCCCCGCGTCCCTATAGCGTCAAGGCGGAGAGACCATGCGGGGTGATAACGGGCCACGGTTGCAGCCGCGCACCTACTCGCCTGCAAGCCACGACCGGACCTGCCCCGGTCTGAAAATGCCGTCTTCGGTGATCAGCCCCGCAATCAGCGCGGCCGGCGTCACGTCGAAGGCCGGGTTGAACACTTTTGCGTCGTTCGGCACCAGTTGCGAGGCCCCAAGCCGTCGCAGTTCGGACTCGGCCCGTTCTTCGATCGGGATTTCGTTGCCCGATGCCAGCGTCGCATCGAACGTGCTGCGCGGCGCGGCGACGTAGAACGGTATGCCGTGATGTTTTGCCGCCACGGCCACGCCGTATGTGCCGATCTTGTTGGCTGCGTCGCCGTTGGCGGCGATGCGGTCGGCGCCGGTGATCACAAGCTGCACCTTGCCCGCGCGCATGACGCTGGCGGCCATGCCGTCGCCGATTACGGTGACGTCGATGCCCTGCTCGGACAGCTCAAACGACGTCAGGCGCGCGCCCTGCAACAGCGGCCGCGTCTCGTCGGCGAACACGCGGAATTTCACGCCCTGGGCGTGGGCGACGTACATCGGGGCCAGTGCGGTCCCCATGCCGGCGGTCGCCAGCGCGCCGGCGTTGCAATGGGTCAGCAGGCCCATGCCGTCGCGAATCAGCGCCGCGCCGTGATGCCCGATGCGGCGGCAGGTGTCTTCGTCCGAGGCATGAATGCGCTTGGCCTCGGCCAGGGCTTTCTCGGGATCGTTGCCGGCGGCGGCCTTGACGCGCTCGACGGCCCAGCGCAGGTTGACGGCGGTCGGCCGGGCCTGCGCGAGGCGCTCCAGGCCTGCGGCGCCCAGGCCGCTGCGCAGGGCGATCACGCAACCGTAGGCGCCGGCCACGCCAATCGCGGGTGCGCCGCGCACCGCCAGCCGCACGATGGCGTCGATGACGCCGTCGAGGTCTGTAAGCTCAAGCAGCTTCAGCTCAGCCGGCAGCAGGGTCTGTTCGATGATCACGAGCGCGCCGGTGCGGGCGTCGCCTCGCCAACTGACGGTGGGGGGCATGGCCATGGGCAATCCTTCGCTTTCAGGGGGTGCGCATACTATATTGAAATGGAACCCATTCCCTGAGCATACCCATGGCGAAACGATCTGAGCCCGAACCTGCCTCGGACGAGGCATTGCTGGCAGAAGAGCAGCAATCTGATGAACAATTGCTCGAAGGCCTGTTGGACGACACCCACAAGGTGCTCAAGCAGGCGGTCGACCGCGCCGGGCCCAAGCGCATTTCGCGCGCGCTGGATGTCAGCCTTAGCCTCGTCTACAAGTGGACACAGCCGCCGCGCACCAAGAAGAACCCCAGCGCCAGCGGTGCCCGCAACCCGCTGGACAAGCTGGTGACGATGTTTCACCTCAGCCAGGATCTGGAGATCATTCACTTTCTGTGCCGCGTCGCCCGTGGCTACTACACCTCCAACCCGGTGCACGGTAACGAACAGACGCAGAACTTTGTGTCGGCCACGATCAGTTCGCTGAATGACTTTGCTGACATGATCCACCACGCCGAAAAGTCACTGACCGGCGACGGCATGATTGACGATGATGAATCCAAGAAGCTGCGCCGGATGTGGGACAAGCTGAAGGGACGGCTTGAGAGTTTCATCGTCGCCTGCGAGGAAGGCCGCTTCAACAGGGAAGGGCGCGGCGTAGACGGCGACGAAGAGTAGCACGGGCCTTCTTGACAGGGCCGGCAGGATCAGGATTCAACCGGGATGTGCTTCATGAGCGACAGAATGCCGATTCCTGACATCGATGACACCGGCCTGCGCGAGCATATCCTCAGGCTGCGCGGACTTGTCGCCGAAGAAACGATCGAGACGTTGCGCATGGTGCGCCTTGAGCACATCGTGAACCCGCGCGGCAAGATGGTCGAGTACGACCAGCAGGCGTTTCGGGCGTGGGTGATCGCGTGGCTGAACTCGCTTGAGACGGTACTGTGCGCGCACCTGGCGCTGCTGACCAAGCAGGTGTTCGACAGCAAGACCGAGCTTGAGCCGATTGTCGCGCACCCCAAAATGCTGCTGGACCAGATCGACGACATAAGGCGCGCCCTTGAAATCATCCTTGAGGCCGAGCCCGAAATGACGCCGCAACCGGCCACGGGCCAGCACGCCAAGGTCAACGAAGAGACCGAAGATGCGGCCGAAGACGCAGCAGGCAAGAAGAAGTAGCTGCCAGAAAAATCAAAACGCCCGCATGTTAGCGGGCGTTTCGCTTTCGTGATGCGGCTTACTTGCGCGGCGGGATCAGGCTGCTGCGCTCGACGGTTTCGCCGGCCGGCTTTTCTTCTTTGGGCTTGCTGGCCTGTGCGGGTGCGGTGCCGTACTCAGGCAGGCTGACCTGCTCGCCGCCCTTGAGGCGATCGCCCCAGGCAAGCTCGGGGTTGGCATCGACAATCTTTCGAAACAGGTACATGTTGCCGTAGTACTCGATCGCCAGGCTGTAGGCGGTGTCGCCTGCCTCAGCGGTCACGGTGCGTGCGGGAAACCAGTCGCCCTTGGGCTTGGTTTCGGCGGCTTTTACAGCCTCGGCGCCGCCGGGCCCGCTTGGGATCTTGATTGTCTGGCCGACGCGCAGCTTGTGCGCGTTGGAGGCATCCAGGCCCTCGTTCATCTTGTAGATGTCCTCAACCTTGCAGCCGTACTGGACCGCCAGCTTGCTGACCATGTCGCCGGGCTGGATTTTGTGCTCAACCACGCCGCCGGTTGCCGCGGGCTTGGGCTCAACTTTGGGCTCAGGCTTTGGCTCGGGCTTCACGGGCGCGGGCAGCGGGTCCGAGTTCAGGGGCGGCGTGACCACGTCATAGCCAAGCACGTTGGACGACTTCACCGGGGTGACGTCGACCGGCTTGATCTTCTCGGCGTCTGAAGTCTGTTCTTCGACCGGTTCATCGTCACCGGGGCTGAAAAGCGCAGCCGCAAGCAACCCGACCATCAACAGGCCGGCTGCTGCGACGACCATCGAAATGCGGCTCTTTGTCATCGTGTCTCCTTCAAGAAATCGTCCGTGGACGTGGGTGGCGCTTGGGTGCGCCCGGGCCAAGGGGACCGGACGGTATCCCTGCATTCGGCAGCGGGCTTTGCGCGACTTTGGGAAAAAAGCGAAAGCGGTTTTATCCGGACGCAAATGAAACCGGGCCGGGCATTGCGCCCGGCCCGGCTTGGAAGGCTTGCAGCTTACTCGTCTTTGAACTCAACCAGTTCCATGGTGGTCTTGCCGCCGCCGCCCTCACTGACAACTTTGACCAGCAAGCCGGGGGTCTTTTTCGCAGTCCACACGATGCTCTTGGCGCCGTTGGCTTCGGTCGTGGTCTTCACGCACTCGAATTCGCCGGCTTCAACCTTGATGGTCTCGTCTTCTGTCTTCGGCGCCTCGCCAGGCGTTCCGCCATTGCCGCTTGCGGTCTTGAACTCGAGCTTGGTCTCGGTGGCCGGCATGGCCATCGGCTTCTTGTCCTTGTCGAGCATGGTGTACTTGACCATCGCGTAGGTTTCGGTGACTTCGATGATCTCGGTCTTCATGTAGGTGGTGTTCTTGAAACCGCTGTAGTCTGACTCGGTGCGCATGGTCCAGTTGCGGCCCTTCTTCTTGTACAGCGCGTATGCGTCGATCTCGCCGGGCTTGGTTTCCGTGGGCTTGGCCTCGGTGCCCTTTTCGTCCTTGGCCACGCTGTAGCTCTTGGCCAGTTCTGACTTCAGGTATGCGCTGAACTCGGCCTTGCTGACCTTGCCGTCGCTGTCGGTATCGACTGCCTTCCACTCTTCATCGCTGGGTTCTTCGCCGTTGTCAGCGGCTGCGGCCTCTTTGCGGGACAGCGAGCCGTCTTTGTCGGTGTCCATTTCCTTGTAGATTTCATTGACGTAGGGCGTCAGGTACTCGGCCTCGACGACCTTCATGTCTTTGGCGGACAGCTCGGCCTTGAACTCGGGGTCGCTGTTCCGGGCTGTGAGGTACTTCTTCAGCTCGGCCTTGGTCAGCTCGTTGTTGTCGTCCTTGTCGGCGCTGAGGTAATCCAGCAGGTACATCTGCAAGTAAGTCAGGTAGAGCATCTCCGCGCCTTCCTCGGTGGAGGCTTCTTTGCGAAGCGCGGTTTTCAACTCGCTGAGCGTGATCGTGTCGTTTTTGTCGGTGTCCAGGGTTTCGAAGTACCCGTTGACCTCGGCATCGGTCTCGTCGCCCTCCTCGGCGCCTCCCATTTGCGCCGACAACCCGCCGCACAGCAGTGTTGCGGCAAACAGCCACATCCCGATTTTCGCGTTCATATTCATTTCTCCTGAGTTCCTGGTTTCATTCATCGAACTGCACAAGTTCAGTCAACTGTTCAAAGTCTTCGCCCGTGACTGTCAGGCGCACTACAAGCCCCGGCCACGCCTTGGCGTACCATGCGCTGCATGCGCGGCCTTCTTCGTCTTCATACGTGTGCACCTGGCACTCCAGCAGGCCCGCAATCGTGATGCGTTTTTCCGTGCGGTCAAGCCTTGAGCGCCGCCTGGGCTCAAGCCAGTCGCGCAGCCCGTCAGCAAAGTGGATGCTGAACTTTTCGACCTTGGCACCCTTGAGCTTCTCCAGCGTGAGCGTCAGGTCCGTGATCTCAAGCTCGCAGCTTTCCTTGTCAGCCGCCGTAACCTCGTACTGCTGCACCAGAAAACTGCGAACGCGGTTCTTGCCGCGCTGGGTTGTGGTCTTGAGAATCCACTTGCGCCCCTTGGTGCCGAACAGCCGGGTGTCGGTAATCTCGGCGTCTTCGGCCTCGCCCTTCTTTTTCTTCTTGGCCTTCGGCGCCTTGTAGCCGGGGTCGCCCTCGACCACATCCAGTTCAATCAGTTCGCGGGTTCCGAAGCGGTCATCGGACTTTACCACCAGGGTTGGGTAATCCACGCTTCGCCACAGGATTGCGCCGCCGTCGATGTCGTTTTCCCAGCGCACGCAATCGAATGTCCCGGCGGGCACCTTGATTTTCTCCGGCTTGACTTTGCGAAACCCGACCGGGTCGCGAAAGATCAGGCTGTCGGCCTGAAACGCGACTTTGACGTTTGTGGCTGCGCCCTCGGACTCTTTCTTGTTTGCGTCGAGGATGGCTTGCCGCATTTCGGCGCGGTCGTCCCACACCGCGGTTACTTCGTGCCGCAAGTAGGTGATCCGGTCGTCGCCGCCTTCCTGGCCGGGCTTGGGCGAGCGCTTCAACATCCAGGTGCGGCCCGCCACGCGATACAGCACGAACTGGTCTGCCGGCGCGGGATCGTCCTTGGCGCCGGTGTATCCGGCGGCAGCGGTGACCAGCGCGAGCGCAAACACCAGGCGGAATGCCGTGGCCATAACCTGGACCCGTGGCTGTGAGCAATGTCCGATTGTGGGAAGCGGGCCCCCCGGGCGCAAGCAAAGAAACGAGGCACGGTGTCCCCGCGGGCCAATAGAATCCTAGACTGCGCGTCACAGAAACAAGGAACGACGATGCAGAAGACCGGCGCAGACCGTGAACGCGTGCTTGAACTGCTGACCGAAATGGGCGGCGTCACCGAAGAAAACGTGCGCAAGATCGCCAAGCTCACGCGCGTTTCCGAAGCGGAAATCTGGGGCGCGGGCACCTTTTATCACCTGATCAACAAGCCGGGCAGACGCATGCGCGTGTGCAATGGGCTGACCTGCCGGCTGTTCGGCGCCGACGACGTGATCAAGAAGCTGCGTGCGCAGGGCAAGGAAGTCACCGAAGCAACGTGCCTTGGCCAATGCGATCGCGCGCCCGCGGCGCTGGACGAAGACATGCAGGTGATCGACTGGGCAAAGCAGGAACGTGCCGTCACGCCAGCCAACGACGATCTGCCGCTCAACCTTGCCGGCAAGCAGGACTTCCGCTTTGCAGCCCTGGAAGCCGCGCGCAAACTCAAGCCCGAAGACATCTTCAAGCTGCTTGAGGACAGCGGGTTGCAGGGCCGCGGCGGCGCGGGTTTTCCGGCGCACATTAAGTGGAAAGGCGTGGCGTCGCAGAAAGAGCCTGTTCGATATGTCGTGTGCAACGCCGACGAAGCCGAGCCCGCGACGTTTAAAGACCGCGAGACCATGCTGCGCCGCCCCGACAAGTTGATCGAGGGCATGGCGATTGCGGCGCACGCGGTGGGGGCGAAAGAGGTCTATTTTTACATTCGCGGCGAGTTCAACGCCGAGTACGAGAGCGTGAAAGCCGCTCTGCACAAGGCGCCCGACAGCATCCAGAACCTGGATTGGCACTTTCACCGCGGCCATGGCGCGTACATCTGCGGCGAAGAGACGGCCATGCTGGAAAGCATGGAAGGCAAGCGCGGCATGCCGCGGCTGAAGCCGCCATTCCCGCACGAGTTCGGGTTTCGCGGAAAGCCGACGCTGATCAACAACGTCGAGACGTTTGCGTGCGTGCCGTACATTGTTACGCACGGCGGCGCGAAGTTTAAGGCCCACGGCCGTACCGAAGCGGGCAGCAAGCTTTACTGCATTTCAGGCCACGTGAACAAACCGGGCGTTTATGAGTTGCCCTTGGGCGCGACGCTGGATGATCTGGTGGTGGTGGCCGGCGGCTATATGGGCAACCCGATGGCGTTCAGCCCGGGTGGCGCCAGCAGCGGCTTTCTGCCGATCGAGAAGCGCAATGTCCCGCTGGATTTCAAGGGTTTGCAGAAAGAGGGCAGCATGCTGGGCAGCGCGGGCGTCGTGGTGCTCAATGACACCGTGGACATGGCCAAGGCCGCGCAATGGCAGCTCGAGTTCTTTGAGCTGGAAAGTTGCGGCCAGTGCGCACCGTGCCGCATCGGCAGCCGCTACCTGCACAACCAGGTCAGCAAGTATCTGAAGACCGGCGACCCGGGCGCATTGAAACACGCCAACGACGTAGGCTGGGAAATGGAAGAAGGCAGCATCTGCGGTTTAGGCATGGTGGCGCACAAGCCTCTGGTCGATGCGCTGAAATACTTCCCCAAGGCGTTCGAAAAGCGGCCGGAAGGCCGGGGGGAGTGAACCAGAGAGCCAGCAGCCCCGGCCGGAAGGCCGGGGGGAGGGGGAACATGCCACGAGTTTTCCGGTCAAACGTGTTCTCGAACAAGAAAGAACACTGGAGCCACGGATTGGCATCCGAAGTCTATCGGGACGGTACCTTTGAGCTTGTTCCTATCGATAACCGGTATGCTCCGGCGGATATGAGCGTTGACACCTACCAAGATATTCCTTCATGGCATAAGCCCACGAAGTCGCTCGCAAAGTACTTGGGAATGTCAAAGGAAGTAGCTTCTTGGACCGCACACGACGATCCAGATCTCCATACTGAAATGGCGTACGGCGGTACGTGGACTCCACGCGACAGAGTGCTCTTTTCAAAAGCGAGGCCAGGCGACTTTCTATTGTTCATTGCTCACCTTGCATTCGCGAGCGAGCCAGGCAGGCCAGAGCCTGACCACAGAAAGTCTGGCTGGTACCTCGTAGGTTGTTTGGCCATAGAAGACATCAATATCGCCGGGCCTGGCGAGCGGCACTCAAGTAAGCATCGCGGCCACGCTCACGCCCAGATTGCTGACTATTGGGGCGGTGTCCCGGACTACATGGATCGCAGCGTAATCGTGCAGGGCCGACGCGACAGGCTGGAACAGAGGTTCCAAAGCGCAGTCCCTCTTCTGACCGAAGCGGAGTGTCGAAAGCTAGTTCGCGACAAATCCGGTCAGCCGCCTACTTTCACCACCGGAACCTCGATCAAGGAGCGAATGGTTCATTTCACAAGGACTGGCCGCTGCATCGGCGACACGGATATCGAGGCCGACCTCAGTTACCTGAAGACCCTCAAGGATGCCATCGTCGAACTCAACCCGGGAACCCGTAAGCTGCTCTGGTAGAGCAGTCGACCCAGGACTCTGCATGCCCGTGTACTTCGTGACGTTTACCTGCTACGGAACGTGGCTTCACGGAGACGCCCGTGGATCCCACGACCGCAAAGCCACCTCGCTCGCCCGGAAGATCCTGTCACCCGATCAAAGGCTCGAAGCCGAAATGCGCCGACGCATGAATCGCCCCGCGATGGCACTCTCAGGTCCTATGCGCAAAGTTGTCCGTGAGGCCATTCTGGAACATGTGTCGTTTCGCGGATGGGAACTGCGGGAACTAAACGTCCGAAGCAACCACGTGCATCTGGTTGTACTCGCGGATGCTGACGGTTCCCGAGTCCTGAATTCAGTCAAGGCGCGCGCAACGCGCGCCCTGAGGGAAGAGAGACTGGTTGCACGGGATCAACCGGTTTGGTCAGAACGAGGGAGCTACTCGTTGTTGGAATCCGCCAAGGACGCAGCCGACGCATCCGAGTACGTGCGCAACGGCCAAGGGCCGGACTTGCCGGACGACTAGCGCTTTTCCCCCGGCCTTCCGGCCGGGGCTGGTGCCGGGGCTGATTTGGTTCAATGCCTTCCCAATTCCATTCTGATGCTATACTTGCCCGCTGATGGCTGAGACGTTCACGATCACGGTTGACGGCAAGCCCGTTGTGGCCCATGCGGGCGAGATGGTGCTGCGTGCCGCGCAGCGCGCAGGCATTCACATCCCCACCCTTTGCGACGACAAAAGGCTTGACCCGGCCGGCGCGTGCCGCGCATGCCTGGTTGAAGTTGACGGCCAGCGGCGCTTGCAGCCGTCGTGCGCATGGAAAGTCGCCCCCGGCCAGAACGTTAAAACGCAGGAAACCAGCAAGCGCGTGCAACGCCACCAAGACGTATTGGTCAGCCTGTACATGGCCGACCACAAACTCGACGACGAAGGCCTGCCTGTTGAAACCTGCAACGGCAACGGCCTTCGCGAATGGGCGCAGGAATGCCAGACCCTGAGCCTGGACGCCGTCGAGGCGCCCCGTGCGGCGCGCCCCGGCGACAAGAACCCGTACATCACCTTTCAGCCCGAGTTGTGCGTGCTCTGCGCCCGCTGCACACGCTATTGCGACGAAATCGAAGCCGTCAACGCCATCACCCTCACCGGCCGCGGCAGCGAAACCACAATCGGCACAGCCGGCATGCGCGGCCTGCTGGATACTTCGTGTGAGTTGTGCGGCGGCTGCATCGACACCTGCCCGACGGGCGCGCTGGTAGAAAAGAAGGCAATTGAAATCCTGCCGCAGCAGCTTGAGCGCAAGGTGCGCACGACGTGCAACTATTGCGGCGTGGGCTGCCAGATGGATTTGAACGTCGCCAAGGTTGACGGCGTAGAGAAAGTCGTGCGCGTGACCAGCCCGCCGCCCGGCGAAACCGTGAACGACGGCAACCTGTGCATCAAGGGCCGGTTTGCCTACGACTTCATCCATCACAAGGACCGCATCACCGAGCCCATGATTCGCAAGGCCGACGGCAAGCTGCACGCCGTAAGCTGGGACGAAGCGCTGAAGTTCGCGGCTGAGGGCATGAATCGCGTCAAGCAGCGCCACGGGCCCAAGGCGATGGGCTTCATTTCATCGGCGCGTTGCACCGGCGAAGAGAACTTCCTGATGGGCAAGGTCGCGCGTGCCGCGTTCAAGTCCGGCAACGTGCACTCGTGTGCCGCCACGTGACATTTCCCCACTGAGCAAGCTCTGGTCAAGAGCTTCGGGGCAGGTGTGATGTCCAACAGCATCCCGGAAATCCGGGAGTTGGACTTCATGTTCATCATCGGCAGCAACACCACAGAAGCGCACCCGATTATCGCCATGGAAATGAAGGTCGCCCGCCAGCGCGGTGCGCGCCTGGTGGTCGCCGACCCGCGCAAGATCTGGCTGACCGACTACGCCGACCTGCACATGCAGCTCAAGCCGGGCACCGACGTATGGTTGATCAATGCCATGGCCAAGGTGATCGTCGATGAAGGCCTGACGGATAAGGAGTTCATTCACACGCACACCGAGGGCTGGCCGGAGTTGAAGGCCAACCTCGCCAAGTTCAACCTGGCAGAAGCTGAGCGTGTCACCGGTGTGCCCGCGGCCATGATCCGCGCCGCCGCCATCGAGTACGCGACCACGCGCAAAGCCGCCATCTATTACACGCTCGGTATCACCGAGCACGCTCACGGCACGGACAATATTTTCAGCCTGGCCAACCTGGTAATGATGACCGGCCACCTCGGTGTGCCGTTTGGCGGCCTGAACTCACTGCGCGGCCAGAACAACGTGCAGGGCGCCACCGACGCCGGCGCCACGCCGCTCTACTACACGGGGTTTCAGCCGGCCGAAGACCCGGCGATTCAGGCCAAGTTTGAAAAGGCGTGGGCGACTGATCTGCCCGCGACGATCGGATTGAACCTGAATGCGATCATGAAGGGCGTCGAAGAAGGCACCGTGAAGTCGCTGTACGTGATGGGCGAGGACATCCTGATCTCCGAGCCCAACACCAATCACCTGGAACACGGGGTGAAGGAGCTTGAGTTCCTGATTCACCAGGACATCTTCATGAACGAGACCACAAAGTACGCCAACGTGGTCTTTCCTGCCGCAAACTTTGCCGAAAAAGACGGCGTGTTCACGAACACTGACCGCCGCGTACAGCGCGTGCGCAAAGCCATTGACCCGCCGGGCAACGCGCGGCCTGACTGGCAGATCCTGTGTGACTTCGCGCGAGCATCCGGCTACGCGATGCCGCATTACAAGAATGCAGGCGAGATTTATGCCGAAATCGCGTCGCTGGCCCCGCGCTATGCGGGCATCAGCCACGAGCGGCTGGACCGCACACCTATGGGCATCCAGTGGCCGTGCACGTCGCCCGAGCACGAGGGCACGGTGTACATGCACAAGGGCGGGCCGGTGAAGGGCAAGGGCACGTTTATCGTGACCAACTTCCGGCCACCGGTGGAAATGCCTGACCGCGAGTATCCCTTCAGCCTTGCCACCGGTCGCGTGCTGTACCACTACAACGCCGGCACCCAGACGCGCCGTGACAGCGGCACCATGGACAAGGTTGGTGAATGCCAGATTGAAGTGCATGAGGCAGACGCCGCCAGCCTGGGCGTGAAGGACGGCGACATGGTAAAGATCGTGTCGCGCCGCGGCGGCATCAAGGCCAAGGTCTGGCTGTCCGGCCGCGTGCAGAAGGGCTGCGTCTGGATGCCGTTGCACTTCGTCGAAGCCGCCATCAACAAGTTGACCATCGACGCCGGTGACCCGCTGGCGGGCACCGCCGAGTACAAGGTTTGCGCGGTGAACCTTTTGCCGCTCAAGGCCGGCAAACCGGCTGAGGCGGAAGCCGAGCTGGCTGCCCTGCGCCATCCGCAGGTCTAAGTTTCATATCCACGCGCGATAGTGCACAATACCCGGATTGAGGCCCGGGAGGTTTGCGATGCGCTATCTGCTTGCAGCGGTGTTGGCGGTTTTGCTGGCGGGTTGTTCTTCGACCGTCGTGCACCACCACGACGACAATCCGCCGCCGACGGTCGAGAAGGACCCCGAGCCGAAACCCGAGCCGAAACCGCAACCCAAACCCAAGCCCGAGCCCAAACCAGAGCCAAAGCCGGAGCCCAAGCCGGAACCAAAACCCGAGCCGAAGCCTCAGCCGAAGCCGGAACCCAAACCCGAGCCCAAGCCCAAGCCGGAGCCCAAACCCGAGCCGAAGCCGGAGCCCAAACCGGAACCAAAGCCTGAGCCGAAGCCTGACATGCACCAGGACTACGTCGATGCGTTTATCGCAGCGGTGAAGGACAAGACGTATGAGCTGGAGAAGTCCAAGTCGTACAAGCACTGGCAGCAGGAGCTGAAGCACTGGCGCGACAAGTACGAGAAAGTGAAAGAGTCGCGCAAGGCCGCCGACAAAGACAAGGGCAAAAACAACCTTGAGAAGGAATGGGCCGACTGCATCAAGGCCTGGTACCAGGCGCGCTATGCCCACTACCTGTTTCTGCACCTGCACACACTGGATGCGAACTACATGCCCGTGTTCATTCACGACCGCGCCGAGGTCGAGGCGCTGGCCGACGGGCAATTGCGGTCAGAGGCCTGCCGCCACACGCAGGCCGCGCATGAACTGGCCGCGCCGGACGGCGCCGAACTGAACAAGTTCCGGACCGATGCGCTGAAGTACGACAAAGTCGCCAGCGACGTGCACGTCAGCAAGACCTGGGAAAAGACGTTCGGCGACGCCAAGAAGAAGTTCGAAGGCGCCGCAGATGGCAAGTTCGAAGACAAAGACCTCAAGAGTTACAAGGACTGACGGCGGTAGAGATGGGATTGCGTGATTTCTGTTGACTCGTCAACAGTGTGCGGTACACTCAGCGGGCTTCATCTACGGAGGGTCTCATGTCGGCCATTGCGGAAATCATCGAGGCTTAGACGCGAGACCGTTTACCCACCCAATCGTGAGGCCGGTCTTCGTGACCGGCCTCGTTCATTTGATCTGCCTTTTGCGGATGGCTTTCGGGCATGGGCCCGGAGGTCAGCCGCAGAAGCCAGGAAAGGAGGCGCGTCATGCCCAACTTGAAGGTTCTGACGCAGCGGGCGATGCCCGCAATCAATGGAACACGGAAATGGATTCTGAAACGAAAGAAGCACTCGACGGGTTTATTGACCTGTCGCTGATTACGGAAGTGCTGTACCCGGTCAAGAGCGGCAAAGAGGCCACAGTGTTTGCCTGCCGCGCGCACCCGGGCACGGGCGCGGAGTTTCTGGCAGCGAAGGTGTACAAGCACATTCGTGACCGCTCGTTCCGCAACGACGCGGTGTACCAGGAAAACCGCACCCAGATGTACCACAACACGCGCGTGCGGCGCGCGTACGAGAACGGCAGCGAGTTCGGGCTGGAAGTGCATTTCATGTTGTGGGTAGGGCAGGAGTGGGAGCACCTGACCAAGCTGCACCGCGCCGGCGTCTACGTGCCGACGCCCGTGAAGCAAGCCGGCCGGGCGATCCTGATGGAGTTTTACGGGGACGAACACGGGCCCTGCCCGATGCTGCACCAGGCCGACTTGACGCGTCAACTGGCGCAGGACGCGTGGCAACTGATCAAGGCCAACATTGAGATGATGTTGCAGGCCAACTTTGTGCACGGCGACTTAAGCCCGTACAACATCATGATCGATGCCACTGACCCCGGCGACATGGTGCGCATCATTGACCTGCCGCAGGCCGTCGATGCCCGGTTCAACCCCAACGCGCACGACCTGCTGCTGCGGGACGTTGAAACCACGTTCCGTTGGTTTGAGAAACGCGGTGTGCGCGACAACACAAAGGGCTTCACCGCCGACCTGTGGCGTCGCTGGAAACGCGCCGAGCTTTAGCAGTGCAACCGCAAACCGCCGAAGCTGTCTTCGGCGTGAACATGAGGAGATCTGACGTCTGGAACATCCGGCAGTACCCCAGGGGCGGGCTCTAAACCCGCCCCACTTGCTTGCTGAGCCCACATTTCTAGGGCTTGGTGGCGAAGTGTCGAAGTGCTTGCAGTTGTGCTTGCAGTCCTGTTGACATCCATGCTGAGGACCGGGGGCTTATGAGTCCCCTGCCGGTGAACACGGAAGGCGCAGATTCAGGCGTTCCAAGCCATTCCGAAAACCGCTTGGCGTCCTGCTTGGCGGAACTCGCTCGTACGCACCCCGACCTTGCCGAGTTGGTTCAGGCATGGTCGACGCTTTCACCAAGCATACGACACGCGATCCTGGTGCTCGGCGCCATAAATTAGCGGTTCGAACTGATTGGGTCTCCAGGTTTCTCGGCGAACAGGCCGTTCAATCCCCCTGAACTCGGTGCCAAAAACTCGCTATTTGGCATTCTCCCGTAAAGCCAACCATGTGGAGTCGCAAGAATCGCCAGATAGTCGTGGCCTTTGCCATCACCCCTGAGCGGTTGATGCTCGCCACCCATACCCTGCACGCGACCAAGGCGACGATCGATACCAGGCCTGCCCGCCTCGTTGAGCGTTTCATGTTGGCGTACTCCAATATAGGCCTTCCTTGCTCTCCCCACAGGCTACTTGAACAAGGCTGTGCTGCTGCAGCTCTGGGCTCGGTTCGCGCTGCGCAGCCATCGCGGCTAACTGTGCTTTTGATGTTCTGTCAAGCAATCGTGTGCCCCAGCGCTGGTTTGCTTTGGTCGCTCAAGCCTGGAGCATTGCTGCTCAAGTCAGCACAGGCGTCGGGTCGATGTCTTTTCGATGGAGCTACCCGCGCTCGAAGGCATCTGTGACCCAACCGCCGCGCCCGACCGCAACGGCCTGCAGCAGTTCGTTGGCCGCTACCTCAAGTGGATGGCGGCTATGAACTACTCCGCCGGCACCGTGCGCGTGCGGACGATTCAACTCAACTCGTTCCTGCGCTGGTGCGCAGACCACCGGCTAACAAGGCCGCGCGATGTAACCAAGCGCGTGCTTGATCGCTACCTCCGTCATGTCGCACAGGCGCGCAGCACTTCTTCAGCGCGGCGCCTCACGACCAGTGCACAACACGGCCGCTTGGTTGCTGTGCGATCTTTCTTCAAATGGCTCTCGCGCAAGCGGCACATTCCGCACAACCCGGCCTCAGAAATGGACCTGCCGAAACTTGAGCACAGGCTGCCCAAGCAGGTACTCAGCCCGGCCCAAGTCGAAAAAGTTCTCGCGCTGCCCGACTTGAACACCCTCATGGGCATCCGCGATCGGGCCATCCTTGAGACCTTCTACTCCACGGGCATAAGGCGGGCAGAGTTGATCGCCCTGCGCCTTGATGAACTGTACGTCGAGCGCGGCTTCCTGCTGGTCAACCAGGGCAAGGGAAAGAAAGACCGCGTAATCCCCATCGGCGCCCGCGCACTGCACTGGATCCAGCGCTACCTCAACGAGGTGCGGCCCAAGCTGCTGCGCCGCAAAGTCCGGCATCAGCTCTTCCTGTCCCGCACAGGCAACGCGTACACGCCGTCGGGGGCCAGCATCCTTGTGCGCGACTACCTCAGTAAAGCCGGCATTGCCGGCCGCGGTGCCTGCCACATGTTCCGGCACAGCATGGCCACCGCCATGCTGGAAAACGGCGCCGACATCCGCTTTATCCAGGAGATGCTCGGCCACGCCGACCTCAAGACCACGCAGATCTACACCCACGTAAACCCGCTCAAGCTCAAGCAGGTCCACGCACTGACGCACCCCGCGCGCATGGCCGGCTGATCACACTGAGCGACCCGTGCAACCTGTGCGATCTTGCAGCCGCACAGGCTGCAATTTGCGCGTCGCTACGGGGTCAGGATTGCGTGTCAAAAACGTGAGCGTCACGTACAATGCAGCCCATGATTGAAGCGCCCTGCGGGCCACCTGTGACCAACCAGCGCAATTCCAGCGCACGAACGTCAGCGTCGGCACCTGATATTGCGGCCCAACCAGACTGGCGCTTCACGCCGAACGCAGCACCCCTGGCGGGCTCAGCGCCGACTGCCACCAGCCCCGCATCGTCAAATGGCAAGGCCCAGCCAAACAAACTCGGCAGTTACCACTGCTGGAACCGAGTCTACGAACC